>NZ_PJIZ01000009.1 GCF_021596505.1 Nostoc sp. CMAA1605 | reverse complement strand
ATGACCCCTTTGGCAGAAAAGGCGACATATTGGGCTTCATCTACGGTCAACCACTCAAATTAAATAACGGTGTTGCCGTGGCCAACGTAGATACTGGTAATTCTACTCACTACGAAGTGTTTTACCGCTATTTAGTTAACGATAACATCTCCATCACACCAGGCTTCTTTCTCGTTACCGACCCTGGACATATCTCTCGTAACAACGATATCTTCGTCGGTACTATCCGTACCACCTTTAGTTTTTAATACACAAAAACGCCTAGAACTTTACTTATCTAAGCGTTTTTGTATGGATTTATACCCATTCACTTGTTTCATGTTTATCAGGTGAAGTGGTATCACTCCTTGCACTTAATCCCAGAATATCTTTTTCCAGAGAAAAATCAATATTTAGTCAGTGACACTTTACATAGTGTCATAAATCCCCCAAGATACGTCAAATAAAGTATTAAAAGATACTTTATTTAAAAAACATCTGCCATTCCACTAGGCAGATATTCAACCAGCAACTCGCAAGCAAGTTTAGAATGAAAAGTAAAGAAATATTGCAGAAATTACGGTAATGAAACGCATCGTTCTGATTGCTGGATTTGAATCATTTAACGCTGAACTGTACAGAAAAGCCGCATTGCTGGCGAAATCTCGCTGTACAGACTTAGATATTCGAGTATTTAGCGATCGCGATATTACCAGCCAACCCCAAGAAGTAGAAACAGCATTACAAGGCGCGGACGTATTTTTGGTAGCCTCATCTTTGATTATGACCAAGTTTTGTGGTTACGCGATCGCATCAGTCAAATCCCCATCCGCCTAGTATTCGAGTCAGCCTTAGAACTGATGAGTTTAACTAAAATTGGTGCATTCGCCATTGGTGACAAACCCAAAGGAATGCCCAAACCTGTTAAATTTATCCTCGACAAATTCAGCAACGGACGCGAAGAAGACAAACTAGCCGGTTATATTAGCTTCTTAAAAATCGGCCCCAAACTCCTAAAATTCGTCCCAGTCCAGAAAGTCCAAGACTTACGCAACTGGTTAATCATCTACGGTTACTGGAACGCCGGCGGGACAGAAAACGTAGCATCATTATTTTGGACATTAGCAGAAAAATATTTAGACTTAAAAGTCGGCGAAATCCCCCCACCCATAGAAACCCCAACATAGGTTTACTACATCCCGACTATCCAGGATATTTCACATCACCCAAAGCCTACCTAGAATGGTATCAAAAGCAGGGCATAGCAAAAAATCCCCAGTCCCCAGTCACCGCCATCCTCCTCTACCGTAAACACGTCATCACCAAACAACCATACATTCCCCAACTCATTCGCCGCTTTGAACAAGCGGGTTTAATACCCTTACCCATCTTCATCAACGGCGTAGAGGGACACGTAGCAGTTAGAGACTGGATGACCACCGACTACGAACTTCAGCAACGCCAGCAAGGTAATATCGAAACCCCCTCCCTATCTCCAGAAGCCGTCAAAGTAGATGCAATTGTTTCTACAATAGGCTTTCCCCTCGTCGGTGGCCCAGCCGGTTCAATGGAAGCCGGTCGCCAAGTAGAAGTAGCCAAACGCATCCTTACCGCCAAAAACATCCCCTACATCGTCGCCGCACCACTGTTAATTCAAGACATCCACTCCTGGACACGTCAAGGCGTGGGTGGTTTGCAAAGCGTAGTCTTGTACGCCTTACCAGAATTAGACGGCGCAATTGATACCGTTCCCCTCGGTGGGTTAGTGGGTGAAGACATTTATTTAGTCCCCGAACGAGTACAGCGTCTCATTGGGAGAGTCAAAAACTGGGTGAAACTGCGACAAACACCACCCGCAGAACGTAAAATCGCCATCATTTTATATGGCTTCCCCCCTGGTTATGGTGCAGTGGGTACGGCTGCATTATTAAACGTACCCCGCAGTTTAATTAAATTACTCCACGCCCTCAAAGACCAAGGTTACAACGTCGGCGATATTCCCGAAGATGGCGAAGAATTAATTCGCAAAGTCAAAGAAATTGACGAAGAAATGGAAAGATGGGAAATGAATAAACCTTTCCCATCTTCAGCCATCACTGTTAACGCCCGAAAATTAGAAAAATGGTTAGGATATCTCCGCACATCCCGCATTGAAAAACAATGGAAATCCTTAACAGGAAGTGGAATTAAAACCTACGGTGATGAACTTCATGTGGGTGGTGTGCAGTTAGGAAATGTCTGGATAGGTATACAACCGCCACTAGGAATACAAGGCGACCCCATGCGGTTAATGTTTGAACGGGATTTAACACCACATCCGCAATATGCTGCTTTTTATAAATGGTTACAAAATGAACTGCAAGCCGATGCAGTTGTTCACTTTGGAATGCACGGGACTGTAGAATGGTTGCCAGGTTCACCGTTAGGAAATACAGGTTATTCTTGGTCAGATATTTTATTAGGAGATTTACCAAATCTATATATATATGCTGCTAATAATCCTTCCGAATCGATATTAGCTAAACGTCGCGGTTATGGCGTGTTAATTTCTCACAATGTCCCGCCCTATGGTCGGGCTGGGTTGTATAAGGAATTGGTGGCACTGCGAGATTTAATTGCTGAATATCGTGAAGACACGAAAAAGAATTATGTCCTCAAAGAAGGGATTTGTAAAAAGATTGTTGATACTGGGTTAGAAGTAGATTGCCCATTTGAGGATGCGAAAAAATTGGGTATTCCCTTCACTCCAGAAAATATCAGAATGTTTAGCAGTCATGCTTTTGATGATTATTTAGTGAAGTTATACGAATATCTCCAAGTTTTAGAAACTAGATTATTCTCTTCTGGGTTACATACATTAGGCGAACCACCCACTGAAAAAGAATTAGCATCATATCTCGAAGCATATTTTGGCAGTGAACAACCAACAAACCCAGAAACAGCACAGCAAATCACAGATTTGTTGATGCAAACCACAGATGAAATCACCAATTTATTAAGAGGATTAAACGGTGAATTTATCCCCCCCGCGCCTGGTGGCGACTTATTAAGAGATGGCGCAGGAGTATTACCCACAGGCAGAAATATCCACGCATTAGACCCCTACAGAATGCCTTCCCCCGCCGCCTATGAACGGGGACGAGAAATTGCTCAAAAAATCATCAGTCAGCATTTACAAGAACATGGCAAATATCCTGAAACAGTAGCGGTTTTATTGTGGGGATTAGATGCCATTAAAACCAAGGGTGAATCATTAGGAATCCTTTTAGAATTAGTCGGTGCTGAACCTGTGAAAGAAGGGACAGGGCGAATTGTGCGTTATGAATTAAAACCCTTGTCTGAAGTTGGACATCCCCGCATTGATGTGTTAGGAAACCTATCAGGAATCTTCCGCGATAGCTTTGTCAACATCATCGAATTATTAGATGATTTATTCCAAAGGGCGGCGGAAGCTGACGAACCAGAAGACCAGAATTTTATTAAAAAACACGCCTTAACTTTAAAAGCCCAAGGTGTAGAAAATACCTCCGCCAGATTATTTTCTAACCCAGCCGGTGATTTTGGTTCATTAGTAAATGATAGAGTAGTTGATGGTAACTGGGAATCAGGCGATGAATTAGGTAAAACTTGGCAAAGTCGCAACGTCTTTAGCTACGGGAGACAAGATAAAGGCCAAGCTAGACCAGAAGTATTAAATCAGTTATTGCAGACAAGCGATCGCATCGTCCAAGAAATCGATTCTGTAGAATATGGTTTAACCGACATTCAGGAATATTACGCCAACACCGGGGGATTAAAAAAAGCCGCCGAACAGCAAAGTGGGAAGAAAGTTACAGCTAGCTTTGTAGAAAGTTTCTCCAAAGACACCACACCCCGCAACCTAGATGATTTACTCAGAATGGAATACCGCACCAAACTGCTAAATCCTAAATGGGCTGAGGCGATGGCGAATCAAGGTTCAGGCGGTGCATTTGAAATTTCCCAACGTATGACAGCCTTAATTGGTTGGGGTGGTACAGCTGATTTTCAAGATAATTGGGTATACGACCAAGCCGCAGACACTTACGCTTTAGATCCCGAAATGGCAGAAAAATTACGCAAAGCTAACCCCGAAGCTTTTCGCAATATTCTGAGCCGAATGTTAGAAGCCCATGGGCGCGGTTTTTGGCAAGCTGATGCAGATAAATTAGATAAGTTGCGTCAATTGTATGAGTTAACAGATGAACAATTAGAAGGAGTGGCGGTTTAAAAAAGCAAAATTCATCTTACATTATCCTTCCTTGAACAAAAAGCGATCGCTCACATTTGCGACACATTCGAGATTAACCGAACGATTGTGAAGGCACTGTAAATTACATTGCCCCTATTAACATAGGGAGTTTACTATAACTAGTATGCAAGCACAAAAACACTACTCACGCGCCCCAATCACTGAAGCATTGATTGACATACAAGTTCAACTTCCACAAGAAGTTAAACTTGATGTTTTGGCGCAGGTGTACTCAAGCATTCAAGCTGAGTACCCAAAGCGTGAGGAAATACTTGTGTTTCAGGGACAAATGATTGCTGGTGCTAGTGTTGGGGCGACAGCGAGCCAATCTCAAATCGGTTATAGATTCTTCAGTGATGATCAAAAACAAATTATTCAAGTGCGTTTGGATGGATTAACATTCAGTAGACTTGCTCCCTACGACTGCTGGGAAAGATTCCGAGATGAAGCCAAGCGGCTGTGGAGTATCTATCAGTCGTTGACAAATCCAGTCGTAATTACTCGGTTAGCATTGAGGTATATTAACAGGCTAGATATTCCCTTACCTGTTAGCGATTTAAACAATTACTTAAGGACATTTCCCGAAGTTTCCTCTGACTTACCGCAAGGACTAAGTGGCTACTTTATGCAGCTACAAATTCCTCAAGAGCAACTACCAACAATACTTGTTCTCAATCAAGCACTAGTTCCTCCGCCTACACAAAATTTTATTTCTATACTGTTGGATTTAGACCTATTTCTAGAACAGGATATTCCACAAGATGAAATAGAATTTTGGGAAGTTTTGGAAAAAATGCACGAACAAAAGAACAAAGCATTTGAAGCTTGCATTACAGAACACACAAGGGAGTTGATTAACTGATGGCTACAATAACTCCTCTACGGAATAATCATTCCTCAACCCAACCCAAATTAATTGTACTTGAACCAAGAGCTACATCTCAGTTACAAAGTCCCGAAGGACGAAAAATAGCAGAAGTAACTGAAAATGCTTTACAAGTTTTGAGTCAGATTAAAGAATACCTAGAGTATATTAAAAATATTGGTGAAGTAGATTACAATCCAGTTCCACCAAAACGCTCAGAGCAGGTGTTTATGCGTGCCAAGTTCACAGGGCGTAAAAAACCTCTGCCTTATCTTTTAGACGAAGAATGACGATAGATCCTTTCTGGGTGCAGGTAAATGAACCGACTCTCAGGCAAGGTGATTACCTGCCTGGGTGTCTTGTACCAGTACCATTATTTGACCCCACAACTTTCGGAAACAAAGACAATGAAACTCAAGCCGTAGAAGTAGAAGTAAACGAATTAGATTTAATTGTTTTAACTCAAAGTTGTGATCTAGACAACAAAAAGGTTAGTCAAGTAGTTGTGTGTGCGATTTATCCGATTTCAGAATTTGAAGAAGCGAACCCAGCATTTCAAAAAAAGGGCAAATGGAATGAGGTTTTATCGGGGAGGATAGAGGGTTTACATCTACTAGCATCGCCAACTAACCCTGACAATAATAGGGAGGCTTTGGTTGTAAATTTTAGAGAGATATACAGCTTACCTTACGAATATATTTTGAAATACGCTACAAACATAGATTGTCGGTGGCGATTAAAATCTCCTTACTTAGAACACTTTTCTCAAGCATTCGCCAGATTATTTATGCGAGTCGGTTTGCCATCTTCAATTCCACGTTTTTCATAAACCTGAGTTCAGGTTAAATATACGTAGATAAAAGAAATTTCAGTTGACGACTGCATTTGTTAATTTAAGTTTCTTTCCTTAAACATTAAGCCTTTCCAAAAACTGTTTACCACAGTCTTTGCAGAGATAGCGTTGCTTTCCGTGACGATGCCCATTTTTCGATAACCTGGATGAATGACAGTGCGGACATATCATTACTTTCATTACCTGTTTCGCTGTTGGCTGTGCGTGCAGTGTCAAATATGCGACTAATAAAGCCTTAATTTCAGCATAACGAGCTTGTCTTTCGTGTTTATCTTGACGTAAAGCATTGAGAAGTAAAGCGTTGTAGCAAATGTGAACCGTCTCTGCTAAAAATTCGCTTTTTTCGACGGCTAACTCAGGATTCCACCCACAAAAAAAGGCCGCGAGTTGTTGAATTAACTGCTGATTAAAAGTTTCGTCAAATAGCTGAAACATCCCCGGCGCAACAAAATACTGGATGTACACAATACGGTACATGGGATTTTCAAAGTATTCTGCGTAGGTATTCACCATACGTTCAATAAACTCTGACAATGGCCTTTGCTTGTCTGCTGACTGCATCATTTCCGCATTAATCTTTGTCACCTGTTCCATGTGACGCGCTTCTAAAGCATGAAAAATTGCCAATTTATCCGGGAAAAACTGATATAGAGAACCGACAGCCGTTTTAGCCTTAGCTGCAATCATATGAGTAGTTGCAGCTTCATATCCCACCTCTACAAACACTTCTGCGGCTGCTTGCAAAATCTTCTCGACTCGTTCTTGAGAGCGTTTTTGCTGCGGTTGACGGCGCATTGGGGTAGTTTCTGGTTTATTCCTCACCATAGTTGACAAATATGAATAATGTGTCGTATTTTGAAATCAAATATGAAACTTTTGTCACAATTTTACTCTGCTGGTGGCGATATTTGAGCCACTTACATAATTCTTCGGAGAGTCCTATGGAAGCAATTTTGCCTGGCGCACCGTGGTTAATTGCCCATCGTTCCATGTTGGGTATTAACAAACCTTATAAAATTACCTTGAATGGAAAAGACTATGTACTTTGGCAAAATCAACAAGGTGAAGTGTTTGCACTGGATAACATTTGTCCGCATATGCAAGCACCGTTATCAGACGGCTGGATTTGTCAAAACGGAAATGCGATCGCCTGTCCCTTCCATGCACTAGAATTTGATGGGCAAGGAAGACTGCACAATGCAGATAAAGTGGGAAGTCAACCTCTGCTCAATACTTTAGAACTAGTCATTCAAGACGATTGTATTTGGACATACGGCGGTTATACTCCTAAAATTCCCGTTCCAGATTTAATCTCTCAAGTCAGCGCAGGTATGAGCTTTTTGGGAGTAGCCGGAGAAAAAAGTATTAACGGTACTTTTTTGGACAGTATCTCGATTAATTATGACTACAACCACCAAAGCGGTACACATCGCGACCTATTTGGCATTAAAGCTAATCGCATCCCCCTATTTGAGTATGATGGTTATTGGGCAAAGGTTGTGCAGGAATTAGACCGTGAGGATACAACCTGGAATGATATCCTTCGCAACCCCGTAATTTTAACTGCACCTAAGACTTACACAGGTGTATTAGAATATGCCTTCCCGTCCTTGACAACATTCCGTACAGATTTTTCCCTGGGAGAAATTTTGCAAATTCATGCACTGTACCCAGAAACCGCAACTAAAACTAAAACTTTCGTTTTAGTCTACAGCCAACCCAAACACCCAATTTTGCAACCATTAATGGGAAGGTTTGTATTAAGTGCAGTGGAAACAGTGATAGAGCAAGATACACACGCCATCGAAACATCTTACCCTCGTCAGCCAGCCAAGATTCGCCTACCCAACGAAGAAATTATGTTTCTTGCCCAGAAATTGTATCGTGATTGGTGATAGGCAACTCTAATACCAATTCGCAATTCGCAATTCGCAATTCGCAATTCGCAATTGATAAATCCTGATTTGACAAGGGTTTCTGGGTTTGGATCTGTATCAGAATTTTAGTGGATTGGTATAATAAGATGAGTTTTTAATGAATTGCTCAGTAATAACTATTAAGATAACGAGGTGATCAAGAACATAATTTCAGGAGTAGGACTCAGTGTCTTTGCAATATCTTTCCTTTCCACCAGCAAATTCTCAAACTCCCACAGGCTTAGTCGTCACATTGCATGGTTGGGGTGCTAATGCTGAAGATGTCGCATCTTTATTAGATTATTTCCAATTACCTAATTACCAATTTATCTTCCCCAACGCCCCATATCCATTTCCCAATTCTGCTATCGGTAGAGCATGGTACGACTTAAGGGCTGAGAATATGTATCAAGGATTAGAAGAAAGTCGGCAAATATTAACAGACTTTTTGTTGTCCTTAGAAGCTAGCACGGGCGTGTCTTTATCACGTACTGTCTTGAGTGGATTTTCTCAAGGAGGGGCGATGACTTTAGATGTTGGTTCTAAATTGCCCATAGCTGGATTAGTCGTGATGAGTGGGTATTTACATCCTGATGCCATTTCCACAAATAGCGATATCCCACCCACCTTAATTATGCACGGCACACGGGATGAAGTTGTACCATTACAAGCGGCTTTTAGGTCTAGGGAAACATTAAAATCCTTGGGGGTAGGTGTTGAATATCATGAGTTTGAGACAGGACATGAAATTAATTTGGAAATGTTAGATGTGGCACGGAATTTCATCATCAAGACAATTGCTTAGTCTGGGTTACAATCTTTTTACAAAATATGGTACAAATCCTGAAAAATTTTAGGAAATTCATGCCATCTAATGAGTAATATAGATTGGGTGGCACTATTTTGCGTCACTTGACCCGTGCTGGGTGCGAATGCTGCATAAGGGAGGGGCAAGCATGATGACGACTCTGAGCATTTCCAAGAAAGAAATCGCGGCCATGACCGCAGCAGAGGTAGAAGAACTAGCTACTCGTCTGGAAATGGATAATTACAGTAATGCTTTTGAGGGTTTAAATGACTGGCATCTACTGCGAGCGATCGCGTTTCAGCGTCCCGAATTAGTCGAACCCTACATCCATCTCCTAGACCTAGAACCCTATGATGAGGCATAAGTGCGGGGGTTATGTCTAATCTACAGCAATTCTCAACTATTTGCTATCTATCTTGATATAGAAAAAGTCAATAAAACTGGGGGCTAAAATTTAATAACTTCTATTCTACGTCAAGAGTCAGTAGCAATAAGTGAAGCTCAAGATTAGCCAACAACAACTCCCAAGCATATCCCCGTCCAGTACAGTACGCCGCAGTTTAGTGTATGGTCACTTGCTGCGGCTTTGTCATCAATACAGTGGTGAGTGGTGAGTGCTGAGTAATGAGTGCTGAGGATAACCCTGTAGTTAAGACTAGAGAATTGAAACAAGGACGCATTTTTTTCAAAGCTCTACGCGTCTCATCGCCGCAAGGCTTATCCTAGAGTAAAAAAGTATTTTTATTTCTTGGACTTTTACTTATTACTCATTACTCATTACTCATTACTCATTACTCACTACTTATTACTCATTACTCATTACTCATTACTCAGCACTCAGCACTCATTACTCATTACTCCTATGACTAATCCTCAAAATCCCCCACCCAAGGTTCTCATTGGTGTCGGTGGTGGTATTGCAGCTTACAAGGTTTGTGAGGTGGTTTCCACACTGTTTAAAGCAGGGGTAGAAGTGCGCGTTATCCTCACCGATTCTGCACAGGAATTTATTACACCCCTAACCTTATCCACCCTTTCCCGCCATCGCGCATACACAGATAGTGATTTTTGGCAAGCAACTCACGCCCGTCCATTGCATATTGAGTTGGGAGAGTGGGCTGATGTATTGCTGATTGCGCCACTCACAGCTAACACATTAGCTAAATTAACCTATGGGATGGCAGATAATTTACTGACTAATACCGTATTAGCTTCTACCTGTCCCGTATTGTTAGCACCTGCAATGAATACTGATATGTGGGAACAACTAACAGTACAGCGTAATTGGCAACAGTTATTAGGAGATAGTAGATATCATGGCATGAGTACCGCTTCGGGATTATTGGCGTGCGATCGCATCGGTGCTGGTAGAATGGCAGAACCTCCCGAAATTGTGACTTACATTCATTCTCTACTGCATACCCAAGGCCAACGCGATTTAGTCGGGAAGCAAGTTTTAATTAGTGCTGGTGGTACACGAGAATATCTAGACCCCGTCAGATTTATCGGCAACCCCTCGACGGGGAAAATGGGACTAGCATTAGCCCAAGCCGCCTTACATCGAGGCGCAAAAGTGACTTTAGTACATGGCGCAGCTAATTGGGATGTACCTTTAGGAGTACAAGCCATTCCCGTCATTAGTGCAGAAGAAATGCAGCAAGTAATGTTGGAGTATTTACCCACCGCAGATTTAATTGTCATGTCTGCGGCTGTCGCTGATGTCAAGCCCAAAGATTATAGCCCAGAAAAACTACCCAAGCGATCGCTCCCCCAAAGCCTACCGTTAGCACCCGTCCCTGATATTGTCGCCCAGTTAGCCCAACTCAAACAACCCCATCAGCGTTTAATTGGTTTTGCTGCTCAAACTGGCGATATCATTACCCCCGCAATGGAAAAATTACAGCGTAAACAATTAGATGCAATTGTCGCTAATCCTATTGATCAACCTGATAGTGGTTTTGGTAGTAATAACAATCAAGCAGTATTTTTAAATAGTCAAGGGCAGCAAATGAAAATTGCACCCTGTTCTAAATTAAAAATGGCGCATTATTTATTTGATTTTCTCCGTGACTTGGAGAAATAATAGACTGGTTTTTGATTCACCCTCCAGTCCCAAAGCAAAAGAGTTTGAAAGTTCAAATCAATCACTGCATCTGATAATAGTGCAGTAAAGAAATTTGAGTTTATATACCTTGAGCCATAATTAGTAATTATTCCATTGGCAAGAAGTAATAACTATATCAAGAATTTAGATTTAACAAAGATAAAAAGATAAATCTCTTGTTCAAAAAGATAATGTTTGCAGAATCAAAACAGTTCGTAGTCAGGACTTTAGTCCTTTTCTGAAAACTAAAGTTCTCTCTTTTCTACAAGACGCTACGCGTAGCTTGCTTCTTTGCAGGAGTACCCGTAGAGCATTTTGAATTTTGAATTTTGAATTCGGAGTGAAGCGACGTGACTACACAGGAGCAACTACACCAATGGCATGAACTAGCGCAACAATTGCGAATAGATAGTATTCGCGCCACAACCGTCGCTGGTTCAGGCCATCCTACTTCTTCCATGTCGCCAGCAGATATCATGGCGGTCTTGTTATCTAATTATCTCCACTACGATTTTAATAATCCCCACAACCCGAATAACGATCGCTTGATTTTCTCGAAGGGACACGCTGCACCGTTACTTTATTCCATGTATAAGGCGGCGGGAGTCATCACTGATGCAGAATTACTATCGTTACGGAAATTAGGAAGTCGCCTAGAAGGTCATCCCACACCGATTTTACCTTGGGTGGATGTCGCCACAGGTTCATTAGGTCAAGGATTACCCATCGGTGTAGGGTTAGCATTAGCAGGAAAGTATTTAGACCAGTTACCTTATAATGTCTGGGTGTTGCTGGGTGACAGTGAAACGGCAGAAGGTTCTATCTGGGAAGCGTTTGACCATGCGGCTCACTATACTTTAGATAATCTCATCGCCATTATCGATGTCAATCGTCTCGGTCAACGGGGTCAGACAGAATTAGGCTGGAACACCCAAGCCTACGCTAACCGCGCTAGAGCCTTTGGTTGGCAAGCAATTGAGATAGATGGTCATGATTTGACAGCGATTGATCAAGCCTTGAGTGCGGCTGTGAGTATTAACGATCGCCCAACTGTCATTATTGCCCGCACAAAGAAGGGTAGAGGTGTCACTGCTTTAGAAGATTTAGGCGGTTGGCATGGTAAAACCTTAAAACCGGATGCCGAAAAACAAGCGATCACGGAATTGGGTGGTGAACGCCACATTACTATTCATGTCAGTAACCCAGAATCCCAAGCGCAACCCGTCACCATTGCTACACCCCAACCCTTACACCTGCCTACCTATGAAAAAGGTTCAAAGGTCGCCACTCGGCGCGCCTATGGTGATGCCTTAAAAGCCTTGGGCGCAGCACAACCGCAAGTAGTCGCCCTTGATGCTGAAGTCAGCAATTCTACTTACGCTGAAGATTTCGCAGAAGCCTTCCCAGAACGCTACTTTGAGATGTACATTGCCGAACAGCAAATGGTAGCGGCGGCTGTAGGTTTGCAAGTACGCAATTACAAACCCTTTGCTTCTAGTTTTGCCGCTTTTTTAACTCGTGCCTATGATTTCGTGCGGATGGCTGCCGTCTCCCGTGCCAACATCAAATTAGTCGGTTCTCATGCAGGTGTCTCCATCGGTCAAGATGGGGCTTCCCAGATGGGATTAGAAGATTTAGCGGCTTTTCGGGCTGTTTGTGGTAGCACGGTACTTTATCCCAGCGATGCCAATCAGACTGCAAAATTAGTAGAACAAATGAGCGATCGCAATGGTATAGTTTACCTCCGCACCACACGAGAAAGTACACCAGTGATTTACGGTACAGAAGAAGAATTTCCCATTGGTGGGAGTAAAGTTATCCGTAGTTCCGACCAAGACCAAGCAACAGTCATTGGTGCTGGAATTACCCTCCACGAAGCCCTCAAGGCTTATGATCGTCTCAAAACCGAAGGGATCACAGTCCGCATCATCGATGCTTACTCCGTCAAACCGATTGATATCCCAACCCTACATCAAGCCGCCCACGATACCGAAGGTAATTTAATAGTGGTGGAAGACCATTGGAGTGAAGGCGGATTAGGTGCGGCTGTGTTGGATGCCTTTGTAGGTAGTAGTAATATTTCCAACTATGACGGGCCACAACTGCAAGTAATTAAGTTAGCAGTCTATGATCTGCCCACCTCCGGCACTCCCGCCGAGTTACTCCACGCCGCCAAAATCGATGCTGATGCCATTATCCAAGCAGTCAAAGCCCAAATCAGACAACCTGTAGGAATCACTTATTCTATGAATTTGGAGCAATTTTAGGAACCTATGCCAAACTGCTGTAAAGCATAAACTTAATAGCCGTGATAGGCGACGGCATCAATATGGGACAAATTCAATGTTTGGTAGTTTGGAGCCTGAGCATTGGACATTATTGTTAACTAATTTACAAATAGCACAGGCATATAACGGTAAAGAAACGTTCTCAGAATCAGCAACAAGAGTGATTTTTGTAGATCATCCAGAAAAACTTGGTTTGCCAACGACCGATGTTAAAGTCAACCACTCACAAGAACTACCATCTAGGTTAGAGCAAAAACCTCTTTTAATCGCTGCACCTGAGAATTTTAATCCTGGGTTACAAATACCCACACCATTACCAAAGCCCACACCAATTCTTCTTCCACCCCCAACTGCTTCTGAACCAGTGAAGCCATTTGCTGTTTTAGAAAGCATCGAAACTAACTTTCGTAATGATACAGATAACTTCGGTCAACATAATTTGTTCATTGAGCCAAAATTCCAATTTCGTTTACCTAATGGCAATAAAATACTTTTCAGTACAGGTTTTGACTTCTTTGAGCAACGCGGTGTAGAGTCAATTAGCAATATTCCTGTAACAATAGGTTGGCAAGGCAAACTTGAACAAGTAACACTGCAAACAGCAGCAGGTATTGATATCTTCAACCGTTTACCTACTGCTATAAATTTCCATGCTCAAGTTGAATCACCAATTGTCAAGCCGGAAGTTTCTGCTTCAGGAAAATTAGTTTCAGGTTTAATACTATCAGTCAACTTAGACAAAGAACCATATAAATCTAATGCTCAGACTTTAGAAAATCAGATTAGTGCTTGGCGTTTTGGCCCGAATTTATATTGGCAAATAGATGGTAATACTAGTTTGTTCTCATCACTGCGTTTAGGTAATTACAGCGATGGTAATTCTGAAATTCAATCTTTTAGTAGACTAGAACGCAAATTCGGACAATTTTCTGTGGCAGCTAACTTATTCACCTGGAGTTACGATCGCAATGTAGAACGCACAAGTGGCTATTTTTCCCCACCAGATTTTTTGGTATACAACGCTGAAGTGGCTTGGGAGGGAAATATGATCAATTTCCTGCGCTGTCGCCTATCGGCAAACTTGGGACAGCAAAGACTTAATGGAGAATTTGATCACGCTAATAGTTATCAAACTCGATGTACAGTCAAAGTTTCACCGGAAATAGAAGCTGACCTTGGCTATAACTTTAGTAATGTGCGTAAACAAGATACAGGAGGAAGTGCTTACGGTGGTGACTCTTTCACAGGACAGTTACGGGTCAAGTTTTAAGCACGGTTGTTTGTTAGTTAGCTTTGAAAGTTGGGAAAGATAAATTTGTTGAGGATTTTAAAATAAGGCTTTTACCACATGGATTCTGATTTTCAACCACCTCCAAAAAGCTTGTCCCTGTTAGCTTCTGTAGGAGGAGTGGTAACTGCAATCATTGCGATCGCTACTTTAAATTTTTGGTCTAATCAAATCTCTCAGAATCCCCAAACACCAGCAATATCAAAATCTGATTCCCCTAATGCAAAGGTGGAAACTCAAGCGCAGAAGGTAGCAAAACTTGATAATGAATCCGTAATTTTACCAGGGAAAGCCATTCCTGCGAGTGAACTGACAATTAGCAAAGCACCTTATGTTGCCCCTGGAGTCGGAAAACTGGACGCAGTAGAGATGGCAACTGCGCGTCAGGCTTGGTCATATTTCCAACGTAACTGGAATGATCAAACTGGCTTAGTTAATGCTGTTGATGGTTTTGCTTCTGTGACTATGTGGGATCAGGCAGCTGCGATCGCGGCTTTAGTCAGTGCTAGAGAGTTGAATATTATCTCAGAGGCAGAATTTGAAGCAAAGCTGACTAAGATGTTACAAACTCTAGCATCATTACCTTTATACAAAGGGGAACTACCCAACAAAGTCTACAACAGTAAAACCCTGATTCCTGTGAATTACGGACAATTAGATCAACGAGAAGAAATTGGTTGGTCAGCCATTGATTTAGGACGTATGGCATTATGGCTGAAGATTGTCGAGGCCAAGTATCCCAAAATGCGATCGCCTGTGCAGAAGGTTTGGCAGCGTTGGCAAGTCAAACGCCTCACCAAAAACGGACAGATGTACGGTACGGCTGTTGTGCAAGGAAAAGAACAACATAACCAGGAAGGCCGCTTGGGTTATGAGAATTATGCAGCCTACGGTTTAAAACTCTGGGGATTAGATGTCAAGCAAGCCTTAGACTATAAATCTAATACCGCCTTTGTCAATCTTTACGGACAGGGAGTTCCCTATGACCGCCGCGACGCTAAAAACTCAGGTGCAAATAACTACGTCCTCAGCGAACCTTATATTCTTGACGGCATCGAAACAGGGTTTCAGGCATTACCTAAAGCTTATGCAGATAGGATTTTAGCTGCTCAAGCGGCTCGTTATCAAGCAACAAAAGAATTAACTGCGCTAACAGAAGACAATTTAGACCGTCCGCCTTACTTTGTTTATAACAGCTTGTTTGTGAACGGCAAACCTTGGGCAACAATTACCGATACCCAAGAACAGCACAATAATTTACGCTTTCTCAGTGCTAAAGCTGCGGTTGGCTGGCACGTACTCTATAATACTGCTTACACTCGTCAATTATTTGATTTTGTGCAAACTAACCTCAAGTCTAAAGACGGTTGGTTCAACGGCTTTTATGAATCCCTGCGTCAGCCAAATAAGTCTCTGACCGCAAATAATAACGGTGTAATTTTAGAAAGCTTATTGTACAAGCAAGTCGGCAAACCCCTTACTGTTTGGGCAGGAGTTAAGAATTAGCAAATTGATGAAGCGATCGCTTATAAATTTAGTGTATTCGCAGTTAATTTTGTTTGTTATACCGCCTTAACTTTACATCAGTTTTGGCTCTCACAAAGGTAAATATAATACAACTTCCTTCCATTCTGCTTGTTCACTACCATCTATCAGCAATAATAACTCATCAATTGCCTGTCGAATGGGCATTCGATCATTGACTACAAATAATCCTGCCATAGATTCTCCTCTGACCAGGCGTTGGTAAGCAAAATCTGGCATGGTTGCACGATCATGAGTCAGCAAAATACGCTCATTGCTTGCTGCCCAAGCTAAAATTGCAGGGTCATCTACTTCTCTCAAGCCCACATCTTGAACTCGAATTAAGTCAAGATTGGGATGGCGCAAAAATAGCCCACGAATAATGTCACCGTTAAAATTTTCATCGCTTAACAAACTCAACATTACTTTTTTTACTGATTCTGTTGAGATAGTAAACGACTACGAATTAAGCTCATATCAGGTTGAATGCTAGACAAACGCTGTTGTACTAACTCAGCTATCTGCTCTCTCTGATTTAAGTATGCTTCTACAGCATTTTGGTGTCGAAGATAGTAACCAATGGTGTTGTAGACATCAGACAAGGATAGAGTTGAGTATCGATGAACAATAGACTCAGGAGATGCACCATCCTGGAATGCTCGAATTACAGTTTCTAGCAAAACCCTTGAATTTCCTACCCGAATTGCTCCGGTTTCATCTTTCCATAGAGGCGGGGTCTCACGTTCCAAAACAAGGCTCATCGATGAAGCTTCCTAGAGTATTACAAAATTATAATCATATTGTAGTAGCAGAGTAGTAAATATTTTTGTTATTTAAATCCAATACCTCTTGCTGTGACTGGGTTTAGGAGTTGCATGGTTGAGAGTTGATTTATAAGTATTATTATTTGATTTTATTTCTTCCCCCTACACCCCTACCCCCTTACACCCTAAAAGCCAAATATATTAAGGGTTTGTGCTTAACAAGCGTGCTATTTGAGTATATATCATTGTTTCAAAAAACATGAGACAAAATTTCCGTGTAATTCACCCTGATGTTAAGAGTTTTTTCGGATATCATGCACTAGCATCACTCATCTGTGCGATCGCCCAAAGACTTTCTTAACTCTTTCTTTTATGCTATTCAAGCACCATCAAAAAAAGCTGCTGAGATGGATTGCATTGTTCTTAATTGGGACATTACTGCAATTATTGTTTTACATTCCCACACCAGTCTTATCCCAATCTCCTAGTTGTAGTAATATTACTGCTCCTCTTACGCCTGAAGAACAAACTTATGCCCGTGCGGCTTGGCAGTATTTTGTCAAAAATTATCAGCCAGCAACAGGATTTACCAATTCTACCGGCGGTTATCCTTCGGGTACGCTTTGGGATATGGGTAACTACTTGATGGCGTTGAATGCAGCGCGATGGTTGAATCTGACGGATCAAGCAGACTTTGATGCTCGTCTCAATAAGTTCTTGACGACTCTAGGTAGCCTGAAATTGTTTGAGGATGCCTTACCAAATAAAGTCTATAACGCAGCGACCGCACAGATGGTTGATTATGGTAACAATCCGAGTGAAAGAGGGATTGGCTGGTCAGCTTTAGATATAGGGCGCATACTGGCGGCGTTTGATGTAATTCGCACTTGTCACCCACAGTATAATGATTGGCTCAAAGGAATTGTAGCTAAATGGCAGGTGGGGCGATCGCTCAAAGATGAACAGCTTTTTGGTGCTACAGTTCTTCCTGATAACAAAACATTGCTAGTGCAAGAAGGAAGACTCGGTTACGAAGAATATGGGGCTAGAGGTTATCAACTTTGGGGTTTTTCTGCACCAAAAGCTTTGGCTTTAGAACCATATAAAATGGTTGAGATTAACGGTGTGCAAATTCCCGTTGATACCCGCGATTTTCAAACTACTAATGCTAATAATTACATTGTTAGTGAGTCTTACATATTGGATGGTATCGAATTTGGTTTGCAAGGTGAATTAGCAGATTTCGCCTCTAGGGTATTGGATGTGCAGAAACGACGTTACGATACTACAGGTCAATTGACAGCAGTCACAGAAGATAATATTGACCAAGCACCCTATTTTCTCTACAACACTGTTTACGCTAACGGTAACAACTGGGCAACAATTACCGACGAAAACAAGCCTTACCCTCAGTTTCGCAGTATTAGTACAAAAGCGGCTTTTGGTTGGCGTTACCTATTTCCAGATAATGCTTATGCTCAAAAACTTGTTGATGCTGTCAAGGATCTGCGTAGTCCTAATGATGATGGTTACTATGCAGGCATTTATGAGGAATCAAAGCAACCAAATAAAGCTTTAACAGGTAATACCAATGGGCTAATTTTAGAGATTTTATACTACAAAGCGAGAGGAAATCACCCTTTAATTACTTCTGGTTTTCCACAACTAAACCAACTAAACCACCTACTAACAATACTCCGACTACAACACCCACAACTAAACCAACTAAACCACCCACTAACAATACTCCGACTACAACACCCACAACTCCACCAACTTCTAGCACTCCTACTAAAACCCCCACGGATACGGCTGAGGTAGCGATCGCGCCCATTCCCCCAGTTGCTAGTCCAGATTCATCTTCTCACCTCAAACTAACTCGACCCTTAACAGTAGTTGAACGACGTTATGCAGAAGCAGCATGGAGGTATTTTCAAGCGAATTATCATTCTCAGAGTGGACTGATAGACGATCGCAGTGACTTTCAAGGTGCTACTCTTTGGGGATTAGGAGATTATCTAGCAGCATTACACGCCGCGCGATCGCTTGATATTATTTCTGCTCAACAATTCGATCAACGCACTCGCCATTTGTTAGCAGCGTTAGGTAAACTACCGTTATTTGCTGGAGAATTGCCCAATCGGGGTTACAATACGCGATCGCTCCAAGCAATAGATTATGGTGGAAATCCTGTTCCTCAAGGTAACGGTTGGTCTGCCCTTGATTTAGGTAGGCTGCTGGCCGCCTTGTACAACTTAAAAAGCTATCATCCAGAGTACACCAAAGCAGTTGATCAAATTGTCCTAGATTGGTCATATCTGCGGGTAGTACGGGATGGGATTTTATCTAGTGCCACTGTTACCAAAGATCAAGCAGGGCGTACCCTTACCCGTGTAAACCCCGAAACTCGCTTAGGTTATGAAGAATATGCTGCGCGTGCTTTTCAACTGTGGGGCTTTGATGTTGAAGGTTCGGCTGTGGGGGGTGAATATCAAACTGCATTAGTAGAAGGGGTGAAAGTTCCTACCCAGCGTCAGAGAACTGATACCAATTCCCAGGTTAATCAATATACAGTCAGCAATCCTTTCTTACTTTATGGTTTGGAATTTGGCTTAGATCCAAAAATGCGATCGCTCTTTGAACCTGTTTTCCAAGCACAAGCCGAACGTTACCGACGTAGCGGCACTCTCACAGCCTCAGCTACTACCCTCATAGACCGCAAGCCTTACACTATCCACAGTGCCATTACTGGCAAAGGTGAGCCTTGGGTGGCTTTAGGTGATGATGGGCAAGCTGTACCTCAAGCGCGAATCGTCAGTACAGCCGTAGCTTTTGCTTATCATGCCTTGTATCCAGACAATCAATATAGCCAGAAGTTATTCCCAGCCACAACTGATTTATATAACCCCCTGACAGGTTTTTATGAAGGCTTTTATGAAACCACAGGTAAAACAGCCATTGGTTTCACAGGCAGCACCAACAGCATGATATTACAATCTTTGCTGTACACCGTGATGAATCGCCAACCCTTAATTCGTCCTACTGCAATGAAATCTCCTTGG
Organism: Nostoc sp. CMAA1605; assembly: GCF_021596505.1. Classification (GTDB taxonomy): domain Bacteria; phylum Cyanobacteriota; class Cyanobacteriia; order Cyanobacteriales; family Nostocaceae; genus Trichormus. Next base: position 91,575 of record NZ_PJIZ01000009.1, on the reverse strand, counting down.
TGGGAAGCTGTGGCACAAGGCGATTCTGGTCGCGGTTTACCAAGAATTCCTAAATCAACAGCCAAGTTAATTACTGACAGTAATGGTAGTTACTGGATTTCTAGTAACGAAAATTTGAGAGTTTCCCAACAATAGCACTTTCGCTGTTGAGGTTGTTAGTGAACAATTGCACTAGGGAATACTAAATTGGAAGTCAACGCCAAGAATGGCGATCGCGATGCCAAAAAATAGTGCAAGGAGGTAAGTAATAGTATCTGTTTACGTTTAATCAGTTAACTGCTCTAGATTTATTTTGATCAGACAATGGCATCTATATCTGTTGATAATTCCCTAAAATTTTCGGGCAATAGCCGTTCTAAATTAAAAAAAAGAACTTTATTATTTCGCTACCTAGCAGAAATCAATTTAATTTTCGGTCTTTGGTATTTGCAATGGCGAATTACTCATTCAATTAATTTTGATGTACTGTGGCTTTCAGTTCCATTATTATTAGCAGAAATATATAGCTATTTCGGTGGTTTAATGTTTGTCATTGGGTTGTGGCGGCCTTTAGTGAGGCAGATTAAGTCACTCGATCAAATGACTCCACCCTTACCTCAAGTTGACTGGCCTAGTGTAGATATATTTATTACTTGTTACAATGAGCCACCGGAAATTGTAGAAAAAACGGCTCAAGCGGCTTTAGCAATAGATTACCCGGCAAATAAATTGCGAGTTTATGTGCTGGATGATGGTAACTCGGCGGCCATGAGAAGCATGACAGAAAGGTTATGTATTGCAGATTTACAATCACCACTATTACAACAAGAAGCTAATAAAATAGATGCAGAACGCTCTGGTTTAGTAGAACGTCTGCAACAATTAGAAAATCTCACATCTCATACTCAAGCTGCTGAACAGTGGTTACAAGAATCAGAACAAGTTGACAATTGGGAAGATCAGACTGTTGGCTCGGTTTTGCGAAGTCTGCGAGAGTTGATTCTTTGGCTACCTCCCACTCATCAAAGTATTGCTGAACGTCTCAAAACTGAAAAACAAGCGTTAGAAGCAGCTATCGCTCACAAAGAACTAGAATTAGTTGAATTGGCTCGATTTCGTTACATTGCTCGACCAAAACCTGCTGGCGTACCTCACCATGCGAAAGCAGGCAATCTTAATTATGCGATTTTCTCTGGAGAAACTTCTGGAGAATTTATTTTAACTTTAGATGCCGACCATATACCCAAACCACAATTTCTGAGACGAGTTTTGCCATATTTTTACACCTATAATCTTTTCACAGGTAAATATGAGCAGAATCGCATTGCTTTTGTACAAACACCACAAGATTTTTATAACATTCCTACAGGCGATCCTTTTGGACATCGAGCAAGTTTATTTTATGGGCCGCTACAACAAGGCAAAGATGGCATGAATGCCGCTTTTTATACAGGGACAAATGCCATTCTGCGCCGGGAAGCATTGATTAATGTTGGACTACAATATTTTGCTGATGATTTTGTCAAAGATGAAAAACGGTTAGATGAATTTCAGTTAGTAGGTGGTGTATCCAGCAATAGTATTACAGAAGATATGAATACAGCCATGCGTCTACATGGTGCTGGGTGGAAATCTGTTTATCACAATGAGTTATTAGCAGAAGGTTTAGCACCAGATGACCTCAGTTCTACTCTGAAACAGCGTTTACGTTGGGCGCAAGGAACTATCCAAGTGCTACTCAGAGAAAATCCTCTAGCAAAGCCAGGGTTAACATTTTGGCAACGTCTGCAATATTTTAAGACGATGTATAGTTATTTTTCTGGTTTTGCGACTTTAATTTTTATTTCTTGCCCAATTATCTATTTTTTCACAGAGCTTGTTCCGGTTAAAAGTTATGGGGCTGATTTTGCTCTACACTTCTTCCCGGCATTTATAATCAATCGCTTGACGTTTTTAGCCGCTACTTGGGGTATTCCTGCTAGTGAGGTTTGGCGTTCTGAACAATATGCGATCGCACTATTTCCCCTGTTAATTCAAGCTGTTTGGAGTGTCTTTACAGGACAAAAAATTAATTTTCAAGTTACACCCAAGCAGAGACAAGCAGGTATCTATCTCCAGTTGGTTTGGCCGCAATTACTTGTATTTACCTTAACTATCTTAGGCATACTTTGGAGCATTTTCCGCTTCGCTACCGGACACCTTAACAATCCTTGGGTTCACGTACTTAATAGTGTGTGGGCTATTTACAACTTGCTACTTCTATGGGCGATTATACGCGCGTCTTTTTGGCAACCTACAAAAGAATAACAGCAAAGTATTTACTTTTAGGTAGAAGCAAAAACCAACTATGAACACATATTTAAACGGTAGTCCGCAAACTGTCTTAACTATTTACGCTCATGCTGATGATGAAGTTTTACCTGCGGCTGGGACTTTACGTTTAATGTCTCAAGCAGGATGGAACATTCGCTGTCTAATTTTAACTGAAGGTCATCTTTCTAGTTCGTCTATTAAAGGTACACGCCATCAAGAGGCAGAAGATGCGGGTAAAATCATCGGAGCAAATTATGAATTTTATGCTCTAGAAGAGTGTGTTTTTTCAACACAAGCGGTTATTAAAGTCACAGAAGATGCTATTAATCGTTGGCAACCTGATTTAATTATTACTCATGCACCACAACCGGAAAAATATGGACACAGAGATCATGAAGTGTGTGCGATCGCGGTTTCTAATGTAGCAACTCGCAGAAACATTCCTCTTTGGTATTCTGCGCCTCCCGTCTTTTTACGTGGATTTGAACCCAACTTTTTTGTAGATATTACTGAAGTTATTGAAGAAAAAATTGCTGCCATTGGTTGTTATGAATCAGAGAGTAGCAAAGCTTTTATGCAGCTTGACGCTATCCTTGTATTATCTAGATTCTGGGCGCGGGAGCTAGGGCAGAAAGATGGTTATTTTGAAGCATTTGAAATTGCTAGACAATGGGTTAATGCCAGCTTTTTCAATGCTCTATCAACTCAGAAAAAATATTTAGCCAATCAAATAAATTCAGATTGATGAGTTTTGATTTGGTTAATTATCTACTTGCCGTTCTAGTAGAATAATGCCAAAATAATGAAATACAAATATTAAATACTGGGTAAATCAAAAATGAGTTTAACAGTGAAAGTAATTGAACCTGCGGGAATTTTAGATGGTATCAGAGGTAATCAGTTACGTCGTGAAATTAGCGATATCTTAGATAGTGGCGTAGAAGTTTTATTGATTGACATGAAACAGGTGAAATTTATAGATAGTTCTGGTTTAGGCTCTTTAGTATCGGCAATGCAACTAGTACGCAATACTAATACTAAACTTTTTCTATGCTCTATTAATGACCAAGTGAGAATGTTATTTGAACTTACTAAAATGGATAGAATTTTTCGCGTTTTTTTAGATCAAGATGATTTTCATAGTCAATTTTTAGCGGTGACAGAATAAGACAGATATTTTAGAATTTGTCTTAACCAAATAAAAATTTTAACAGAGAAAAATCATCCTCCAATTTCTCTTGATGATTTAAATTCATAATGTGTTCTAAAACTTGTTTTAGATAACATTTATTGACATTACTATATTCTATTAGTAGGTTGAGAAAATCATCAAAGCTCCAAATTCTGCCATCTGGTTGATTAATTTCATAAACTCCATCACTAAAGATGTATAAGGTACTATTTTCTGCGACCTCAAACACAGCATCTTCAAAGTGAACATCAGGCAAAAAGCCTATTGGTAAATCGAAAGAGCTGAGTTTTTGAACTTGATGGGTAGTTTTTGATGTACCGGATATGAGTAGAGCTGGAGGATGTCCAGCATTAGCATAAATCAATTGACGTTTGACACGGTGATAAACTCCATACCAAATTGTGAAGTATTTATCACCGTGGTTATTCATTTGAAAAGCTTGATTGAGAGCTTTAAGAACTTCTTTAGGTTGGTAAAAATTAGTATTGCTTAGGGATTGCGATCGCAATATATTCAATACAGACACGGATAATAAGGCAGAACCCACGCCATGTCCTGATACATCCAACAAATAAATTGCTAAATGCTCATCATCAAGCCAATAGTAATCGAAACAATCACCCCCTAACTGGGCTGAAGGGACAAACAATGTTTCTGTAGTTACTGCACCTTCAAGTGGAGATGGTAAGAGCGAACGTACATAATCAGCCGCCTCAGCTAATTCTGTTTCTAAAATTTGCTTTTGGGTTTGTAAATCTTGGTTGAGTATTTCTAGGGCTTGTTTTTGGCTTTGTAAATCTTGATTTAATTGATATAGTCTCAATCCTGCTCTTACCCGCGCCTTTAATTCGCTCATTTCTATTGGTTTAGAAATAAACTCATCGGCTCCAGCATCTAATCCTCTAACTCTATCTTCTTCTTCCCCTGGAGCTGCACCTTTAGCTGTGAGCAAAATAAAAAAAGTAGTAGCTAGTTCTGGATTGGCTTTAATTTGGCGACACACTTCTAAACCATCTAACTGTGACATCATCCAATCACAGATAATTAAGGCTGGGCGCAATAATTTAGCTTGAGCAATTCCTTCCTCTCCGTTACTCGCAACAGTAGTTTCATAACCCTGTTTTTGTAGCGTTCTGTTTAAGGCTGCTCTAACAATTGGGTCATCATCAATAATTAAAATTTTTATCATAAATCAAGAACATTCAACACTACTATAATTAAATATTCCTTTAATTTCAAAGTACATATAATTTGCAGATAAATGTATAGTATATATACGTAAATTAAATTAAATGATTTCAATTATGATGAAAATAAATATTTGAATACATAACCAGTGGATCATAAAATATTCCTAACAATAAATACAGATATTACAGCTTTGTCGTCTGTATTGTCTTGGTTTGAGCAACTTAATCAACCACCCGTAATCACACAAGAAATTTGGTGGCAATGTCAAACTTTACTAATAGAAGGCTTTACTAATATTGTTGAACACGCCCACCAAGGTTTATCCGTAGAAACTCTGATTAATATAGAAGCTTATCGTTCTGAAAAATCTATACAAATACGTATACTATCTCAGGGTCAACCTTTTGATTTAGAACGTCAATTACAAGAGTTATCGGAATTTGAGGAAAATCATCAAGAACGGGGACGTGGGTTAAAAATCATGTCAATTCTGGCTGACAGTTTAGATTATAAACAAATAGCAGAAAATTGCTATTGTTTATCAATAAATAAGTCTTACTAAATTTAATTAATTGCATATTTTAAAGATAATTTCCACTATAAAAATATATTAAAAATGACGGCACCATTACCTGACAACGAAGCGCAAAGAATTGAAGCACTTTTAGAGTATAAAATTCTTGATACTCCATCGGAAGCGGCATTTGATGACCTCACAAGTTTAGCATCATATATTTGTGGAACACCCGTTGCTTTGGTCAGTTTAGTTGATCAAAATCGTCAATGGTTTAAATCAAAAGTTGGAATAGATGCACTAGAAACACCAAGAGATATTGCCTTTTGCGCCCATGCTATTCTCCAATCTGATGTTTTTACTATACCTGATGCTACAGCCGACGAAAGATTTGCCGAAAATCCATTTGTGACTTCTGATCCTCATATTCGCTTTTATGCTGGTGTACCGCTAACCAATCCTGAAGGCTATGCTTTAGGAACACTTTGCGTTGTTGACTATGTACCGAGAAATTTAACTCCGCAACAGGTGGAAGCTTTAAAAATTATCGGTCGCCAAGTCATTAAACAAATGGAGATGCGGCGTAATTTAGCGAATTTAGCACTTGTAAATAATGGACGTAAACAGGTAGAAAAGATACGTAAGCATTTTTTTCAAAGAGTTGCAGGTGGCTTTGGTTTAGCATCGATAATTTTAATTCTGATTGGCTTAGTTCATTATCAGAATACAATAGCTTTAATTAATAGTAGTAACCAAGTTATCACAACTCAAGAGACAATCAATACCTTAGAGGAATTACTATCTAAAATCAAAGATGCTGAAACTGGGCAACGAGGTTATATTCTCACTGGCAAAGAAAGTTATCTGCAATCCTATCAGGAAGCACTTACAGAAGTGCAACCAGAAATGGAAAATCTGAGAAATTTAATATCTGATCAATCGCAACAACAAAACCTCAACTTACTCAGAACCTTAGTATTAGCCAAGCTGAATGAACTCAAACACACTACAGAATTACGCCAAAACAAGGGATTTGATGCTGCATTACAATTTACTTTGACCGATCATGGAAAAAACCTTATGGATGATATTCGTAAGGTTATCCATGATATGAAACAAAAGGAAAAAGCAGAACTACAACGTCAATCACAGATTGTCCAAGATAGTGCATATCAGAAAATATTGCAAATAGCGATCGCCATCGGTGCCAGTTTTTTGATTTTGGCGATCATTTACTATTTGATTTATTGTGAATTTACCCAGCGCAAGACTGTAGAAGATACACTGCATGAAGAGCGAAATTTCATTTCAGCAGTCTTAGATACAGTCAGTGCCTTAGTCATAGTCGTCAATTCACAAGGAAAAATTGTTCGATTTAATCAAGCTTGTGAGCAAATAACTGGTTACTCATTCGATGAAGTTAGGGATAGATATTTCTGGAATTTATTTTTAATTCCTGAAGAAGTAGAGCCAATCAAAGCAATTTTTGAGCAGTTAAGAGTCGGTCATCTTACGCCCAACTATGAAAACTATTGGAGAACTAAAGATGGTAGCCTACGCCTGATTTCTTGGTCGAATACGATTCTTCAAGACAGCGAAGGATCAGTAGAATACATTATTGCTACAGGCATTGATATTACAGAACGTAAGCGCGCAGAACAGCATTTAACCGCACAATACGTCATCAATCGCATCCTAGCAGAGTCTCCTACAGTTGCCGAGGCCACTCCCCAAATTCTGCAAGCTATTGGCCAGAGTTTGGTATGGGATGTGAGTGAAATGTGGCTAGTAAATGAGCAGACTAATATACTGGCCTTTTCCCAGATGTGGCATCAACCAACTTTGGATATCGAAGAGTTCAAAACACTAACTCAGAAAATCACATTTGCCTCCGAGATGGGACTACCCGGCCGAGTTTGGAGTAGTAGGGAACCTATTTGGCTAGTGGATGTTGTTGATGATGACAGCTTTTTGCGACATGAGATGGCGGCACAAGTTGGACTACATGGTGCTTTTGGTTTTCCCATTCGTAATGGGCAGAAGGTTTTGGGTGTGATTACTTGCTTTAGTCACAAAATTCAGCAATATGACCCAGATTTAGTGAAAATCATGAACTCCATCGGTCAACAGGTGGGTCAGTTTATTCAACGTAAGCAATCAGAACAAGAATTACAAAGGCAAGACAGGCGATTGCAATTACTAGGTAATGTAGCACTAAAAATTCGTGAGTCTCTACAAATTGAAGAAATTCTCGAAATTAGCGTTAAAGAGGTGCAACAGGTACTTCAAGCAGACCGAATATTAATTTTGCGTTTAGAAATAGATGGTTCTGTAATTGCAGTTCAAGAAGCCGTACTGCCAGGCTTTCCCATAATTAAAGGACAAAGAATTATTGATTCTTGTTTTGCTGAGAATTATCTCCAAAAATATCGCCAAGGACAAATAAGCACTATTGAAAACATTGAGCAGGCTAATATACGAGCTTGTCACGTTGAATTACTACAAAGATTCGCTGTCAAAGCTAATCTTGTTGTTCCTATTATTTATAAACATGAACTCTGGGGACTGCTAGTTGCTCATCAATGTAGTCAACCACGTCAATGGACTCACTGGGAAATAGAACTTTTGCGAGAGTTAGCCAATCAAATAGGCATAGCCTTGGCTCAAGCTAAACTGCTAGAAGCAGAAGTTATGCAGCGCAAAGAACTAGAACTGGCTCGTAGTCAAGCAGAATTAGCATCGCAAGCTAAAAGTGCATTTTTAGCTAATATGAGTCATGAAATTCGGACTCCCATGAATGCTGTCTTAGGGATGACTGGCCTGATGTTAGAAACGCCTCTCAACCAAATGCAGCAAGATTTCATGGAGACAATTCGGATTAGCGGTGATGCTCTTTTAAGCCTAATTAACGAAATTTTAGATTTATCTAAACTTGAATCAGGAGAAATGGTTTTAGAAAATCTTAATTTTGATGTATCTGTTTGTCTAGAAGAAGTGTTAAATTTATTAGCTCCTCAAGCTCATAAAAAAGGGTTAGAAATTGCTGCTCTGATTGAATCTAACGTTCCTATTTACCTACAAGGAGATGCGGGTCGTCTGCGACAAATTTTAATGAACTTAGTTGGTAACGCGATTAAATTTACTAGCACAGGAGAGGTAATAATCCGCGCACAATTGCGCTCACCTATGGTGCATGAAACTCCATTACAAACAGCTACTAAAGCTAATATTTACTTTACGATTACAGATACTGGTATTGGCATCACCGAAGAAAACCAACGAAAATTGTTTACTCCATTTACTCAAGTTGATGCTTCTAATACTCGTCAGTATGGTGGCACCGGTTTGGGATTAGCTATCTGCAAGCAATTAGTAAACCTGATGGGAGGAGAAATTGGAGTAGAGAGTCAGTTAGGTGAGGGTTCTAAATTTTGGTTTGAGATTCCTTTCACTCAGCAACAAGAGCCTGTTATTAGTATTGATGAATACCCTGTATTGAGCGATCGCTGCTTATTAGTCGTTGATGATAATGCCACCAATCGTAAGATTATTTGCCATCAAGCTATCCGATGGGGAATGCAGGTAGATCAAGCTGAGAGTGCTGATGCTGCCATCAAGGCTATGATAGCAGCTTGTCAACAAAACAAACCTTATGATGTGGTCTTAATTGATATGCAGATGCCATGTATAGATGGTCTGGATTTGGGGAAACAAATTAAGGCCAACTTAGCTATTGCTGAAATACCTTTAATTATGCTCACTTCTACTAATCAACGAGAAGAAGTAAATCAGGCATTAAACATAGGTTTTGCTGCTTATTTAGTTAAACCGGTGAAAGCGTCTCGGCTCTTTGACATCATTATGAAGGTTTTAGGGAATAAAGATGGAGTTTTACGACAAGATTTGAAAGTTATCAACCAGCAGCCAGAAATAAACAACACAGACCAAAAAAACAATCATTGTGCTACAAGTTCCTTGAAAGTGAAAATTTTACTAGCTGAGGATAACTTAGTTAATCAGAAAGTAGCATTAAAACAACTTCAAAGTCTCGGTTACAATGCTGATGTGGCGGCGAATGGGCAAGAAGTTTTACAATTATTAGAAATAATGCCTTATGATTTGATTTTAATGGATTGTCAAATGCCAGTCCTCGACGGTTTAGAAACAACCAGAGAAATTCATCGTCGTCCAGAGAGTGCCTTTGCTAATCATCGTCGTCCTGTAATCATTGCCATGACTGCTAATGCTATGAAAGAAGATAGACAAATGTGTCTAGATGCTGGCATGGATGATTATTTAAGTAAGCCCGTCATGAAAGAAAATTTGGCTTTAGTATTAGAACATTGGAGTCAGGTTGTATTATCCAACACCAAGAAAGAAATATTAGAGCCTACAGATGAAAAAACACCCAAAATTGAGATTGAAAACATCCCAATTGATTGGCAGCAATTGCAGCAAATTTCTGAAAATGATCATGACTTTTCCATGAATCTTCTACAGTTATTTGTTGAAGATACCGAGTCCCGTTTAGAGTTAATAAAACTAGCGATTACTACTAATGATTTTCATCAATTAGCTCAACAAGCTCATCATATTAAAGGTGCCAGTGCCAATGTAGGTGCTACAACTATGTATGCAGCTGTTGACCAAATAGAACAACTAGCTCAAAAGCAAGAACATAGAGGTATTACTGAGTTAATTCTAGAGATAGAAGAGATTTTTCATCGTATTCAGAGTTTTGTAATAGCCAATTAGCAGCTTGAGAGACTAAATGAGTGATGAGTGCTGAGTAATGAGTGCTGAGTGCTGTTAGCGGTAGCGGGGCGTTTAGCCCGTGCTGAGTGCTGAGTGCTGAGTGCTGAGTAATGACTAATGACTAATGACTAATGACTATTGACTATTGACTATTGACTATTGACTAAGACTTGGTCTTACGGACATTTTGTTGTATCTTTGGCAAAAGACTCTAGTAGCATGATGTATCAATGTCCCCAACATTTACAGTATCAGGGTTGACTCTAAGTATCTTGGCATTACTTAGCGGTGTGGATTTACCTGTGATGAAGGCGCAAGCTGTTGAAAATGTACCATCAGCTACGATTCTCCAAAATCATCAGGAAAACAATCTACCTTTGGGACTTCCGCAATCTTTTAGTTATCCGGTTGGGGATGAGTTACTTTTGTCACAGCAGTTACCACCACCACAGGATGTTCAACCACCTGTGTCTCCTAATTTACCTCCTACCCAACCTATACAGCCTTTACCATCACCAGATCAACTACTCCAACCTACCCCCGACACGCAACCACAGCAACCCCCACCAGTAAATACTGTTCAAACCATTACAGTAGAAAGGTTTGAGGTGGTTGGTAGCACTGTGTTTAGTCCAGAAGAGTTAGCCAAGGTGACGGCTGAATTTACCAATAGACCTATTACTTTAGCCGAATTATTTCAGGCACGGACGAAAATCACGGAATTATATGTCAACAACGGTTACATTACCTCTGGTGCTTACATTCCACCCCAAGCCATTAAATCTGGTGTGATTAAAATTCAGGTGGTGGAAGGCAGATTAGAAGATATTCAGGTGACTGGAACCAGACGACTCAATCCTAATTATGTCCGCAGTCGGTTAGCGATCGCCACTCAACCCCCCCTCAATCGAGACAAGTTACTGGAAGCACTGCAAATCCTACAACTCAATCCCTTAATTGCCAATTTGTCGGCAGATTTATCAGCTGGTGCGCGTCCAGGGACGAGTTTATTGCAAGTGCAAATCAAGGAAGCCAGAACTTTTAATACTCAAATCGCCCTAGATAATGGTCGTTCCCCCAGTGTGGGTAGTTTTCGCCGTCGCTTGCAAGTTAACGAAGCGAATCTATTGGGTTTAGGAGATGGTTTAAGTTTAGCTTATGCCAATACCGATGGTAGTGACACTTTTGATTTCAACTACACTTTACCAATCAATCCCCGCAACGGCACTATCAGTTTCAGTGTGGGGACTTCCGCTAGTAATGTGATTGAAGAACCCTTCAATATTCTCGATATTGAATCGGCTTCTCGTTACTATGAATTGACATTCCGTCAGCCCCTGATACAAACTCCTACCCAAGAATTAGCTGTGGGACTGACAGCTTCACGCCGGGAAAGTGAAGCTACCTATATAGATGGTGCTAGAATACCCTTCCCTTCCTTGGGTGCTGATGATAACGGCAGTACGCGCATATCTGCGTTACGCTTTTTCCAAGAATGGACGACTCGCAATAATCGCCAAGTCATTGCTTTGCGATCGCAGTTTAATCTCGGTATAGGTGCATTTAATGCCACCGTTAATCAAGATGCCCCTGATAGCCGATTTTTCTCTTGGCAGGGACAAGCACAATGGGCAAGGTTACTAGCACCAGACACCTTATTAATAGTACGCGCCAATACACAGTTAGCATCTCGCACCTTGTTACCCTTAGAACAGTTTGGTGTCGGTGGACTTGATAGTGTGCGGGGTTATCGTCAAGATTTTCTGCTGTCTGATAATGGTGCTTTTGCCTCCGCAGAAGTGCAAATACCTATTTTACGTTTCTCTCAATCTCGTGGTGGGTTGCAAATCGTACCTTTTGCTGATTTGGGGGTAGCCTGGAATAATTCCCGCAGCAATCCTGACCCTAATACCTTAGCATCAGTTGGGTTGGGCTTGCGTTGGTTTCAAGGCGATCGCTTCACTGCACGTCTAGACTGGGGCATCCCTCTTGTATCCGTTGACTCTCAAACCAACACTTGGCAGGAAAATGGGTTATATTTTTCTGTCCTTTATAGTCCTTTTTAATCGCCAACACAACTGTGCCTATACGTCTACTTACTAATTGCAATTACAGTATTTTTTACTGCATTAATTCTTCATGAACTTCTCAATAAATCTTGCAGTTTTCGCGTCTAAATTAGACAATGACTACTCCAGTTTATGATCTGTTGAAAACTCATGTTTCAGGTTTAATAAGTTAACAGTCAATCAATTTTAGATTTTGGATTTTAGATTGACTGCACCCATAAATGACGGTCTTAGTAGCGGACGCAGCGCAGCGAGTATTTTAGATTTGTTCCATCCACGGTGGGGCTTGTGCCAAAAATAATCCAAAATCCGTCGTGGAAAGTTCTAATCGCAGGAAACCTCCGCACCTTGGGGGAAGCAAGCTACAGACTTTCCGCAAAATTTAAAATCTAAAATTCTGAGGGTCAATATCATCAATACTCAAGTGATATAGGACTTATTCACTCCTTCAGGGTTGATTGTACTCTTTCCCAAAGGATAACGTGGGAGTTTGAATAGTATGAATACGGTTGAGGTGAGGTTACTTACAAATAAACTTTACATTGCAGCTAAAAATAAGGACAAACTACTTAAGTGATAAACTAGTCTAATTGCATTTATCTCAAATGAGATTAATCTGTATATTCATCTGTTTTGAGCTTCTGAAATCTATCTCCAGTAGTATTTACAATAGGCATATTTTATTTATTGTATAGTTGCTATTTAGAGAGCATTTTATCCTAGCAATCATAAGTCGTGAATTATGAAACATTGTCGAAAAATAAAATTCCGTAAAGTTACCATGTATAATTTCAATCTTTTATTTTTATAGTGTATAATCAGGCAAGAATCAAAAAACTAAAGATTATTCAACTGCTAAAGGTAGAGAATTGGTTTGTTCAAGAGTAAGAGATTGACAAAACTAATGATGATAAAACTAGCTAGCCAATGAGTAAATTACTGATACATAATGTCCCATTAGTAAAAACAGCAGTTTCCTCACAGACTGTTGTAACTTCAGGCTGATAGCTTTTCCGATAAGTTGCAGCTAAATACCGATTGAAATCTATATAAGTAATCTATAGAATTCATTTACTTGTTGAATAAAACTCCGTACTGTTCCCTGTTGCCTACTAAAGTCAGTATATTCAGTAGTCAAATAAGATTTATATATAGTTTTGTAATTTAAAAATTTAAAGACATGAGCGTGTGAGGCAGGGTGATGTCTGGTAACGAGAGAGAAAAAATACGTCATCTATTAGTTGTCCAAGACTTACAAGGGCAACGTACCATTATCCTGCACGAAGCTACATACTCTATAGGAAGGCATAGCAGTAACGCCATTATCCTTTACTCTCGTTCAGTTTCTAGGCAACACGCAATTTTACTGCGCGTCACCGTACCAGGAACTGAACAATATGGTTTCCGAATTATTGATGGTAACTTCAAAGGACAAGGCAGTACCAATGGTTTAATCGTCAATGGGGAAAGATGCGTCTCTCATAATCTTAGACACGGAGACATTATCCACTTTGGCAGTAATCAGGCTCAAGCTAAGTATTATGCGATTTCTAATCTTTCCGAAGAAGCCTTAAATGAATCAGTTAATGCAGACAATTTATCTGATTTCCTCACCGAACAGTCCCAACCCGTCACACCTTTTCATACCCTAGTAGTAGATCCAAACTTTGAAGGGGCGAGTGATGCAGCGTTGGCGCGTTTGGCTTCTTTTCCAGAGATGATTCCCAATCCCATTATTGAAACTGATTTAGAAGGGAACCTAACCTATCTAAATCCGGCGGCGACAGTTAAATTTCCGCGACTCCGGGAGATGGGAAAAGAACACCCCATTCTGGAAGGGATATTAACGGAGGTACAGAACCGCAAAGTTAACTCCTTTGTGCGAGAAGTGCAATTTGGACAGGAAGTATTTGAACAATCAGTACATTTTTTGGCGGAAAGTGATTTAATTAGAACTTACATTATTAGAGATATTACAGAGCAGAAACAAGCCGAACTGGAACTTTACCAACGCGATCGCTTGTTAGAAGCTGTCGCTAGGGCAGCTAATTACTTGCTGGGAGAAATGGATTATGAAACTGGGGTAGACAAAGCCTTAGCTGTCTTAGGTGAAGCAGCAAAAGTGGATCGGGCTTATCTGTTTAAAAACCATTTTCATCCCCTCACTGGGGAAATAGCCGTCAGCCTGCAATGTGAATGGACGCGTTTCCCTCTGCCCACTTCCCGACACCACTGGCAAAATCAACTTTATGAGTTACCTGCCCTATCACGTTGGTATACAGTCCTATCTAACGGACAACTAATTAACGGGATTACCAAAAACTTCCCCGCTAACGAACAGGAAATACTGCTGCGAGACGGAATTCAATCCTTATTGTTAGTACCCCTGCGCCTAGATGAGCAGTTTTGTGGTTTCTTGGGATTAGCAGATTGTACCCAAGAAAGAATTTGGTCTCAACATGAAGAATCTGCACTGTTAACAATGGCAGCTAGTATTAGCGGTGCATGGCAACGTCAGCAGGTAGAAGAAAAAATCCGCTATCAAGCCCTCCATGACTTATTGACTGGATTACCCAACCGCTTGCTATTTGATGAACTACTAGGAAAAGCCCTTGCCAATGCCACACGCTCTAACGAAAGTTTAGCCGTAATTTTCTTAGACTTAGACCGCTTTAAAATTATTAATGATACTTTAGGACATACTTTAGGCGATCGCTTGTTGCAAAGTGTCGCCCAAAGATTACAAACCTCCCTCAGAAGTGGCGACACCGTTGCCCGTTGGGGAGGAGATGAATTTACGATTCTGCTGCCTCGAATTCACTTTTTAGAAGAAGTCACCCAGGTAGCCTGGAGAATTTTAAAAGCCTTTGAGAATGTATTTTATTTAGAAGGCCATGAACTTTACGTCAGTGCTAGCTTGGGCATTGCTTTATTAGATGAACATAGCCCTGATGCAGAAACTTTAATTCAGCACGCCGATACCGCCTTATATCATGCCAAAGATGAAGGGCGAAATAACTATCAGTTTTACACCACATCCCTCAGTGCCAAAACTCCCGATATTTTAAATCTGGATAAAAATTTACGCTATGCCCTAGAACGAGGAGAATTCACAGTTTACTATCAACCCCAAATTAATCTCCGCAGCGAACGAATTACCGGCATGGAAGCACTGTTACGCTGGCAACATTCAGAAATGGGCATAGTAGCACCCAGTGTCTTTATTCCCCTAGCAGAAGAAAGCGGATTAATTGTCACGATTGGGGAATGGGTACTGAGAACAGCTTGCCAACAAAATCGCGCTTGGCAAGATGCCGGATTTAATCCTTTAATTATTGCTGTTAACCTATCGCCTAAACAGTTTCGCCAACCCAACTTAGTGGAAACAGTCGCCCAAATCTTAGCAGAAACAGGACTAGAACCACAATATCTAGAGTTGGAAATCACTGAATCAACCGCAATTGAGGATATAGAATTTACCAAAAAGGTACTCTACGATTTAGAAGCAATGGGGGTACATCTATCAATTGATGATTTTGGTACTGGTCATTCTTCCCTCTCCAGACTACAACTATTACCACTGCATAACCTCAAAATTGACAGTTCTTTTATTCGCGAGTTAACAACAGATACTAGAGTTGCCCATATTGTCAAAGCTATTGTGACTTTGGGTAGAAGTTTGGGCTTAAAACTCACCGCCGAAGGAGTGGAAAAACAAGAGGAAATAGACTTTTTAAAATCTATTCATTGTGAAGATGTCCAAGGTTTCTATTTTCATAGGCCACTATCTGCGGAGAAAGCAACAGAAGTTCTCCAGCGTAAAAGCGGAATGAGTACATAAATTGTTGACTGTACCGATTTTGGATTTTGGATTATTTTCTTGTTCAATCTTCGTCTCTAATGGGTGGAAAAAGGTGAAACCCAACATGGATATCGGTGTTGGGTTTCCTTAAGTCAACCCAGCCTTGTAGATTGAGGGCTTGACACGCCACTAGGCTTTTAATTCAAAATCCAGAATTAGTAATACCATTTCACGAAAAACCTGATACAGATGTAAACCCTGAAAGTTTTGCTGCATCTAAGTTTTTTAATTGCGAATTGCGAATGGCGAATTGCGAATTGTGAATTGGTATAAGACTTCTACCTATTCTTCCGTCCTCTTCCTACCTCCTGTTTTACCGACGGTAAAATTTCAAATTCAAAATTACCCACAAGACGGTTATCAACATATACGTGTATTGTATGTTTACCTGGGGGATCTCCAGGTGCGATCGTCCAAAAATTTTCAATCACTCCGTTTTTAGCTAACTGGGTACGATGGGAAATCGCCTCAGTACCATCAGGTGATAATTTAAAGTTTTCGCCGTTATCTGTAGCCCAAGTTTCTGGCGGTTTGGGTAATCGGATAACTTCTCGCCATGTGACTTCACCCTGAACATTTTGCAATTGAATTCGCCAGCCATATTTACTACCTTCCTCTAGCACCACTTTTGTGGTAGGAGTAAAGTGAAATGTGCCTTGGGAGTCAATTTTGGCAACGCCAAATTCAGCTTTACTAACTTCAATCTGTGGAATTTTGTTTAACTGCGACTGAGAAGGTGTTTTGGTGTTGTTGGCGAAAACTGAGGGATGATCAACTATCCCAGACATCAGCAAAGAAGAAGTAAATAAAAATGTTGCAGCCCAAATTCTCATGAGCAAAATTTTTTTTGGTGAGTTACTGGTACTTATTCAACTACTTTTTGTCCCCTTCCGGTAGGGCATTTATTGATTTTGATCATTCTTTGCTTATCCGAAAATTAAGTGAGTGTGCTTGATGTTAATAGATAATACTTACGTGCTTGAATTATATGAGTCAACGCATAGCCTTAATTGTGGCGATCGCTACTTTAGTGATTTTAGGATTACTGTCATTATTTCCTTACATTGCCTGGTCTTGGCCACTAGAGTTAATTAGCCATTTTCGCTACCAATATTTTATTTTATCATTGTTAGCCAGTATTATTTTATTTATTTTGTGGCGAATTAGATATCTGAAGCACAAAATATTATTTCTGACTGCCATATTATTACTAGGCATTAATTTAGTTGAAGTATTGCCTTGGTATTTACCCCACAATCAACAAATCACTACTCATACAGCTAAACCGTTACGGATTTTATCTTTTAATTTAAATATTCAAAATCAAGCCCAAGATAAAATTGTCGATTTAGTTACAGATAGCCAAGCTGACATAGCCTTATTGTTAGAGATTGATCAACAAGCTTTTACCATAATTCAGCCCCAGTTAAAGCCCAGTTTTCCCTATAGTTTTAGAAGTCCAGGCGGCGGGTTGGCTCTTTTTAGTAAGTTTCCGATTCAAGATGCTAGGGCTGATAACTTCAATAAAAAAGCCAAACATAATTTAGTAGCAAACTTAGCAATAGATAACAAATTAATTACATTTATTGGTACTCATCCATTAGTTCCAGTCAAACCGGCAACTTTTCATAGTCGCAATCTCCAATTAGCTGCTATCGCTGAATATATTCAAAATATAAATCAGCCCTTGATTTTAGCAGGAGATTTTAATTTAACACCTTGGTCGCCTTATTACCGTAGATTTGTCCATAAAACTAAGTTACATAACACTCGCTTAGGTTTTGGTATTTTACCTAGCTGGCCTAGACCGGCAACTCATGTTAATTTACCCTATTGGTTAATTCCATTAATGAATATTCCAATTGACCACTGCTTTGTGAGTAAACACTTTCAGGTGGTAAGAACATATACAGGAGGTAATGCCAATTCTGATCATGCAGCTTTAATTACAGAATTAGTTTTACCTTAGAAAAGGCTGACATATTTGCTTGGGAATTCTCAGGAAAATTATATGTAGTTGCGTTAAGTTAATAATGGAGACTATCACAAATATTTCTGTTATAACTATACTGAATCAAAGTTGGGAATTTGGGTTTTGTAATTTTTGGTAGCTGAGGTTATTTATGAAATACTTTTATATCAGCTTAGTCTGTCTTGTAAGTGCGATCGCAGTTAGCCCCAGTGCCTATGCTAATGAAGAAAATCCCCAAGAAGTTGTGAGCGAACGTCATGAAGCCGCGACTTTGTTAACAGAACCAGTCAGCATCAATAGTCAGTGGAATCATGGCAATAATCTGCAAAATACTGCCACTTCCATTTCAGTCGCACAAGACCCACAATGTCAATCCTTAAACCCCTTGGAATTTCTCGAAAATCCTGATGCGATTGTGAAAAAATGCCAAGAATTACGCAACAATCAAATTCCACAACGAACTGAACCTGTTGACTATCTTAAGGTTCCTCGTTTAGATTCTGGCTTAAAACTGACTGTGACTAAATTTTAAATATCAGGTAGACAAAATAAAAATAGGTTTCACGGATTAAAAAAGGTATTTGACTTTGTAAACTACGATAACGGGTAGTAGGTGTAGGTGATGGATAGGCATCTATACCTAAATCTCTAGCCATTAAGACAGCTCGCTTGAGATGTAAAGGGTCACTCACAATGAGACACTTAGTAAATTGATGATGGGAGACTATTTCCCCTGCATTTTTGAGATTTTGGTAAGTTGTGCGTGAGAGTGTTTCTGTGAAAATATCTTTTACTTTTACACCTTGTTTAACAGCGTAGTTTCTACCAACTACCGCTTCAGGAAGTTCATTTTTATCTCCCACTCCTCCCGTGAAAATAATCTTACTAACATCACCTTTGTTATATAGATTAGTGGCGTGATGAATACGTTCTCGAAACACTGGTGAAGGTGCTGTTTGCCAAACCGCCGCACCCAAAACAATTGCTGTATCTGCCTTCAGATTTGGAGTATGATTGCCATACAAATAAATGCTCATGGCTGTAGATGCGATCGCCACCAATAACGCAGACAGTAAAGATAGTAAAATAAAAATTAACTTTCTTTTCGTCATTGCTTAATTGCTGACTATTTTAGCCTTCCACTAAATTCCAGAAATAACCATCGGGCGCGACAAAGGAAAAACTTTTCTCCCTAAACTCATTTTCCACAATACTAGTAAATTTTGGCACAGGACTAGCTTTGATGCGATCGCAATAGGTTTCAATTCCACGCACCCGATAGGTATAGAGTGACATCCCCAAACTACCAGGCTGTGCGGCTTCAAAGCGTGATTGTAAATTCATGGCATTGGGAAATCGAATCACATATAACCTGCCACTCCGCGCCGCCATTAAGTCAGATTTAGAGGAACGAGGATCATCAAAGGCGGTGACAATAAACTTTTCCCCTGGCTGTAAATCAAAAAGATCCCTCCCAGCTAAAGAAGATTCATAGCTAGTTTCCACATCATCACGCACCCGCAGTAACCCCAAAACATCTTCGTAAAATTTTAGGCTTTCCTTGCTGTCATCTTGAATAATCATCCCCATGTGGGTAAACTGGCTAGTCTGAAAAGCACAAGCGGGGTGAATTGTGCCGTAATTGGGTACGTTGTAACCAAACCTTTGAAACAATACCTGTCTTGTCAATGGTTGCAATAACAACATTTCTCGCACCCCAACCGCAGGATCAATAAAAGGACGGCTTTTTCTCTCTTTCTGGTAAATTACTTCCCAGTATGGAGGAGTGTAGCGGATAGCCCGACCTG
Source organism: Nostoc sp. CMAA1605 (assembly GCF_021596505.1). Taxonomy (GTDB): domain Bacteria; phylum Cyanobacteriota; class Cyanobacteriia; order Cyanobacteriales; family Nostocaceae; genus Trichormus. Next base: position 71,920 of record NZ_PJIZ01000009.1, on the reverse strand, counting down.
CGGCTTTAGCTTCCTCAGCATGATTTAAAATAGTTAATACATCAGCCGTTAAACTAGTAGCCCAACGATTCCCTTTAATTTTCATTGAGGCTAACCCCAAACCTGGATTTGTGGGGTTTTGCCACACCATCAAGCGAATCAAACCATGATCTGCATTCTGATGGTACAGGCGAATTGAGCGTAAAGCCGAATTTACCCCATATAATTGATACGCTGCACCAGGGGATAGTTCACCCATTTGCCCAATGCGATAGCCAAACTGTTCCCAGTATTGAATAGCAAAAATCGCATCGGGAACGCCAATACAGACTTCATAGATTCCTTCAATCGCAGTTGTTTGCCCCTGAATCATGCCAAAATTTGAGTTGTAACTGACATATTTTAGAATATTTCCCAGAGATTTTTTACCGTTCTTTATAGACCAATACAGTTCAGTTAAGAAAACAGTTTGTAGTGAGGACTTTAGTCCTCATCTAAGGACTGAAGTCCTTACTACGAACTTTTCCTTACTTCACAAACCCCAAATTTTAGGTTTAACTAAACCGTATTGCTTTATAGACTAGCTTTATTAGCAGTTTTTGTGGTGTTTGAAGATTATCTGCTGTAATTGAGCCAGATTCTATGAAGAAAATATGGCTGAAACCATCAGGTATTTCTGTAATTTTTGAACTATTGATAAATTGGTATTTAGTATCTGCCTTAAGTCGATACTCTTGTTGTGTGAAGCAGCATTAAATGTACAATTTTTTCCCGCCAAGCTATACGCAGAGATTTTTCTCGGATAATTTGCTATGTCCGAAAAATAATTAGGCTCATTTTTAGTGAGAATAGGCTGAGGTAGAGATTAAATTAGCAATGTGATTTAAATCTTGGAGAACAGCATGGGCTGATTGATAGCGATCGCCAAAATGATAACACACCATTTTATCTAAAATTGCTGCTAACTCTGCGCTTACTTGTGCAGACTCTCTCCACATCACATTACCTGTATCGGGGTCTAGTTGGAGTTCTTGGGGAGATATCCCTGTTAAAGCTTGAATCCCCATCATCCCCACAGCATAGATATCACTAGCTAAACGGGGATGTCCGGCCAATTGTTCTGGTGGTGCATATCCCTTCGTCCCGATGGCGACTGTTGCTAATTCTGTTTCTTCACTGCTTGGTGGCTGCATTAATTTCACTGCACCAAAATCAATTAACACTAATTTATTATCATTGGCGGATCTAATAATATTGGCTGGTTTGATATCTCGATGAATTACCCGATGCTCATGTACAAAAGCCAAAACTTCTAAAACTTCTTTGAGCATTGCAATTACAAATGCTTCACTTTTGAGATTCTCTGTGGGTGGTAATTCTTCATGTAAAGTATGTCCAGGAATATATTCTTCAATTAAATAGAATTCCTCATCTGTTTCAAAGTAAGCAAACAATGTGGGAATTTGTTGATGTTTACCCAACACTTCTAAAATTTCTGCTTCCGTATTAAATAAGCGACGTGCAACTTGCAAAAATTTAGTGTCTCGACGGGCGGGCATTAATTTTTTCACAACGCAACTAGGGTTTCCTGGTCTTTGAGTATCTTGTGCTAAATAAGTGCGCCCAAATCCACCCGCCGCAATTACAGAAGTAATTTGATAGCGACCACCTAATAAAAAATCACCAGTATTTTTTTCGGCATTACTAATAGCTGAATTACTATGAGAATGGAGGTCATAAAGGGCTGTGGTTGCTGTGGTTGCTTGGGTTTCTTGTAATAGAATATTTAATTGTTCAATAGCTTCTTGTTGTTTTTCTACTTGCAGCATCATTACCTTAGTTTGCTGCTGTGTTTTGTAGGTTGTGTAAGCCATGACACTCACACTACTCATAATTAAAGCTAAAGCCGGAGGAATTAAAGGCAGCCATCCAGCTTGGAGAAACAATCCTGCACATATCCCTACTAAACCCGCTAAGGTCGCACCACCTACAACTACTAACAATAAAGGATGTCGCAGCCGCCAGCCTAAAACACTCCCGACACCTGACCAAGTAGCAATCCAAATTAATTCCACCCAGTCAGGCCAATACCAAATTAATGGTCTTTTATCTAAAACTGTACTGAGGAGTTGACTAGCTATTTGTGCATGAATAAAAACAGCAGGTGTTCTAGTGGGTTGCTGTGAAGCAGCACTGTAGGGTGTATATAATCCAGGGTGAACACTGCTAGCTGTTGTCCCAATAATTACTAGTTTATCTTTGACCCAATTGGGATTAACTTGATTTTTGAGGACTTGTGTTAAGGTGACAGTCTGCGCTAAGTGGTCGGGGTGGCGATAATTTAGTAAAATTTGATATCCACGAGCATTAATATCTTGGTAACTACCAGCATTGGCGGAGAGAATAGGGAAGATGGTTTTGCCGAGGTGAAAGTTGTGTTTGGCAAAATCGACATGAATATCCGCTTGTTCGAGATAGTTAATTGCGACTAAAGCAGCAAAGGAATAGGGTGTGGCACATTTTTGGTCTGTTGGTTCAGCAAATACCAACGCCCGACGAATAATTTGATCTGCTTCACTGTCGGGAACTAAATCACTGTAACCAATATTTTCTGGTGGAAAGTTGGGAGGGGGTGGAATTTCCGACCTTCCCATACTGCTTAATACACAAGTGCTAATAATATTAGAGGGATTTTCTAACCCTTGAGCTAAATTTTGCTGTTGTGGTCGGTAAATATTTAGACCAATGACACGGGGTTGATAGGTTTCTAATTTAGCTAAGAGTTGGTTAATAGTGGTATCAGGAAGCGGCCATTTTGTTTGAGCTAAGTCTTCCTCGGTAATGGTTACTACTAAAATGCGCGGATCTGGTGATTCTACAGGACGCGATCGCAACATCTGATCATAGGCTTTTAACTCCCAAGATTGCAACCATTTCAACTCCCGACTACCCCAAACTACAGCCGTTACCCCCAAACTTGTCACTAAAATTATCCGCCACCAGTGCTGACGAAAACTGCTGTCTCGGTAACTTCTATCCTTAATCAAGACACTTTGGAGTCTGTTAAAAATGCGACTAATCACAGCGTTGAAAAAGTAGCCTGAATTGGGAATGGGGCATAGGGCATTGGGCATTGGGTATGAATTTCTTGCCTATGCTAGCTGTATTTAATTTAGCAAGTTATGGGACGTGAGGGATTGGGGATTGGGGATTGGGGACTGGGGACTGGGGACAAAGTAGACAAGGTAGAGTTTATTTCTCAACCCACCACTGACTACTCATTACTCATTACTCATTACTCACCACTCAGCACTCACCACTCTCCTCTTGTTGAGAATCTTTCACCTGATTGACTACCGTAGGAGGAAGTTCACTAGAAGGTGTAAATGAGTTTATCTGAGACTGTTCACCACCATCACTAAAATATGTACCAATCATCTTGTCGTAGTTGGAAGCAACCGCAAGAAAAGCCCCACCCAATATATAGATAGGTAAGGGGAAAGAAAATCCCTTTAACCAGTCAAACAATTCTGCTAGGGCGAACAACACCAAAAAGCAAGCTAACCAAACCCTCATATTTTTATCCCCTCTGTTTTCGTCACTTCATTTCTAGGGTAAACAGCTTGCATAATACCTGATGTATAGTCTAACTACAATTTAGACATTAAGTATTCGTCAACGATTCAACTAAAGTTATTCTCTTCGAGCCTGTTCTCTCAAAAACGATCAACTAACTCTAGTAATCCCAAAACCTTACCCCTTCTTACATTTGTTTGCTAAATTATTCACGGTACTGGAGCTACAAGCAACCGGGTAAGTCATTAATTTCAAGTAAATATTCGCAATTATGACTATGATGATGTATATTTGTTTAATGTAATAGCTTTTCCTTCTGGAAAGCAAGCCACCGATCTAATTCATCGGTATTGGTCGCTGGTCATCTTATGAAACACGACCGTGCAATTTTTATATCATCAGGCGCATCTGACGTATTCGACACACCATTTGCTATTTTAATCATCAAGGACAAGATATCATTCTTGTCCTTTATTTTTGATGGTGGTTTTTAGTCATCAACAGGAGATTTTTAGTAAATTTACTCACTGAGACTAGTTGAGGTTTTGTTGTTAGATATTCCAATAATACACTAATTTTGTCGATTTAGTGTATTATTAATTTATGTCTGCCTCTTAAACTGTAGTTATTATAGAATTAATCATATAAATTAATTACTCACGATTCAAAACATATTGAGCCAGTAAACACTAAATAAACTATAGAAATCATATGTGATTTCTGAAATATACGTAGTGGACTGTCTAGCCTTAAATGTTGTATTAAAATTCTCTTGTGGGATGGGCATCTTGCCTGCACTGGACGGGCAAGATGCCCATCCCACAAGAACTATATCTTTGCACTACTTTCGGCTTGCCACGCCACTACATATAATAAAATATGTGCTTTCATAATACAGATAGTTGAGTTAGTAATTTCCTGTCTTTTGCTGTTTATATAATTAAATAATTTATGGCAAGTCAAGAGGATTGCTATATTAATGCTATAAAGACAATAGTAAACTAGTTATACAAATAATAACTTTCTTTTTTTGTATTCTGTTTAGCAAAATTAATGCTATTTTGGTAATATTCTTGCTGCACAGTAAATTAACTAAATATTAAAATTTTTTGTAATTATGATCACAATTTGTAGAAAAAGTTCATCATTATTTCTTCATGGAGATTATACCTATGTTCTTTGGACAAATTGAAAGAGAAATGTTATCCGCAGAAATATATTCCCTGTGGCATAATCCGCAATTATCAGATAATTTACATTTACACATCAATCAAGAACTAGGAAAGCAAGATATCTGGGAATTACATACCCCCGATAGTCAAATCACACCACAGACCTCTAAAAAATTAATAAACGGTAAAAGAAATTCAGGCGTAGAGTTTTGAGTTGTTGATCCCTTACCCCTCTTCATCTTTAGTGTTTCTTAACGCCAATTTTATTCCTAATTTTTTACTAAACCAGATAAGGAATTAGTATTAATGGCACACCTATTTGAACCGTTCAAGCTTCGTGAAGTCACCTTTCGTAACCGTATTGCCATGTCGCCCATGTGCCAATATTCCAGCACTAATGGATTTGCTAACGACTGGCACTTGGTTCATTTAGCCTCTCGTGCAGTAGGTGGTGCGGGTTTAATTATTACAGAGGCGGCGGCTGTAGAACCTCGCGGCCGAATCACCCCCCAAGATTTGGGAATATGGTCAGATGACCACATTGAATATTTAGCAAAAATTGTCGGATTAATACATAACTTTGGGGCTGTAGCTGGAATTCAATTAGCTCATGCGGGGAGAAAAGCCAGCACAGCTAAACCTAGTCGTGGTGGTAAGGTATTAGATGAATCTCAAGAAGGTTGGCGGCCGATTGTTTCTAGTAGTGCGATCGCCTTTAGTAAAGATAGTCCCATACCAGAAGCCCTGAGTCTAGCAGGCATTCAACAAGTTATTCAAGCCTTTGTCGAAGCCACGCAACGTTCCCTACAAGCAGGCTTCAAAGTCATAGAAATTCATGCAGCCCACGGCTATTTATTACATCAGTTCCTTTCACCCCTAGTCAACCAACGCCAAGATAATTACGGCGGTAGTTTTGAAAATCGTACTCGCCTCCTGCGTGAAGTCGTCACCGCCGTGCGAGAAGTATGGCCGCAGACACATCCCCTATTTGTTCGCATTTCCGCTACAGACTGGATAGATAAAGGGTGGGATATTGAACAGAGTGTGATTTTGAGTCGAGAATTAAAATCTTTGGGTGTGGATTTAATAGATTGTTCCTCTGGTGCAATTATCCCTGGGATTAATATTCCCGTTAAACCTGGATATCAAACCCAATTTGCTCAACGCATTCGTCAAGACAGCGATATCGCCACGGGTGCAGTCGGCTTAATTACTTCCCCTGAACAAGCAGATAAAATCATTCGCAATGGTGTAGCAGACATAGTGCTTTTAGGAAGGGAACTCCTCCGCAATCCCTACTGGCCTCATGTAGCCGCTAAACAGCTAGGCTATGAAAAACATTGGCCAGTGCAGTATGACCGAGCCTGGTTATGATTTTCTACCGACTTTTAGAGACGCGATTTATCGCGTCTCCCAGAGCAAGTGTTGCGGCAATTAGCTAGATGTTAGGATAAGAGAAAACATTGTAGATATCTCAATAGTATGGATAATGCACTTTTACAACGTATTACTCTGAATCCTTATATCTGTCATGGAAAACCCTGCATTAGAGGACTGCGTTATCCAGTTGAGTTTATTTTAGAATTGCTCAGTTCTGGTATGACTACAGAGCAAATATTAGCAGATTATGATGATTTAGAATCTGAAGATATACTAGCTGTTTTGTTATTTGCAGCTCGACTTAGTCAAGTCAAAAGTATTCATAAAATCGCCTCATGAAATTTCTTGTTGATGCTCAATTACCAGTGCGGCTGGCAAATTTTCTTAAATCATTAAATATGAGTTAGCAAAAAGATAGAGCGATCGCCTACACTGAAGTATCATCGCACGCCAGTAGTTTAGTAGGGTGCGTCAGTATGAATAATTTTTCAAGGGCTAAACTACAATGGATGCGATCGCACACAACACAAGAAACACAGACAGGTATGGCTAATTGCGATCTTACCCCCAACCAATATTTATAGTCTATTAGGGTGCGTCAGCACTGGCGCACCTTAGATTTTGAAAGGCGATCGCACTAATTAAGAGACAGCGATCTCACCTACCAAACGAAACCCGATAGTATAATAGCGATATTGAGGAACATTGCTAAATCTACACGCGGAACGACAATACCAAGAATATCCATTCCATGATCCACCACGCAGAACTTTATATTGATTATTACTTGCCCACACATTACCATTGACTGGTGCTTGATTATAATTTTCGTGCCATTCATCTTGACACCATTCCCATGTGTTACCACACATATCGAATAAGCCAAAATTGTTCGCTGGGAATGTTCCTACATCTGTTGTTTGGTTGAAATTCCCATTGTAATTAGCTACATCAGTGGCGATAGTGTCGCCAACATAAAACGGTGTTTTTGTCCCTGCTCGACAAGCATATTCCCATTCTGCTTCACTGGGTAAGCGATATATTTTTCCGGTCTTCTGGGATAGTCTAGTGCAAAATTCAACCGCATCATCCCAAGAAACAGTTTCTACTGGTCGGTTAGCACCTTTAAAATGGGATGGATCAGGATTTAAATCAATCTTTACCTTACTAAGAGAGGCAACAGCCTTCCATTGAGCCTGGGTGACGGGAAATTTACCCATAAAGAAGGGTTTTACAGTAACATTATGCTGTGGACTTTCAGACTTAGATCGTTCTGGCTCATCTTCTGGCGAACCCATCAAGAACTTACCGCCAGGAATCGCCACCATATCTAAAACAACGCCATTAACTAAGGTTTCTCTATAAAACAGGTTCTGTTTTCTAATACGTTGAATTTCATGTTCTTTTGTTCTTGAACCTAAAAATCCTATCGATTTTAAGGTAACGATAGCGGTATCAAATTCAAAAGTCTGAGTTGGAATACCAAGGTTAGATATAGGCTGAGAAGCTTTCTTTTGTTGCTGTTGTTGTTGACGTAACCTTTCTGCTTCTCGTTGCTGACGCTGTAATTCGGCTTGTCGTTGTTGTTCCTGACGTAACCTTTCCGCTTCCTGCTGCTGACGCTGTAATTCTGATTGCTGAGGCGGAAACACCCGTGCTTCTATTGCTGCAATATCCTCATCCTTGAGTCCCAAATATTGTTTATAGTCTTGTAAATCCTTTTGCGTTCCCTGACTAAAAGGATATTGTTGTGTTACCGCATCAATTAACGCCTGTTCATACTCTTGTAACTTCCGTTCATATTCCCGATAGGGTTGCAGAACTTGTGCTTGAATTTCTCTCGCTTCTTCCTCCGATAACCCCAACTCAACGCGCCTTGATTCTAATATTCTCAAAGCAAACACAGAAAAATTACCTTGACTTTGCTGGGCGCGACTCCTAGCTTCTTGCAGATATAATTCCTTATTAACCTCAGATACAACCGTCGGTGGTAATGACGCTGAGACTGAGATTAACGCTTGCAGTGCTTCTGTGGCGTTAGCGTAACGCATACTGAAGTGATGACGCACCATTTTAGTTAACACTTCAGCCAAATGATTACTCACCTGGACTCGATTTTGCCAGATAATCTCACCTGTTTGGCTATCTTCTTCTAATTCTGAAGGCAAAACACCAGTTAAAGCCTGAATAGCCGTCATCCCTAACGCGTAAATATCACTACCACAACAAGGCTTACCCCGATACTGTTCATAGGACATATAACCAGGCGTGCCAATCACTACGCTAGAATTGACTTCACCTTGGCTATTAATCATTAACGTTCCCAGTTCTTTGACTGCGCCAAAGTCAATCAAGATAATTTTGCCATCCTGTTGGCGCATCAAGTTTTGGGGTTTGATATCTCGATGAATCACTCCTTGTTGATGAACAAAAGACAAGACTTCTAAAGCATCTTGCAAAAGTCTAGTCACATAACTTTCACTCAGTCGCTTACCAGGGACAATTTCTCGACTTAAATCTTGTCCTTCGACAAACTCCTGCACTATATATAAATTTTGGTCTTGGTTAAAGTGCGCTAAGAGTTGGGGAATTTGAGGATGTTTTCCCAACCTTTCGAGGATGGCGGCCTCTTTCTCAAAGAATTCTATAACACGAGTTGCAGTTTGGTTAGGACGTAGTTGTTTAACAACACACAAAGGTTTGCTGGGTTGGAAGTTATCCCTAGCCAGATATGTGACGGCGAAACCACCGCCGCCCAATAACCTAATGATTTCGTAGCGTCCCGCCAGTGTGTTCAAGATGAGTGTAAACCCTGAGAAGCTGAATAAAGTTTAGTGTAATTGTTTAGGGTTTAATCTGGCAAGATTGGGGACTGGGGACTGGGGATTGGGCATAATTTATTGTCTACCTTGTCCCCCAGGGTTAAAATTGCAAGATTCAAAGAGGTAAAAATTGAGGGTAAGCGCACAACTTTAGTCAAAAATCTTTGCGCCTTTGCGCCTTTGCGTGAGATTTCCTCTTGAAAAATCTCCGACACCAGCGAATGAAACAGCCCTACCTTGTCTCCCTAAATTAAATTCCTGAACTCAAACCCACCCGAAAAGTAAACCCAGGGCTATAAATGCGGTTCACCCGTTCGTATTGTTCGCCGAGTAAATTTTCTAAATAAAATGTCAATCCCAAACCTTGAGTTAAAGGGATGCGTCCACTTAAATCAAAGTTGACGTAAGAAGGTGAAAAATCCGTATTCTTATCACCTGGATTATTAAACAAAGACCGGCGAGAACCACTATTATAATTAGCGTATAAATTGGCTTGCCAACCATTCTTTTGATAACCAATGCCAGCTTGCAAATTAGAATAGGGAATCAAACCTAACTGTAAACCCCTCTCTGTTCCCGTTTTAATTTGGGCATCGGTGTAAGTATAGTTAAAAAACGTTGACCAATTTTTAGTCATCCGCCAACGCAACGCCGCTTCAAAGCCATTAGTGTCAACTAAACCAATGTTTTGCCACTGTCCTTGAATAATTCCCAGACGATTATCTAAACTGCTACCAAAGTAGGTAAATTGTCCGCTTAAATCCTCAGAAAAATTTACATCTACACCCGCAGTCCAAGACGAACCTGTTTCTGGTTCTAAGTCTGGATTAGATAACCAACCATGCACCGTATCATATAAATAAAGTTGGTCTAATCCTGGGTTACGTTGTCCCCCCGCCCAGCTACCACGTAAAGCTAAATTCGGAGACATCGCATAACGCATACCCACGCTGGGATTGAGATAATTACCAAATTGGGAATCAAAGCTTTGTCTTAAACCTAAATCAACTTGAAAACTATTGGTAATATCCCAAGTGTTGACTGCAAATAAAGCTGTATTTAAAACACTGCGGTTTTCTACTTCATTCAAGGCGATACGGTTGGGACTGGTACTATTAGTAATCCCTTCTAAATCAGTGTTCTTTAAATCTAAACCCCAGCGTAACCGATTATTAGCTGTTAATTGCCATTCATGATCTACTCTGGCGGTGAGGTTTTGTGTGTCTAACGTACCGGTGCGGTAGAATGTGTTGCCTTGAAAGGCTGTAGGCCCGTAGGTATTAAAATAGTCTTGGTTATAACCCAGTGTAGTAGTCAGTTTAGAACCTTGGGCAAATTGCGATCGCCACGATAAACCAATATTTAATCCATCATGGTCTAGTCTATCCCTTTGCAACGGAAAACCAAAATAAATTAACCCCCGCCGACTACTCAGCGTTTTAATATCTAAACTCAAAGTATTCTGCGGATTTAAATCTACAGCCAAGCTACCAAAATAAGTGCTAGTCGCCGTATCTGCATTGAATAAATTACCGCTAGCATCGCGGTTAGCTGCACCTTGCGGAACTTTATAGCGGTTATCAATAAACAGTCTTTCAAAACTCAAATTATATCTGACATTATCAAACCCACCACTAAAACTGGTTTGTTGATTATTTAAATTCAAAGAACCAAATTCGGCTGAACCATGAAACTTTGGTGTCGTGCTACCTTGTTTAGTGATAATATTCACCACGCCACCAAAAGCCGAAGAACCATATAAAGCCGTAGATGCACCACTAGACAACTCAATTCTTTCAATCGATTCCACTGGAATACTGTTTAAATCCGTCGCCCCATGATAAGTATTGACATCATTATTAATCGGTCTACCATTAATCAAAAATACCGACTGATTGATTGAATGTCCCCGATAATATGTACCTGTATGAATATCTGCACCATGTCCAACATCATTGATAGCAAATCCTGGCATTCTTTTTAAAACATCAGCAACACTAGTTGCACCTTGTTTTTCAATCTCTTCTTTTTCAATAATGTAAGTTGGTGTAGACTGAGGCAGAGAATTCTGCTCACCGACCACTTCTAAATTAATATCAGATTCCTGTTCAGGAACATTATTATTATCATCAACCTCATCTTCTACTGGAATATCTGTTTGGGCAATTTCTTTTGTATTTAAGGACTGGATTTCTAATGGCTGAGTTAATAATTTAGCTTCTCTTAAAGGTGTACTGATTTCACTTAATTGCAGAATGTTTGTATTTGAATTTGAGTTAATATCTGATTGTTTAACAGTAATTTCTGATGCTAAGACACGCGAACTTAAGAATGCACCCAATAAACTAAAAGGTAGCACCCATAACTCATACTTCATTGAGTTACTCCAAAAATTAAAATGATTATTTTTATTTGTTATTCTTAAGAAGAGACTATCGATAAAGTCTAATAGATGTCAAGTATTTTTGTCTGACTTTTGATTTTAGATATGAATTTATTCGTGTATATTTATTTTTTAAAAGTTCGACATTTTGTCATATATAAATATCCTGACAAATCAAGTTTAATTGAACTTGATATTATTCAGCCAACTGCAAATTAAGTTAGTTATAAAAGCCTTAAAATTCAGTTCGTAGTAAGGACTTTAGTCCTGATCAAGTCTCTTCCAAAGGACTGTTCGCGGAGCGTTCGCGTAGCGTCCCGCAGGGAAGGAGAAGGGTAGTCCTTACTACTAACCTTGCAATAATTTTCCATAACTTGCTTTGCAAGCATGAAACTCAAATGCTCAAAGATGCTACAAACATAAAAAAGTCCGCGTATATAATCTACGCGAACCTTGTACTGTTTCAAACTTCTAATTTGAAAAAAACTATCTATTTACGGTAAGAAGTGTAATAAACTTTACCACCAGTATCTGGTACAAAGTGACAGCTAACGCAAGAACGCCATAAAGCTTTCCAAATGGGTTCTTCAGACTTGTGGTAATATTCACCCATTACAGGTTTAATCGCTTCAGTCGCCTTGATTAAATTGTAGTGAGGGATATTCAAGAAAATGTGGTGAGCCACATGAGTACCGATATCGTGATGAATATGATTGACCAAACCATAATTGCGATCAATACTAGAGATTGCACCCTTGAGGAATGTCCAATCATCGCCACGATACCAAGGAAGATCCGGTTCGGTATGATGCAGGAATGTCACCAAATCCAACCAAATCACAAACACAATATAAGGTGCAGCATAGTATTTTAACAGCCACATCCAACCCCATTGATAGGTTAAAAAGCCTAATAAACCTACCATACCAATCCACAGGACAGTGCTAGTAATTACGTCCCATTTTTCCGAAGGTTTAAATAGGGGACTGTTAGGGGAAAAGTGAGAGCCTTCTTTATTAGGAGAACGCTTAAACAAATACACCGGATAAGCCAATAAAAATACATAATATCGGCCTATTTTTTGCAATAAAGGCATCTCCTTATACTGCGATTCCGTCACAGGATACCAGCTTTCATCATTATCGATGTTGCCAGTATTTTTATGATGGGTTCTGTGACTAATCCGCCAACCATGATAGGGAACTAAGATTGGTGTGTGAGACAAATGACCAATTAAATCATTTAGCCATTTGTGTTTAGAAAAAGATTGATGTCCGCAATCATGTCCGACTACAAATAAAGCCCAAAACATTGTTCCTTGCATTAGCCAAAAAATCGGCCAGAAAAACCAAGAATCAAGATAATGAGCTACAGCATACAGTAATCCAATAATCAGGATGTCACGGAAAAAATAAAACAGTGACTTACTAACATTAGGTTGAAAGCATTCTGCGGGAATAGCAGCTTTCAAATCTTGGAGAGTAAAGGGAAGCGAATTTTGATTCTGAGATGCTTCCTGAATATGGGAATTATCGAAGTTAACAGTCGTTGATTGCACTCTTTTTTTCGGTGGTGATGTAAATGCGGACTAGATTTGAGGAAGAATTAAAATTCACCTCGTTGATGTTTGCAATGTCAATGTACACGCAAAAAATAATTCTGGCAATTCATTGAGCAATCATATAATCAGAAAATTGCCAGAATATTGACTACCTTATAGCATCATAATCGCACTATATACAGCAGTAAATAGCGCAATTTATTTTCCTGCGTAATGTTCATCAAAAGTCTGATAACCAACATCGGTGACATAAAGTTGACATTGGTTAGTAATTTGCTTCATTAATGGCCAAGAAAATTTAAATTCCTCATGTAAATAAGCACCCCAATTTTCTTTAATGCTGCTGTAAGCTAGCCGCAAATTGTATGAGGGAATGGCTGTAGAGATATGATGAGGAACGTGGACATTAATGTCATGACAGAGGAATTCTACCCAACGAGGGTAATCACAATGAATGGTACCAAATAACTGTGCCATTGCCTCATTCCACTTGTGGGCGACCTTAAAAGGTACATCTGCATAGGTGTGGTGAACAATGGTGAAGGTACTCATCCAAAAATGATAAACCAACCAAGGGATGAACCAGAATTTAATAAAGCCCCAAACACCAGTAGTAGCAATCAGAGTGGGGAAAACCACTGCTGCAAAGATGACGACTACCGCAACGGAAAGTTTAACACCTGCGCGCTCTTGAGGTTTAAAATTTTGCGGATTAAAATGCACAACCGCCCAATGTCCAATTGAACCAACCCACCAGAGTTTTTTCCGCATAAAAAACTCAAAAGCAAATTGTCTATTTTTATCCCAACTACTAAATACTTCTGGTCTTATAGGATGCCAAGCATTATCTTCGTCTAATTTGTTGGTGTGTTTATGATGATGATTATGTTTAATGCGCCAACTGTGAAAAGGATATATTAAAGGCATCATGAATATATGCCCCACCAGGTCATTTACCCAACGACGTTTAGCAAATGAACGGTGTCCACAATCATGACCGATAACAAAAAAACCTGTTAAAGCTGTTCCTGTAAAAATCCAAGCGAATGGTAATAAAAACCAGGGAGAAATTGTCAAAAAGTAGTAGCCTAAACCCACCATCAAAACATTGATGATTACTTGTGTCCAAGCCTTGCGACTATTTAACTGGAAACACTCCTTGGGTAAGGTTTTGATAATGTCTCTTAGCCTTAGTTCGGAATTACCAAGGTCATTCCCTATTTCTTGTGTCTTGATGATTGATGTAGTCATGAAAACCTGAAAAACGAACAGAACCCTCTACAAAGTTACTGAAAATGTAACTGGCCGCAAAGTTTCTTTACACTAGTCGTTCTGGATTATAGCAATCTCAGTTACGCGATCGCAGCTGGAATTGCATTTTGTTAACTATTTCTGAAGCAATTCCCAAAATTACTAGTCATTAGTTTATAGATAAAAACTAATGACTAATAATCAATGACTATTGTTTTTTGTCTGCAAGTTTGATATTGGTAGCTAAACCAAACACTTGCAACAATTGAATTGTCATCCAAGTTAAGTCAATTTCCCACCATTCCAAACCATGACGAGCTGAATATTGGAAAGCATGGTGATTATTGTGCCAACCTTCACCGAAGACTAACACGGCTACCCACCAACAATTAGTAGAGTTATCGCCAGAATCATGAGTGCGATAACCAAATTTGTGAGTAGCACTGTTCACCAACCAAGTGCAGTGGTAAACCCAAACAATGCGAACAAAAATCCCCCAAACCACGAAAGACCAGCCGCCCAGATACAACAGCAATAAGCCCAGAGCCACCTGAATAAGAATAAAATATTTCTGTAAAAACTGATAAACTGGGTCTTCGGCAATATCTTTGGTAAAACGAGGAACATCAACGTGGGCAGGACAGTGATAAATCAGCCAACCAATATGACTCCACCAGAAACCTTTGTTGGAATCATGGGGATCTGGGTCAGTATCGGAATGTAAGTGATGAATACGATGTGTCCCCACCCACTCGATAGGCCCTCCTTGACAGGCAAGAGTTCCAAACAACACCAGGATGTATTCCAACCACTTGGGAGTCTGGAAACTGCGGTGAGTAACAAGGCGATGAAAGCCTAAAGTAATACCCAAACCACCAGTAATCCAGTACAGCAAGAAAGCTACACCAACAGCCGCCCAGTTAGTGTTACCAGGGACAAAGGCAAACAACGCGCCGATGTGTAGCCCAAGGAAAAATAGGGTATTTACCCAATTGATTTGAGGTTTAGTTGAAGTAGCAATTGTCATGCAATAACCTGTATTGAAATTGTTCAGCCTAATCTGCGCGAACCCAAAATCCGCAATCTATAAATTTTTTGTTAACGAGGAAGCAATGAACAGCTTAGAACAGCTGCGGCAAGCAGAACACGCACTGTTAGAGATTTTTTCTGGTATTGACGCTCAGGTCAAGCATAATTTGAAAAGAGTGCTAGAGGCCTTTCGGAATCAGCGTGTAGGGGCGCACCATTTTGCAGGTGTGAGTGGTTACGGTCACGATGATTTAGGTAGAGAAACTTTAGATAAAGTTTTTGCGGAGGTAATGGGGGCTGAGGCGGCAGCTGTGCGAGTGCAGTTTGTTTCGGGAACTCATGCGATCGCTTGCGCTTTATTTGGTGTCCTCCGTCCTGGGGATGAAATGCTAGCAGTGGTCGGTTCTCCCTACGATACGCTTGAAGAAGTCATTGGTTTACGTGGCCAAGGTCAAGGCTCTCTTATTGAGTTTGGCATAAAATATCGCCAACTGGAGCTAACACAACAAGGAACTGTAGATTGGGAAGCTTTAAGCACTAGCGTTACTGATAACACGCGTTTAGTGTTAATTCAGCGTTCCTGTGGCTATTCTTGGCGACCAAGTTTATTAATTAACGATATAGAAAAGATTGTACATCTAGTTAAGCAACAAAATCCTCACACCGTTTGTTTTGTCGATAACTGTTATGGGGAATTTATCGACATCCAAGAACCCACCCATGTCGGGGCTGATTTAATGGCGGGGTCATTAATTAAAAATCCTGGTGGTACTATCGTCACGGCTGGGGGTTATGTTGCTGGGCGTGCCGATTTAGTAGAAGCCGCCGCCTGTCGCCTAACTGCACCAGGGATTGGCAGTTATGGCGGTGCGACCTTCGACCAAAATCGGCTACTGTTCCAAGGGTTATTTTTATCGCCGCAGATGGTAGGGGAGGCGATGAAAGGGACGTATCTGACTGGTTATGTATTTGACAAGTTGGGATATCCAGTGAATCCTGCCCCCCTTGCGCCCCGTGGGGATGTGATTCAGGCAATTAAATTGGGTTCAGCGAAAAAATTAATTGCTTTTTGCAAGGCGATCCAACAGCATTCTCCCGTTGGTTCTTACCTTGACCCTGTACCCGATGCCATGCCGGGGTATGAGAGTCAGGTGGTGATGGCTGGGGGAACGTTTATTGAGGGGAGTACGTTGGAGTTTTCGGCGGATGGGCCTTTGCGTGAACCTTATGTGGTGTATTGCCAGGGTGGGACTCACTGGACTCATGTGGCGATCGCACTTGAGGCGGCGATTGACGCGGTGGGGGGTGCTTGAGTACATGAGTTAAGATTGTCTCACGCAGAGGCGCAGAGGCAAGCCAGTGCGTTGGGCGGCTCTGCCGACTTGAAGCAACTGGCGCGCAGAGAGTGAGGTGCAAGAGGTTTTATGGTTGAGAATGAGATTTCGGGTGTGGTGGTGGATGCTGCTTACAAGGTTCTCACAAAGTTGGGGCCTGGTTTGTTGGAGTCGGTTTATGAATCGGTGATGGATTTTGAGTTACGGAGGCGGAAGTTAAAGGTTGATAGACAGGTAGTGATTCCTGTGTTTTATGAAGGTATACGTTTGGATGAAGGTTTCCGTGCTGATTTAGTCGTCGAAAATCAAGTAATTATCGAACTCAAATCAGTGGAAACTATTCATCCAGTACATAAAAAGCAACTACTAACCTACCTCCGCCTTGCTGATAAACGAGTCGGATTACTCATCAACTTCAACGTCACACTCATCAAAGACGGCATCTCCCGCGTAGTCAATAACCTCTAAAAACTCTCCGCGCCTCTGCGTCTCTGCGTGATCACTCCGGCAACCTATACTGCCCAATGATCCGCTTGGCAAACTCCGGCACATGATCTTCCAACTTCTCAGGATGATTCCGCTTCACATACAAATAATTTCGTGTGAAGTGCGAATCCATCGAGAACCGCGCATACTCCAAACCTTTAGGGCCAATTTTATCAATCACCACCCCCATCAGTTTTGCTACCCACATCGGCAAAGTTACAGCTTTGTCATAAGCAGTTATCCCCTGCTGTACAGCCTCTTTCCGATTCCCTTCAGACATCACAGGCTGAGTGTCTAACTGGTCTTTGACTAACTCCAGCATTTCTTTCCCTGTATCATTGCGTACAAGAATCCATTGCCAGCCAAAGGGCGCGCCCATATAACCGACGACTAAATCCGCTAAAGAGTTGACGTAATCAAAACAACTCATGCAGGAAGGCGCAAAGATATCTTTAAGTTGGTTAGTTTTTAAGCCAAAGAAGGGGACTTTCTCAATTGAGCCGTCTTCATGCTTGAAGTGAATGCGGAAGTCTTGCATGAATTCGTAATGTACTACTGTCTGTGGCGATCGGCTGGTGGTTTCTAAGAATTTTTGCAGTCCGGCACGGGTAACGTTATCTACGCACGGTGTACCTAAAACATAGAGTTTCTCTAAACCTAGTTTTTTTTCTACCGCCCTGAGTGCTTGGATTTGGCAACCCACACCAATTACCAATAATCGCTTCATCCCCGATTGTTCTACCTGTTCCAATATGGAAAGGTTGGGGGAAAGGGTAGGTTTATTTACCCTCGCTGCTAGTATTTCTTCTGGGGTACGGGCAATTACAGGTACGGGTTGGAAGCGGTCTTCTTTACTGTTTTGGACACAGACAACACCTTCGACTAGTCCACGGTTGAGCATTTCTATGGCTATGCTGCTAACAATCCCTGTCCATTGTGCGCCTTCGATGGGTTGTTGTTTTCGCGCCGCCATCATCTCTTGATGTACGCCAAAGTATAGTTCATCGGGGTTATCGAGATGGCGAGAACGGGTGTGTGCTTGTGCTTCTAAGGTATCTATCTGTTGGGTGATAAAAGCACAGGCTTCCTTGACATAGTGAATGTAATATGTATCGCACAGTCCGCACTCGCTGCATAGTTCTTTAGCAGGACGACGGCTACCAGGTTTGAGGGCTTTAGCTTTTTTGTGCTTCTGAGAATCAACCAAGGTCATATATATGTTTGTCTTATCAAGGCTTCGCTTTTATCTAGCATAAGCCAGAAGACTCCCCCTAACTGCAAGGCAGTGTAGCGGGAGATGAATGTCGATTAAAAACGAGACACCCCTAAAACGGAATCGAGCATAGCGAGATAAGTGTGAGTGGTAGTTGAGTTTTTAATCGTAAATATGGTAATCTAATTGATAGTAATTCCGTCAATACATGATAGTCTACGAAGCCAAAGCAGAGGCAACAAAAGAGCAGTTACTTAAGATAAATGAACTCTTAAGAACTGCTCTTTTTGTGCGTAATTCTTGCTTGCGCCATTGGTTAGATGGTCATGCAAAGAACGGTTACGACTTAAACAAATACACAAAAGTTCTATCAGATAATCCTGCCTTTCCTTGGGTGTCAAAGCTAAACTCAACGGCAAGACAGGCAATGGCAGAACGAGCATGGGCAGCAATTGCAAGATTTTTTGACAATTGCCAGAAAAAGATTCCGGGCAAGAAAGGATTTCCAAAATTTCGGAGATTTCAAACTAGATTATCTGTTGAGTATAAGCAATCAGGCTGGACTCTTTCAGAGTGTCGTCAATTCATTACATTCACAGATAAATTTGGTGTCGGAACAATGAAGTTAATGGGAACCCGTGACCTTAATTACTATCAAATAAGTCAGATAAAACGGGTCAGAATAGTTCGTCGTGTCGATGGAATATATATTCAATTCTGCGTTGACCACGACAGGAAAGAAGAATTAGAACCCACAGGTAAATTTTTGGGTATTGATTTAGGCTTATCCAGTTTTTACACCGATTCTGATGGTAATAAGGTAGAAAATCCTCGGTATCTGAGAAAATCCGAAAAAGCATTAAAAAAAGCACAACGAAAGCTATCTCGTTGTGCCAAAGGGTCGAAAAATCGTGTCAAAGCACGAAATCGACTGGGAATCAAACATCTGAAAGTTACTCGCCAGCGCAAGGATTGGGCAGTGAAATTAGCTCAATGCGTAGTGAAGTCGGCAGACATCGTGGCATATGAGAACTTGCAGGTAAGGAATATGATGAAAAATCACCACCTTGCAAAAAGTATTTCCGATGCAAGTTGGTCAATTTTTACACATTGGTTGGAATATTTTGGCAAAGTGTATGGGCGAATTGTCATAGCTGTGCCTCCCCACAATACGACCATTAATTGTAGTAATTGTGGGCATCCGGTACACAAAACTTTGAGTACAAGAACCCATCAGTGTCCACATTGTCTCTATACTGATTGTCGCGACAAAAACGCTGCAATTAATATCCTCAATAAAGGATTAGAACTGATTAAAAATACCGATGGACTGTCGGGAATTCACGCTTCTGGAGAGTTTGCTCCCTGCTCAAAGAAGGTAACTTCTGTGAGTAAATCATCTCGTGGAAAGAGGAAGATTCAACAGTAATGTTGGAATCTCCCGCTAATTGCAAGCAATGTAGCGGGAGAGGAGGTCAATACCATACCTTTAGACGTTGTGAACTTGGCGATGGAGATGGAAAAAGCAATGCTACAGAAACGCTCTATATGAAGTAATTAACTGAATCTATTGTTTTGTCTAATGATGAGATTAAGGAATATCTTATAAATCAAGTTAAAGTTGTTGCTTGGTGTGTGCTAAGAGATCATCTCTGAAAAATGTTGATGTTGCAGAGGCGATCGCCTACATTCCTTCTATCGTGTTAACCCCATACTAGCTTGATTGTCTATGACAAGCTAGTGGCTGCACTCCAGTAATCACACTAGTTTATATTCCTATTGGGTAAAATATATAATCCCTTATAGGTATTGACATCTGCCAAATTGTAATTAATCTTATTGCCAATTTTCACAAAAAGTTATAAGTTATTAATTTGTAGGGGAAAAATAATCTTGAAAAATAGATCCTAACTGAGTAAAGATTACCCGAAGTCACAAAGACTTCACTTCATACAACCCTTATACAGTTTGAGAGATATGTTTTTGTTTGGTAAAGGAAAGCTCTACACACACACAAGAGCATTGGTTAAGCTAAAAATATATCTGTCATGACTGTATCTATTAATCATGATGATTACTTGTGTATGGAATCACAGCTAGTTGTAGACTACCACAAGGATAATTGATTAGTAGTGAATTAATTCACCATCAAACATTATACACACACACTATGAACAGCTTGAGATATTCAGCTTAAGCTGCTTATTTTGGGAGATTTTTGCAATAGCAAAACCTGCTCTCTGTTATGCTGAACCCAAGTAAAAACCCTCACAAAAGTAAGCGCATCTACCATCAATTTACACCCTCAATGGAGTTAGTCTGGCGATGCAAAAGGTAAATGAATTACTAACAGAAGAAAGTATAGAAGCCTCGGCGTGGGAAGCAATAGAGAAATCCATCATATATTATAAAGGTCGTCCCGTCGGTACAGTCGCCGCTTATGATGTTTCTGTAGAAGCATTGAATTACGACCAATGTTTTGTGCGAGATTTTGTTTCGTCAGCTTTACTTTTTCTCATCAAGGGTAGGACAGAGATTGTTCGCAACTTTTTAGAAGAAACTTTAAAGTTACAACCCAAAGAAAGACAATTAGACGCGTATAAGCCTGGTAGGGGTTTAATCCCAGCCAGTTTTAAAGTAGTATCAGATAACGGCGAAGAGTATTTAGAAGCTGATTTTGGTGAACACGCGATCGCTAGAGTCACACCTGTAGACTCCTGTTTATGGTGGATTATTTTATTGCACTCCTATGTAGTCGCCACCAAAGATTTTTCTTTAGCCTATCAGCCTGAATTCCAAACAGGTATTAGGCTAATTATGGAAATCTGTCTGGCGAATCGCTTTGATATGTATCCCACGCTGTTAGTTCCAGATGGTGCTTGTATGATTGACCGCCGTTTGGGGATTTATGGTCATCCTCTGGAATTGCAAGTTCTATTTTATGCGGCTTTGCGTGCGGCGCGGGAGATGTTAATCTGTCAAGGTAATCAAGATGTTGTCGAAGCCATTGATAACCGTCTTCCACTTTTATGCGCCCATATTCGCCAACATTATTGGATAGATATCAATCGCCTCAATGCTATTTATCGCTTTAAAAGTGAGGAATACGGTAAAACAGCCGTCAATCTTTTTAACATCTATGTAGACTCTATTCCCTATTATGAATTAGATAAATGGCTACCCAAAAAAGGTGGTTATTTAGCTGGAAATGTGGGGCCATCCCAGTTAGATACAAGATTTTTCGCACTAGGTAATTTGATGGCGGTCATTTCTGACCTCGCTACAGAAGAACAAGCCCAATCAATTATGAGTTTGATTGAAGAAAGATGGGAAGATTTAGTGGGAGATATGCCCATGAAAATCTGTTACCCAGCTTTAGAAGATGAAGAGTATAGAATCGTCACAGGATGCGACCCGAAAAATATACCTTGGTCATATCATAATGCAGGTAGCTGGCCTGTTTTGATGTGGATGTTAACAGCAGCAGCAATTAAAACTAATAAACCTTATCTAGCAAGTAAAGCAATTGAAATTGCCCAAGCTAGACTATTAGAAGATGAATGGCCAGAATATTATGATGGCAAGAAAGGCAGATTGATTGGTAAGCAATCGAGAAAATATCAAACCTGGACGATCGCAGGTTTTTTACTTGCTAAAGAATTGATGAAAGACCAATCTTATTTATCCTTGGTGAGATTTGATCAATTACCGTCAGAATTAGTCTCTAGAGCCTGTGAATTTGAAATTAACAGCGTAGATACTTCTATATCTATCTAATTAGATTTCTCATACAAATTAAAAACCCCGCTTTTTTGAAGAAAGTGGGGTTTTTAATCAAATATGCATTTGACCTAATACAATAGTTCAGATAAGTGGATTTTGGCTGCTGCTGTTCCCTTACCTCCACAGAAGAACAATTGAGCAAATTGATCACCCAGTTGCGCCGCACGGTGATACAAATCTACAGCCTGTGCGGCATCTTACTCAACCCCTTCTCCCTGTTCGTAACAATATCCCAGCAAGCGCGTAGCTTCTGGGTGTTCTTGGGCGGTGGCGAGTTGTAGCCAATTTATCGCCTGTGGGTAGTTACCATACATGGTATAGTAGATTGCTCCTAACAAAGCTTGAGCTTCAGCCGCACCCCCGCGCCCTAATTCTTCCAAGGTGGGTAATAAATTATTTAAGTAGATTTCTGCTTGATCATGACCTGCATTCCAAGCTTTCAGATACCAGTAGGCGGCGGTGGCTGGGTTGCGTTCCCTTCCATCGCCATTGTTATACAAATGACCGATGTAGAAGGAGGCGATCGCATGATTTTGGGCGGCGGCTTTTAGCCACCACTTTTGGGCTGTCTCAAAATCTTGTTTGACACCTTCACCATTGGCGTACATTGTCCCCATCACAAACATTGCTTCTAAAACCCCTGCCTCCGCCGCCCGACGATACCAAGACAAAGATGTTGTATAATTTTGCTCAACGCCACGACCAAGGGCTGCTAAATCATAGGCGGCTTGGGGATGTCCGGCTGTGTCCGCAGTGTGATCATAGTTAGCGGCTGCGGTTGGATCAGGAGCGTCAGCATTGCGATTGAGGGTAGCCAATCTGGTAAAAATCTTTTTAGCTGTGTGGTAGTCTCCCTTTTTATAGGCAATTAAACCCTGCTCAAGATAAATCATAGAATTTAGCTCTATTTTTATGACATTATTGCGGTTTTTTCTAGTCTAAATACCCTTGCTATTTAAATAATTACCGGTTTTCCATGACCAATTCCCGTCAAATCGCCTTCATTGCGCTCAAAGATGTCCATAAGGGGGCTTATACTGATGTTGCGCTAGATAGAGTGTTACGAAAATCTCATTTATCTGATCTTGACCGTCGCTTAGTCACAGAATTAGTTTATGGCAGTGTCAGAAGACAACGTACCCTAGACGCAATCATTGACCAACTAGCTACTAAAAAATCTCATCAACAGCCTAGCGAACTCCGCAGCATTTTACATTTAGGCTTTTATCAACTGCGTTATCAAGAACGCATTCCTGTATCGGCGGCTGTCAATACTACAGTTCAACTAGCAAAGGAAAATGGTTTTGCGGGACTAGCAGGGTTTGTTAACGGTTTATTACGTCAGTATGTACGTTTAGCCGAAAACCAGTCAGAACCATTGAAATTACCAGAAAATCCCAGAGAAAGATTAGGAATTTTGCACAGTTTTCCTGACTGGATCATCGAAGTTTGGTTAGAACAGTTGGGTGTGGAGGAGACGGAAAGACTCTGTGAATGGATGAACCAAACACCCACCATCGATTTCAGAATTAATCCGCTACGGACTACGATCGCAGAAGTGGAAACAGCGTTAAACTCGGCCGGGATTTTAGCCAGACGCATACCCAATTTACCCCAAGCTTTAAGGTTAATCGGCAACACGGGAGCAATTCAAAATCTCCCAGGCTTTGAGCAAGGCTGGTGGGTGGTTCAAGACGCTAGCGCGCAATTAGTCAGCCATATCCTTGACCCCCAACCAGGGGAGACGATTATTGATGCTTGTGCTGCGCCTGGGGGTAAAACAACTCACATTGCTGAGTTAATGGGAGACAAAGGCAAAATTTGGGCAGGCGATCGCACTGCTTCCCGTTTGCGTAAACTCAAGGAAAATGCCCAACGCTTGGGTCTAAAATCAATTGAGATTTGCACTGGTGACAGTCGGAATTTACCCCAGTTTCACAATATAGCTGACCGCGTTTTGTTAGATGCGCCTTGCTCCGGTTTAGGGACTTTACACCGTCATGCAGATGCGCGTTGGCGACAAACACCCGCATCTGTAGCAGAACTGGCGACACTGCAAAAAGAACTCATATCACAAACATCGAAATTTGTCAAAGTCGGTGGTGTGCTAGTTTACGCAACTTGCACGTTACATCCCGCCGAAAATGAAGGTGTCATTGCAGAGTTTCTGGGAGAACATCCTGAATGGCGAATTGAGGCTTTAAACAGTGATTTACCTTACTTGATTGACACTACATCCCCTGGTTGGTTAAAAGTCTGGCCTCATCGTCAGGATATGGACGGGTTTTTCATGGTGCGCTTAAGAAAAACCAACGATTCGGGGTGAATACGATCAAGGATTGTACCATTTGATGGAAGCCTGAATCTCTCAGAGGAGGCAGCAATGATAACAGATGCCAACGTTAAGAATTTAGTTAAGATTCTGATTGGAGCTGCATGGATTGATGGCAGAATTCAACCAGAAGAACGGCAATATTTACGTGAAATCGCGCAAGCAAAAGGTTTAGCCACAGATCCAGAGATTAAGCCTTGGCTGTATGAATTAGTTCCTGTGCAACCGAATGAATGTTACACATGGGTGAAAGAATATTTAGGCGATCGCCCAACTGCTGAAGACTGCGAAAATTTGATTGAGGCAATTAGTGGTTTAATTTACAGTGATGGCGAAGTAGCGATCGAAGAAGCCAGACTCTTGACCAAATTACAGGAGTTAAGCCAAAACCCTGAATCCCATCACTTAGAACACACAACACTACTCAAACAAATTCAACAACTTTATCGTCGTTGGGTTGAAGTTCAAAATTAACTATAGTCAAACTATGCCAAGGTTTTAGAGAAAACAATTTCAGATTGACTACACCCAAAAGTGGATGCAAATAAAATATGTGATATTTGTTCCACTCATTAGAGTTTAGGGCTTGTACCGCAAGACTAATCCCAAATCTAAAATTGGTACTGTCAAAAGTCTTTAGTCTAGGTTTTATGGACTAATGACTAATGACCCTTCGGGTTCGCTAGTTGCTCATGAGGGAAACCCTCAAAACCGCCCTAGCTCACTAATGACTAATGACTAATGACTAATTATGACTTCGGTTCACCCAGACCCGGAGTTTCTTCTTTTTCAACTTTGGGGACAAAATCTGGGCGTTCTTTGCTTTCCCAACCCACAGGACGTTTAGAGTTGTACCAAGCAATAGAACCAATGGTCACAGCTGCAATAAAACCTACTACGTACACTAAAGTAAACGCTAAGGGAAAATGATTTCCACCTGTAGCTACAGCATCTGGTACTTGCAACAATAATTGCATAAGTTATAGACTCCTGGTTTACGCAACACTTCTTAATACAGTATAGAAATAGAGTATCATTTACATCTACTATCAGTGGGAAATATCTGATACGGCATAGGAGAGAGCAGCAATCAGCCTCAAGTCTGAGATATATCGCCGGAGGTGGTGTATTTTCTAAAACCGTCCATTACCTTGAATGATATGCTTGACGGTAGTCAGGGTTTCTAAACTAATAAATCCCCGGCGATGGCCTTTTTGATTGGACATCCCTAAAAATACCGTGTCTCCCCGTGACGGGTTACGAGAAAAGCGGGGGGATGTATTAATGTAAGTAGAAGCACTGTTCACACCTAAAGCAAACTGACGGCTTTCTTGATAGGATTCCGTGGCTATCGAGTCAGCATGACCGCTACTGTATTGATTAATCCAAGCGATCGCTCCCTCTAGACTATCGACTAATTTAAATGCTACCGTCTTAGTTAAATAGGCACATCCCCATTCACCGTCTTTTGCTAGTTGTAACTGGGGAAAGGCTTCTACTAATTCTGCGTCGCCTTTGAGTTCAAAGCCTTTTTCTTTTAAACTATTCCACAATACAGCCAAAGATGAAGGCATAGCTTGACGATGAATTAGCACCTTTTCTATGGCATTGACGGGGTCTGGTTCGCTTTCGTGGCTATCAATAATCATCCAGCGTACCATTTCTAAACTGCCATTCAGTGACCAATAAAGGTAACAGTTACCCATTGCTGACTTTAACACTGGACAAGTAGCTTGTCGCATCACCTGCTGTACCAAGCTAGAACGTCCGTAGGGAATGGCTAGATTGACATATTGGTCTTGGGTGACTAAATCGCGGACGGAAGCACCGTGTTCTGCGGTAATCAGTTCTATACAACCTGATGGTAAGCCAACTTCCGCAATGGCGTGTTGTAACACTTCTGTAATGGCGGCGTTGGAGTGACTAGCTTCTGTGCCGCCTTTGAGAATAATACTATTACCTGTTTTAATACATAAACCTGCGGCGATCGCACCAATATCAGGGAAGGCTTCATAAATAAATCCTATAACGCCCAAAGGCATTAATTGGGAGTAACTTTGCGAGTCTTCCGGTTGATAGTCGGCGTTTCTTACCCGCCGCAAAGGGTCTGAAAGTTCTCCTAACCTTTGCAGAATTTCTACTGTGGTTTCTAATCTGGTAGGAGTTAGTTTCAGCCAATCTAAAATCACTTCTGGCACTGCCATTTCCCGACTAGCTTCTAAATCCAAGGTGTTAGCTTCTAGAATGTCGTCAAATGCGTTTTCCAGTGCTTGTGCCATTGCCAAAACAGCCCGACTGCGGTCTGTTCCCTTGGTAGTGCTTAACTTCAGGGAAGCTTGATAAGCGCGTTTGGCAATGTTAATGGGTTCGGGGAATTCGTCCACAGCTGCAACGGTCATTGAATTATCGTCGGTAGGTAAGCCAGACCATGAGTGCTGGCAAAATTGCCAACAATACTGCCACCATAGCCCATTTAATCAGGCCAGAACCATTGGCGAATTTGAGTGCTAATGGTAGCCATATAATCACTAGCACGAAAATAATCCCTAGTGCTATGGGTAAATAGCTTTCTCCTAATTTGGGGTGAACAACTCGCCAACTTCCCCCTGTCCACAGCCAAGCACGTTTGTAGGGGTAGGTGGTGGAAAGCTGTTCTAGTACATGGCCATTCTCTTCCACAACAAAGATTTGTTGACAGCGATCGCATCCAAATGCTTCTGTCAGAGTAATCGGGACTAACCGTCCCTTGCGGCGACAGGGACAGGGATATTCGGTATTAAAGTCTATTTTTTCTGGTTTTTGGGATTGCACAAGCGTTATCAGCAATTCAAAATTCAAAATTCAAAGTTCAAAATGAACAATCCAGTATTTATCAGTATCCTAGCTATCAAATCAGGAATTTCTTTATCTGTATTCTTAAACATTGCATTGATAGTTTTAATATATCTGGTACTTTTTTAAGCTTACGTGGCGAACACTCTCAAGACAACCCATTAACTAAACCTGCACTTAAGAATAAATTATTTATTCAGCTTTCGGCTGTATCGTCGGTAGCTTCTTCTGATTTTTTAGGCAGTTTTATCAAGATAGTAAGTTCTATGGGTTCAGGATTAAAGCAAATTACATCGCTGAAAAAGTGTTACACTTAATCTTAAGCCTGAGCAACCACTCTGCTTTGTATCGCATATTTTAAAAGCGGGTAACGCGATTCGAACGCGCGACATTCACCTTGGCAAGGTGACGCTCTACCACTGAGCTATACCCGCAAACCTTACTTTATTAATATGACAGGTTTATTTTGATTTGTCAACTAGTTTTGTGAAAATGGGGATTGGGGACTAGGGATTGGGCATTGGGCATTGGGCATTGTATTTTTCTTCCCATGCTTCCCCTGCTTCCCCTGCTTCCCCTGCCCCCTGCCTCCTTCACCCCACGCCTTCAGATTCGGCGGTGAGGTTGCCGATGGTGTGACCAGAAATAGAGGCTGGTAAGGATTGGGGATTGTGAGCGTAAGCATCTTTTAAGTTAGAGCGTAACTGCCGCATGAGGCTGGCCATTTCCAGCGCGTTCATTGCATAGTCCCAACCATGATTACTCTTAATCCCCGCCCTTTCTAGGGCTTGCTGCATGGTATCTACTGTCAAAATGCCAAAAATCACTGGTACTCCTGTTTGAAAGCTAGCAGCAGCAATTCCCTTGGCTACTTCTGAAGATACATAGTCAAAATGGGGGGTTTGACCGCGAATGACTGCACCTAGACAAATTACTGCGTCATAGCGGTGCGAAAGAGCTAACTGACGCGCTACCAGTGGTACTTCAAAACTACCAGGAACCCAAATATAATCTACTTGATCGCCTTCTGGGTCAGGATCAACACCGTGGCGTTTTAAACAATCTTGACATCCTGCTAGCAGTTTTGTGGTTACAAGGTCATTGAATCGAGCAATCACCAATGCTAAACGCAAAGGTTCTGTTTGAGCGAAAGTTCCCTCAAAAACTGCCATGACTGCCTCTTACTTTCACTATACTTTTGTCAATATACATTTCTTCTGTAAATGTGGAAGAGCAGGAAAGCACAATTAGGTGTGAAGAACAGAGTCAATTTGTTCTTTTACCTTGGGTGTTGGCTTTCCTGCTCCTTGAGTTTTGTTGCTATTTAACTGTATTCTGTGGCTTAGACTACGAAAAAGTTTAATAGCCCAACTAAAAGCACTAAAGCGATCCAAACTCCTGAACCAAGCCATAGTAGCTTTTTAGATTCAACCCAACTTTGGGGTGTAGCATAGGCTACAGGCACACCAACTACAAGCACAAAAGACAACAACACTAGGGAAACTAGAGCAAATTGGAATATTATGGTCATTTTGACTTCTCCCAAGACAGCGAAATACTAAAGTTAGAATATCGTAAAGGGCGACACTGACACTTTCCGTTTCTTACCCCTATTTGTAACCTAGCAGAAATTGTCACAATTTAGTTAATAGTCCAAAGTCAATAGTTGATTGTTGACTGTTGACTATTGACCATTGACTTTTGACTCTCGACTATGGACTTAATTCTTTGTCATACTACGGCGGATTTTGACGCTTTAGGCGCAGCAGTCGGATTAACTTGCTTGATGCCTGGCAGTAAAATTGTGTTGACTGGCGGCGCACATCCGCCTGTACGGGATTTTTTAGCACTGCATCGCGATGAGTATGCACTGATTGAAAGGCGTTCGGTCAATCCTGAGAAAATTCGGTCTGTAACGGTGGTGGATACACAACAGCGCGATCGCTTGGGTAAGGCTGCTGAGTGGTTAAATTTACCACAACTTCATCATATTACAGTCTACGATCATCACTTGGGGCAAGATTCAGATATTCCGGCGACGCAATTTCACATTTCTTCAGTCGGGGCTACCACAACTTTAATTGTGGAACAATTGCAACAACAAAATATCTCTCTCACTTCGTCCCAAGCTACAGCAATGGCTTTAGGAATTCATGTAGATACTGGTTCTCTGACTTACGACCAATCTACACCACGGGATGCCCTAGCGTTGGCTTGGTTAATGCAACAGGGTGCTAGTTTAAGTATAATTGCTAACTATCGTGAGCCTGGTTTATCACCGCAATTACAACGGTTACTCAAAGAAGCTTTAGAAAACTTAGAATATTTGTGTTTACGGGGTTATACTATCGCCTGGGTAATTTTAAATACAGAAAGCTTTGTACCTGGGTTGTCTAGTTTAGCATCGCAATTAATTGAGTTAACAGAAATCGATGCTTTGTTATTAGCTGGTGAGTATCCCCTCAATAAAGATGAATCTCGATTGACAATTATCGGGCGATCGCAAATTCCGGGTGTGCATCTTGACCAATTATTTCAAACTTTGGGCGGTGGTGGTCATTCTCAAGCGGCATCTTTGAATTTACGCGGTGTCGATGCCCAAAATACCTTGCAACAACTCCTCAATGGGATTAAAACCTCAATTCCCCATCCCCCACCGCCAGAGATTTAATGTCCTCCCCAGTCCGCACCATTCGCCCAGAAACCACAATTGCAGAAGCCCAGCGCATCTTATTACGCTATGGACACTCTGGTTTATCTGTGGTGGATACTGAAGGGCAATTAGTGGGAATTATTTCTCGTCGGGATTTAGATATTGCTTTTCACCACGGCTTTAGTCATGCACCAGTCAAGGGTTACATGACGATTAATTTAAAAACGATTACCCCAGAAACGACATTGCCTCAAATCGAGTCGTTAATGGTGACGTATGATATTGGTCGTTTACCTGTATTAGATAATGGACAATTAGTTGGGATTGTCACCCGTACTGATGTTTTGAGGGAATTACATCAAAGTTCTGAGTACCAAATCATCAATGCTGATTCCCAACCCGCACTCAGCACCCAGCACCCAGCACCAGGCACTCAATTACAGTCCCGTCTCACTCCCCAACTCTGGGAATTACTGACTAAAGCGTCTCAAGCCGCAGAACAACGGGGTTGGCATCTTTATTTAGTCGGCGGTGCAGTGCGGGACTTGCTACTAGCGGAAGCTGCATCTGGAACTTTGATGATTACAGATATTGACCTAGTGGTTGACGGCTTCCATAAAACTACCGATGTGGGTGCAGGGGTAGAATTAGCCAAAGCACTGCAAGAAATTTATCCCGCCGCTAGGTTAGAAATTCATGGTGCTTTTCAAACTGCGGCTTTGTTATGGCACAAAGACCCCGAATTAGATTCTTTATGGGTGGATATCGCCACCGCTAGAACAGAATTTTATCCTTACCCCGCCGCCAATCCTGAAGTTGAAGCGAGTTCTATACGTCAAGACTTATACCGCCGCGACTTTACTATTAATGCCTTGGCTTTGCGTTTAACTTCTCCCCGTGAAGGCGAATTACTGGATTTCTTCGGTGGGTTACTAGATTTAGCCGCCAAACAAATTCGCGTGTTACACGCCAATAGCTTTATTGAAGACCCTACCCGCATTTATCGCGGTGTCCGTTTTGCAGTGCGGTTTGGATTTGCCATTGAACCACGCACAGAAGAATATATCCGCTATGCCATTAATAGTGGCGTGTATGACCGCACAGCCCAAACTAACAGCAAAACTCCCGCTTTGCAAACTCGACTCAAAGCCGAATTAAAATATATCCTCTCCGCCCCCTACTGGGAATCAGCTTTAGAGTTACTCAACGATTTAGGGGCGTTACAGTGCATCCATCCTACTCTGAAATTAGATCATGAACTTCTACGCCAATTACGTTTATTAGAACGCTGTTGGCGCAGATTTGATACCCAACAAAAATTAATTCCTTGGCAAATGCGCCTAGAAGTTTTAATTGCTCATCTTGCGCCCAAATATCGGCATAAAGTCGCGAAAAATCTGCAATTGCCAGAAGATATGTTGGCAAGATTACATAAACTAGCCACTGCCAAATCTGAGGTTACAGACTTTTTAGCTACATCAAAACAACCTAGTCAAATAGTGCAATTTCTACGTAAATATGATGTAGAAATGTTAATTTTAATTGCTATAGCTAGTCATAGAATTATTAGACAAAAAATTTGGCATTATTTAACAGTTTTATCTCATATTCAACCAATATTAAATGGTAACGATTTAAAAAAAATAGGCTATAAACCTAGTCCACAGTTTCGCCAAATACTAGATGAAATACTTGCTGCAACTATAGATGGAGTGATTAAGAATAAAGTAGAAGCAGAAGATTTTCTAGCTAAAAATTATTCTGTGTAACTGAAGAGGAAGAATAATGATTGTCTAAATAAGAGGCGATCGCATATTTTTAAGTGAGCGATCGCCTCTTATCTATTATCGAACAAATATCAATTCAAATTGCATCTGGATCGATATTTAATTCCCGCAATTTTGCGGCTAACCGTGCTACTTGTTGTTGTGCTTGTTCAGCTTGTTGTTGTGCCTGTTCAGCTTGTTGTTGTGCTTGTTCAGCCGTTTCTTCAGGTGTGGGAACTAGTTCTCCATCTTGCGTAAAAAACCGCAATAGACCATCATAAACTCCCAAATACAACCCTAACTGATGACTCCATAAATATCCTTGTGCATTTGCTTGTAGAGGGTGATATTCTCCATCTACTAAATGAAATCCTGCAAACTCTAATGTATGGGGGTCGAACCAAAAATAATCAGGGGTACGGAAGGTATCTTGATATATTTCTTTTTTTAACCCTTTGTCTGTTTTTGCTGTTGAGTCCGAGAGAATTTCTAAGATAACATTGGGATATTTACCTTCTTCTTCCCAAACCACCCAACTCTTTCGGGTTTTGCGTTCAGTTCCCAACACCACAAAAAAATCTGGGCCTCGGAAATATTCTGATTTTTTCTGGCGGGGACTGTAGTAAATTGTCAGGTTTCCCACCGCATAAAAATCATTTCTATCTCGCCATAACCATTCGAGACATTGTAAAAGTAGGATGATTTGTCTTAGATGTAGTTCTGTTTCCAAGGGAGGCTCATCACTATATAAGTCACCAGGGGGAAATATGACATCTTGCGAGATGTCTGCTTGCAATTCTAATTCTTGGGCAATGGTCATAGAATCAATACTGCATCAATTATTTCTGCATTCATTTTATCATTGAGAATATTGCAATAAATGAAGGGATTGAAAAAGGTGATCTGAATTCTTACACCCATGATCAGAGGAGCGACTTCTTTAAGAAGTCGCTCCTCTGTTTTGACTATGGTTCAATTAAAGATTTTTCAGACTGGCGATATTGAGCTATTAATCTGCGTCTTTTGAAGGCGGGATAAAGCAACATACTTATCAAGGGCAATCCTGTTCCTGCTAGTGCTAATAGAATGTAGGGATTGAAAAAGTTAATTATACAAATAATTCCGAAGCTTGTTCCTAATATTGCTGTAAGGAAAGACAGCAATATATCAATCCATTTATTATAGAGGTATCTAGGATTTGTATGATCGTAGTGTCTATCTTTGCCAACAATACTAGCCCATAATACAGCCCAAAATATAAATAGAATCCAAATTCCAATTCCAATGCCAATTCCAATTTTAATTCCAATTCCAATGCCAATTCCAATGCTATTGTAACTACTTAATAATGCCTGAACAGAACCGAGTGGTAGCCCAAGAACAGTTCCAATCGCAGTTATAATCAGTGTTCTTGGTATTCCCTGGAAATCAAGGAAATAGAGTATGCAATCAATTATCGCCCCAATGGTCATCCCTACCAAACCACCAATTACTGCACCAAACATAGCAGCTATAATTGCCTCCTTGACTGCCGATAAACCGACAACAGTTATAAACCAAGTCATAGATGCTGATGCAATAATACAAATTAGCAACACACCAACAAGCCAAGCATAAGGTATTGCTAGCTTTTCAATGGGTAAAGTAGCAGTTTGCACCTTCACTGTTAAAGTGTGATTCTCTGGGTAAGCATTACTGTGCAGTATTAGTTGACGTTTATACTGCTTATCTGCCATTAATTTACTCGTATCTACCTGAACCTGACAGCGAGTATGATTCCCTTTAAACTCAGCAGGTGTCACCAAAATCCAAGCATGGGAATCTGGTGTATGTGGTGGATCATGAGGATGGGGTGCAACTTCCCATCTACCTTGTAATAAAGTCTCTGGAATTGTATTTTCAACTGTGAAGCTTTGCGTTAGCTTTTCTCCTAATCGGTTAGCTTTAAATTTCAGCACTGTTTCACTGAAATCAACTCCTGGTACGCGCATCACATCCAGTGCTTGGAGTGCTGCTAAAGCTGCTTGTGCATTAGCAAAGCGTTTGTCCTGTTCTGGTTGTACCATGTTTTCCAACCAACTCAGAAACCGTAGACTTAATTTAGGTAGAAGATGACTAAATTTAATTAAATATGGATTATTGCGATCGCACAACTCCCTTATTTCTGGTGACTTGATTTGTGTCAACAAGCAAATCAAAGTTGTACCCAAAGCATACAAATCCGTAGCTTTTGTTGGTTTAAACATTTGTTCTGGTGGAATAAAACCGGGAGTACCCTTAAATACACTACTCCCCGCAACTTCCCCGCTATCTATACGCGCAAAGCCAAAGTCAATTAAATAAACGTTGAGTGCTTCATCTACCAAAATATTTTCCGGTTTAATATCCCGATGAATAACTGGCGGTTGTAGATTTTGCAGATATACGAGAATTTTTAAAGCATTAATAGCAATTTGTTTGATTTCTGCTGGTGTAAATTTCCGAGCTTCTGCCAAAGATGGCGCGTTAATATATTCTTGCACCAAACAAAAACCATCGGATGTGGCGAAAGAACCCATGTATTTGGGAATACCAGGATGAGCAAGTCCTTGTAGTATCTGAATTTCCCGTTGATGCGCCTCAAACCCAGACCAACTAGAACCAAATTGAGCAAAGCAAAACTGCTTTAATACTACTTGTTGTGTTGTCTTTACATCTGATGCTAGCCAAGTAATCCTTCCTCCTTCTCGGTTGCGTCCCAATTCTTGCAAAATTTGATAGCCATGTTGATCGAAATCAGGATAGATAGTCATAATTCCAGCACGATAAGTGTAATAGGGTAGGTTTGTTGTGTATTGCGTAAATACACTTAAGCTAGTAAAGGCGGTTGCATTTGAATCACATTGTTGACAATGTTGATGATCCACCAAGACGCAAAAAAGTAAGTTTAGACTTCTCTTCCTACATTTTCGAGATGTTTTTGTGTTACACTGTAGTCCGTACTCAAACCTCCAGTGAAATAGCTGCAATGAAGTAGTAACTAATTACTGTTGCTTATCGCCAACAAGCGTCAAAAACTAATCAACACGACATAATTTGACAAGTTACTTCACAATAATCATGAGCTAACAAGATTTTTTGCCGTTCGTAGTAAGGACTTTAGTCCTGATTTTGCAGATGACTAAAGTCCTTACTACAAACTTGATGCAATTCTAGATTCAGTCGCATGGTAAGTTTTTGCGGCTCGGTTTTTTGTTCGTATTATCTGCCCGTGATTACTTGCACAAACGGGTGGAAGCTTGCATATTGAGGTTTGATCAGAATGCAGAAAAAATCAATATTATTAGCTGAGAATTTAGCTTATGAACTCAGCTTAGAGAGGACTTTGTTTGCAGGTATTCATCTCAGCATTGAACAAGGTCAACGCATTGCTTTAGTTGGTAAAAATGGTGTTGGTAAGTCTACTCTCCTCAAAATCATGGCTGGTCAAATTTATCCCAGCTTAGGTTCAGTAGTAAGAAGTGGTTCTATATATTATTTGCCCCAAATCAGCACTATTAAACCAGAAATCAACAAAGATACAGTCCTAGATTTCTTAAGTTATATCGCTGATGAATGGTGGATAATTACGGAAATTATCCAGACACAATTACACACAGCTATTGATTTGAATTTACCCATCAATAATTTGAGTGGTGGTGAATTGACGAAGCTCTTTTTAGCCATTGGTTTATCTCAACAGCCAGATTTACTCTTGCTGGATGAACCGACAAATCATCTAGACTTACACACTTTAGAAAGCTTAAGACAGTTTCTTTTAGATTTTTCTGGTGCGTTTGTGATTGTCTCCCACAAACCATTTTTCTTAGATCAAGTAACAGATGTAACTTGGGAACTTACACCTATTGGTTTAAAAGTCTATGGCGGAAATTTTTCGTATTATCGGGAGCAAAAACAAATAGAATTAGATGCAGCAGTGCGATCGCACGAAGTAGCCAGAAAAGAACTCAAGCGTGTCCAAACTGCGGCGATGCAAGAACAGCAACGCGCGGCGCAGGCTCAACGCAATGGGAGAAATAAGTTTTTAAGTGGTAGTGTTGATAGAATGTCAGCTGGACTGATTAAAACCAAAGCTGAATCCTCTACTGGGAATACGAAAAAGAAACATGATTTAGCTGTAGCAAAAGCTACCCAAAACTTTGTTGATACTAAGGTCAAGACTTCAAAAGTTACCAGTATTCAGCTAGAAGAGAAAAGCCACAAGCACAAAAATCTGATCAATATCGAGGGTGCAAATCTTTGGGTATCGGAACGGTTGCTGATTCAAAATATTCAACTGCACATATCATCTGGTGATCGCTTTTCTATTATCGGTGCAAATGGCTCTGGTAAATCTAGTCTAGTCAAAGCAATTCTAGAACCGGAAGCAGCAACAGCAGTTTTTCAGTCTGGTGAGGTTTCCCTAGCAATGGGAATGAAAGCTGTATATCTCGACCAAACATATCAAATAGTCAATCGACAACAGACGATTTTAGAAAATATGCAGACTGCTAACCCTAGTCTGAACTATCAGCAATTACGTCAGCAACTAGGACATTTCTTGTTTAAATATGATGATGTCAATAAATCTGCTTCTGTGTTGAGTGGAGGTGAATTAGCGAGGTTGGCGATCGCAATTATCAGTATCTCAGAAATTGACCTCTTAATTCTGGATGAACCAACCAATAATTTAGATATTGAAACTGTCGAACAAATGATTTCAGCTATCAATGAATATCACGGTGCGCTTTGGGTAATTTCCCACGATATCGATTTTCTCAGTCAGATTAATATTACTCACAGTTTCCTACTGCAAAACCAAACATTACACAGGACAGTTTCTCTACCTAGTACACCAGAACAATATTATCAAGAATTACTGTCTAATTCTTGAGCAATGGTCATAGAATCAATGACACCATTAGTATAGGTTCTGAGTTTATCTTAACAATCATGTGATTGGCTAATGAGCGATCGCCTCTCATACAAATTTTGGATTTTGGATTTTGGATTTTGGATTTTGGATTGAAAATCCCAATTCAGTATCACTCAATGTAATCAATCACCCACAGAAGTCGCTGACTTTAATCCCCAATCCCCAATCCCCAATCCCCAGTCCCCAGTCCCCAATCCCCAGTCCCCAGTCCCCAATCCCCAATCCCCAGTCCCCAATCCCCAAATTAACCAACAGCAAACGCTCAGAGAGAAGCCGTAAAGCATACGGGCAAGTTATAATCTTCTTGCGGACGAGCGTAACAAAAATTTATGAGTAATCCACTTGTACAAGCCTTTTTTGTTGGTAGAGCCTTAGCTGAGGTCGTTAATGAACGCCTAGAAGTTGCCTTTACCGACGCTTTGAGTGAAATCGGTAAATTCGATGCTGAAGCCAGAGAACAACTACGCCAATTTACAGAAGAAGTAATTGAACGTGCCAATCGTGCGGCGGCGGCTGCTGAAACTGGTCAAACAACTACTGGTACTACCCCAAGTGGTACTGATGGCGTTGACTTGCAAGCCACAATTGATGAACTGCGTGCCGAAATTGCCTTACTGCGAAATGAGTTACAACGTTATCGCAGCAGTTCTGTCTAAATTAATCATTAGTCAAGAATTATTGACAACTAAACTTTTCGTGACAACTGTTTAGAAATCAGAGTGTCTTTTCTTCCAGGTGATTCAGTAACAAAACAACGGTACGCACAACCTATGGAAAATAGCTATTCAGACAAAGCATACCGTTGGAATCGGGAAAACTACTCTAGTAAGCGGCGATTCGTGGACATTTGGGGTTTTGTCTTGACCCTCATGTTCAAAATTTGGCGGTACAACAAAGCTTGGAGTTATCCTGGCGGTGTGACGGAAGCGAAACAAGCAGCACGGCGAAAAGCTCAGGCTATTTGGATTCGCAACACCCTGCTAGATTTAGGGCCTACCTTTATTAAAGTCGGTCAGTTATTTTCCACTCGTGCTGACATATTCCCTGGTGAATATGTCGAAGAGTTGGCAAAACTCCAAGATAGGGTACCCGCTTTTAGCTACGAGCAAGTAGAAAAAATTGTTGAGCAAGAACTAGGTAAAAAAATTCCTGAACTTTTTCAAAGTTTTGAACCGATTCCTTTAGCAGCTGCTAGTTTAGGGCAGGTACACAAAGCTGTACTCCATAGCGGTGAAGCAGTTGTTGTCAAGGTGCAGCGTCCAGGATTAAAAACATTATTTGAGATTGATTTACAAATTCTCAAGGGTATTGCTCGTTATTTCCAAAACCATCCTAAATGGGGACGGGGACGGGATTGGATGGGTATTTACGAAGAATGTTGTCGCATTCTGTGGGAGGAAATTGATTACCTCAATGAAGGTAGAAATGCTGATGCTTTTCGGCGGAACTTTCGCGGTTACGACTGGGTAAAGGTGCCGAAGGTCTATTGGCGTTACACTTCCCCAAGGGTGGTAACTTTGGAGTATTTACCTGGAATTAAAATTAGCCAATATGAAGCTTTAGAAGCCGCAGGTATAGACAGAAAATCTGTCGCGCGTCAAGGCGCACAAGCGTATTTGATGCAACTACTCAATGATGGCTTTTTCCATGCTGATCCCCACCCTGGTAACATTGCTGTCAGTCCTGATGGTGCGCTGATTTTCTACGACTTTGGCATGATGGGGCGAATTAAATCCAATGTCCGGGAAGGACTGATGGAAACCCTATTCGGTATTGCCCAAAAAGATGGCGATCGCGTCGTCCAGTCTCTCGTAAATTTAGGTGCGATCGCTCCCGTAGATGACATGGGGCCAGTGCGGCGTTCTGTGCAGTATATGCTAGATAACTTCATGGATAAGCCCTTTGAAGCTCAATCTGTGTCCGCGATCAGTGATGATTTATACGAAATAGCATATAATCAGCCATTTAGATTCCCAGCAACTTTTACTTTCGTGATGCGGGCTTTTTCCACCCTCGAAGGCGTAGGCAAAGGCTTAGATCCAGAGTTTAACTTTATGGAAGTTGCCCAACCATACGCAATGCAGCTTATGACCAACATGAATGGTGCAGATAGCAATAGTTTCTTGAATGAATTAAGCCGCCAGGCTGTGCAAGTTAGTACCACCGCATTTGGATTACCACGTAGATTAGAAGATACATTAGAAAAACTAGAGCGCGGAGATATGCGCCTGCGGGTACGCTCCATAGAAACAGAGCGACTTTTACGGCGGCAAAGTAGTATTCAACTAGGGATGAGCTATGCTTTGATAATCAGTGGATTTACCCTTTCAGCCACAATCTTATTAGTTAATCATTATGTATGGTTAGCACTGCTGGCTGGTTTAATTGCCGCAGCAGTCTCGGTAATACTGATCCGACTGCTTCTCCGCCTCGACCGTTATGACCGTATGTATTAATTGGTGCAGTGAAACGCTATGAAACTTAACTTCACGGGTCTTAGCGATCCGGGACTTGTTCGTTCTAACAATCAGGATCATTACCACATCGACCAAGAAGGGCGATTTTTTATTGTTGCTGATGGTATGGGTGGCCATGCAGGCGGGGAAGAAGCAAGTCGTATCGCTACGAAGGAAATTCAAGAATATTTAACTAGCAATTGGGACTCGCCTGAACCATCTACCCGTTTGTTAGAGCAGTCCTTATGGCAAGCTAATGAGGCGATTCTTCAGGATCAGCAAAATCATCCTGAACGGGCTGACATGGGTACAACTGTAGTAGTCGTCATCTTTCGGGACGCGCCTTGGTACACCCATGTTGGGGATTCTCGGCTGTATCGTCTCCGGGAATCTCAACTAGAACAAGTGACAGAGGATCATACCTGGGTAGCTAGAGCCATCAAAGTGGGCGATATCACCGCCGATGAAGCGCGTATTCATCCCTTTCGTCATGTACTATCCCGTTGTTTGGGTAGAGAAGACCTACACCAAGTTGATGTGCAACCATTGGACGTGAAACCAAGCGATCGCTTGCTACTATGCAGTGATGGTCTCACCGAAGAACTGGTTGATGAAAAAATAGCGGATTGCCTCCACGATATCAGCGATTTAGATAAAGCTGCCAAATCTCTAGTAGAAGCCGCTAAAGAACAAGGTGGACACGATAATATTACTGTCGTGATTGTAGCAAGTAGTTGAAGGTGACAGGTGACAGGTGACAGGTGACAGGTAGCAAGTAATAACTCTTTTACTCACTACTCACCACTCACCACTCATTACTCATTACTCATTACTCAGCACGGGCTAAACGCCCCGCTTCCGCTAACAGCACTCATTACTCAGCACTTTTTGAAGATTTCCAGACTTTTGCAGTACATATACTCAGCATTTTGTTCAGTCTGAGCATTTTTCCTATTTACAACTTGATACAAATACTCTTAGCCAGCAAACTGTCTTGATTGGAGACCGAAATTACACAATTTAGTTGATTGACATGTTGCACATCATAATGTAAGCAGCATATAATGCGATCTTAATACCCTTCATTTTTTTACTGCTGCAAAAATCTGCCCTTGAGGCATATTTATTGCTCAAAAATAGGAAATGCAAGGGTAAATTACTACCTATAGCGATTGTTCTCAAATCTGCAAATGCAGACTTGAGTTATATTTCCGTAGGTTCTTATCCCAAAAAACCAAAGCAGAAATTTATCCTCTAAGGATATGGGCAAACTTTTAAATAGTTGTTATCTTTCTTAATACAGAGAATTGATAGCAAATGCAAAGCTAGCCCTATATTTATAGGGGTTCTGTTAACTAAACCCAAATTTTCGCGTTGTCTTTTAGGAGTTTATTATGAGCCAACCCATCCAACTTTCCTTGGAACAACAATTCAGCATCCGTTCTTTTGCCACTCAAGTACAAAACATGAGCCATGATCAGGCTAAAGACTTCTTAGTCAAGCTTTATGAACAAATGATTGTACGTGAAGCAACATACCAAGAACTCCTCAAGCATCAGTGGGGACTAGATTCTGGTTCCACTCTGGCATAGAAGTAGGTTTTTGTGTCGCAGTGGGCGACCTCCTTCTCTTGCTCAGTTCCAGGGAGGAAAAGAGCTGGGGATGCTGGGGCGTCAACTTTAAACTCAGCTAACTCAAATAGCTAACTCAAAGACCCAAAGCACGTTGTTCAAAATCGGCACATATTATTTTTTCCTGGTTCTTTGCTTACTGCATAAAGTTTCGGCTGACTTGTCAAGCCAAAAAACCATATTTTCGTAAACACACTCTGTAGCTAGATTACCTATTTAACTTTACCTATCTAAAACTACATTGCTCATGTAACAGGCGAAGTACCAAACTTACTTACATTTAACTAAGCACTCGCTTGTTTGGTATCCAGCACTGAGGATTATTATATTGATTCCCAATACCAGTTACAACTAAGATATATATATTCTTTATAAAAGTTTACATATTTTGATATAAGTGAGATTAAATTTGTAGAAACTCACTCTAGCCAGAGATATCAAATGCAGAATCAGTATCAATTGTGTCTAACTTGGCTAAAATCTGAGGTTTAATCTTTTCATATTCTTGTTTAAGCAGATTTTTGCTAATTTGGGGATCAGTTACGGACACAAAGCTTTTCGCGGACATCATCCACTGTTGTAGCCTTTGACATTGAGCAGAGGCAATACTAGCAACTAGAACATGAGAACAGCTATTTGGTGATTCTCGTGCAAATAATAGCAGACGATAGTAACCTGTTTTGACCATTAAGTTAACCATGTCTTGACCCAGATTGGTTTTGAGGTCAAGGTAGTAAGGCAACCATTTCGCCCCATATTTACGGTTATAGAGAACGGTAATCCATAACATCATAGGATGGGGAGCAGTAATGAACAGAAATTGATTGTAACGGCTACAAACTAGACGCTGCATAATTTCCCGTTGTGGTAACATCACCCACAAAGCTGGTACTACCTCATGATTGATAGAGACAGGTTGAGGAAAAACAATGTCAGCTATGGGTTTATTTTTGGGCCAAGAAGTGGAGAAAGTAATTTCATTCTTAATGGGGGCTAATTGTAAAGGACTATTGCTGTTGGTTTTCTGTTCAGTTGTCGTTTTTGACGTGACAGTTTTGTTGTGAGATTGAGTAGGTGGTTCAGGTTCTGGTGGAGTGGCGAGGCGTGCATTTTGATGCTGTTCGATGGACTCTAAAGATTGGAGTATTTCACCGATATTTTGTGGACGATCCTTGACAATTTTGGCTAAACAACTCATTACTAAATTTTCTAATTCTTTAGGAATGAGCAAATTAGGTGCAACTTGAGCAAAAGTGCGTGGTGCGAGATGGTGATGTGCTTTATACCATGCGCCAAAGGAATGACTTGATGCGATCACAGGCATTTTGCCTGTTAACATTTCAAACATCATCACACCCAAACTATAAATATCCGAACGATTATCAAGTTCTTTACCTTCCATTTGTTCGGGAGACGAATAGGCGAGTGTGCCTAAATAATATTTAGTGTGATCACCATTACCTTGTAGTAGTTTAGCTATGCCAAAATCTAAAATTTTTACTAACTCTCCAAAACTAGCGTCTTGAATCACCAGAACATTGCTAGGTTTAATATCACGATGAATGATTGGGTAGATCGCACCATCTACCGGAATACCATCATGAGCGCATTTTAACCCCAGACAAATTTGACGCGTCATGCTCAAAAAGCGAGGTAAAGTTAGATGCTGTTGGCGAATAATTTGGTTGAGGCTTTGTCCTTGTAGATATTCCATAACATAGTAAGGAGTGTTATGTTCATCTACGCCATAATCCATAACTCTGACAACATGAATACTTTTTTGTCCTAATAAAGCACAGGTTTTCGCTTCTCGCTCAAATCTGTCTTGTAGTCGCATCTTTTCGTTGTGCATTGACAACGAAAGAAACTTTACAGCAATGGGTACGCCTCCCAACAAAACATCCTTAG
The DNA here is from genome assembly GCF_021596505.1 of Nostoc sp. CMAA1605. Lineage (GTDB taxonomy): Bacteria > Cyanobacteriota > Cyanobacteriia > Cyanobacteriales > Nostocaceae > Trichormus. The sequence continues at coordinate 29,419 of NZ_PJIZ01000009.1, read as the reverse complement.
CACGATATACTCTACCCATTGCGCCAGTACCAATTAGTTCTTGTAATTGGTAGCGTTTACCAAGAAAACGGCCAATGTTGGGGTCTGACATAGAAATTTCGACTCCAATTTTTAACAATTGTGGATAACACCAGACTCATAATCAATTCAAAATTCACACATACCCTGTGGGAAGATTTGCACCTATAAGATTTAAAGTTAAGAAGGCTTGATTTTACAAGACTTTGAGGGCGTTAATCTATGGCTAAATTTTGATAACTGGTATGAGTGCTGGGTTGTAAAGTGTAATCTAATCACGAAATGGGTAGATGTATCCTAACTGGGTTTTGATGTAGTGTTAGTTTGCCCAGTTTTAATCAGCTAGATAACTCTAACAACTAAAACTCAGACATTAAATCAGTGTTGTGTAATTATATTGAATAAAAAAACAACTTTTTATACGATGATGCTAGTTAGCTAAGGATTCGTGGGTTGGAGTTCTAATTTAGCTTCCATTGTATTGATGAGAAAATGACCAGCCATAATCCCACTGCTGAGATAGTATGTACTCTCAGAAAGGCGATGTATGGTTTCAAAGCCACTGCGACGCTGCCGATCGCTAATCGCCCAATAACGCTGTACAATTCCCTCTAGTCCGATCCAGCCTTCACCTTCTACCTGACCGAGTACACTGTGCTGGAGTAAAAAAGTATATTGACGTTCTCCATCATGCAAACGCCCCTTGTATTGTAAAGATATGTCAGGGCGATCGCTACCGGGAAAGATCAATTTGGTCGCCATTGTAAACCAATTATCTCGATTCCATGCTACCAAAGTCATACCCTTAATACTGATGGGCATTCCATCCCGTTCTAACCAACTACCTTGAATGAGCCAGCGTCCTGGTTCTAATAAAAAAGAGTGAGCCACCTGTGTTTTCCTTGTGTTAATTGAGTAGTCCTCAGATTACAAAGATATATTTGGATTTTTCAAAACGTCAGGTGGAAAATAGGGATAATATCAATTTTGGATTTTGGATTTGGGATTTTGGATTAAAAGCCTAGATTCTTAGCCTATTCCAGAATCTCGACACAATACTACCTATCCCAATTCGGTATAATATCAGTCCAAAATGTAAAATTCACGCATACCTTACGTGTTCGTGTAGCGTCTTCCAAAGAAGAACTGCACCTACAAAATTCAAATTTAGGCTGACTGTCGGCTTGGGGGTTGATGAACCTCTCCTAATGGGACTTCGTAGGGTGCGCCTGTAGCAGTCGGTAAGTTACCGGGGAGATGTAATTGTTTCCAGTAGGCTAAGACAGCAAAAGCGATCGCTTCTTTAAAATTGGCATTCAAACCGACATCATCAGTGGTTAAAACTGGTATATCTCCCAATAATACTTGTAATCTCTGCCGTAAATAAAAATTTCGACTACCGCCGCCACATAAAAAGACGCGGTTGGGCATTTCTGGTAAAAAGGTACGATAACTATGAGCAATGGAAGCGGCTGTGAGTTCTGTGAGTGTTGCTAACATATCAGCCGGAGTCAGTTGATATGGTTGAGCATCTTGGAAACATTGATTTAGGTAATCTACACCAAATAACTCTCGCCCAGTGGATTTGGGGGGATGAAGATGGAAATATTCTTGAGTTAGCCATTGTTCCACTAGGGGATAGCAGGGATGACCACTAGCAGCCCATGCACCACCATCATCGTAGGTTTTAGCCCCATCTGTTAATCGCTCTACTGCTAAATCAAGCAAACTATTACCGGGGCCTGTATCCCAACCACGAATTTTCTGTAACCAATCATGGTGACGGGGAGGAATATACGCAACGTTACCAATTCCCCCCACATTTTGAATGCAACGCCCTTCTTGGGGATGACTGAGTAAAAAAGCATCAACTCTGGGTACTAGGGGCGCACCGTGGCCACCAATAGCAATATCAGCAACACGAAAATTGCTCACAGTAGTGATGTTTGTGAGGTGAGCAATTAAATCACCGCGTCCGAGTTGTAGAGTATACCCCAGTCTCTTGTTCTCAGGCGGTCTATGATATACAGTTTGACCGTGAGAACCGATTAAAGTCGCTGGCTGGTGGCTTTGTTGAATATTTTGGGCTGCTTGGGCAAAATTTTTAGCGATCGCATCATCTAACTCTGCTAATTCTGCCATTGAAATAGCTGCACCGGCACAAACTGCCAAGATTTTTTCTCTCAGTTCTCTGGGGTAGGGATAGGTTTCTCCTGCTAGTAACTCAAATTGCAAATCTAAATCTGTACCAGAAATTTCTACTAAAGCGGCATCTATACCATCTACAGATGTACCACTGATGAGACCAATCACTCGCTGAGGTGCAGTAGTTTCCATAAAGAACCACAAGATAAAATACTGAGACTGTGGACTCGGTGCTGATTGAACCAGTTACCCTGTGCCATCGTGTAGTAGTTTAGTTGATGCTATTGCCCATGTCAAAAAGCAGGTTGGCAAGAATTTTTATTTGTTCTTCATTTTATTGCTATCTAAAACACAAGACTTTAATCACTGCTGGGGATTTCATCGGGACTTTACAATTGTCTCCAAAATGAAGATTAATTTCATATTATTTTTAAGTAATCACACTATTCTATTTTTTTGACTTAGGTATAATAAATTACAAAAATAGAAGTTTGAGAAATTGCAGAAAATTTAGTAATTGCATCCTGTGTTTTGCTGAGTTTTAGTCACAGAATTGACTTAACAAACACCAGTGATGGAAAACAAAAGAAATGTCCTTCAAAAAACTCGCTTGTCTCGCTGCTCTTTCTGCTTCTGCGATCGCTTCTATTGCATATGCAGGTTCTGCTCAAGCTATTAGCTTTAAGATTACCACAGGTGTTAACGGCCCCAACGGTGTAACTAATCAAGGTGCTTATTCTGACTTTTGGCAAGATCCTACTGTCACCACCATTGATTTTAACAACGGTGTAGCACCTACTACTGGTTTTGCTAAGTACTCATTTCAAAAAAATGATGGTAGCAGCAGCGTTCGCTCTGATACCTGGGCCCCAGCAGGTGCAGCAGGTCAAGTCAATAATTCTAAATATTTAGCAGTTTTCCAAGGTAACGCGGTTACGATTAATCTTGCTAGCACTTTGAATTATTTCGGTATTGACTGGGGTGCGATTAGCCCAGGTAACGTCTTCTCTTTCTACAAAGACAACACATTGATTAAATCATTCACCACCGCAGATGTTAATCCTGTTGCACCTATTAAAGCCTCTCAGCATGGTGGTGAAGGGAATGGTTATCTTCACTTTTACTCAGATAGCTTACTAGATAACTTCAACAAGATTGTGATCACTCAAACAGGTGGCGGTGGTTTTGAAAGTGATAACCACTCTTTCAATGCTGGAACTGGTAGATTTACAGGCTTTGATCCTAAAACTACTCCTGAACCCGGCATGATCTTGGGAATGCTGGCTGTTGGTGGTATGTTCGTGAACCAACGTCGTAAACAAAAGCTACAAGATGCTAAATAATCTGCACTTGAGTTGGGTAAAATGAGGCTCAGACTTTGACTGAGAGATTCGTTAATTCACCATAATTATTTATCTCTCCATGATACGGTTGATGTATCTGGAGATAATTTTTATTTTTACGGATAGGTATTGGGGACTAGGAATTTTAGATTTTAGATTTTAGATTTTAGATTGAATCCAATCCAAAAGACGCTCCTGCGTCGCTAACGCTACGCTATCATCAATCCAAAATCCAAAATTGAAAGGCTGGGGATTGGGAAAGAAACACCAATCCCCATAAATCTTGCCCTAATTATTGTTTCTTTTGGCGGGTAATATCTTGTAGGTCGAGGTTGTAATTCAACCTTAAAATATTAACTCCTGGTTCACCAAAAATTCCGAGAAATCTGCCTTCGGTGTATTGATTAATCAGAGGTAGAATCTCATCTTCTTGAATATCACGTGCGCGGGCTACTCTTTCTACTTGTTGTCTAGCAGCATTAATCGAAATATGGGGATCTAATCCAGAACCAGAGGTATAAATTAAATCAGCTATGGGTTGAATATTTTCGTCTCGGAGTTCATTGGCTTTTTCGACGATGCGGCTGATTAATTCTGGATTTCCTGGAGCGAGATTGCTAGCACCAGAGATACCTGTGGGCTTGGCTCTTCTTCCTTGAGAGTATCTGACGGCACTAGGACGACCGTGAAAGTATTTATCAGAAGCAAATACCTGACCAATTAATTCTGAGCCGATAGCTTGAGCCTCAAGATTTTGTCTGATGCTACCGTTAGCTTGAAAGGGAAATAAACCTTGACCAATAACTAAAATAGCGAGGGGATAAATAATACCTGTGACTAACCATAAAACCAGGGTAATCCGAATTATTTTGATGATTTCTCGAATAAAAGGCATATATAGGGATTAGGGATTAGGGATTGGGGATTGGGATTAATCTAAGATGCTGTAATTACTGCTGAATTTTCAGGGCAAAGATTCACTTTGTTATAGTTAATTTTCTTATTCATACTTTCTGACTGTATAACCGCCTAACCAAATAAAAATTATTTTTTCTTTTACCTTGTGAAGTTTGAATTTCGCCTTTTTAAGCTAGCCCTACTAAAGTAATCACTACATCTAGTAGTTTAATGGCGATAAATGGGGCAATTACTCCACCTAAGCCATAAATTAATATATTGCGTTGCAAGAGTTGATTAGCTGTCAAAGGTCTAAATTTGACACCTGTTAGAGCTAAGGGAATTAAAGCAGGAATGATCAAGGCGTTATAAATTAGGGCTGATAGAATCGCTGATTTAGTGCTAGTTAAATTCATCACATTGAGGCTTTGCAAATTAGCTCCCGCAAAGATGACAGGGAGAATGGCAAAGTATTTAGCAATATCATTGGCAATGGAAAAGGTGGTTAATGCTCCCCGTGTAATGAGCAGTTGTTTACCAATACTGACGATATCAATTAATTTGGTGGGGTCGGAGTCCAAATCTACCATGTTGGCGGCTTCTTTGGCGGCTTGTGTACCTGTATTCATAGCTACACCGACATTAGCTTGAGCTAGGGCTGGTGCGTCGTTCGTACCGTCCCCTGTCATGGCGACGAGTTTACCTTTGGCTTGTTCTCGTTGAATGACGTTGATTTTATCTTCTGGTGTGGCTTCAGCAATATATTCATCTACCCCTGCTTCTTGGGCTATGACGGAGGCGGTGATGTGGTTATCACCTGTGAGCATGATGGTACGTACACCCATGCGGCGTAACTGGTCAAAGCGATCGCGGATACCTGGTTTTACAATATCTTTGAGATAGACCACGCCATAAATTTCACCATCTAAGCACACTGCTAAAGGTGTCCCTCCCTGCTGGGAAACTCTTTCATAAGCAGTATCTAGTTCTGGGGAAATTTGACCGTTGCGAGAACGGACAAAGCCTTTAATCGCTCCTACTGCACCTTTACGCGCTTCTCTTCCCCCTGGTAAGTTCGTCCCACTCATGCGGGTTTTCGCGGAAAATTCTACTCCTTGGGCTTGGTTGAAGTCGAAGTCAAATCTGGCACCCAATTTTTCAGCTAGGCGAACAATAGATTTACCTTCGGGGGTGTCATCAAAAACGCTAGTTACCCAGGCGACACTAGCTATTTCCTCCATTGTGTGATTGTTAATGGGGATAAACTCTTCCGCCAAGCGATTTCCTAAAGTAATTGTGCCGGTTTTATCGAGGACTAGGGTATTAATATCACCGCAAGCTTCCACAGCTTTACCTGATGTGGCGATGACGTTAAATTGGGCGACTCTATCCATCCCAGCGATCCCAATGGCACTGAGTAAACCACCAATGGTGGTAGGAATTAAAGCGACAAATAAGGCGACTAAAATCGGCACACTCACGGGACTATCGGCATAGTAAGCAAAGGCGGGTAAGGTAGCGATGACGAATAAAAACACCAAACTCAAAACAGCTAGTAATACTGTCAGAGCGATTTCATTGGGGGTTTTGCTGCGTTCTGCCCCTTCTACTAGGGCAATCATGCGGTCAATAAAGCCTTTACCTGGGTCGGCAGTAACGCGGACAATTAATTCATCAGAAAGGATACGAGTCCCCCCAGTTACGGAACTGGCGATATCTGAGCCGGATTCTTTGAGGACTGGTGCAGATTCCCCAGTAATGGCAGACTCATCTACAGAAGCCACCCCCATCATTACTTCCCCATCGACGGGAATGATATCTCCAGCTACTAGATAAATCGTGTCCCCTTGTCTGAGGCTAGTAGATGGAACTTCGCTAATTGTGCCATCGGGGGAGAGTTTTTTGGCTGGGGTTTCGGATTTTGTGGAGCGCAAAGCATCAGCTTGAGCTTTCCCACGCCCTTCCGCTATGGCTTCAGCGAAGTTAGCAAACCAAACTGTAAAGAATAAGATCCCCGTTAAGATGCCGTTAAAGAGTTGGGGGTTTTGTAGTTGGGTTTGTCCAAATAGATTGGGATCAATGGTGCTAGCCAAGGTGATGAGGGTTCCCACCCAAACCAAAAACATCACCGGATTTCGGATAGCGGATTTGGGATTGAGCTTAATAAAAGCATCCGCAATGGCTCTAAGGTAAATCCCTCTAGTTTTAACTTTGCCTTTCTTGCGGGCTTGACGACGAGATTTAGTTTTAGGGGTAGGTGCAGCTGGAATCATAATCAGGGATTGGGGATTGGGGATTGGGTATGGGGCATGGGGCATGGGGCATTGGCGAAAATTCTACCTTGTCTACCTTGTCTCCCCTGCCCCCCTGCCTGTCTTTTAACTGCCGGATGCAAGTTTAATGCCTTCGGCGATGGGGCCTAGTGCTAAGACTGGGAAGAATGTTAACACTCCTAAAATCAAGACGATGCCGGCTGTAACTGTTGTAAATATTAAGGAGTCTGTTTTGAGTGTGCCAGGGGTTTCGGGTACTGTTTGTTTGCGAGACATACTATCGGCTAATAGTAAGACGGCAACTATGGGAATATATCTGCCGGCGACGATGCTGACGCTGGTGGTTAAGTTCCACCATAGGGTGTTATCGGCGAGTCCTTCTAAGCCAGAACCGTTGTTAGCACTGGCTGAGGCGTATTCGTACACTACTTGGGAAATGCCATGAAAACCGGTGTTGGTGATGCCGGAGAGGGTGAAGGGATAGGCGAGGGCGATCGCACTGGGAATTAGGACTAAGATGGGATGAATTAGTAAAATGACGCTGGCGAGGACGATTTCGCGTTTTTCGATTTTGCGCCCAAAAATTTCTGGGGTACGTCCCACCATTAAGCCCGTTAAAAAGACGGTGAGAATGAGATAAATAAAGAGATATGTTGTACCTGTGCCTTGTCCACCCCAGATAATTTGCAGGAATAAGCTAAATAATGTCACTAATATTCCTGATGGCATGAGAGAATCGTGCATTCCGTTGACTGCACCTGTCATGGTGGTGGTGGTTGTGACTGCCCATAGGGCTGTCTGTGCTGCACCAAATCTGACTTCTTTTCCTTCTAAGTTGGGTTGTTCTACACCCAAGGCGTTGTTCACTAGGGGATTGCCTTGTAGTTCGCCACCGACGGCTACCCAAATCAAGATGACAAATACAATAAATATCATCCAAAACAGTAGCCAGGCCTGTTTCATGTTTTTGGCAAATATGCCATAGGCATAAATCATGGCGGCGGGGATCGCCAGCATAGCGATGAGTTCAATGAAATTTGAGGCTCCGTTGGGATTTTCAAAGGGATGGGCGGAGTTAGCAGTAAAGAAACCACCACCGTTTTCACCCAACATTTTGATCATTTCCCAGGAAGCTACAGGGCCTCTGGCGATGTATTGCGTTCCCCCTTCTAGGGTGGTGACAGTTACAGGTGGAGCTATTGTTTGTGGTACACCTGAGCGTACTAAGGCGATCGCACCAATCACGGACAGAGGCAATAATATTCTGGTAATGGCACGGATGAGATCAACGTAAAAGTTGCCTAATGTTTTACCCGTGAGTCCCCGAATGAAAGCGATACTCACCGCTATTCCTGTACCTGCTGAGGTAAACATCAAAAATCCTAAAGCAGCAACTTGGGAAAAGTAACTCAGGGTTGTTTCTGGTGTATAGTGTTGCTGGTCAGTATTAGTGACAAATGAAACTACTGTATGTAGTAAAATATCCCAGTTGGGTGCGGCGAAGCCATTGGGATTCCAAGGCAATAATCTTTGATAATATATAAGTAAGTATACGAAAATACCCATGCACAGGTTAGTGTAGAGAATGGCTCTAGCGTACTGCCAACCAGTCATTTCATCTTTGGGGCGAATACCTGTAATCACGTAGAAACTGCGTTCTATCGGATTCATTAACCTATCTAATAATGTCCTTTCACCAAGAAACACACGGGCTATGTATCTTCCTAACAGGGGTGTGATTGCTATCACAATACATAGCGTTAAGCCAATTTGTAATAAACTTTGTCCCATTTATTTTGTACTCAATTTTCGGCTACTACTGTTTAGCTAATTCTTAAAGATAAAAAATAACTTACCTATTGACGGTGGTGTGAGCAATTTGGCAATCTTTCACACCATTAAGAGGAAGGCAAAAGTAAAAAGAAAGAACGCTTATTTTGTAAGCTTTCTGTCTATTGATGTCATTTGGTACTAGTTCATTTAGCTGTATTTACGGTTTGCTGTCTTGATAATTTTCTACCTGATGTGTAAAGTTTGCATCAAGAACAATTAAATTTTAGGGCAGGGGTAATCAATTCAAAATTCAAAATACCCTACGGGTAGACTTACGCCATCGTAAGAGAAGCAAGCTACAAAATTCAAAATTAAATGCCCTATGCCCCATGCCCCATGCCCAATTCCCAATGCCCCATGCCCAATTACATGATATTTAAGGGATCTACATCTATTGTCAAGCTAACGCTATCACAACAGAGCGATCGCACTGCATCCCAGTCTGGTAATTGTGGCAGGGTTTCTGACTCAAATTTCAGCAATATCTGCCATCGGTAACGGTTGGCGACTCGCATCACACTAGCTGGTGCTGGCCCTAATATTTCAAATTCCTCATTGGTACTTAAAGCTGTAGCAATAATTTGGGCTGTATTTTGTACTTGGATGGGGTCAAGACTACTCAAGCGTAATAAAATTAACCTGCCTGTGGGCGGATAATTGAGGGCTTGTCTTTGTTCTAATTCAGTCTGTACGAAGGAGTGATAATCGTGATTTCTCACTCCTTCGATAACTGGATGTTCTGGGGTATAAGTTTGCATAATGACTCTACCAGGATCATCACCTCTGCCTGCACGTCCGGCTACTTGGGTGAGGGTTTGAAAGGCGCGTTCATTGGCGCGATAATCTGACAAATGCAGTAAGCCGTCAGCCGCCACTACTCCCACGAGTGTGACTTGGGGTAAGTCTAACCCTTTGGTAAGCATTTGTGTACCTACTAGTAAATTTGCTTCGCCGTTGGCAAATTTAGTGAGTAAGGTACGATGCGCGCCTTTGTTGCGGGTGGTATCGCTATCAAAGCGGATATAGGTTAATTCTGGAAACTCTCGGCTTAATTCTTGGGCGACTCGCTGAGTCCCGCTACCAAAAAATTTCAGGTAAGGGGACATACATTCAGGGCAGTTTTGGGGATGCGATCGCACATAATTACAATAATGACAGCGCAGTAGTTGGGGCGCGCCGACTTCGGTTTGATGATAAGACAAGGAAACATCACAGTGGGGACATTCCAAGACATAACCACAGCTACGACAAGAGACAAAGGTGCTGTGTCCCCGACGATGGATAAATAAAATCCCCTGTTGCTTTTTCTCTTGTAGCTGTATTAAAGCTTGTTGCAGTGATCTACTAAATATAGACCGATTCCCGTCTTGCAGTTCTTGCCGCATATCCACGATTTCTATCGGTGGTAAGGGGCGGGAATTAATGCGTTCGGGGAGGGAGAGGTAATAACTGGGAATTGGGCATTGGGCATTGGGAATTGGGCATTGGGCATTGGGGAAAAACTCTCCCCCTGCCCCCTGCCCCCTGCCCTCTACCTCTTGCCCTGCCACATTCACCCAAGTCTCCAATGAGGGTGTCGCGGAACCCAGAAGTAGGGGACAGTTTTCTAATTCGGCGCGCCACTGGGCGACTGTGCGGGCGTGGTAGGTGGGAATGGGGGTGTCTTGTTTAAAACTGGAGTCGTGTTCTTCGTCGAGGATGATTAACCCTATGTTGGGTAAGGGGGCGAAGATGGCACTACGTGTGCCGATGATGATTTGGGGATCGCCTGTGAGCATTTGTCGCCAGGTGTCGTAGCGTTCGCCTTCGGATAGTGCGCTGTGATAGACGCTGATTTTATTACCAAAGCGGGCGCGAAATCTATCTGTGAGTTGGGGTGTGAGTCCAATTTCTGGGACTAAAACTAAGGCTGATTTACCTTGGGCAATGATGGGAGCGATCGCTTGTAAATATACTTCTGTTTTTCCCGAACCTGTAATGCCATGCAACAATATTTGATGAAATCCATCTAACTTTTGAATGTTTTCTAAAGCATGAGCTTGGGCTGAATTTAATAATTTCGGTTTGTCTAAATCAATGGCTTGACCTTGTTCTGTACGTAATATTTCTCGTTCTTCTATGGCTATGTAACCTTTCTGCTCTATTGTCTTGAGAATAGAAGCACTAGCATTAGTTATTTGCAGTAATTCACTTTGCCATAATTCACCACCACGTCTGCGTAATACTTCGATAATTTCTCTTTGACGTGTGGTTAAATCTCTCTCTATGGCATCTATTAATATGACTGCTTTTTGTCTTTTTGGTTTTGTGGTGCGGGGCGGTTCTAAGTAACTTTCTACTAAGCCCATTCGCAATAACTCCCGCACTCCCCGATAAGCAGATTTGACTTTTTGTTGTAAATACGCGAAACTATAGTCCCCTGCTGTTTGATTTTGCAAAAGATGCAGAATTTGCTGTGCTGTCGGACTTAAAAAAGTGGTTACGGTTGATAACTCTTTTTGGGTCATGATTAACCGGATACGACGTTGCGATCGCCCTAATAATCCTGGTGGTAAAGCTACTCGTATCACTTGTATGAGAGGCGTATAGTAATATGATGCAACTCTATTTAACAATTCCCAATAAGCACTACTAAAAAAGCCAGAACTAACTACATCTTCTACTGCTCGAATTTTCTCTGCTGGTAAGTCAATGCTGGGCTGACTCAACAGCCGCACAGCTATTCCTCCTACTTGTTGTGCGCCAAAAGGTACACTTAATATGTCTCCTGGTTGTATTTCTAATTGTGGAGGTAAACGGTAAGTAAATAGTCCTGAATTGCCTGGAAAGTCTACCAAAACCTCAACGTAGCGATTCCCATTTGTCGATGATTTATAAATTTCTGTATCCTCATTAACCACTAAATTCTGTGATTTCACGTTAGTAATATACATAGCAACTCAATTCTCAAGATAAATATACTGCTGCATCTAAACTTAGTCGGCAAAATCTGCCAAAATCTCTAAATTTAAAATTTTTCCTCCTGTGGAAGTAAATTGTATTTCACAATACTTTTATCACTTATAATACTTGATAAGTTTCCTCTTATGTAATCCACTAGACAAATTGATTTCACCCATGCGTGCAATAAATATTTGAGTCTACCATCATCAATCAAACTATCTTCCTGAAGTTTTCTGAAAGTAGTTATCCATTTACTAAATAGGGTATAGGCTTTTTCACTCTCTTGATAGATATTCAATCCTTTATGTATATGAGATGCTTTTATACAAACATTTTTTTTGGAATAGTAAATTGCCTGATTATTAACATTAATAATTTTTATAAACACTTGATCACTCCAGTCCGATAAATAGACAAATTCCTTTCACAAATCTCAACCAATTAACTCAAAAATTTACAAAACCACCTGTCTGGTTTTAGATTCTGGGAGATGCCACCATATTTGATCTACGTGTTGAGTATGAAAAAAATAGAAAGGATTTGACAGATTTAAGAATTAGCCAAACAATAAACATAATATCTGTTGTGACTGGAAAAATAAAATTTGGGTGCCAAAACCAATATTGTAGAGAAGTTTAAGTTATTGGCAAGTAATAATTGTCAAGCAAAAAGCAATTTCAACTTCTATAAGTTAATTCAAACAAATTGAACAGGTGCATTCTTGCTTAGGGAAACTGTCAATTATTAGTAGCGAACAGATGCCATTAAATTATGTACCAAACCAAGCAACAATCCATCCAGGAAAACATGAATATTGCTGAATTGGGAACGATGGAAATACTGGAACATGAAGAAGAATCTTTCGACAGTTTAGAAATAGTGATAGAAGAAGCCCCTCATGTAGATCATTTAGAAACAGATGAACGTGATGGGGATCAAATGGCTGCGGCTCGTCCTTCTGGGTATAACAAAACCGAGCATGATGATGCTGTTGGGGCATTTTTTAAGGAAATGGCACGTTATCCACTACTCAAACCTGATGAAGAGGTAGAGTTAGCAAAACGCGTCAGATTTTTAGAAGATGTCAAAGATTTACAAGAGGCTTTGCAAGCAGAACTCGGAAAGCAACCAACTAAAGCTCAAATCGCAGCCCGCTTAGAAGTCACAGAAAAGCAACTAGAAAATCGCTTATATCAAGGTAGAGTAGCCAAGCGCAAAATGATTCGCTCTAACTTGAGATTAGTAGTGTCAATTGCCAAAAGATATTTAAATCGTGGAGTGCCTTTTCTAGATTTAATTCAGGAAGGGGCGATGGGTTTAAACCGCGCCACAGAAAAATTTGATCCCGATAAAGGATATAAGTTTTCTACCTACGCTTATTGGTGGATCAGACAGGCAATTACCAGAGCGATCGCAAATGATGCCAGAACTATCCGCCTACCCATTCACATTGTCGAAAAACTTAACAAACTCAAAAAAGCCCAAAGAGAACTCAAGCAAAAACTCCGCCGCAACCCCTCAGAAGCAGAAATGGCGGAAGCTTTAGAAGTTAGTGTGCAGCAACTGCGCCAACTGCAACAACTCAGAAGACAAGCCCTATCTCTTAACCATCGTGTCGGTAAAGAAGAAGATACCGAACTGATGGACTTATTAGAAGATGAAGATAACCTGTCTCCTGAAGCCAAAATGAACGAAAACATGATGCGTCAGGAGATTTGGGAAGTTTTAGGCGATGTCCTCACCCCACGGGAAAAAGACGTAATTTCGCTGCGCTATGGCTTGACAACCAGCGAACCCTGCACCCTAGAAGAAGTGGGTAATATGTTTAATCTCTCCCGTGAACGAGTCAGACAAATTCAAAGTAAAGCCATGCGAAAACTACGCCGTCCCCATATAGCGAAACGGCTCAAAGGGTGGTTGGTTTAGGAGGGGTGTAAGGGTGTGAGGGTATAAGTGAGAAGAACTAAAAAACTCTTGACTATGGACTAATGACTATGGACTATGGACTATGGACTAATGACTAATGACTAAGTGACTAATAACTAATGACTAATAATTTAATCGTGCGTTGTGCTGAACCTGATGATAGTCAAGCATTATTTGAGTTAATTCAGGGGTTAGCAGAGTATGAAAAACTCTCTCATGCTGTCACCGGCAACGCTTTGGCTTTACATGAGCATTTATTTGGCTCAAAAAGATATATAGAGGCTCTATTGGCAGAATACTCAGGTAAAGCCGTGGGTTTTGCCTTATTTTTCCATAATTATTCAACCTTTCTCACCAAACCTGGGCTTTATCTCGAAGATTTATTTGTTTTACCGGAGTATCGACGGCAAGGTATCGGTAAAGCACTCCTCATTAAATTGGCTCAAATTGCCGTTGAAAGGGAATGTGGGCGGTTAGAGTGGACTGTTCTCGACTGGAATGAGTCAGCACAGGCATTTTACCGTAGTATGGGCGCGTCAATTTTAGATGACTGGCGCATTTGTAGAGTGACAGAAGAGGCAATTGGCCAGTTAGCAGCTAAAGAATCATGAAGTTTGACAGCCTGTCGTTTGACTCAAGGAATTTAGTCCCCTGACAATTGTAAAGGAAGATATTGGGCTGAATGAGCCTTTGTTGCAGAGAGAACACAAAATGAAGAAAATCTTTTCAATTCTACTGGTAGGCATTGCAATCTTCACTTTTGCCTTCAGTAATTCCGCCTTGGCTGCTGACAGCGCAAATGGAGCAACAATCTTTAATGCTAACTGTGCGGCTTGTCATGCAGGTGGTAAAAATTTAGTGCAAGCTAACAAAACCCTGAAGATAGATGCCTTGAAAGAGTACGGTATGGACTCGGCAGAGGCTATTATCACTCAAGTTACAAATGGTAAAAATGCTATGCCTGCTTTTAAAGGTCGTTTAAACGATGCTCAAATTGAAGATGTAGCAGCTTACGTCCTCGACCAAGCAGATAAATGGTAATCAATTAGGCAGGAATTTTCTCATCTTTTTAAACTGAGAAGTTGTTTCTGCTGACCTGTGCTAACTACGATTTTAATCTACAAGAATCTCTCTATATTAAGATAGAGGGATTCTTTTTTATATCTAAACTGATATCTTAATCCGAACTTTAGTGTAAGAGGATGTTTGAAAAGTCCTTAATAATGTATCAAATCAGTTTAGATCCCCCTAAATCCCCCTTAAAAAGGGGAGCCACTACGTTGGGTGGCTCTGCCGACTTGTAGCAAGTGACGTTCCCACTACAAAACTCTAATGATTTACCTTGTTTTACTTAGTTAAGTTGATTTGCTTCTTCCTATTTACAAACTCAAGACTTAAGTTAGATATTTTCGTCTAATTATTTGATTTTTGATATTAGATTCATTAGATAAAATCAGAATTAGCTTAGACAAAACATCACACATATTGCTCAGATATTTGTCAACTATAAAAATGGCTTCACAAGTTTATTTTTAGCGGATTGATTCGCGCCTACCATCATTTATATACATTTTATTCAGCCATTGCCAGATATTGATGCAATTAATCTCCACATTCAATTATTGTCTAACTAATTTTGTTGTCAAACATTACTTAGGAGCAAATTAAATGGCTAATATCACAATTGATGAAATCTATTCTACAGGTCATGATTTATTTCAAGACACTGAAAGTTTTCTAAATGAATTAACTCATCAGACAATAGAATTTATCAGAGGCAGTGGTTATAGTGGCTTCTGGGGATTTGGTTCTTACGGTAATTCCTATTCCCAATACTCCTACAATTCTTTTCCTAGAAGTGGGTATTCAGGAGGGTATGGTTATGATTATGGCTATGGTTATGGGAAATGGTGTTAATTGATAGCTGATAAATATTATGCTGTAAATCGGAAAAGTAAGTTAATGTACTTTTCCGATTTTGGTGTGATCATATTTTACTTTCTGCATCAAGTCGGGACTAATTCGCCTGGGCGTAATTTCGACCATTTACCTGTTTCTTGCTTAAAGCTGAGACAACCGACTACATCCCATTCCATTTCAATCACATCTTCTTGGGTACGGATGTTAACGTTAATAGATGGTTCGTTGGGATCAAAAGTGGGATTTTCTGTTAAATGGGGCTGTTGGTGCTGCGTTTCGACGGCGTGATAGGTCACACAGCGATCTACATAGTGGCAGTTTACGCAAATACACATAATAGAACCAACTCCAGAAGGCCTTGATTATTGTTAATCTAACTTAAGCCCAAGCTTTATTCACCAGTTGTTGGGTTGATTTTTATTACAATGTCCTCTGATGTATTTTTGCGTCTAGCTCCTGAAAATTGGCCTTTTAGTCTGGAATGCTTGCCACAACCAGCTTACATGGTGGGTGGTGCAGTGCGGGATGCGCTTTTGGGGAGGAGTCGGGAGTATTGGGATCTTGACTTTATTATCCCATCGGATGCGGTGAAGGTAGCTAGAGCGATCGCTCGTCGTTACCAAGCTGGTTTTGTGTTACTAGACTCAGAACGGCAAATTGCGCGGGTGGTATTTCCCAATGCGACGGCTGATTTTGCCCAACAGGAAGGCGAAAGTTTAGAGACTGACTTACACAGGAGAGATTTTACTGTAAATGCGATCGCCTATAATCCCCATAGCCAATCTATCATTGACCCTTTAGGCGGCTGTGATGATATAAAGTTGGGTCTAATGCGGATGATATCACCCCGCAATTTAACAGATGATCCTCTACGCCTGTTGCGTGCTTATCGTCAAGCTGCTCAACTAGGCTTTACGATTGAAACCAATACCCAAAATACTATCCGTAATTTAGCATCGCATATATCCCAGATCGCCGCCGAACGAGTCCGCGTCGAAATTGGTTATTTGTTAGCAAGTCCCCAAGGAACACCTTGGATAACCAAAGCTGGGGAAGATGGGTTACTTGCACCGTTCTTTAAAAATGCTAGTCACAACAGCTTTACTAAACTCGCAGCCGTTGACACTGTGGCGACGAAATTAACAGAACATTGGCCACAACTGGGTGTAGAACTACAAAATTGTGTGCGTGATACCGTCAAAACTACATGGCTGGGCATTGCTAAACTCGCTTGTCTTGTACAGCAACAACCAGCCATAGCCGAATTAGAACTACAGGAACTTACCTATAGCCGCGCAGAAGTTCGCGCTGTTGCCACTGCCTTGAAATTGTTCCCTCAGCTAAAATTTGCTGATTCCGTGCGAGAACAGTATTTTCTCTTCCAAGAAGCAGGAATTGTATTTACGGCTACAATTTTGTTAGCCTTAGTGGACGATAATCTGGTAGAGCCGATGTCTGGCACTCATCCATTGCAGGTATACGCACCATTGATCAGCCGCTACCTTAACCCTGATGATCTGGTCGCTCATCCCACTCAGCTAGTAAGTGGTAAAAATCTAATGATAGCACTAAATATTCCCGCATCGCCACTGGTAGGAGAACTGCTGACGGAAATAGCTGTGGCACAAGCTGAAGGGAAGATTTCTACTCAGCAAGAGGCGATAGAGTTGGCGAAAAGAATTATTCAGCAATGAGGTTGGGATTGGGGATTGGGGATTGGGAAGTTATTCTTCCTCTGTCTCCCCTGCCCCCTGCCCCCCTGCCTTTCTACCTCGGCGGATCTTGGTGCATCAGGGGACGTAACCCATTTAAGCCGGCAGCAATGGCTGAACCGTTGTGAACGACGGTGGCGGCTAGGGGATGTATGCCTACGGTGGTGGCTAGTCCTAAAGCGGCTAGGTTGGGGACTACGGCTAGGCTGATGTTTTGTTTAATGACGGCTTGGGTTTGGTGGGCGATCGCGATCGCATCTAAAAAGCTGCTGAGGTTATCATCCATCAGGACGATATCGGCTGTTTCTCTAGCGACTTCGGAACCGCCACCAAAGGAAATGGATACATCTGCATAGGCGAGGGCAATGGAATCATTTAAGCCATCACCAGTAAAGGCAACTGTTTTACCGGAATTATGTAATTTTTGGATGATTTCGGCTTTTTGTTCAGGAAAGGCTTCCGCGTGGACTTGGGACAGAGGTAAATTTAGTTCTGCTGCTACAGCTACAGCCCGTTGGTGATTATCCCCTGTCAATAGATGTACTTCCATGCCGTATTCTGTTTGTAATTTCTCGATGATGCTGGCACTTTCTGGGCGCAGGGGGTCTGTGTAATAAATCACGCCTTGAAATTCCTGATTGACGCTGATATACAGTAAGGAATCATGGGCGGAAATGCGGCAATTGAGGTGATGGGGACAATCTGCATGGTTGCAGTGATGGGGTTCATAGAGACAATCAAGGGGAACGCCACACTGACGCAAAAAGCGATCGCTACCTACAATCACTTGTTCTCCGTCAATTTCAGCACGGACTCCTAAACCAATTTCATAGGTAAATTCTTGGCGGGGGAGAATCTCAATCCCCTGTTTTTCGGCATAGCGGACTACGGCTTGGGCGACTGGGTGAGTCAGGCGTTGTTCGGCGGCGGCGGCTAGGCTTAAGAGTCTGCGGCTAGACATTCTGCCATTGACAGTTTCCACTTCCATGACTTCAATATCACCCTTGGTGAGAGTGCCTGTTTTATCAAAAACTAATGTGTCCACCTGTGCCAATTTTTCTAAAGCGCGACCACTACGGATAAGTACACCGTGTCTGGTAGCGTGGTGTAAGGCAGCTAGAAAGCTTGTAGGGAGGGAAACACGAATCCCGGTTACAAAATCTAAGGTAAGAATAGATGCTGCCCTCGCTGGGTTACGAGTAGCGGCTAATACTAGCCCAGCAAAAATTAAGGCTGGTAGTACCGCTTT
This sequence comes from Nostoc sp. CMAA1605, assembly GCF_021596505.1. GTDB lineage: Bacteria > Cyanobacteriota > Cyanobacteriia > Cyanobacteriales > Nostocaceae > Trichormus. The sequence goes on along the minus strand of NZ_PJIZ01000009.1, from coordinate 11,160 downwards.
GTCAGCGATCGCAGCTGCATAGTTACCCATGCGGGTATCATGTACGGGGGCTTGTTGGACTAATTCTATACTTGCACCAGCACGGGTGGCACTGCCTACCCGTTCCGTTTGGATGTAAATTTCACCTTCTCGTACCAAGGTGGAGGCGTAAACAGTCTGCCCTACTTGACGCAAAACGGGCATTGATTCCCCTGTCAATTTTTGCGGGTCAATTAACGCTTGACCACGCAAGATTTGCCCATCAACGGGGATTTGTTCGCCTGGATAGACGATTACTGTGTCTTGTGGCTGGACTTGGGTGGCGAGGATATGTTTTCTTTCGCCGTCTGGTTGGATCACCCAAGCATAATGTCCCAGAGAATCGAGTAAATCGGCGGCGTGATGTTCGGTAACTCTGGCGGTGCGATCGCGAATTAAATCACCAATTTCGTGGAGTGTCATCACCAAAGCGGGAGTAAGGAGATTTCCTTGGGCAGAAGTTAAGGCGATCGCCAGCAAATCCAGACAATCTATATTTAATTTTCGGCTTTGGGTAATACTGGTATAGGCACGTTTGGCAATGGGTAAAGCCGCTAGTGCTACAGTTGTGCCAATGATGACTCTAGGAATGGGAAATCCTAACCCCAGTAAAGCTAAAACTGTAGCTAAAGCCGGTAACTTCACCCCAGCCTCATCACTGGCTAAGACTGTTTCTTGTGGCTTGTGAGTTTTGCGAATTTGGGCTTCTTGTAGCAAATCTATTAAGTAATGGGGCAATAAATCATGTTTGCTATCAGCTAATTGGTAGCTAATGGCAATAGAACTCGCCCAAATATTAATGCGAAATTCTAAAACTCGACTATCAGATTTTAGTAACTCCCTGAGAGTTTGAGTGTAATCAGGATCATGGGCTAAAAGAGGGATGCGAAATCTAATTCTACCGGGAATTTTATGTACTACATGATAGTCAATTCCAGGGACGATTTTTGACTCTTCAATCAATCGCTGATTAATGTTTGGTTTAGTGGCGATCGTCATGATTTCCCCCTCATGATGTTGTGGCGAAATAATGGGTGGGAACTCATTCTGATAGTGATTTCAGCATCCCACAGAAAATATATGTCCTGTTTTAACACGTAATTTAACTATGGACATAAGTCTATTTAATACTGTTGTTGATGATTTTCCGAACAATGCAATTATTTTTAAAGATTAATATGTGAAAGCCAAGGCTATACCTGCGAACATATTTTTAGTATTTACTGGCAATTTTAATAACTACTTAATATACGATTTATCTTAAGGAAAAATTTATGTTTTTCTATATGTTATTCAATTGTATTTTTTCTCAAAACTAGGATGGAGTTTGTAGTAAGGACTTTAGTCCTTATTTGAGAACTAAAGTTCTCACTACAAACATTTAACTGTTTACCCTGTATTACCGATGTTATTCTTTACACTGTGTCCAGAAAAACGGATTTAATTTAGGGTGTGGGTGATCAAGGTGTAATGTCATAACATTCTCAGAACTTATGAATAAACAGAATCTAAATCCATTGTTCATTCGTCAGAGTATGTGATGTAAATTGAAAAATAGCTAATATATTTAACCTGCATGAGTAAAAACGCAAAGGACAGAAGCACATAAACAGATTTAAGAGGTTTTTGTTATTTATTTGGAATTTTTGTAGATACAAGCCTTCCCGTAGGCTATTTTGAATTCGGAGCGAAGTGAAGTGACATCCATTCTGCTAAACAATCGCTATCAGGTTATTCAGGTACTCGGTGCTGGTGGGTTTGGGGAAACCTTTTTGGCAGAAGATACTCATATGCCTTCTCGTCGTCGTTGCGTAATTAAGCAACTCAAACCCATTACTAACGATCCTCAAGCCTACCAAATAACGCAACAGCGATTTGAGAGGGAAGCGGCGACTTTAGAGTATTTAGGTGAACACAGTGACCAAATACCTAAACTCTATGCTTATTTTTTAGAGAATGGCCAGTTTTACTTAGTCCAAGAATGGATTCATGGTCAAACTCTCAGGAATTTGTTGGAAACACAAGGATGTCAGAATGAAACTACTGTCCGAGCGATTGTCTTGAGTCTGCTAGCAATTTTAAATTATGTGCATAGCAGAGGGATTATCCATCGAGACATTAAGCCAGATAATATTATTCTGCGTGCTGTTGACCAAAAACCATTTTTAATTGATTTTGGTGCAGTCAAAGAAACAATTCGTTCTGTAGGGGGTTCTCATCCTACACGTTCGATGGTCATAGGTACACCAGGATATATGCCTAGTGAACAGGCGGTGGGTAGACCAGTTTACGCTACTGATATTTATAGTTTAGGTTTGACAGCGATTTATTTATTAACTGGCAAAAGTCCCGAAGAATTGCCGACAAATCCCCAAACGGGTGAAATTCTTTGGCAACAATACGCGCCGCAGATTTCCCCAGATTTGGCGGCGGTGTTAAATCAGGCAATTAAACCACAGGCGAGCGATCGCTTCACCACTGCTAGTAAAATGCTCTATGCTTTATCTGCGGTGAATAATATACCTGTACAGTCTGTTGTCCAAACGGCTCAAACTCAACAAACTCAAGCTATACCCATAGTCAAACCCATCCCTTCCCCCAAAAAACAACAGCCTGTTTGGATATTAGGCGGTTTGATTATAGGCGGTTTACTTAGTGGCGTAGCACTATCTACACTAACTCGTCCATCCCCAACGGACACCATTTCTAGTGATCCCATACCCTCATCATCGTCGCCCAGTCCCGATACTGTAGTTTCTACCCCTCCTATCCCTGAAACTTCCTCTCCACCTCCAGAAATTTCCCCATCTACTCCTGCACCATTCATTCCTGCACCAATTACACCCAAAGCTGAAATACCTCCTACGATAGTTAACACTCCGCCTGCACCTGAAGTTACAGCCATACCAACACCAACCATCGAGAATAATGATCCTGTTATAGAACCACAACCCACAGAATCATTACCCCCAAGTCCACCCCCCAAGAGAAGAAAGCAAAATACTACTAGACAAAGCATCCCAGCTTTCCCCACAGGGACAGCCAGAAGCACCGTAGAAGCCAAACTCGGAAAACCCAATAGAGATTTAAAAGGTGCTTGGGGTAGAACCCGTGCTGTTGTGTACAATTTAATACCCAATCAAGTTGACTTGGGTTATTTATTTGACCGCGAAACCGGAGAACTCAGGCAAACTGAAGTAGCTTTCGCCCAATCTGTAGATCCTCAAGTGATGCAAAATACCCTCAACGGAATGCTGAACGGTCAAACTACAGCCAAAATTCAACAGGGATTAGAAAAAGTTCAACAACGCCAGAAAGATGACTTTAGTTTTTCAGTCGGTGCAGTCAAAGGTCAAATCATCCGCCAGAACTGCGATTTAATTTACATTAGTGTCTGGGATGCAGATTTACATGACTTTGTGAATCCTGCATCAGCGAAACAGTGCTAATAACAATTCAAAATTCAAAATTAAGAAAGCGAGACTCAGCAAACCTTTTGTCTCCCTTGTCTCCCTTCCCTCCTTTGTCCTGAAACAATGGATATGTTTTGAATAACTACCATTAACAATACTCAGCACTCAAGACTCATTTTTGACTTTATGCCACAATGGGCGAAAGATAGGAATCTTTAAGACCCATTTCTAAATCTGAAAAACTAGACAGTAGATTTGAGGGGAATCTGATGAAAGCAGGTATAAAACGCATTGAAGCAACTTTACATGATTTGGGAAGTCGTGACAATACTGTTACGGAAACGAGTGAAAATATCAAGCGTCCTGTATCTTTTAGAATTAGTGTAGGAGCTAAGGAAAGTACAGAACCCCAAACACAAGAAGCCATAGAAGAAATAAATACAGAATCCCCTAACGTAAATACTATTAACGAAAATTTATTTCCTCATCACAGTTCTGTACAAACTTTCCCCACGCAAGAAGATGGGGTGAATGCACCCAGTCTACCTAAATTCAAAACCCAAAGTTTCAGTAATCATCGTCATGTTGCTAACCCAGCATTAGCCGCGAATATCCTGCAAGAAATTCAAGCACACGTAGCAGGTTGGCAAAAAGAGCTACACAGCATTGTGCAGCAAATTCAAGATTTATATTTAGAAGGGCCGATTGTTAACGGTTGGTTAGAATCAAACCCTTGGGAAACAGAACATGGCGGAAAAGCTACACTCCGTCACGGCGAAGTAGAACGTCTCATGGACTACGTGGAAGAAATTTGCGCTCCCGACGGAACTAAAATACCCCATCCCGCCCTCAAAACTGGTTATCGGCTTTGTGGTGTCGATGCGTCAGGTAAAGTTTGGTCACGTCCTTGTCCACCCAATCAACTAGCAGAGGTGAGCATGGCGATCGCACGTTATCAAAAACTACGCCAATTACTAGGCCGCAAGCAATACCTAGAAACCCGTCTCAGCCAACTAGCAGAAACCTTAATAGTATTACACAGCCACATTCAGCAAGTTTAAATTCTAATGACTAATGACTAATGACTAACAACTAATTATGCAAATCTCTGCAATTATCTGTACTCACAATCGGGATAATTATCTCGGTGCGGCGATTGATAGCCTTTTGGGACAGGATTTCCCTGGGGAATTTGAGGTCATAGTGGTGGATAATGGGTCAAGCGATCGCACCCGTGAAGTTACGGAAGAAAGAGCCAATGACCCCAGATTAAAGTATGTTTTTGAACCAATTCTTGGTTTATCTGTCGCCCGAAATACTGGGGCAAAAACGGCAAAAGCCGAAATTATAGCCTACTTAGATGATGATGCTGTAGCTAGTCCTGGTTGGTTACGAGTATTATATGATGCTTATCAAAATAATCATCAATTAGCGATCGCTGGTGGGAAAGTTACTCTGCTTTGGCCTCCCAATATAGAACCCCCGAAATGGCTATCTCCTGGTTTAGCAGGTAATTTAGGAGCTTATGATTTGGGTGATAGTGTAGTTTACATCGATCAACCAGGTTTAACACCCAGGGGTTTAAATTATTCCATCCGCCGCCAATTTCTCACAGAAATCGGTGGTTTTGACCCCCAATTAGGTAGAGTCGGCAAAAACCTCCTCTCCAACGAGGAACTACAAATGACAGAACTGGCTCTAAAAAAGGGTTGGCAAGTCGCCTACCTTCCCGCCGCCTTAGTGGCTCATAACGTTGCACCAGAACGCATTAATCGTTCTTGGTTTCTCAATCGCGGTTGGTGGCAAGGGATTAGTGAATGTTATCGCGAACAACTAGCAGGTAAAGCCGGAGTCGCACAGTTTGGCCGAGGCGGGGAAAGATTTGTGAGAGGATTGTATAAAACAGTACAATACTCCGTCAATGATCCAGCCCAAAGCTTTGATAATTTAGTTTATACTTACGGACAAATAGGTTATTTAAACGCCGTCATTCAAGGAATTTTATTTAAAAAGTGATGAGTGCTGAGTGCTGAGTGCTGAGTGCTGAGTGCTGAGTGCTGAGTAGTGACTAATGACTAATGACTAATGACTAATGACTAATGACTATTGACTATTGACTAATAACTAATGACTAATGACTAATGACTCCTTTGTAGATTTACGCAAATATGACCAATCATGGTTTGATCGCGGACGGCCTAGTTGGTACATTTTACTGTGGTGGCTAGTGCAGGCGATCGCTTTTCCTCTGACACTGCATCCTTTTAATGGTTTGCGCTGTGCTTTGCTACGCTTGTTTGGTGCGCGTATTGGCCAAAGCGTAATTATTCGTCCTACTGCCCGCTTTACCTATCCTTGGAAAGTGGAGATTGGTGACTATACTTGGATTGGTGATGATGTGGTTTTGTATAGCTTAGATGCGATTCAGATTGGTCAACACTGCGTCATTTCTCAAAAAAGTTATTTATGCACTGGTAGTCATGATATCAAAGACCCCACCTTTGGCTTGAAAACCGCAAGTATTACCATTGGTGATGGAGTCTGGGTAGCTACAGATTGTTTTGTTGCGCCAGGAGTGCAAATTGGTGCTAACGCTGTCATTGGCGCACGTAGCAGCGTTTTTGCTGATATACCCTCTGGACAAGTATGCTGGGGTAGTCCTTGCCGTCCCCAATATCCGAGAGTTATGGGTGAATCATAGGGTGGGGAATGGGGAATGGGGAATAGGGAATGGGGAATAGGGAACAGAATTCTGAATTGTTATTTTAAATATTGAAATCTCCCATTTAAACCATTAGCATCCATCTTTAACTGAGCTACGTAAAACTGTTTTTGGATGACATCTCCTACTGGTGTAAAAGCAATTTCACCAAGGGGAGTATCATATTTTTTTGCTAGTAGTTCTTGGTTTAAGGCTGTCCTTAATTCTGATAAATTCAATTGCTCGATGGGACGCTTTTGATTTAAAGATTGTAAAGCTTCTACATATACCTGAACTGCGGTAAATGCTTGAGCAGTCACTTGTGATGGTTGTTTTTTATATTGTTGAAGATAAGCTTGACGAAATGCAGTATTAATTTTATTGGAATGTTCAGGACTGTAAGCTTGAGCAATAATTATACCATCACATAAAGCCTGACATACAGAAAATATATGTGATGTATTAAAACCGTTACCACCAATAATTAATCCTTGATAACCTAATTCTCTTAATTGTTTAACTAAATTACCACCATCCACAGCTAAACCAGAAATAATCACTAAATCTGATTTTAAGTTAATAGCATTAGTAGCTTGGGTTTGGAAGTCGGTATCAGTAGTTTGAAATTTTTGGACTGTGACTAAATCTAAACCTTTCGCCTTGACGGTATTCTGAAATATTTCCGTTTCTGATTTATTAAAGGCATCATTTTGAGCATAGAAGACTGCTACACGTTTAATTTTTGGGTTTAGTTTGAGAGCAGCTTGCACAGCATTAGGTGCAACTATTGCCACAGAAGAAGATACACGCGCTATATAATCTCCAATTTCTGGAATTCCTTTAGCAGTATTAGAAGCCCCAATCACAGGAACTTTAGCGCGTTCAGCGATGGGATTAGCACTAAAGGCTTGTTGTGATAATGTAGGCCCAACAATACCAACTACCTTATCTTTATTAATTAAATTTTGGAAAGCGTTAATTGCTCCGACTTCATCACCACCAGCATCTTGAAACACCAATTTAATTGGTTTACCGTTGATACCGCCTTGACTATTAAAATACTGCTGGGCAATTTTTACGCCGTCAATTCCTTCTTGACCGAGTAAGGCAATGTTGCTAGTCTGGGCAAAAGCCACACCTATCGGAATAGTATTACTATTATTGGTATTATCGGAAGATTCACTACGAAGATTACTAATTTTGTTGTGATTATCACTATTACTACAGGCAAATAAGAGCAAATTAAAAGTAATTAATAGGATAAATTTATTCATAATTGATGATAAAAATAATATGCGATCGCCTCGTTAACCACAGAACAGGGAAAAGGGAAACAATCCCTATTCATTCCCTTTAACCCAATACAGTTCAGTTAAGAAAATAGTTTGTAGTAAGGACTACCCTTCTCCTTTGGAGACGCTAACGCGAACGGGAACGCTCCGCGAACAGTCCTTATTAGAGGACTAAAGTCCTCACTACAAACCTTGAATTATCTACACCGTTCTACTTATCCGAAAATTAAGGTTGATTGGGACGTAAAGATTGAGATGCAATGTCATCTAAGCGCACACTAGCAAGCAAACTTTGCCATTTTTCGGCAATCACTAGGTCTTTAGGGTTTTCTTGACGTAATTGCGATATGGTTTTTAATGCCTCATGCCAAATACCATTTTGAAGATATATCTCAAAACGTTGCAATGGTGTGGCTTTTGCTAATTTTTGGGTAACTTTGACATCGAGAGTGACTCGTTTCATCACACCTTCTACATAAGTCGGGGATGACTCTTTTTGGGGGTCACAGTCTACAGTCAAAAACCAACGATATCGTTTGTTAACTTCCAAGGTAATGTTATCAGGTACAGAGATGCTGATAATTCCTGGTTTTTCTGGGAGAGCGATCGCTTTTTGATAAATTGTATTTGATTGCTGATCTTGCAAGACAAATTCTGTGGGATAAGTAGCAGGTCGAGAGTAAGGTACATAAAACATTAGCGTGGGATGGGCTTCTGTGGTTAATCCCCAGACATTCATCACTGTGGGAGGGCCTTCTGTATAAGGAGCTAAAGCTGTAAGTGGTGGTTTTACTGAAGGACACAAACCGCGTCTCGCCCCTCCACGGACACGACCCCCAGGCGCAGGTTCACCTGCGGGGGGTTGTGGTGGGTTAAAGCTGACTTTCTTGGACTGGTTGGCGGTGGTGTTCGCGGGTACTGGTTTAGCTTGTACTAAACTTTGACCAGCCAGAAAACTAATGTAGCCTAGAAGTAATGAAAGCAGTATTTTCATAGATTTTATGTTAATTAACTCAAGTTACTGATACTAGTGACTTTGCGGGGATTCGGTGTGTTTCTGGCGAGAGTAAAATTAACGTATACCCTACGGGAAGCTAAAAAGCTCACCAGTAAATTATTTCAAAATCCGAAATAGTATAAGGACTAATACCATTTCATGACAATCCTGATCCAGATGTAAATCCTGAAAGCTTTGCTAATCCTCGTTTTTTAATTGCGTAAAGCCTGCGGCATAGCTGCGCTTAGAGCGTAGCAGGACGTTAGCCCATTGCGAATTGCGAATTGCGAATTGTATAAAGTCCTAACTACAAACTATTTAGTGTACTTAGAATTCTGTATTGATACTACAGTTACCGTCGCTACCAACGAAATCGCTGACGGGACAAAGGGGAGCCAAACACCAGCAATCAATAGAGTTAGGCAAACAGCGTATAAAATACCGGAACTAATGCCAACTGCTAAGGCTAACTTAGGTAATACACGCCATTGCCAAGCTAATACACCTCCAGTCACAGCCCAACCCCAAATCCAAATTACTTCTAACCAAGGCGGCAAAGCCGACAATAGGGGACGACCATCTAAAACCGCGCTGATAATTTGGCTAACCATATGGGCTTGTACCATCACTCCAGGCATTGGTTCATTGACTAGGCTGCCATAGGGGGTACCCCAATAGTCAGCGATATCTCCCCTAGTGACGACACCAATCAAAACAATCCGGTCTTTGATGGCATTGGGATTAATCGGATTAGATAACAATTGGGTAAGTGTCACTTGTTCTGCGATTTGCTTAGAAGCGCGGTAGTTGAGTAATATTTGACCACCGTTGGCATCAATGCCTTGATAACCGCCAGTGCGAGATGAAAGACGGCGCAAAACTGTTTTTCCTAATTGCAAAGAAGGGGAAGGGTCAGATGTAAATTTTGGTTGAATGCCAGAGGCTGAGAGATAGAGAAATGCTAGTTGGGTACTAAAAGCGTAGGGAGTAGAACATAGAGAAGTAGTTTCTTGGGTCATGAATAGAAGATGGCGACGTACCACACGATCTTGATCATCTATGAAGTCGCTAAAACCTAATCTTTCCTTGGGAATTTCTGGTGGTGGTGCAGTTGATTTGATCTTGACTGTAGCGTCACTGCCTTTACAGACCCCGATTAAATTATCAGTTTGTTGGAGTTGTGATTTTAAGTTTAATTGTTCTGCTGGGAAGTCGCGGTAGACATCTAAACCAATAGCTTTCGGTTGGTATTGATTGAGTTTTGTGAGTAACTGGTTGAGGTATTTGTCGGAGATGGAAGTCCCTTTCAACACTTGGCCATCACGACGCTGATTTTCTATGTCTTCATCATCAATAGTCACTATTAGTAATCGCCGATCTGGCCCCTCCTCTGGACGCGATCGCATCATTTGGTCAAAGGCTTGCAGTTCAAAATTCTGTAATCCTCCCAGCAAACGCAAACCACAAACTACGGCTGTCACCGCCAAGGTAGATAAAGCTAACTTTTTCCAGCCCCGTTTTTTGTTAACAATGGGAGTAAAAGGTATTTCCTGTGTGGGAGACTGAATTAATTCATCCCAAGTTAAGGGTATCTGGGCAGGATTTTGACAGATAACAGGAAGCCAAGTGGCACAGGGAAATCTATCTTCTAAGCCCTGTAGTCGTTCTCGTGCGTGTCGGACTGCTTGGTATAAAGATTTACCGTTAGCAAAACTTTGCAGAAAATATTTTAAGAACTCCTGCGCCACTTGGTCGGGAACAGGTTCACGCATCACAATAATTTGGGGAATGTGTAAATCAGCCAGTTCCCGTGCTAAACCCAAGCCATCACAGGAGTTAAAAATTGCCAGTTGTAGACCCCGTTCTATAGCTTGTTTAAGCGCATATTTAAATTCCCCAATGGTGAGACTATCGGTTTTATTTAGGTAAATTCTGCCGATATTGCCATTTCCCTGACTAGAACTGTGTCCCGCGAAAAATAAGATATCCCAGTTTTTCCCCCATAGATAATCGTTCAATTCCTTACGTTGTGGTTCTACTAAAAAACTCACATCGGCATAGGGCAATGTTTGTAAAACAGCTTGATCTGACTGGGTATCAATGCCTTGACTATTGCCGACGATCGCTAAAATATTTACTTGGGAATTGGGAGTGGGTGGTTTATAAACCCGGTCATAACTAGGTGAAGAAAGAGCAATTTCTGCTGTGGGATAGCGTTCGAGTAAGTCCCAGACGTGCCAAGGGAGTCTTTGCAATTGACTATTTTCTGATTGCAGGATGACTCTAATTTCGTCTGAAGGCATTAATTTTTCTAGCCATTTTTCCCGCAGGGGTCGAAAATCTTCCGCCTGTAGCCAAGCATTAAAGCGGGCGCGTAAAATATGGGCTAGTTCGTGACAATCTTCAGTCACAGACACATTTGTCACTTGGATTTTATCGGCATCTAAGCGATAAGCGTTACCTAACTGGAGATAGCTAGCTTGCCAACGTGTGTAGTAAAGGGTGATTTCAGGACATGGTGGTAGTTTACCTGTAATTTCCGTAGCTGGGCGATCGCGTTCTTCCCCTATTTGCAAAGTGACGGTAAAACCTTGTTCAAAACCGCCGTCACTAAATTTCAGCACCACTAACTTAGCCATGATGTCAGCCCTTTCGGGAAATTCAAAATAGCCTACCGCAAGGCTTACGCCTTAACAATTCAAAATTCAAAATCAACAAATTACTGACTTAGAAATCTAT
>NZ_PJIZ01000008.1 GCF_021596505.1 Nostoc sp. CMAA1605 | reverse complement strand
AGCATGAGTAGTTTTTATTACTCATGCTTTTTGTGTCAGGTTGACTCCTGTAAGATCAAGTAATCATCCATCAATTTTTATAAAGAGCTTATGTCTTCTACTCCTCTAACATTAAATTTAGTTGAGGGTTCTGTTAGCTTTAGTTTTTCCCCCCAAGCGGCCACGGAATTAAAGGGTGCAATTGATCAATTGATGGAACGTCTCAAAACTGTTGCAGCTAAACCCAACTCTGGTACTAAAGTGACTCCTCAAGCACCATTGGAATATCGTTATACAGGGGAAATATTTTTAGAAATTTTCTGTAATCCCAATATCTGGCCTACACCCTTTGCGGCTAAAGTCTTACTGACTGTACGGGATATCAATATTCGTTTGACTACGGAAGCTGAACTAGTCAGAGTGATAGAAGATATTAACCAGTATTTAGAGCAAGTGGGATAAAGACTGCAAACATCTAGTTATTTAACTGTTGAATCCCAGCAAAATAGACACTCAAGATTTATGTCTATCTCAGGATGTAAGGGGGGATTTACTGGTGCTAAAGTTTGGATATTGCCCCAAACACACAAATTTGGCATTTTACTGATTGTGGCAACGTTTTGTTAGGAGTGAATGTGAAGAATATTTTTGTTCGTAAAGGTATTTATTGCTTATCTAGTTTAGCGGCTGTAGCTGTTGCTGGGACTGGCTTATCTGCTCATGCTCAAACAGTACCTCCCGTTGAGGCAAACAGCGATGCTATGTCTCCCGCAACATCAAGTGTTGAACCAGAAGTGGAAGCACAAAACTTCTCTTTTCCCAGTGCGACAACTTTTAACGCTGACAGCCGGACAGTTACACCAGTACCAGGAACAGTAGCCACTACCTCAGCAACTCTGGTTTCACCGGAAGCTGCAACATCTGCTCCTGCTGTTGCACCTACTCCCAACACAGTGGCACAATCAGATATTAATGTTGGTAGACGTACCCGTGGCGGTAGTAGCTACGTTGGTGTGGCTGGCAATATTGGTATCGGTGGTGGTGATTCATCTTTGGGAGATGGGAATTTTGCAGCTATCAGCAAGATTGGATTTACTAACACCTTTTCTATTAGACCCTCAGCTGTATTTGGTGATAACACCACGATTCTGATTCCTGTCACCTACGATTTTAACTTTAGACAGGTAGATCCATTTGATGAACCACTAGCGATCGCACCATATGTAGGTGTAGGTGCAGCTATTAAAACTGGTGATGATTCCCAAGCCGCGTTTTTAGTCTCCGGTGGTCTGGATGTCCCTCTGAATTCTCAATTTACTGCTACAGCTGCTATCAATGCTGGCTTTTTTGATAAAACAGATGTCGGCTTGTTATTAGGTGTAGGCTACAATTTCTCTGGCTTCTAAGTAGAGTGGTGAGTAGTGAGTGCTGAGTGCTGAGTGCTGAGTAGTGAGTGCTGAGTATTTTTAGGTTACTCAGCAATGAGTTATGAATTACGGAATGCAAGATACTCATTACTCATTACTCATTACTCATTACTCATTACTCATTACTCATTACTCATTACTCATTACTCATTACTCATTACTCATTACTCATTACTCATTACTCATTACTCATTACTCATTACTCATCACTCATCACTCATCACTCATCACTCCCTACTGCTTGGGAGTCACTTTATCAATAACTTTCAATTTGCCATCGTCCTGTACTGTCCAGACATCGTAAACACCAATGACATCACCGTTAGCATCAACATCCACATTCCCGCTAGCACCTTGATAGTTAATATCTTTGCCTTCTTTGAGTAACTTCAAACCTTCGCAAACATCGGTGACTTCTACACCAGGTGCATTAGATACTTCTCTAATTTTACTGGACACGCCAACACCTGTATTATCTTTAGCTGCTTGGGCTGCCAATACTAATAATGCGGCTGCGTCCCAGGCTTGGGGTGCAAATTCTCCTGGTGAACCACCCTTTTTAGATTGCCAAAGTTTTGTGAAGGCTTCTAAGGCTTTACCATCGGAACCAGGGACAGTCCCGATGACCCCAGAGACGATGAACTTACCATCTGCGGCTTTACCTACTTGTGCGGGAAATTCATCTGATTTCATGCCGTCTGTGAGCATGATTTGTACGCCGTTGGTTAAACCTTGCTGATAAGCTGATTTTAATAATAGACTGCCTGTCTCTACATAAAAAACGCCCAATACGGCATCTGGTTTACCTGCAAAGGCCGCAGTAGCTTCAGTTTCAAAGGTGGTGGCTTTGGGGTCGTAGCGGACAGGGTTATTTTTGTTAACGACTGTTCCGCCCAATTTTTCAAAGGCTTGAACAAAGGCTTTTTCAAAACCAACTCCGTAGTCGTTGTTAATCACTACGGTAGAAACTCGCTTATAACCTTTTTTAATGGCGAGTTCCGCTAAGGCTGGCCCTTGATAACTATCGGGGGGAACTGTCCGCGCCCAAAAGCCTTTAAAATCGCCTTTTTGCGCCAATTCGGTAAATTTGGGGCTAGTGCTACCAGGGGAAATCAGCATGACGTTATTTTGGGCAGCAATTGACACTGCCGCAGTAGATACGCTACTAGCAAATGAACCAACTACACCCGCAACTTTATCTACAGTTGCGAGTTTGGTCATCCCGGCTGCGCCTGCTTTGGGGTCGGTTTGGTCGTCTACTGCTACCAATGTGACTGGTTGACCATTCACACCTCCACAGGCATTAACTGTTTCTACTAGCAGAGGCACAGCAGCAGCCATTTGCTGACCAATTGATGCTAAATCCCCTGTGGTTGGTAGTAATGAACCTATCTTTAATCCGGTGTTATTGCTGCTTGTGGGACTAGTCGTACTGTTGGTATTTCCACCGTCAGTAGTGTAGGTGGTGCTTGAGCAAGCCGCCATCAAAAACCCAGTAGCTAGGGTAGTTAAGCCCAGAGTAAGGGACGCACTAATTTTAACCATAATCACTTTCACTCCTCTATTCTGTGGGAGCTTGAAAGCAAGATGCAAACTAGATGTTTTTACTTAGTTCAATCTTATATCAAGTCTCCAAAGGTTAAATGATAGCATCTACCTTTGGATACATATAGTGATTGCTACGACTTTTGTATTTTTTTGCAACACAGTTAGTTATGTGTTGCTTTTTTGTCTCCAAAACGGAGAGGGAGGGATTCGAACCCTCGGATGGGTCTTACGAGTCCATCAACAGATTAGCAATCTGCCGCTTTCGACCACTCAGCCACCTCTCCACGGTCACGAAATATAATGTTAGCAGTGATTTTTGGGAAAGTCAAGAGTTATTTAGTCAATAGTCAATAGTCAATAGTCATTAGTCATTGCTGTTAACTATGGACTATGGACTTTGGACTATTGACTAAACTTATAGGACTTGCGATCGCATCCAAGCTATGGGTAGGGTGCATAACTTTTGCAATTGCGGGACGTAGGCACGCTGATTAAAGACGTTGTAATCGTTGCGTTCGATGACATCTAAGATTTGCCCGTAGAGCATGGAAGCTGCCCACACAGGCCAGCGTGCATCCAGGGCTAGGTGGGCGATGCCTTGTTCGGCTTTGGTGTAGAACTGTCGCGCCCGTTCGATTTGGAAACGCATCAACGCCCGCCAACGGTCATCGACTACACAGTTAAAGAAGTCTTGTTCTGTGTAGTTGAATTTGGCTAGGTCTTCTAAGGGAAGATAGATGCGTCCTCGCCTAGCATCTTCGCCGACATCCCGCAATATATTTGTGAGTTGATTGGCAATTCCCAAGGCGATCGCTTCTTCTGTGGGAATATAAAGTGGTTTACGCTGAGACCACGGAGCTGTGTTTGCGGTGTTGTCTACTTCCATAACGGCGGTTGACATCAAGCCGACTGTGCCAGCAACGCGGTAACAGTAGAGGTATAATTCCTCAAAGGTTTCATAACGACTACGGTATAAATCCATACGCTGACCAGCAATCATATCCCGAAAGGGCTGAATGTCGATGTCAAAACGTTGCAGGGTATCGACCAAAGCAACATCATAGTTTTCTACGGGAATACCCGCAAAAATTGATTCTAGATGTTGCTCCCAGAGGTCTAAGGTTTCTGGTGTAGTAATGGCAGCACCGGGGCCGTCTACTAGTTCATCGGTACGACGACACCAAGCATAAATTGCCCAGATAGCTTGACGTTTTGCCGGACTCATCAACAAAGTACCCAAGTAGAAGGTTTTGGCGTACTTGGCTGTGAGATGCCGACAAATTTTGTAGGACTCGTCTACAGAGACCAGCGTTTTCATGCGCGGGGGGGAATCAGGCAGTTGCAGCATTCGTTGCAGGCGGTCGGGTTAGCGTTTGCAGGTTAGAGGCATTAGCCACTGGCAGTGATTCGCAGATCGCCTGCGCTGTTAGCTTACCAGAAAGTACAGCTCCTTCCATACTGCCTAAGTAGCGTTGCATGGTGTAACTCCCTGCTAGAAAGAAGTTAGCGATAGGAGTTTTTTGGGAGGGACGGTACTGTTGACGACCGGGGGTCGCTTTGTAAACTGAACGCGGCGTTTTCACTACATGAGATTTCAGCAACTTGGCTGGATTTTCTCCCCCAAAATCATCGGGGAAGAGTTTTTCTAGTTCTGCAATTGTGGCAGCAACTATTTCCTCATCGGATTTGCTAATCCAATCTTTAGCCGGTGCTAGAACTAATTCCAGCATGGAGCGATCAGGATTGGCATATTCGCGACAAGTGTTGCTCATATCAGCATAAACGCTGAGGAGGGGCGATCGCGAAAATAATAACTGATCGATATCGGTTAATTTTCGGTCAAACCATAAGTGCAAGTTAATGACTGGCACTCCTTCTAAACCTTCTAGCTTCTGGAAATACTCCATTTGCTGCCAAGGTTTGGGTAATATCACTTTGGCGACATCTACTGATGTGGCGACAACGTAGCAATCGGCGGTTTCTATATAATCAGCTGCACCATTGATTCCCCGAATGACGAAGTGCTTAACACTCCCATCTTCATTGAGAACAATTTCTTTGAGTGGTGCATTGAGGCGCACTTCCCCGCCGCCTGCGGTGATATGGTCTACGATGGGAGCGCATAGCCTTTCTGTGGGTGAACCATCCAAAAATGCTATTTTCGAGCCGTATCTTTCTTGTAGAAAGCGATTGAGCGCAGTTAAGAGGATGGTGGCAGAAACTTCTTCGGGATTGATAAAGGTGAGTGCTTTCGATGCTGCGATAAACACATCGGTGGAAACTCGCTCATCAATTCCCTGTCTTTCTAACCATTCTTTGAAACTGTACTTGTCCATCTCCTCTACATACTTTTGACCTCTGACCACGGCTGGAGTTAAGCCGACGGCGAAGCGCAGTTTTTGTCCCCAGGTCAACATATCGTTGTTGCGGAGAATGGACGCAATGACGTTGAAGGGGGAGGGAATATCGGGAACATCAAACCGGGAGTATGTTCCTGGCTTATCTGGTTGGTTAAAAATCAGTGTATGTTCTTTCCATTGGAGTCGGTCTTCAATACCTAACTCCTTAAGTAACTGGAGCATATTGGGGTATGCACCGAAGAAGGCGTGTAATCCAGTTTCATACCAGTCGCCGTCTGAGTCTTTCCACGCCGCGACAAGACCACCCAATACGTCCCGGCTTTCCAAGACAATGGGAGTGTGACCTGCGTCTGTGAGATATTTCGCGCAGGAGAGTCCTGCTAAACCAGCACCCGCGATCGCTACTCGCATTTAAACCTACTGTTTTTCAATATTTCTTAATTGTTTTGTCGTTCTCATTATACGTTGCAATCTGTTACATTTGGCAGAAAAAAGGGATTGGGTGTTGGGGACTGGGGACTGGGGACTGGGGACTGGGGACTGGGGACTGTGGACTGGGGACTGGGGACTGGGGACTGTGGACTGGGGACTGGGGACTGGGCATTGGCGTAAATATTTCTCCCCTGCATCCTTACACCCCTACACCCCTACACCCCTGTTTTTCTGAGGAAGGTGTAGGATCAGGCCTGAAATGGTTGCGGGTAAATGATTATGTCAGCTTCTCAACAGCTAGCGAGTTTTGGAAATCACCTGATTGTTGGTGTTTCTGGTACTACTTTAAGTGATGAGGATAAGCGCGCTCTCAGTGAATTAAAGCCTGTGGGGGTGATATTCTTTGCGAAAAACTTCCGAGATGGTGTTCCCTATGATGTGTGGCTGCAAAGTTTTCGGGAGTTGCACCAGCAAATTAGGGAATATACTGAACGTGATTTGATGTTTTTTACATTGGATCATGAGGGTGGTCGAGTTGTGCGGACACCTTTACCAATTACCAGATTTCCCCATACGGTGTTGTTGCGATCGCACTCCCAAGAAGTAGCCAAAGCTACAGGCATCGAATTAAAATCTTTGGGCATTAATTTATCTTGGTCTCCTGTAGCGGATATTTATTCTAATGCCCAAAATCCGGTGATTGGATTTCGCGCCTTTAGTAACACTCCCGAAACTACGGCTAAAGCTGTCTGTGAATATTATCAAGGACTCAAAGCATCGGGCATTGTCGGTTCTGCCAAGCATTTTCCGGGACATGGCGACACTAGTAAAGATTCCCATCTAGAATTACCTGTTCTCAATCTCTCTTTGGAAGATTTACGTCAACGGGAATTGATACCGTTTAAGGCTTTAATTGAGGCGCAAATCCCAATTATGATGACGGCGCATATTCTTTTTCCGCAAATCGACCCTGATTGGCCTGCGACTCTCTCAGCCGCTATTCTCAAAAATATCCTGCGGGAAGAGTTGGGATTTGGGGGTGTAGTTGTATCTGATGATTTAGATATGAAAGCTGTTTCTGATATGTTTATGGAACAGGGAACAGTGGCGCGTGCTTTTAATGCTGGATGTGATTTATTTATTGTGTCGCGCAATATTCATTCATCATCAATGGAACGGACTTATCAAATTGCGGCTGATTTTGCTGAGGCGTTAAATCAAGGTAGCTTGGCTAAGTCTGTGGTGGTAGCGGCTAGAAATAGAATTGAGAAGTTATTAGCAACTACACCACAGTATGATGTAGAGATGTTAGATCAAAAAATATTTTTACAACACGCAGAATTAGCGATCGCCTGTACTTTTTAGTTAAAAATGTAGGTGATTGTAATCACTAATCAAATTCTGGAGACCACAAATCAGAAATTTGTACTTCCCATCCAGGAAGCAAATAGTGACTTGATCTAACATTTATCTAAATCATAGAGGTCATCTATGCGATCGCAATCATATTTTCCTTTAATCTCTTGGTTGTAAAATCTGCCAAGGGAGTCGGATGATTGTAATTCTTGCCAAGTTTCTGGTTCTACTCCTGAATATTGATAGATTGCGCCGTTTTGAAACTCAACTTGCAATATTTGTTCATCACTACAATAGCCAACAGCACTAGCCATTGATGAACTCACAGGAAGCATCGCAATTGGTTCTATTTCAAAAGGTAATGTAGCTGTTTTTGCTACGATTTCATTGAGTTCTTGCAATCCTTCAAAAGCTTGCACCGGTGCAGGAATTTCTATAACCTCTAACTCATCGCCTCGGTCGAGTAATAGTTGTAAATGTCCATCAGTATGTGCGATCGCAACTAAACTACTCAAGTCTACTTTAGATAGCTTCATGAAATTTGCTCTCCTATTTCTGTAGGCGGGAGTTAGAAGTTTATGCAGTTAGAAATATATAGTATTTTTGTACTATATAGCTCATTGATTGTCAATCTCATTCATCTACTCTTCAAAAAAGTCTCAAATAAAGACATAAGGGAAGCTGAGTTATACCAATCCACAAAAAACTTGATACAGATGCAAACACTAAAAGGTAAGCTGAGTCTCACTTTCTTAATGAGTGAATTTTGCGGAAAGTTGCGTGCGGGGGTTCCCCCCGCCCTTGCAAACTTTCCAAGACGAATTTTGAATTGGTATGAATCCCAGTCGAGTTACCTGTTTCAGTTCAGCAACAATGAAGTAGTAATTCAGAAAGTTTGTAGTCAGGACTTTAGTCCTAATTGTTCTAAGCACTAAAGTCCTGACTACAAATGAGACACTTAAACAGAAGTTAGCGATTTGTGTGTTTGCAAATGGCAATATAAGCGATTGATTGCATTGATATGGGCATAAGCAGCAGCCACTACAATATCTGTATCAGATGCTTGTCCAGAAAAAATTCTGTCTTGATAAGCCAAACGAACTGTTACTGTTCCTAGTGCGTCAATTCCCCCAGTTACCGACTGCACAGAAAACTCAATCAATTGGTTGGGAATCTGCACTAGTTGATTAATTGCTTGATAAACTGCATCTACTGGCCCTGTACCGACACTTGCATTAGTAATAATTTTGCCTTCGGGGGTAACAATAGTAATTGTTGCTGTAGGACAAGTGCAGTCACCGCAAATTACTTGGACGTGTTCTATTTGGAAGCCACTTTCAACTTGAATTTGGGTTTCATCCCGCACGATCGCTTCGATATCCCAATCAGACATTTCCTTTTTCTTATCGGCGACTTCCTTGAAGCGGTTGAAGGCTTTGTTTAAGTCTTCTTCACTCAATTCAAACCCCAACTCCTTCAGCTTGGTACGGAAAGCATTTCTTCCTGAGTGTTTACCTAAAACAATGCGATTTTCTGGCAACCCTATGGAAGCTGCTTCCATAATTTCATAGGTTTGGCGGTGCTTAATTACACCATCTTGATGGATACCAGACTCATGAGCAAAAGCATTTGCTCCTACAATGGCTTTATTTGGCTGAATCAGCATCCCAGTTAATCGGGATACCAAGGTGGAAGTTTTGTAAATCTCCTGGGTTTTGATGTTGGTGAGGGGTGCATCAGCATCAACGGAACGATCAAAATAGGGATGGAAATAGTGTTTACGAACCTGCAAAGCCATGACAATTTCTTCTAAGGCGGCATTTCCTGCCCGTTCTCCAATACCGTTAATGGTACACTCCACCTGACGGACTCCTTGTTCAATGGCAGCTAAGGCGTTGGCTGTGGCTAACCCCAAATCATTTTGAGTGTGAATGGAAAGAATTACTTGATCAATATTGGGGACGTTTTGGCGAATCCCTTGAATTAAATTACCGATTTCTTTGGGTGTGCAGTAACCGACGGTATCAGGAATATTAATGGTAGTTGCACCAGATGCGATCGCCTGTGACAAAACTTGATACAAAAACTCAGGTTCGGTACGGCTAGCATCCATTGGTGAAAATTCCACATCGTCAACGAAAGA
This sequence comes from Nostoc sp. CMAA1605, assembly GCF_021596505.1. Taxonomy (GTDB): domain Bacteria; phylum Cyanobacteriota; class Cyanobacteriia; order Cyanobacteriales; family Nostocaceae; genus Trichormus. Next base: position 101,115 of record NZ_PJIZ01000008.1, on the reverse strand, counting down.
CTTAGCATAGGCTACCATCTCGGCAGCGATCGCTAAAACTTCACTACGGGATTTTTTCAACTGATATTGCAAATGAATATCAGAGGTGGAAATCATCGTGTGAATTCTCGGACGCGCTGCACCTTTTAAAGCCTCGGCGGCGGCTTGAATGTCTTGGCGTACTGCTCTAGCCAAACTGCAAATCACCGGGCCACCAACTATCCCCACCTGTTCAGCAATGGTTTTGACAGCTTGAAAATCCCCTGGACTAGCCGCAGCAAACCCAGCTTCAATCACATCCACGCCTAGCAGAGATAGTTGATGAGCGATCGCTAGCTTCTCTTCTACGTTCAGGGTTGCACCTGGGGACTGTTCGCCATCCCGCAGGGTGGTGTCGAAGATGATGATTCTGTCTGCTTGTGATCTCATACTCATAACTTTCTCCCGTGGTGTTTAGGGAATTATTTTTGATGCCTGGGGATATTGTATACAATTTTAGATATTGTATACAATATAAAATATGAATTTAAATGAACTAGCAGCCAACGTTCTGCAACAACAACGCAGCACCCCCGATTTAATCGCTGATGCTTTGCGGGAAGCCATCCTGCGGGGCATTTTTCAGGAAGGGCAATTTCTCCGACAAGATGAAATTGCTACCCAATTCGGAGTTAGCCGCATTCCGGTACGGGAAGCTTTACGACAACTAGAAGCGGAAGGATTAGTTACATTGCATCTCAATCGTGGCGCGATGGTATCAGTGTTAACTGCGGTGGAAGCACAAGAAATTTGTGAAATTCGCAGTGCTTTAGAAGTGAAAGCGATACAGTTAGCAATTCCCCAAATTAGGGAAATAGATATCGAAAAAGCTGGGAAAATTTTAGTAGCCAGCGACAAAAGCACCGATGTGGGTGAATTAGCCAAACTCAACTGGGAATTTCACGCCACCCTCTACACCACAGCCGCACGTCCCCGAATGTTGGCGATGATCAAAAATCTGCACGTCAATGTTGATCGCTATGTACGCGTACAGATGGCACAAATGGATTATCAAGAGCGATCGCAAACAGAACACTATCAACTGCTAGATGCTTGTCAACAACGAGATGCTCAAGCGGCGATGAGATTACTGCAACAGCATATCGATACAGCTGGACAGCAGCTAGTTGCTTATTTACAGCAAAAAGCCCCACTGAAATAGTTTCTCTGTGCTACAACTACACCCAAAAACTTTAAAATATTCAAAGTGTATTAAAAATCGTAAAGCGTAATAAATATTTATGCCTCCCCGTTGGCCTCGTAAACCCGATCGCAATGACCCTGAATTTCGCAAGTTAGATGACCGTATGAACTTTGCCGTTCATGTAGCCGTTGCTGCTACGATTAACTCAGGGTTATGGTTCTTCCATAACTTGACAGCAGCTAATTGGGAATGGTTGCCCCCATTGACAGCAGGTTGGGTTGTAGTATTGTTAGGGCATCTAATTTACATTGCGGCGATCGCGAATTACTCTCCTACTCCCCCCAAATCCACCTGAAGAGGGAACATTAACGCTAGGGTGATTGTAACCTGTGGTTGTTTATTTGCCTGATAAATTGCGCGATAATGTTAATTAGTCTGAGACTTTGCGCTCTTTTTTGATCTGGAGTGATTTATATGGCTAAGACTAATACCACAGAATTACTAGAAGCCCTAGCAGCCGAAATCGGCGACAATATTTATATAGATATTGCTAAATGGCATCTTTATTTATCTAACGCCAAGTTACACACTGTAGTAGCTGAACAGTTATATCCTCTAATTACCTCTAAAGCGGTGACTGAAGACCGAGTTACACAGGTATTAGAATCTATTACCGTTAAAATTGGCGGTGGGAGGAGAGAGCTACCCTTGATAGATTTACTACCTCTGCAATGTCAAGTTAACTTAGTCGATATTTTAGAGAGATATCAACGCGAGATATAATTGTAGTATAGGCAGGCGATCGCATACGCGATTTAAGTAGCAAGCATTTCTCCAAAGATTTAATAAATAGTATTTGATTAGGGTGATTTGCTTGCTTTAAATGCTGACTTTGAATTGAAAATATTTCCGAATAAATAAATCAACGACACAGAGAAATCATATTTATCTCTGTAATCTTTTATTGCCATAAATATAGTAGCAATCAGAGGAGGTAATGATATGTTTTTACAAATCAAAAATAGTACCGATTTAATCAAAGTTCTTGATATCCAAGAATTAATCAATCCCAATTTAGACGTAGTTCATGGTCAAGACCAAGAAGGTCAAGAAGAACAAGAACCTGATACTTTTAAAAAAAACAATCTGGTTTTTCCCTCCGGTGAAAGTTTACCACGCTGTTGGATAGATGCGAACTACAGAATGGCTGTGTAAACATAAGATATGTAAGGGACTAGGGGAGTGAGATAATTTTCTCATCTCCCCTATTTATTACCTAAGACTCAGCACTTAATTTAGATTCGGTTTGGGGTGAAATTACTTTAGTAATCCAAACTGTGAAAATGTGGGATAGAACTCCTAAAGGGCCTGCAAATAAACAGAGTATCAGTGAATGAATTGTCCAAATTCCAGTCTTTTGTCCTTCCCAATAGATAAATCTCCCTACAAATAAATCCATTACTAAAAAATGAATCCAACCTGTAGCCGCAGCTTTTTCGTCTGCGAAGAATTTTGCAATATCAGCCAATTGTGGATTAGATAAGGCTTGGGCATTTTCTGGGGTAATACTGGTAATGAATAAATACAAATATGCCCCAGCTAACGGTAAAAATGGAATGTATGATTCCATGACTCGCCGTGTGACTTTCCAGTTAGGGAGAAGAATCATTAATGCCCAAAAAGGTAAAACGAAAACATTAGCAACGTTAAATAATTGCGTGATGTCCATAATATATTTGATTAAAATTTCCGCAGTCTTCAACACTCAACAGTTAACAATTGTGATTCTATCTCTTTTGAGTTTAAATCACGCCCAATAAATACTAAACGGGTTTGTCTGGCTTCTGTGGCTTGCCAAGGACGATCATAAAACTTTTCAAAGCGGTTGCCTACACCTTGCATTACTAAACGCATGGGTTTATTCGGTACGGAGACAAAGCCTTTAATACGGTAAATTTCTTGTTGATTTACTAATGATTCTAATTGTTGTTGCAGTTTTTCTGGGTCAAAAGTCCGGTCTAAAATGACGTGTGTAGAGTTGATTTCGTCGTCGTGGTCATGGTCTTCTTCGGTGTCGTGGTGACTGGGACGACTATCTAAATTATCTTCAACGGCAGCTTGCCATCCTAATAATATAGATGGGTCGAGTTGACCGCGATCGCTCTCCACAATTTTCACGACTCGCGGTAATTCTTGCTTGACTAATGACTCAACTTGTGATTTTGTGTCTGCATCCACTAAATCAGTTTTGCTTAAAACTACCAAATCTGCACAGGCTAACTGGTCTTCAAATAGTTCTTGCAATGGTGTTTCATGTTCTAGACTATCATCGGCTTGACGTTGGGAGGCGATCGCATCCAAATCACTCGCAAACGTCCCAGCAGCCACAGCCGCACAATCTACCACTGTCACCACTGCGTCTACTGTAGCGGCATTGCGGATTTCCTGCCAGCGAAAAGCTTTCACCAAAGGCTTAGGTAAAGCTAACCCAGAAGTTTCAATCACAATACAATCAATGCTGTCGCGGCGTTTGATTAACTCCTGCATTGTCGGATAAAATTCCTCCTGCACAGTGCAGCACAGACAGCCATTCGTTAATTCATAAATATTATTCCCATCGGCTTCATCTTCAGGGCAAATTTGACAGGATTTTAACAACTCGCCATCAATACCCAGTTCGCCAAACTCATTGACTAATACAGCAATGCGGCGACCTTGGTTATTTTGCAAGAGGTGGCGAATTAGGCTGGTTTTTCCACTACCCAAAAAGCCTGTAATGACCGTAACGGGAATTTTTGTAGCCATCTAAAATTAATTCAAAATTCAAAACAGCAAATCTTAACCCACCGAAGTGGGTTGTGCTTGTGTGGTTCTTTCTTAATATATATGAGTTCTCGCTTGTGAAGTACCCCTTTTTGCTGCACTGAAAAAGGAGCTTCCAATTTCAGTTAGGGACTTCCAGATAAAAAAATATCCAAACTGTAGGGTGCGTCAGTATGAATAATCTCTTGGTATAGTTAGGTTTTCTCGCACTGACGCACCCTACTAACCTCCCCACTCTCCATTCCTCACTCAGCACTCATCACTCCCCACTCCGTTTTGTCAAAATTATAGGGGTAGTTTTGCAACCACCCCTATTTCCCCTCATATTTAGAATTTACTTTCAGCACCTTTGCTGATACTTATACTTACTTTGAGATATTAACTAAACTTTCGACTTCAGCAGAAGCTAAAGTTGGTGCGGTGAAAATTTGAGAGTACAAACTCTTTGGCTGTTGTCCACCTACAACTGGTAATACTTGACGCGCATGGGTTGCAACTTCTACTGTCTTCACATCGTAAGTCTGCGTTACCATTTTAGGATACAAACCGATACCGATGATGGGAAGAATCAAGCAAGCGGTGATGAACAACTCACGGGGTTTGACATCAGCAACTACAGTATCTAAATGTAATTCTTCACTTTGATCACCGTAGAACACTTTACGCAGCATGGACAGTAGGTAAATGGGGGTTAAAATCACGCCTACTGCTGATAAAAGAACTACGACAACTTTAAAGCTAGAACTGTAAACATCACTGGAAGCGATACCCAGAAATACCATCAACTCACCCACAAAACCACTCATTCCAGGTAAGGCTAGAGAAGCCATTGCGCCTGCGGTGTAGAGTGCGAAGGTTTTGGGCATGACTTTACCGATACCGCCCATCTTATCCATTAATAAGGTGTGAGTACGTTCGTAAGTGACACCGGTTAAGAAGAATAAGCTAGCCGCAATTAAACCGTGGGATACCATTTGTAACATCGCGCCACTTACACCCAATTCTGTGTAGGAAGCTAAACCGATGAGGACAAAACCCATGTGAGCAATTGACGAGTAAGCAAGACGGCGTTTGAGGTTGGTTTGAGCAAAGGCGCAACAAGCACCGTAGATAATGTTAACTACACCTAAGATTGCTAAGACGGGAGCGAAGTAAACGTGAGCATTAGGCAACATTTCCATGTTGAAGCGAATTAAGGCATAACCACCCATCTTCAACAACACACCAGCCAGAATCATGGAACCAGGTGCGGACGCTTCACCGTGAGCATCAGGTAGCCAGGTGTGTAAGGGGAAAATTGGTAGTTTGACACCGAAGGCAATTAAGAAACCTGCGTAAGCTAATAATTCAACAGCTTTGGGATATTCTTTCATTCCCAAAGAGGCGATATCGAAAGTAAATGTATCTCCAGAGAATGCTAATGCAAAGCCAGCTACAAGAATAAATATAGAAGCAGCAGCAGTATAGAGGATAAACTTGGTAGCTGCATAGCGGCGTTTTGCACCTCCCCAGATGGAAATGAGCAGGTATACAGGAACTAGCTCAATTTCCCACATTAGGAAGAATAACAGTAAGTCTTGGGCAACGAACACGCCTAACTGCGCGCTATACATTGCCAACATCAAACCATAAAATAATCGCGGCTTGTTGGTTACTTTCCAAGCCGCGAAGATTGCTAGGGTGTTAATTAAGCCTGTCAGTAAGATGAGAGGCATCGATAAGCCATCTACTGCTACTGACCAATTTAAGCCTATTTGGGGTAGCCAAGCGTATTTTTCGACAAATTGATAGGCGGAACTGTGAAAATCGTAGTTTTGCCAAAAGGCGTAAATCATTAAGGCAAAATCAGCGATTGCTACTCCTAATCCATACCACCGAACAGTTTGACCTTCTTTATCTGGAATTATAGGGATGGCTAGGGCTGCCACCAAGGGTAAGGCAATTATGGCTGTTAGCCAGGGAAATTCAACGGGATTCATCACTTCTAACAATCGTTTTTTGTTTTCGCTTTTAATTACATTATATTAAGGAATCGTTACTTTTGTAAACGATATTTATCTCTAGAGAAATTAAATTTTTCTGATCGTTTAGGAATAAATACTCAAAAAAACCAGTATTTTCCGCAAAAAAGAGCATAAATACTTACCATAATTTCGACTCATCTATCCTAATCGTAAACATTTGTAACGTCAACCAGCGACAGCAAGTATAAATTACCGTTACAAATCGCAATATATCGCCAGAAGGATGTAGAGGTGAGGGACTTCCAACTAAAAAAATATCCAATCGCTTTGGTGAGCAGGGGGAGCAGAGGGAGCAGGGGAAGCAGGGGGAGAAAGAATCTTCTCATCTTCTTTGCTATCAACATTGGATAATTTATTTTCTGGAAGTCTCTGATGAAAAAACCTACCTGACAGCAATTTTAGATTTTAGATTTTGGATTAAAAGCTGTAAACTCTCTCCCTTGCCCCCTGCCCCCTGCCCTCTTCCTCCTTATTAAGCTAGGCTAAGTAGAGATTTTATTGAGTAAATTATGCACAGACTTTTATCTGGGCCGTTGAGTGTGGAACGATTAACGGTGAAGATTGCAGGGTTATCTGCGTCGCTACAGGGTAAGAAGTTGGTGCAGTTATCAGATTTTCACTATGATGGTTTACGGCTTTCGGATGCGATGTTGGAAGAAGCGATCGCTGTTACTAACCAAGCACAACCAGACTTAATATTATTGACAGGGGATTATGTCACTACTACGCCTGAACCCATTCACCAATTAACGCCACACCTCGAAAAACTGCAAAGTCGTTATGGTATTTACGCTATTCTCGGCAATCATGACTTATATTACAAAAATTCCCAAACTGTAATTACTCAAGCACTTACTAATATTGGTATTCGCGTACTTTGGAATGAAATTGCCTATCCATTAGGAAGGGAATTACCAATAGTCGGACTTGCTGATTATTACTCACGGGAATTTAATCCAGCCGCAATTTTCCCACAATTAGATCCATCAACACCGTGTTTGGTAATAGTTCATCATCCTGATACCGCCCATTATTTACAAGCTTGGCGGGTAGATTTACAACTATCTGGTCACACTCATGGGGGACAAATTGTTATCCCCGGCTTGGGGGCTGTATTACCCTATCACAAAAAAATCATCCGTAAAATTCCGATACGAGTGCGACGATATTTCCCCTGTCTACGCAAAGAATTTTTTATAGTTCGTCATTGGGAATGGTTACAGGGCTTACATCGTGTCGGCAATAATCAACTATATGTCAATCGAGGGTTAGGAACTTATTTCCCAGGACGCATATTTTGCCCACCAGAAGTAACAGTAATTACACTGGAAACAGAATAGTTATTAGTCATTAGTCATTAGTCATTAGTCATAGTTATAATTGCTGGATGAACTTTATTCATATCCCTACACCCCTACACCCTTATACCCTTACACCCCTAGATTAAGTTATTATTTTTTAACACTTTCTCAAGACTTATTTTGTTTTTTGATAAGCTGTAGACGCTGGTATGAGGAGTCCCTAATAGATTATGCACTGGTTGTTTACAGGACGTTTAAGTGTAGATAAACTCACGGTTAAGATTGCAGAACTCCCATCTAGTTTGCAAGGCTTAAAGTTAGTGCAGTTATCAGATTTCCATTATGATGGATTGCGATTATCAGAAGAATTATTAGCAGAAGCGATCGCAGTGACTAATGAAGTAGAACCAGATTTAATAGTATTAACTGGTGATTATGTTACTGATGATCCTGCACCAATTCACCAACTAGCATTAAGACTAAAATATCTACAAAGTCGCTATGGCATTTATGCCGTACTTGGTAATCATGATATTCACTTCCAACACTCCCAAACAGAAGTTACTCAAGCTTTAACCAGTATCGGTGTCAACGTCTTGTGGAATGAAATTGCCTATCCTTTAGGAGAAGATTTACCAATAGTAGGATTAGCTGATTATTGGTCAAAAGAATTCAATCCTGCACCACTAATGGAACAACTCAATTCATCTACACCCAGAATTGTTTTATCTCATAATCCAGACACAGCCAAAATTTTAGAACAATGGCGAGTCGATTTACAATTATCTGGTCACACTCACGGAGGTCATATTGTTTTACCAGGTATAGGGCCTGTAGTTTACCACTATAAAAAACTCCTCAAACAAATTCCCAAAAAAACGCGACGTTGGATTCCGTTGTTATTAGGAGATTGTTCTAAAGTGGTGCGATATTGGGAGTGGGCGCAAGGATATCACCAAGTTTCTACCAATCAGTTATATGTCAATCGTGGTTTGGGAACTTATAGACCAGGACGCTTATTTTGTCCCCCAGAAGTAACTGTGATTACGTTAGTTTAAGAGTCAATAGTCAATAGTCATTAGTCATTAGTCATTAGTCATTAGTTATAGTCATTAGTTATGCCCCATGCCCCATGCCCCATGCCCAAAAAACACGATAACCGCCCCAAGCTAAGAAGGAAAAAATCATTAGCTGAGACGGTTTAGTAAATGTGCAATTGTTAGAGAAGATGGAAAAAACAGAGATAAAAATAACTCAACTAGGGTGGACAACGTTCGCAACCATTACCCTTAGAACCTTGCATCCTTGATTCCAATAGGCAGGCATTTCTGGCTGTAAGTTCAAAACCTCCACAAATAAATCAATAAACTCAAGGCGAAAACACTTATACAGGATGCGACCGACGAGTTTAAGATTGCGAATCAATAAGCCATTAGAGCAGGAGGTACATGGCTCTAACTTCAAGGTTTGTTTCTGATGAACTTTTAACCTTTCTGTACCTTGGTCTTAATTTAGCACCTTTTTTTTCTGGTGATCTGTCTATTTACTAAACTTGAACACCATTAACGTTTTGCAACAATTGAGAAACTTTCCTTAATTATTTTTTTACTTCCCTATCTCCCGTCTCAAAAAAAGGTCTAAAATTCATGAACAATTGATTGCCCTTAGATTCCCCAATCCCCAGCGAAGCACTGAGCTTGTCGAAGTGTCCCCAATCCCCAATCCCCAGTCCCAGAAATCTTTGCCTTTTACCTTTTGCCTTTATCTGTTCCCCCCTCCTCTGGTATCCTCATCTAAGAGGTGTAGGTGCAGCACGGGTTGATATTCAAAAAAATATTTTTGCTGAATGGCCACGAATAAGGACTAAACTAAAAAGTCTTGTGCAGCAAAACTCCTAACTTATATAAATCATGTAATCATGTCTAAGGTTCTTGTCTCCGATCCTATTGACCAAGCAGGAATTGACATCCTCTCACAAGTTGCTACTGTTGATGTCAAGACAGGTCTCAAACCAGCAGAATTAATAGAAATTATTGGTGAGTATGACGCGTTAATGATTCGTTCGGGAACGCGGGTGACTCAAGAAATCATCGAAGCCGGTACTCAACTGAAAATCATTGGTCGTGCCGGTGTAGGTGTGGATAATGTAGATGTGCCTGCTGCTACCCGCCGAGGAATTGTTGTAGTTAATTCCCCTGAAGGTAATACGATTGCGGCGGCAGAACACGCCCTAGCAATGATGTTGTCTTTGTCACGTCATATACCTGATGCTAATGCTTCAGTGAAAAGCAGCGTGTGGGATCGCAAAACTTTTGTAGGTTCAGAAGTATACAAGAAAACCTTGGGTATAGTTGGTCTAGGTAAAATTGGTTCTCATGTGGCGGCTGTTGCCAAAGCGATGGGGATGAAATTACTAGCTTACGACCCCTTCATTTCCGCAGAACGGGCAGAACAAATAGGCTGTCAGCTGGTAGAGTTTGATTTATTGATTCAGCAAGCAGACTATATCACCCTGCATATTCCCAAAACTCCTGAAACAGCCCATCTGATCAATGCTCAGACTCTGGCTAAAATGAAGCCCACAACCAGGATTATTAACTGTGCGCGTGGTGGGATCATTGATGAAGCCGCTTTGGTCGAAGCAATTAAAGCAGGCACAATTGCTGGTGCAGCGTTAGATGTGTTCGAGTCTGAACCATTGGGTGAATCAGAATTGCGATCGCTGGGTAAAGAAATCATCCTCACCCCCCACTTAGGCGCGTCCACCACAGAAGCACAGGTGAATGTAGCCATAGATGTAGCCGAACAAATCCGCGATGTTCTTCTAGGTTTACCCGCCCGTTCCGCAGTCAATATCCCTGGACTTGGCCCCGATATTCTCGAAGAACTCAAGCCCTATATGCAGCTAGCAGAAACCTTGGGTAACTTGGTCGGACAGCTAGCCGGTGGTCGAGTAGAATTACTCAATGTGCGCCTGCAAGGGGAACTAGCAACAAATAAGAGTCAGCCATTGGTAATCGCTGCCCTCAAAGGTCTACTGTATCAAGCCCTTAGAGAACGAGTAAATTACGTCAATGCCAACATCGAAGCTAAAGAACGGGGAATTCGCGTCATTGAAACCCGTGACGCTTCGGCGCGTGACTACGCTGGTTCATTACGCCTAGAAGCCACAGGTACTTTAGGTACGCATTCTGTAACTGGTGCATTATTAGGTGATAAAGAAATTCACCTCACCGATGTTGATGGTTTCCCCATTAACGTCCCCCCCAGCAAACATATGCTGTTTACCCTACACCGCGATATGCCAGGAATTATTGGCAAATTAGGTTCCTTATTGGGAAGCTTTAATGTCAATATTGCCAGTATGCAAGTAGGTCGCAAAATCGTGCGTGGTGATGCAGTTATGGCACTCAGCATTGATGATCCCTTACCAGAAGGGATTTTAGCAGAGATTACCAAAGTACCCGGCATCCGGGATGCGTACACAGTAACTTTATAAAGTGCTGAGTGCTGAGTTGTTAGTGCTGAGTGCTGAGTTGTTAGTGATATTAGTGCGTCTTGATTGAAAGCAGGATTAATCGTATCTATATCTGTAGATTAGTGAAGAGAAAAGTGAAGAGTGAAGAGTTAGGAACAAACAAGATAACTCAAAACACTCTAAAACTTCTGTCTAAGCAAGGCTAACATCCCACTCCGCTAACTAAACCAGCACCCAGCATCGGCTAAACGCCACGCTACTCGCTAACAGCACCCAACACTCAGCACTCCACTCAGCACCCAGCACTCATCACCGGCTACACGCCACGCTACCGCTAACAGCACTCAACACTTAGCACCCTGCACCCAGCACTCAGCACTCAGCACTCAGCACTCATCACTAAACCATGGCAAACACTTGGTGGGAATTACAGATTTCATGCGAACCAGCGTTAGAAGACTCGGTTTTCTGGCGGTTGGAAGATTTTGGTTGTCGCGGAACAGCTAGTGAAATCAAAGGTACTGACTTTTTAGTTAAGGGTTACTTACCCACATTTCAAGCCCAGGTACTTGATTTAGCGGCTTTGGGGCTATGGTTACGTCAGGATGCTTTGTGTGTGGGATTATCGAGTCCTACCTTGAGTTGGCAGCTAATTGATGAAGAAGACTGGGCTAGTAGCTGGAAACAATATTGGCAACCGCAAGAAATAGGCGATCGCTTCCTCATTAACCCCGCATGGCTACCATTACCTGAAGACATCGATAGATTAGTCATTCGCCTTGACCCTGGTGTAGCTTTCGGCACAGGCAACCATGCTACAACTCAACTGTGCTTAGAATCTCTAGAGATGCGTTTAAGTTCAGTTCCGCAATCTTTCATCAGTACAGGTAGTAAACGTGAACCTGTTATCATTGCGGATATTGGTTGTGGTTCTGGTATTTTAGCAGTTGGGGCAGTATTATTAGGAGCAGAAAAAGTCTATGCTGTAGACACTGATCCCTTAGCAGTGCAATCGACTTTTAGTAATCGTGCGTTGAATGATATTCATCCAGAAAAAATAGTCCCCGCCGAAGGTAGTGTAGATATTCTCAAGAAACTCATTGAAAAACCAGTAGATGGAATTGTCTGCAATATATTAGCTGATGTCATTATTCAATTAGTTCCAGAAATCACAGAGATATCTAAATCCAGCACTTGGGCTATTTTCAGTGGCATTTTAACAGAGCAATCAAAATCCGTCGCTGATGCTTTAGAAAAACATGGGTGGGTAGTTGCTACCATGTGGAAACGCAAAGAGTGGTGTTGCTTAAATGTGCGTCGCTCTTAAACACAGGTAGAATACAGAGTTAGCGCAGACTGAATATCTGTCTTGGGATTTCACAACTATCGATTAGCAATGAGACAAAAAAAGATTTATTCGGTTTATCCGAAATGACTTTTCACTCACATTTCTATAACCTAAACCTACTAACCGAGGTATAGATGGTAAATGTCCTTTAGGTGCATCTAGACTGAAGTTGTATTCATCATGTTTAACCCATATCTTCTTAGTAGGGTTTATTAGCCATCCAACTTCATATGCAAATTTCTGACAATCGTTGCTAGCTTGTAAAATACTTTTTTGAATGCTAAAACCAAATTTGCCTTGACTATATTTAACCCACAAATTATTAATATTTCTAAGGTCTTGAGCAGATAATTTGTGGATTTCCTTATCAACTAACCAGCGTCCCTTTTGATGCCCACATATTTTCAGGATCATAGAGTAAGTCTCTTGATCAGCCTCTTGCCATTTTTGTTCTTTTAATAGGTTTTCTAATTTACCATAATCCATACCATTAACAGTGGAGGATATGAATAATTTTTCTACTAATTGTGATATTTCTTTTAAAATAGTCTGAGTTTCTGAACCTTGCTTCTCAGACTTTTTTACTGTATCTTTCGTTATCTGCAATTCACGTTTTAATTCTTTAATTTCGGTACACAAGTCTTGAGAAATATCAGTAATAGTGGGAACAATGACCAATTTTTCTAACAATTGTAATATTTCTTTCAATCTAGTCTGAGTTTCTGAACCTTGCTTCTCAGACTTCTTTACTGTATCTTTCGTTATTTGTAATTCACGTTTTAATTCTTTAATTTCGGCACACAACTCTTGAATATCTGAATTCATATTTTGTAGACAAATTGCCTTTAATTCTTGCAATTCCTCATGACTGCGCCGCAGTTCTTCTATTGCTTTTTCATAATAACTTAATGGTGTTTTAAATTGACTATTATCTGGTTTAAACATTAGCAATACCGTTACAAATACAATATTGGATTTTAAGTAAATTTGGGATTATTTTCAAAAATAATATAGGTTAAAAATGTTTAATATTTAAAAAATATTTATTCATTAATAACGTGATAGAAAAATTTTAATTCGGTGTGCAACTTCACCGCCATTTCTAGAATCTAAACCAACCAAACGAGATGTAGAAGGTAAGTGTCCCTTATTAGAATCTAAGCTAAAGTTATATTCCTCATATTTCAACCATTCGGTATTAGCTAAACTTGCTAACCATCCAACTCTATATGCAAAGTGTTTATAATCTTTCTTGGCTTGCCAAATATTTTTTTGAACACTGAAGCCAAATTTTCCTTGACTGTGTTTAACCCATAGTTTATTTATAATTTCCAGGTCTTGACGAGGCAAGGTTTTGATTTCACGATCATCTAGCCAGCCTTCTTCACTACGATCGCAAATTTTAAGGATCGCAATGTAAGTCTCTTGATCAGCTTCTTGCCATTTATTGTCTGTTAACAGTTGCTGCAAATTTCTATAATCTATCCCAGACATATGAGAAACAAGTGTTAATTCTGCTGACAAGTGAGATAATTGTAACTGTAAATTTGATAGGTACTCCAGAATCTCTGTTTGAGGTACTATCGCCTGAGATGGAGAAGTCATTTGAGATAATTTCTCTTTTATTTGTGCTAAATCCTCAATAATTCGATTGTTCATATTCCTTTCATCGATCATACCTTCTTGAATAATTTCTAATTTCTGTTGAGAATCTGAAGCAGTTTTTTGCATCTCCAATAAATTTGTCTGAATTTCTGCTGTTTTTATTTCAGAACTTACTAATTTCTCGTGTGTATTCTTCAGTTCATCTTTTAATTGCTGAATTTCTGAATTCCAAGACTGAGTAAGAGAATTAGCCCCTTGTAAATATATATCTTTTATATCCTGCAATTCTTCACGACTGCGCCGCAGTTCTTCTATTGCTTTTTCATAATATTCTAGAGGAGTTTTTCCTTGAGTTTTATCTACCTTAAACATAAAGTAAATTCCTATATTATAATTATTGGTTACTATTCAATAGTTTTGGCGAGTAATTAGCCTGTAAAGTTAAGCTATCTCTATCGTTATCGCTTTCCATAACACCACGCCAAAATTTACACAATAATCCATACCTAATCCAATCTTGAACAGCTCTTTTTTTCAACTCTGGAGAATGGCTCACTAAAGCAGCCATTCTTTCTGCATTATGTTGTAGTTGTCCATAAACTTTCAACACTTCATCAATTGGTGTGTTCTCATTTAACTTACTCAATTCGTAACATTCACTGAGTTCATAAAGCTCAACATCAGATAACATACCGCCTGGTTTCCAGGATATCTTCAGCTTTTGTCTACATTTATCCAAAGGAGATGGTAATGCGTGGACTAAATATCTTTTCAACTCATTCCGAATTATTTCGATTTCTGTCTTTATAATTTCGCCTATCTTATCTACTATCTGATTAGCATCTTGAAATAACTTATTTTCTAAAATCTCAATTTTTTGTATACTTTTATAAATACTGTCATCAGCCAAACTAATTGCATCCATAATGGACAATGTCATTTGATTGATACGGTTTTCTAGATAAAAGTCTGTTTCTGCAATGGTTTCACTAATAGCTTGTCTTGTTTCAGAAATAGCTTGTTTACGGATAGTTTCTATTGTTTCTAAATTCTTCTTCACTTTCCCATCTGCTGTTTCCAAGAGCTGATTAATATCAGCCACAGTTTTAGTTTCTAATTTTTCAGTATTCTTGATTGCCTTATCAGTCCATTGTTGAGTTATATAATCAAGTTTGTTTGCTAAAGGATACAGTTTGTTGTCAAACAATCCACCTATTTCTTTGCGAAAATCCTTGATAATATTTTTTGATGCACCTTCAAATTTCTTAACAAGTCCTGAAAATAGAAAACCAAGCATTTCTCAACACCCTTTACTAGATCAAATAGGAGGTATTTATATATTTATAAATAACATCTATTTTTCTAAGTGTCGACGAAAAATATTTATTAAATACATCCGTGAAAATTCGGTAGACAAACTATTTATTTATAAATAACGAGTTGATAATTATGGACACATATAGGAGCTTTTTTGTGAAAATAACTTATTTTGTGTGCGAAGTTTAGTACGAGCGCGATATGCTGGGAATATTAGGAATCTGACTTAATTATTGAAATTACTTACGTAGGCAGGAAACATAAAATAAGAAAGCAGAAATTATAGATGTACTGTTTTTTTTGATATCAAAGTATGATTCTTATGGATAGATGGCTGATTTCTATTAATGATTAATTAACCTCAAAGAAAGTTTAGAGACGCGCATTTTTACGTCTCTAAACTTAACTTTTGTTAAACGAAATTTTGCAGTCTTTGAACTAGCTGCGGTGCTTGTAAAACACCTTCAACTCGATCAACAGGTTGACCTTGTTTAAACAGTACCAATGTTGGTAGAGCTTCGATTCTATATTGGCTAGCTAATCCTGCGTATTTTTCTGTATCAATTTTAATAATACGCAAACGCCCTTGTAATTGAGTGTTGACTTGCTCTAAAATCGGCCCCATCATCTGACAAGGGCCACACCATTCAGCGTAAAAATCTACTAAAACAGGCACATCAGAACCAGACAGCATCTCTTCAAAGCTGTTGAATTGTTTATTTGTAGCCATGTGACACACACCAATTCATTATTGATTGAATTCAATCTTAATGTCTGCTTTGCAAAAACGGTGTAACATTATTTTGTTTTTATTGTTGCGAAATAAATTAGGGATTGGGGACACTTCGACAAGCTCAGTGCTTCGCTGGGGATTGGGGATTGGGAAAGCGATTTTTTATATTCAATACTTTTTTGAATTTGCAATTTTAAATTACTGATCATCTGTAGGTACAAATCACCATAAGATAATTAGCGCGGTGATTGAAATTTTGAGGAATAGTTCATGGCTGTTTTAAGTGAAAATTTAAAAGGGCAAGTAGCAGTTGTTACGGGTGCTTCACGAGGAATTGGCCGGGCGATCGCACTAGAATTAGCTGCTTATGGTGCAACTGTCGTCGTTAACTATGCCAGTTCTAGTGGTGCGGCTGATGCAGTGGTAGCAGAAATTACTGGTAAGGGTGGAGAGGCGATCGCTCTCCAAGCTGACGTTTCCCAAGCGGATCAGGTAGATGCTCTTGTCAGTGCTGTTATGGATAAATTCAAACGCATTGATATCTTCGTCAATAATGCTGGAATTACCCGTGATACTTTACTATTGCGGATGAAGCCTGAAGAATGGCAAGCAGTCATAGACCTAAATTTAACCGGCGTTTTCTTATGCACTCGTGCTGTGAGCAAAATCATGCTCAAACAGCGTTCTGGCAGAATTATTAGCATCACATCTGTAGCAGGTCAAATGGGTAATCCTGGTCAGGCTAACTACAGTGCAGCTAAAGCAGGTGTGATTGGCTTTACAAAAACCGTTGCGAAAGAACTCGCTTCCCGTGGAATCACAGTCAATGCTGTTGCGCCTGGTTTTATTGAAACCGATATGACCAGCGACCTCAAAGCCGATGAAATTCTCAAATACATTCCCTTGGGTCGCTACGGTCAACCAGAAGAAATTGCCGGTATGGTGCGCTTCCTCGCAGCTGATCCCGCCGCCGCTTACATTACAGGACAAGTTTTCAACGTTGATGGTGGGATGGTGATGGCTTAATTTTGGGAATAGGGAATGGGGAATGGGCAATGAGCAATGAGCCATTGGATATCAGTTAAAATCTTCCCTACACCCTTACACCCTTACACCCTTACACCCTTACACCCTTACACCCTTACACCCTTACACCCTTACACCCCTACACCCCTATCTTTCTTCCTTTCCTATGAGCCTTTGCCAAACGGTAAAGCCTAGCAGGACAATAATACTGGTGGTAGAGGCAATCATGACGGGTAAGCTCATCCCCTGAACCCTCATGGCTAATAAGTTGCAAAATAGGGTGATTAACCACAGGGTAAATGCAGCTCGACGTTGGGAAAATCCCCAAGCAAGTAAACGGTGATGTAGATGATCTTTTCCAGGGGTACTTAAAGGGTTTTTGCCTGCTAATAACCGTCGGATAAATACTTGGGTGGTGTCTAGAACTGGCAACAACAAGAATAAAACTGAGGGGCCAAGGGCATAAATGGTATTACGTTGTAAGCTACCTAAAATACTGGTGGCGGCTAAAACATAACCAAAAAAGTATGCGCCAGCATCACCCATAATAATCCTTGACGGGTGGAAATTATGGCGTAAAAAGCCCAAGGCAGCACCCCCCAAGGCTGCTAAGACTAAGGTAGCCGCCGCACGATTGGGAAATTGGGCAGAAACTGCTAATAAACTCATGGCAGTGATGAAACTAATCCCGCCAGCTAGTCCATCCATGCCATCCATCAGGTTAACGGCATTAGTAATACCAACAATCCACAGGACGGTGAGCAACATCGACAAAATAGAGTCTATCGGTGTACCCAGATGTACATCAACACTAATACCGTTAGCAAATAGTAATAATGCCGTGATAATTTGCGTCCACAAACGTACAGAGGGGGGTAATCCGAACTGATCGTCTATAAAGCCGACCAAGACTAGAATTGAACCTCCCAGTAAAATAGTCAATACTTGAGCTAATACATTCTGAAGTTCAATGGGGCGCAGTAAGATAGCTAATACCAGTGCGGCAATTACTCCCGCATAAATAGCCAAACCTCCTGCATTTGGTAAAGGTTCTCGGTTGAGTCTTCTGGCGTTCGGTTGGTCAGCCCAACCCACCCGCAAAGCAAATTTACGTACTGTGGGGATTAAACGCCAAGTAACTAACCAAGCCAAGATAAATGTAAACACTACTGCTAACCAGCCGGTGCCGCTAGGGCTAGCAATGCCAATCAGCTTAAGGGAGTTCTCTAAGTTCAGAACCATCTCCCGATTTAACCATTACTGCCAGTATCCTACATGAGCATCAAGTGTATATTACTCAATTTTTTTGATTTTCAGATGTGATTTGGAATGTTTAGGTAGTTAGCACTCTGGGTCAGTGAGTGCTAAATTGTCTAATGGAAACGCTAGAGAAAGGGAACATGGCAAAAATTATTTCTTTTGATGAAGAGTCACGGCGCGCCCTAGAACGCGGTGTAAATGCCCTGGCTGATGCTGTAAAAATCACTTTGGGGCCAAAAGGTCGCAACGTGCTTTTAGAAAAAAAATTTGGTATTCCCCAAATTGTCAATGACGGGATCACGGTTGCGAAGGAAATTGAATTAGAAGATCCTTTAGAAAATACTGGTGCTAGGCTGATTCAAGAGGTAGCATCTAAAACCAAGGATGTAGCAGGTGATGGGACAACCACAGCCACAGTTTTAGTACAAGCCTTGATTAAAGAAGGTTTGAAGAACGTTGCCGCCGGCAGCAATCCTGTAAACTTAAAGCGCGGTATCGATAAAACTATTGAGGCGTTGGTAGCAGAAATTGCTAAAGTTGCCAAACCAGTAGAAGGAAGTGCGATCGCGCAAGTAGCTACCGTCTCAGCCGGTAACGACGAAGAAGTCGGTAACATGATTGCCGAAGCAATGGAAAAAGTCACCAAAGATGGTGTCATTACCGTTGAAGAATCAAAATCTCTCACCACTGAACTCGAAGTAGTGGAAGGGATGCAAATTGATCGCGGTTACATTTCCCCCTACTTCGTCACCAACAATGACCGGATGACGGTAGAGTTTGAAAATGCCCGCATCCTGATTACCGATAAGAAAATCAACAGCATCCAAGATTTAGTACCTGTATTGGAAAAAGTTGCCCGTTTGGGTCAACCCCTGCTGATTATTGCTGAAGATGTAGAAGGAGATGCTTTAGCAACTTTAGTTGTGAACAAAGCACGGGGTGTATTAGCTGTAGCCGCAATTAAAGCCCCTGGCTTTGGTGAACGCCGCAAAGCACTGTTGCAAGATATTGCTATCCTCACCGATGGGCAAATGATTTCTGAAGAAATCGGCCTCAGCTTAGATACCGCAACTTTGGAAATGTTGGGTACTGCCCGTAAACTCACCATCGACAAAGAAAGTACCACCATTGTGGCTGGTAGTTCTGCTAAACCAGAAGTACAAAAACGCATCGGTCAAATTCGCAAGCAGTTGGAAGAAACTGATTCCGAATACGATAAAGAAAAACTCCAAGAACGCATTGCCAAACTCGCTGGCGGTGTGGCAGTGATTAAAGTCGGTGCAGCCACCGAAACCGAACTCAAAGACCGCAAGTTACGCATTGAAGACGCACTCAACGCGACAAAAGCGGCTGTAGAAGAAGGTATTGTTCCTGGTGGTGGTACAACCTTAATTCACTTGTCTAAAAAGGTAGACGAAATTAAGAACGGCCTGGTTGAAGAAGAAAAAATCGGGGCTGATATTATCAAACGTGCCTTAGAAGCACCCTTGCGCCAAATTGCTGATAACGCTGGCGTAGAAGGTTCTGTCATCGTCTCCAAAGTCAAAGACAGCGAATTTAACATGGGTTACAACGCTGCTACTGATGAATTTGAAGACTTGATTGCAGCCGGAATTATTGATCCTGCTAAAGTCGTGCGTTCCGCATTGCAAAACGCTGCTTCTATTGCTGGTATGGTATTAACTACCGAAGCGATCGTTGTCGAAAAACCAGAGAAGAAAGCACCTCCTGCACCTGATGCTGGCATGGGCGGCATGGGTGGTATGGGTGGCATGGGCGGTATGGGCGGTATGGGCGGCATGGGTATGTTCTAATACCGCGCATGGGGCATGGGGAATAGGAAACTACCCCATGAAGGCAGTTGCTACAACTTTGGAAACCAAAGCAACGCACTGCCTCCCCAATGCCCAATTCGCAATTTCCAATGCTGCTGATGATGCGGGGATGTTTAAGAGCCACAAGGGAGGGGGACATTTAGATAGAAGCCAAATATGTCGTCTGATACCCTACTGCGCGATGCTTGCAAACAAGTAGGTGTAATTTTAGGAGAATTTTAGAATGAATAGTGGCAACAATTTTGAACAAAGAATTTTGGCAATTGATGCAAACTTAGCTTTGAAATATCCTTTAAACAAGCGTATTTTGCAAGTAATAAAAGAAATGTATCCTGCTACATATAGAAATATTTTAAACACGGATTTAAATCAAAGAACGTCTGAAGATATATCCAATGTTTTTAAAGTTTATAATTGGTATCAGGAAAAATATCCAAACCAAAAGAATATTATTAATAGCTTCGGTTATAAGCCGTTTCTGCTAAATGGAAAAATTTACCATATTCTCATCAACCTAGATTGGGTATCTGACGCACAGGAAATGCAGCAGAAGCTAAAAGAACTAATTGATGATATGAATCAGCTAGAGAAAGATGCTCTTGTCAAGAATGATCTGGATCTGATTGATAATGAATTTCAAAAAGGTAGAAACTTCTACAAGAAAATTCATGAGTTAGAAATGAAGATAGAAGAAGGAAGTATAGATGCTGAGATTATTGAGTTATTAGCTGCTGGGATTTTTGATATAAATATATCATTATCAGCTTTTAGAAATCCTTTTTATTTAGATTCTCAACCAATAATGTTTCATGCACAACAAGCAGTTGAGAAATTTTTAAAATCATTATGCGCCCAACATAAATTACCAGAAATCCGCAGGTCTGGTAAGACAGTAGATGATTATGTGAAAAAAAATTATAATCATAATATTAACAAATTAAGTCAAGATTTAAAGACTCTTTTACCTGACTTTAATGCAATTGCTATCAAAGTTCAGGAACTACATACAGAAGTACCAGAGATGACTATTAGATATAAAAATTCCGGTAAAACTATTGAGAATGCAATTCATTGTATTGATCTGATGATAGAAATTTGTGGCTATGTTGCTGAAAACTTTACCTAAAAATCATAACCATTGTTGGTGTTGTTTGGTCAGTCGTGAATCATTTTGTACCCACCAAACCCAAATGTGAGTGTCAAGTATAATCATTGCAAAACTTCCCAGTCCTCTAAAGCGACGGGTTCTGTGGGGTCGTCATAACGGTATGGCTGTGTGTTGTGCAAAGGATAAAGACTTATATTTGATTGAGGTAAATGTTGAGCTTGTTGCTGTGGAGTTTTAGTTTCCAGAATAATCACTTCCACAGCGTCCCCAGCATGAAAAGGTAAACCCTGTAGCGTCAGAGTTCCATCTTCAGTTAAAACGACTTCTATCTTGTGAGCATTCATATTTCAACGCAGTAAGCAGGGTTTTCAGTAGGAGTTACAGTTGTAATTACATTATTACAACTGTAACTCCTACTGAACTAAAGCAATCATATAGCCCAAAACATTAGGGGCAACTTCCTCAAGAACATCTGCTAAAAGCAGAAGAACCTGGGGAGTTTGCCCCTAAATTTTACTTAAACTTACTTTACAAAAATTTACTTTTTACCAATTCTCCAAAATTCAGCTTTCGTAATTTTGAATTTTGAATTTTGAATTGATATTACTCAGCAGTTGCTAGTTCAGTGCTACCGCGTGTGCGTTTGCGAGTTAAGGTGTTGTACAACATCACACCAATGGCTTTGATTAAGTTACCTTCTAGTTCTTGGAACATCTTCATGTTCATGCCAAAAGCGGCGTTAGCTTCATCAACAATGCGATCGCCTGTGGCATCATCTAAAGGTAGTTCATCTAATGTTTGACGATATTTAGCTTTGAATGCTTTCTCATCGCTGATATCTGCAAATTC
Organism: Nostoc sp. CMAA1605; assembly: GCF_021596505.1. Lineage (GTDB taxonomy): Bacteria > Cyanobacteriota > Cyanobacteriia > Cyanobacteriales > Nostocaceae > Trichormus. The sequence continues at coordinate 79,246 of NZ_PJIZ01000008.1, read as the reverse complement.
ATAGAAAGCTGTACCTTGGCCATCATTGAGGTTCATGGCTGTTACAGCAATGTTTTTGAGAATTTGTCCACCGGATAAGTCACCCAAGTAACGGGTGTAAGAATGGGCGATTAATAATTCTGGTTCAGTAGCAGAAATTTCTCGAATGCGTTTGACATAAGCTTCCCCGGCTGGAGATAACTTGACTTGTTCGCGCCAGTTAGCACCATAGTAGTAACTTAGGTCTTGTTCTAAGGTATGCTTACGGTTGAGTTGGGTAAAGTTAATTTTAGAAATAATCGGATGCTGGGAGTGCTTTTCCATCTCCTCTTCCATCGCTGAGTAGATGTAGTAGAAGTTACCTACTAACTTCCGGTAAGAGCTTTTCTCTACTACCCCTTTTAAAAAGCATTTGACAAAACCCACGTTTTCTGCCATTGTGTGGGCTTTCTTTGTACCAACACGCAGTTTGTTTGCTAAATTGCTGCTCATACTAAAATTCTCAACTTTAAAGGTTCAACTGCCGGGGTTGTAAATTACAAACGGCTAAAAAATACCACTAAAAAGTTACATTAGAACTATTTGATGAGAATTTATATTAAAAATTTTTAAGCAATTACAACCGATAGCTAGTAGCTAAATACTGTTGGTATGGCAGAGTCTGGTTAAACAGAGTAAAATAGGCACACTCGAAAACCCAGACTGGGTAAATCTGGGTTTGTAAAATTAGGCAATATTTAGACTGTAACTAGTATTAGACCAATTATCCAAAATTAGGAAACAGATGCAAAGCTTGAAACCCAGATGGTATCTGAATTGCGTTAGCGTAGCGGGACGTTAGTACATTGCGAATAGCGAATTGCGAATTGCGAATTGCGAATTGTATTAGACATCACCACAATAGTTTGTAGCAATTAATCGATTATTTCTGTAAACCAAAACTTTGCCGTAACCACCATCTTGCACAGCAGCATACAGATAATTACCATTTCTAAATCTGTAAACTATATTGCCATCGCCGTCGCGTCTGGCTGTGCCACCATTGAGTAAAAGACTGGGACGTTGCAGAGTTGTAGGGATATTATATGCTGCGTAGCGTAGTGCGCCATTGTTGAGGCGCGAAACCTCAATGTATACATTTTTAGCACTACAACTAAATTGTGTGGTTGCAGCGTGGGCAGCAGGAGAGATTCCGAGTGTAGCAGTTAATATGGAAGCGGTTCCTGTAACTGTAGCTAAAATAGCTGAAAGGGCTTTTGTGTTCATAAGAAGTAATGTTTAAAAGCTTGTATGCTTCAGCTACAAAACTCAGTTACTAGTTTTCGGATTTTGGGAAGAAAAAAATTAAATTGATTGAGTTTGTAGTAAGGACTTTAGTCCTTTTTTGAGAATTGAAGTTCTTAGAGATGATGTATAAAGTAAAGCTTAAATGCGTAACGCATCGCATAATCATGGTGCGTTACGGCAATTTATACTGTCGCTCACACTCAAATCATCACACTGCCGTAACACACCCTACTTAATTACTACTTAATTACGAACTTTTATTTACTCTCTGCTTTTATGCAAATCACCTATTCCAGAGTTATACACCTGAGTCATGTCATTGATGAATATATCCCTCAATGGCCAGGTGATCCGCCAGTCAAGTTTACAACTGTGGCGGAAATTCCTGATGATGGCTATTATTTGCGGGGTTTTTCGTTAGGTGAACATAGTGCTACTCATATTAACGCCCCTAATAGTTTTTTGACGTATGGTGTCGGTATTGATAAATACCCTGCGGAATCATTGGTTGTGCCGGCGATAGTTATTGATATTAGCCAAGTTACGGCTGATAATTCTGATTACACCTTAACTATTGCTGATATTTTGGCTTGGGAAGGAGAATATGGCAAAATTGAAGGCGGTAGTGTAGTGCTACTTTACACTGGTTGGCAACATAAATGGGGAGATAAACAGGCATTTTTTAATCAAGATGCTGGAGGGATGATGCACTTTCCAGGGTTTAGCAGTTATGCTACAGAATTTTTACTCAATCAACGACAAATTGCAGGTGTGGGGATTGATACACATGGTGTAGATCCGGGAATTGATAGTGGCTTTGCAACTAACCGTCTAGTTTTGGCAAAGTCTGGTATTGTGTTAGAAAATTTGACCAATTTAGACCAGTTACCACCCAAAGGTACTACATTAGCACTCGCAGTTCTTAGATTACGTGGTGGTTCGGGTTCTCCTGTGGGTGTGTTGGCTTTTGTACCCTAGCTTATATCAATTTTGGATTTGGGATTTGGGATTTCAGAACTGAAAAAATAGGTGAGACAATCAATTTCAACGGTGTAAATGACCAAAGAAGAACTGCTGCAAATTATTGCACAAGCTGCCAAAGACAATGTGACGGAATTAGACCTTTCTTTCAAAGGCTTAACAACACTGCCACCGGAAATTGGTCAACTTACTAACCTGCAATTGCTCCACCTCCAAGATAATCAACTGAGCAGTCTGCCACCGGAAATTGTCCAACTGGTCAACCTGCGATCGCTCAATCTCTACAAAAATCAACTGAGGAGTTTGCCACTAGAATTTGTCCAACTGGTCAACCTGCGATCGCTCGACCTCAGCAGTAATCGACTGAGGAGTCTGCCACCGGAATTTGTCCAACTGGTCAACCTGCAATCGCTCGACCTCGGTGGTAATCAACTGAGAAGTCTGCCACCGGAAATTGTCCAACTGGTCAACCTGCAATCGCTCGACCTCCTCAGTAATCAACTGAGCAGTCTGCCACCGGAAATTGTCCAACTGGTCAACCTGCGATCGCTCGACCTCAGCAGTAATCAACTGAGGAGTCTGCCACCGGAAATTGGACAACTAAAAAACCTGCAATCGCTAAACCTCAACATTAATCAACTGAGCTGTCTGCCACTGGAAATTGTCCAACTGGTCAACCTGCAATCGCTAAACCTCGGTTGGAATCAACTGAGCAGTCTGCCACCGGAAATTGTCCAACTGGTCAACCTGCGATCGCTCCACCTCCGCAGTAATCAACTGAGGAGTCTGCCACCGGAAATTGGACAACTAAAAAACCCGCAATCGCTCGACCTCAGCAATAATCAACTGAGGAGTCTGCCACCGGAAATTGGACAACTAAAAAACCTGCAATCGCTCGACCTCAGCAATAATCAACTGAGGAGTCTGCCACCGGAAATTGGACAACTAAAAAACCTGCAATCGCTCTACCTCCTTGCTAATCAACTGAGCAGTCTACCACCGGAAATTGGACAACTAAAAAACCTGCAATCGCTCTCTCTCTACAATAATCAATTGAGCAGTCTACCACCGGAAATTGGACAACTAAAAAACCTGCGCTCGCTCGACCTCAGCAATAATCAATTGAGCAGTCTACCACCGGAAATTGGACAACTAAAAAACTTGCTATTGCTCGACCTCGTTCGTAATCAACTGAGCAGTCTGCCACCGGAATTTAGACAATTGGTCAACCTGGTATCGCTCGACCTCGTTGGTAATAAACTGAGCAGTCTGCCACCGGAAATTGTCCAACTGGTCAACCTGCGCTCGCTCGACCTCAGAGAGAATCAACTGAGCAGTCTGCCACCGGAAATTCGGCAACTAAAAAACCTTACAAAACTGGATCTTCGTAGAAATCCAGTCCCCATTCCCCCCGAAATCTTGGAATCGAAGAAAATTAGATTTGGAGAGCCTGGTGATGTGAATGAAATCCTTGATTTCTATTTCCAAGTACAAGACCCAACCGCGACTGAACCTTTATATGAAGTCAAATTCTTAATTGTTGGCGAAGGGGGAGCAGGTAAAACCTCTCTAGCCAAGAAAATCCAAGACGAAAATTACCAACTCCAACCAGATGAAGAATCAACCGAGGGTATAGAGGTTATCCGTTGGCACTTTACCCAACCTAACGGTAAAGACTTTCGTGTGAATATCTGGGATTTTGGCGGACAGGTAATTTATCACCAGACCCATCAATTCTTCCTTAGCAAGCGTTCTCTCTATGCCTTAGTAGCGGATGACCGCAGAGAAAATACTGATTTCTACTGGTGGCTCAACGTTGTTGAACTCCTCAGCGATAATAGTCCAGTTCTGATTATCAAAAACGAAAAACAAGACTGTCAATGTGAAGTTAATGAACGCCAGTTACGTGGAGAGTTTACCAACCTCAAAGAAGTTTTGGCTACTAACTTAGCCACTAATCGCGGTTTAGCCGCAATTAAAGACGCAATTCAGCTTTACATCAGCAGGCTTCCTCATGTTGGGACACCGCTACCAAAACTTTGGGTAAGAGTCAGAGCCGCATTAGAAAACTATTCTCGTAATTACATCACCCAAGAAGAATACTGTCATCTTTGCCGAGTCAATAATTTAACAGACCGCAAAGATATGCTGCGGTTGAGCAGCTATTTGCACGACCTCGGTGTTTTTCTCCACTTCCAAGATGATGCCACACTCAAACACTACGTCATCCTCAAACCAGAATGGGGAACTACTGCGGTTTACAAAGTTTTAGATAATGATACTGTCAAGCAAAACCTTGGTTGTTTTACACGGGATGACCTTGAAAATATTTGGAAAAGTCGTGAATATGCCGAAATGCGAGATGAACTGCTGCAATTAATGATGCGGTTCAAACTATGTTACGAAATTCCTAGTCGTCCTGGTACTTACATCGCGCCGCAATTACTCTCCATTGAACAACCTGATTATACCTGGGACGACACCAACAATTTAATACTTCGCTACACCTATGAGTTCATGCCCAAAGGTATGATTACCCGTTTTATTGTGGAAACACACCCTTGGATTGAATGGCAAACACACGTTTGGAAAACAGGCGTTGTTCTCCACAAAGACCAAACCCGCGCCGAAGTCATAGAAAATTACAATCAACGAGAAATTAAAATCCGTGTAACAGGAAATCGCAAAAAAGAACTCATGGCAGTTGTCACCCATGAACTAGAAAAAATCCACAAGTCTTATGAAACTTTAAAATATCAAACCCTAGTTCCCTGTAACTGTGAAATGTGCATAAATCTGCCAATTCCTCATTTTTATTCTTTAGACTCACTCAACAAACGTTTAAACGCTCGTCGCTACCAAGTTGAATGCGAAAACAGTTATGAAATGGTAGATGTGCGTAGATTAATTGATGATGTTATGTTCACTTCCGAACGAGAATATGGGGAAATTAATCCTCAAGTTACACCTTTACAAAAGGAATTAGAACAAGAGAGGGAACAACCTAAAATGACTAATTCATCTATATCAGAATATGAGAAAGAAATTTTTATCTCCTATGCTTGGGGTGGAGAAAGCGAAACCTATGTTAATCGTTTAGACGAAATTTTACAAACTAAAGGTATCACCATTATTAGAGATAAGCGAGACTTGGGTTACAAAGGTCTAATCAAAGCCTTTATGGAAAAAATTGGACACGGTAAATGTGTAATTGCTGTGATTAGTGATAAATATTTAAAATCGCCTAATTGTATGTTTGAACTGGTGCAAATTGCTAAGAATGGTGAGTTTTATCACCGAATTTTCCCGATTGTGTTAGCAGATGCCCAAATTTATAAACCTATTGAAAGACTTAAATATATTAAACATTGGGAAGACCAAATCAAAGAATTAGATGAAGCTATGAAAGGAGTTTCCGCCGCTAATTTACAGGGATTTCGAGAAGAAATTGATCAATATACCGAAATTCGCAACACAATTGCCGAAATTATCGACCTGTTGAAAGATATGAACACCCTCACCCCCGACATTCACAGCGAGACAGAATTTGAGGAATTAGTGCAGGCGATTAGCAACCGCATAGATGAGTAAAATTAGATGTCACACTGCTATAGGACTCATATTTGATTTCTGAAAAAACTCGGTACACCCCTGTTACTTCTTTTCCTGTTCCCTGTTCCCTGTTCCCTTCCTACGCAAATCATTTCAATAATCAAAGCGGATTCCTATATATCAGTATGGTAAGCTAATCAGCATTTAAGTTGCGTAAAGCCAGGGCTAAAGCCCTTACTACAAACGAATCAGTCTGGAAAAATGAATGATGATTAGCTTATGAAGGCAGTTTTTTGATTCCCTGATCCTTTGTTCAGAATAATTGCTGATTTTTTATCTGACTAAAGTCCTGACTACTAACTTTGAATTTGGAAGTGCGCTTCACAAAAATATATATAGAAGAAACTTATAGATATCAGAAGAAAATCAAAATGTGTAATCAATGATGCAACTGGCAATTCACACTATGATGAGAATTAGACAAAAAATTTGTAAAGAGGGGTAAATCTATGAGTTCAATTGATGGTGTCCTCTTGACTCTAGTAAATACAGTTGTGTGTCTGACGTTGCCAAAACTCCTGTCTGTAGTTTTAGCTACAAAAAATCAGAAGCCCAGTACATCAAAATCTGCCACAGAACTACAAGATACTGCTTCTAGTATTCCCAGTTATGTAGACATAGCTTCTTAGAATAGCAGCCAGCGATCGCACCTCAAAAATTAACAATTGCAAATCACCAAAAAAAGCTACAAACAAACAACTTCTCTACAATAGTAGTTTTCATAGATGCGATCGCTAAATTAATCCCCAGTCCCCAATCCCCTTAAACTACTTCCGTTGTCGTCGCCATTTTTCCCGCACTAGGCGAATCTCATCAAAGGTATAACTACCGCCTAACTGTTCTTTAATTGGCGTTAAGGGAATATCACCCAGCACTTCTAAAACTTGCCAAATTTTTTGTTGATGTTCTAAAGGGACTAATTGATTTAAGTCTACAGGCTGATTTTTTTCGATGAGTTTTTCTAAATGACTAGCAATAGTAGCCGGGCTTAAATTACGTTTTTGAGCAATTTGAGCAATATTTAAGCCTTGTTGATGTAACTGTAATGTCTGTAATTCAGTCCCAGAGACTAAGCTGAGTGATGGTGTATATCCATTAGTCTTAGTGGTCGAATTTTCTTCTTGAATATAGGCGCGAATTTCTGAGAGAAACTTTTCTCCATATTGGGCGAGTTTATGACTACCTACCCCAGAAAGTTTACCGAATTCCGTTAAGTTTTTCGGCTGTACCTGTGCCATTAATTTCAAAGTAGAATCGTGAAAAACTACATAAGGTGGTACAGACTGTTCATCGGCTAATTGTTTACGCAGCGATCGCAATCTCTGTAATAATGCTTCTGCAATCTCAGCTTTAGGATTATCGGGGACTAACCGCACTTTTTGCGCTACAGGAACAGATAAGAAAACTTGGCGTTGACGGCGCATCACTTCCCAACTTAACGCATTTAATTTCAGTACAGAATAACCATCGGTAGTCTGTTCTAATAAACCTTGATGTAAAAGCGATCTTCCCAACATTCGCCATTCATCTGCGGTTCTATCTTTACCTATACCGTAGGTAGAAAGTTTATCATGTTCATATTGAATAATCTTCTCTTTTTTTGCCCCACGCAACACATCAATAATGTGTAACATCCCAAATCTTTCTTTACATCGCGCCACACAAGATAAAAACTTCATGGCTTCAATTGTCCAATCTTCTAAAGGTTTGGGATGGCGACAATTATCACAATTAGCACAATTACCTGCAAAGCGTTCACCAAAATAACCTAGTTGAATTGTCCGCCGACAATCTGTCCCTTCAGCATAGTCGATCATCTGCCGGAGTTGTTGTCTGGCAATCAATTGTTCCTGGGGTTCGGTTTTTTGGTCAATACTCCATTCAATGGTTTTAATATCAGCAAAACTAAAAAAGATTGTACACCGCGATGGTTCGCCGTCTCTTCCCGCCCTACCTGATTCTTGATAGTAACTCTCTAAATTTCGGGGAATATCAAAGTGAACTACTAACCGCACATCAGGTTTATTAATTCCCATCCCAAAGGCGATAGTTGCCACCATCACCCGCACATCATCCCGAATAAATCGTGTTTGATTTCTACTCCGTTCATCGTCAGGTAAGCCGGCATGATAAGGTAAGACGGAAACTTTATCGTTTTGCAGTTTAAAAGTGAGTTCTTCGACCTTTTTACGTGTTAAACAATAAACAATGACTGAGCCTTCCGTGTCACGAATTAATTCTAATAATTCAGCGTAAGCTTGCTTACTTTTGGCGCGAACTTCGTAATATAAATTTTGCCGATTAAAGCTAGCAAGATGAATACTAGGTTGTTTTAAGCCTAATTGTTGAATAATATCAGACCGGACGCGGTCTGTGGCGGTGGCTGTCAACGCCAGCATCGGAACATTGGCGTAACGCTTCCGCAGTAACTTTAACTGACGATATTCTGGACGAAAATCATGTCCCCATTCCGAAACACAATGTGCTTCATCGATTGCAAATATCGATATGCCAATCTTTTCATGAACTAAATCCAGAAATGGGAGAAATCTTTCACTCAGCAGCTTTTCTGGGGCGACGTAGAGTAATTTTACCTTACCATTGACAATGGCTTCTTCCCGCGATCGCACTTGATAGGGATTCAAACTACTATTGAGGAAGGTAGCCGAGATATTATTATTTCGCAGTGCTTCTACTTGGTCTTGCATCAAAGCAATTAACGGTGATACCACCACAGTCAGTCCTGTTTTCATCAGTGCAGGTAACTGAAAACACAAAGATTTTCCCCCACCCGTAGGCATTACTATCAATAAATCCCGATTTTGCAGCGCGTCTTGGATAATTTGCCGTTGTCCTGGACGAAAGTTATCATAACCGAAGTGATATTTTAACGCTTGTTCGAGATTGGGATACTGAAGCATAGCGATCGCTTGTCTAACTGCGTTCTCTGTGGGTATTGATACTGAGATCATCAAAGCACAAGTTCTATGCTAACTCTTCTGTGCCTAGAACGCGAAGGATTTCTACGCTGTTTTTCCAGAGATTACAATTTGCGATCGCTTTTGTACATCAGACTACAGCCACCGATTGTCAATGGTAGATTAAAGTTACATCAACACAGTTATCAAAGTGTTGATGACACATTGTCATAAAAATGGGGTCGATGCGTATGTCTGAACATACCCACAAAATCACCACTACTGACCACAGTATAGGCAATATTTTGATTATTACCTTATTAGCTTTCTGTGGTTTGACGATGATTTTTCTACTAGGACTATTTTAAAAATTTGGCTGTGAGTTCAATCAAAATGCTTGGAAGCAGAGTTTAACCTATCTGCTTCCATTATTATTAGGATTTATCCAGCGAGCCACATTATTATATTATACTCCAACCAAAAAATATACATATATATATACTGCTTAAGGTGGAATAATTTCCTTGATATATAGAGTTTATTATTCTTGATCAAGTTGACTATATAGAAAATTTTCCATTGAGGTAATTTTACAGTTGATTCAATGACTAAAATTGTGATTTGCATGATAAAAAAATCACTAATCACAATTTAAATACTGCTACATCTAAAAGTTGGAACATCCAAAACTGATGGGATGAAAATGTTTCATGCTTTATTGATGATTTATTGATTTTTAGCAATTGCTCAAAATTTGACTCCAGAAATTTCAGTAATCACTATTCCGGAATAGATGATTTTCTTCTGTCAAAGGAATTATGGGTGATAGTGATATCAAATAACATGAATGATATTGTCCTGCTGATGACGGGTGTATTAGCAATCCAGCAAACATCTCCGTCGATTGTACCCAAGCAGCCTGTAATTCAGCTCGACAATGGCGTGAAAAAAGCTACATCTATTGAATCAGATCAGTTAGTGTCATCTGCAAAAACCACGCCGCCTGAATTCGTGCTGCTAAGTGACAGTTCCCCAAGTATTGAATTAGCTTTCAACACCGAAAATTCACATACACTAAGTAGACAAACACCTGTAAAAAAGGATGTTTACAGTGTAGATGAATTTCAAAATTTTCAGGCTGTGCGGCTCAAATCGCCACGTCAACCCATGCTTATTGCACAACAAACACCAAGTAAAATTTTGATTGCTAGACGCACTTCTAGGTCTGTTCGTAATGTACCAAATTTACGTTTTGGTCATTCAGGTAGTGCTGTTAGAGTCTTACAAAGATTATTGGTAGCAAATGGCTATCGTGTCCCCATTGATGGGGTATATGGAGCATTTACAGAAAGTGCAGTTAAAGCCTTTCAAGTGCGGCGAAATCTGCAAGCGGATGGCGTAGTAGGGCCGAGAACTTGGTATTCATTAACTGCATATTCCAGATAATTAGTAATGGGTTATACCCATTACTAAATTAATAATTATCGATATTGATGCTGTGCTAAAAGTTGTTGCGCTCTTGGTTTATAAATTAAATAGAACAACGCCTCCAGATAGCGCAACAAATCCTCTCGGTTTTCTTTGGATGTAAAGTTCCAGAAACCATAAATTCTGGCTAAAGTTAATAGTTTGGTGGTGTGAATTTTCCAAGTGTATGTGCTGTATACTCTGTCAATGGCTTTTTGAGAAACTGCATTCCAATATTGGGGATTCTCTGCACATTTAGTGACAAATTCGAGAATTTTATCGGCTGTTTCTTCGATATGGGTGGGGTTAATATAAAAACCATTAACTTGATTTTGAATGATTTCTAATGGCCCTCCAAATTGAGTCGCAAAAGTTGGTAGTCCAGAAATCATTGCTTCGAGAATTGTTAAACCAAACGCTTCAAATAATGCTGGTTGGACAAAGATTCCTTGATGATCTGCAATGACGCGATACACTTCTCCAGAGTCATTTTTTGAGAGGCGCACCCCTAACCAGCGAATTTTGCCGTGCAGATTGTATTCGTCAATAATATGATAGAGTTTGACGATTTCGTCCCGTTCTTCATTGTCGTCTGATTCTTCTACCCGCAACTTACCAGCAATTAAAATTAAGTTGCAATGTGCTTGTAATTCTTTGCTACGTCCAAAACACTCGGCTAAACCGGTCAGGTTCTTAATGCGGTCGAGACGCGCCATTGAGAAAATCGGACGCTTGTGGGGGTCATCAAGTTTACCGAAGATTTGGCTAGGGTCTTCTAAAGTAAATAGCATTTCGGCGAGGCGATCGCGATCGCTTTCTACCCTATCTTCATAGCGTGTATAGGGAAAATAAGCGTTTTCGTTCACCCCAGGAGGTACAACATTAAACTTGGGACTAAATAATTCAATCCCATTCACCACATGATACAACTCTGGCATGGTGAAACATTTGTAAGATTCGTACTGTCCGATGCTATCTCCTGTCCCGACGATTTCTTGGTAGGTACTGCTGATGATGAAGTTAGCTGCATTCATCGCAATTAAATCAGCAGTAAATTGCAAAGAAAAATGATATTTATCTTCCAAATCTTGCCAATACAAGTTACTAAACAAGTATTTGGATTTTTCTAAAGCATGGGCGATATTACATTGGGTGACTTTCATCCGTCGCGCTAACAAAAACGCTACTAAATTCCCGTCGGTATAGTTACCCACAATTAAATCTGGTGTCCCGTGGAATTCTGCTAGTAGTTCCCGTTCCGCATCAATGGCGAAGGTTTCTAAATAAGGCCAAAACTCAAATCGGGAAATCCAGTTTTGCGTCATGTTGGGGTTAAATTCCCGCAAAGGGACACGCAAAATCCAGGCGTTTTCTGTTCCGTGGACTTTTTCGAGGCGTTGGTTACAAAGAGTCCCATCACTGTTGGGAATCAGACGCGTCAGAATGATCACTTTTGGCTGGACATTTAACCTCTCTAAACCGGCGAGAATAGCATCTTCTTGCAGTTGCTTTTCTAAATTCTTGGCTTGGTCGAGGACATACACCACCTGACCACCGGTGTCAGGACGACCTAAAACCCCCTCCTGTCCAAACCAACCATGTGCTGACACTAAGACGATTCTAAAAATCATCGGGACGCGAGAGATGAACGCCTCTAGGGTATGGGGGTCTGGTGAGTCGATTAATTCATCCAGAATTTCTAAGGTGTCTCGCACACGGGAAACTGTGTTACCCCAACCTGGTTCAAAACCCATAGTTTGCAATTCCAGACGGAAACGTTCATAGGGTTCATCGTTGGGTCGGTTATTGACAAAGTTGATGGCTTTTTTAACTTGCTGTGAGAGTTGTTGTTGTGATTGAATGCGATCGTTGATTAATAGTTGGACACCGTTGTAATGATGTAGGCGTAGGAAGTTAAATAGACTTTCTAGCCATTGTCTAGCATCTTGAAATAGTTTGCTGGAGAGGTAGCGGTTGAGGAACTGTACACCCTTACCGATATTTTTTGGGTCGCGGATGACTGGAGTGTAGTCGTAAAAAGGGCCAAAGTCTAACTCTAGCAGATCACCATCTTGGGGATGAAACTTATTGACGAAGCGATCGCGCAAATCTAATAAATCCTGTACTGTCATTGCTTCTACATCTAAGTCTGCTGTGAGTCGATACACTTGTTGACTCGCAATTTTGGCACGAATAATAAAACACAAATTTGAATCTTCTTGAATAATCTCTTGGGTATAGTAAATTAATTTACCCAAATGAGAAGAAGTATAAAACGTCTCTGGTTTGTCGAATTTATTGCAGTATTCTTGATACTCATTCAAGATGTCATTACGCAGTAAATAATTCTGTTCCTTTTGGCGTAATTGACTCACAAAGCAACGTAAATCACTTTTTTCTTCACTATCCAGTATTGCCTGAATCAATTCTGACATAGTAACCTCTAAATGATAATTTTGCTTTCTAGGGTAGCGTAAGCTGCCAACCTAGATTTTAGACACGTAAAAACTTAAATAAACACAGATAAAGCAATTTATCTGTGTTCTATATGTGTATTCAATCGTGCCGTTATTTACGTAGAATAAATAAAAATCAGTGGTTTTAAGTCTGACTAAAGACAGAAAATAGCTAATTTTTTGATAAATTTTAGATTTTTAATAACTTGCATATGACATTACTATGACAATGATGTGTCAGCAATTTTACTTTCTTAGTTTGTGGTCATTCAGTCACATACTTAACTGTTTAATTGATAACTGTCTCTAGATAGATTATCTATCTCATAATTTAATTACTCTAGAGAGATGAATAAAAAATAAAAATATCAGAGCTTAATCATCATGGGTTAGGCAAAGGAAATAGTAAGATTGGCAGTCAAGCATAAGCACAATAGCTTTAAAAGTGAGCTAAATGATATTGTTCGGGGTGCTTGTGGAGGTTTTTTATTTGGCATCCCCTTGTTATATACTATGGAAGTTTGGTGGGTAGGATCGCTCGTCAAAGCACAACTGATGATGAGTGCGATCGCTTTAATGTTTGTTGTAGTGTTTCTACTCAATAAAACAGAAGGATTTCGGAAAATTCAACGTCGTAAACGACCTTATGAATCCATCACAGATACAATAGAAGCCATAGCTATTGGCATCATTTGTTCTGCATTGATGTTGATATTATTACGAGAGATAACAATTGCAACCTCCCTAAAGGAAGCGATTGGCAAAATTATTTTTGAAAGTGTTCCTTTTACTTTTGGTGTAGCACTAGCTAACCAATTTTTAGGTGAAAGTAATAATAATCAAGAATCCAGTCACAACAATCACCAGAAACCGAGTAATTTGAACGCTACTTTTGCAGACTTAGGTGCTACTCTGATTGGTGCAACCGTCATTGCATTTAATATTGCTCCTACAGATGAAGTTACCATGATTGTAGCTGCGGTTTCAGCACCCTGGCTTTTGGCAATTATGGCAGCATCTTTAGTGATTTCTTATGCAATTGTTTTTCAAGCGGGTTTTTCTGATCAGCAAAAGCGGAAACAGCAAAAAGGTATTTTTCAAAGACCATTAAGTGAAACAGTTATTTCTTATTTAGTTTCGTTAATAGCCAGTGCTTTTATGCTGTGGTTTTTTCATAAATTAAGCTTCTCCAATCCTTGGAGTATGTGGTTAGAAAATACTTTAATTTTAGGATTACCTGCAACTATTGGCGGCGCAGCAGGTAGGTTAGCCATATGAGTCAATCAGAATCAAAAGTAGAACGCACTCCAGCCGAGTGGATAACTTTGAGCATCTCCTTATTTATCCTGGCAATTATTATTAGTCTAGTAGGATATATCTGGATTAATGAAAAAAATCAACCACCAATCATTTCCGTCAATAAGAAGCAAACTATTAGAAAGGTAAACGGTCAATTTTATGTTCCCTTTGAAGTTGTCAACTCCGGCGGAGAAACGGCTGAATCAGTACAAATTATCGCCACGTTAAAAGTTAGCAGCCAGGTAGAAGAAACAGGAGAACAACAAATTGATTTTCTATCTGGAGGAGAAAAGGAAGAAGGGGCGTTTGTATTTAGCCAAAATCCACAAAGCGGCGAATTGAATATACGCGTTGCTAGCTATAAATTACCATAGCAATGCTAGAAAATATATATTTTTGACAAATCATGACACAAAGAAGTCTTAGTCAAGATAACTAAGACTTCTTTTAAGTTGCTTAAATTTAACCCAAATTGCTAAAGACACTTGCCCAAATAGTTCCCGCTACACCTACAGCAATTAAAAGGTTAGTGAAAAATCTACCTAATTCTGGTTGTTCCCCCAATCCCTTATCATCCTGACCTGCACTGAAAAATAATGACCAAGCTTCGTTAGCATTAATAGTTTTAAATTCGTTAAATTCAGGACGAAAAACCACAGGGCCGATTAAATCTTTTTTGGGAAAATCAAAATCAGTTCTCATAAATTGCTTTCCTTATTATTCAGTGGACAAAATTCTTAGTTCGTCAAAATTATCTACAGGTTTGTTAACCATCCAATCAAGCCTTGTCCTGTAATCACTTCTACAGCGATGAGTGCGACAAAGCCAAGCATTGCTAAACGTCCATTGAGTTTTTCCGCATACTCAGTGAAACCTGCTCTTGGGGTTTGATCTACATACACTTTCGGTTCAATTGCAAAGTTATTGAGTTGACCAAGTTCGTTCATCGTAAAGCCTTTGTTCATGATGTTTTTGTTTTCTGTGCTTGCTGTGTAACTAAATATAACATTATGTAAATATTTTTTGCAAATACTTGACAAGAGATTTTTGTGGTGAAAGCCGTAATTAAAAAGTTCGGTATACCATCTCATACCCCTATATACCTAGAACCCTATTTCCGAAAGGACTTATACAGGTTATTTGTTCAGAAGGGGTGTAAGGGTATGAGGGTGTAGGGGTGTAAGGGTTTTGGAAGTAACATTTGTTTGATTTTGATTAGTGTAATATGTTACTAACATTTTTAATAACAGATAATGACAACAAAACTTTTAAAAAGCTCTTTAGCTACTACTGGCTGGTTATTGACCTTGGCATTGCCTACATTACCCGCACAAGCAGCATCATTTGTCAATCAAAGAGACGCTTTAAATGCTAATGATCAAATCGATTGGGCTAGTTTAGATTTTGGTGTATCTGACCTCATTGCACCTGATACTATTGCTAAGTTTTTACCTTATTCTTTTACAGGTGAATCACAAAAAAAATTGGGATACAGTGTAGATATTCCTAATTTAAATAACCCAAGATTTACATCGCCTTTTGTCTTTCCTGTAACAACTAGTGTTCCTGCAAATTTTTCTTTGGGTGATGCTGTGTTACTTACAGGTTTAATTCCTGGAAGATTCCCGGCTGAGGGGAATCCAGGGCCAATCACAATTAAATTTAACCAGCCAGTGTTAGCTGTTGGTACACAATTGGCAGTTGATGATCAATTAGAGGAAGCCATCGCATTTATTCAAGCGTTTGATGCTCAAGATAACCTTTTAAATACTTTTTCAAAACCAGCAAAATCATCATTGGAAATTGATAACTCTGCTGCTTTTTTAGGAGTAGAGAGTGAAGTGGCTAACATTTCCAAAATCGTGATTAGTAGTAGTATCAAAAATCGGGCTTTAGGGATTAATTTTGTAAGTCTGAGATATGCTACTATACCTGAACCTGCTACTATTTTGGGTTTAGGTTTATTTGCTATGAGTTTACTAACTGTTAAACCCCATATTGCATCTAAGCATTAAATTTACCAAGTAAAAGGTAAAAGACAATCATCTTTTCAGTTTTTCCTTTTACCTTTTGCTTTCCCAATTGCCTAAGTCCGATTTTTAGCTGGTGTGGCGATACCTCGCTGTACTAAATTACTTTCTAACTCCTTGATGAATCGCATATCTGTTTCTAGTAGAGGTTGCTGACTCATCCTAGAAGAGTTGTTCTCCAGAAAAGCAAAGGCTTGACGAAATTCATCGGGACTCGCAGCAAATGGTGCATCAAAATGACAGGCGATAATCTGCTGAAAATCCCATTTGGCAATTTGATTTGCCCAGTTAATTACTTGATTTGGGTCTTGAGGCAGAATCAGAGTTTGTAAAATAGGAGCGACAAATGGTCTACCATGACCTCGCAGTGCGTTAAATGAATGCTGCCAGTTTTCTTGCCAGCAAAACGGAAATAAGCCAAAGTAAGCTTTATGTGAGTGATCTGGTGCTTGCATAGCATCACGAAACATCTGCCATAAACCAGTGATTTGCAGAGTGCTAGGACGAAAGTAAATGGCAAATAAGCAAATGCGTTGCCATCCTTGGCGGCGGTTGGTGGGGTTATCTGCTATTGTTTGCTGTGCGTGTTCCCTAGCGTGAAATAGCAACGGGTAGGGGTCTAATTGGCTGATGGCTGGTGGATCTTCGGATATGGATAATACTGTATCAGTAACTAAGAGAGTACGCGATCGCTTATGCAACATCGCCACCTCTACAAATGCGCCTCCCCCCAAATTAATGTCTAAAATTGCATAGTCCAACTCATCACCAAAGGGAGCTTGACTACTATCCTCTGGTAATATCTGTGTGCGCTTTTGAGGAAACCCTAGCCAACTCAGGGGCATATTCCAGGGGAAACTCCACTGGTGAGGGGCAATAAATACCTGGGCTTGAGGAAAACATCTCGCAAATGGCCCCACAAATACTTTATGTTCTAAACCCGAACTAGTCGGCAAAATAATGTACTTAACTTCACCGTGCCTAGCAACCAAATCCTTAACTAGTTTGATACACTCTGATGTTGCCGCCACAGGTGCATAAACCAACAAACCACCTGCATCTAGTTTGATCACCGTCATGCGAATAGGAACTATGGCGTAAAGAATGCCATGCAGTTGATCAAACGTCCAAATAGTATCTTTTACTACCTCTTGACAAATTGTCCGCCGTTTGTAGTAGGGATAAAGTGGCAAAGCCAACCAGAACGGCCAAAACCAATCTTGAGGATTCTCACCTAGTGACTTTGCCTGTAATCTCATCATCTTTCAGTTTTGGGGATTGGGGATTGGGGATTGGGGATTGGGGATTGGGGATTGGGGATTGGGGATTGGGGATTGGGGATTGGGGATTGGGGACTAAATTTGATAAGAGGCAGGGGGCTTACAGGTGTAGGTATTTTACAAACGTGGCGAAATATTGAAACCTCACCCCTTATGGATGATTTTCCCCCTGCTCCCCTGCTTTTTCATTTTGAAGCTTCTTTTTCATTTTTAACATTGAGATATGCAACGCATTGATTAATATAATTTAAGAAAGATTAAGCTCAAAATATAGTAAGTGTTCCAGTGCTGAGTACAAAATCATTCTTCCTCTGCACCCTCGCTTCTCCTGTTTTCCCAATCCCCAGTCCCCAATCCCCAGTCCCCAGTCCCCGATCCCCAATCCCCAGCCCCCATTATGAGCCAAACCGCCCTTAATCTAGTTGCCATATCTGTGTTTCTGATGACGCTATCAGCTTTGTTGGGGCCTTTAATTAACTTATCCCCTGCAATTCCAGCAATTACGACTTTCACAATTTTGGGGATAGCCACTATTGATAGTTTCAGTTTGCAAGGTAAGGGTGGTGCGCTGCTGTTAGATTGGATTGCGGGATTTTCTCCACAACATCGCGATCGCATTATTCACCACGAAGCTGGACATTTCTTAGTCGCCCACCTGTTGGGAATTCCCGTCACAGGCTATACCCTCAGTGCATGGGAAGCTCTGAAACAAGGACAACCAGGCCAAGGTGGTGTAACTTTTGATGATCAAGAAATAGCTTTGCAACTACAGCAAGGTAAAATCACCACCCAAATGCTAGATCGTTACTGCACTGTTTGGATGGCGGGGATCGCCGCAGAAAGCCTAGTATATGATCGTGCAGAAGGTGGTACTGATGATCAAAGTAAGTTAGCTAGTGTGTTAAAAGTTTTGGGTTTTTCAGAATCAAACTATCAACAAAAGAAAAGATTTCACGCCCTCCAAGCGAAAACTCTTTTAGAGCAGAACTGGTCTAGTTACCAAGCTTTAGTCCAGGTGATGAGACAGCGCGGTACAGTTGCAGACTGCGAAAAAGCTATGGTGAATGAGGTGTAATAGGTAGTATGGTTTTGAGCCTCTGGAATAGCCTCTGAATATTGGTTTTCAATCCAAAATCCAAAATTGGGATAAGGGTGTAGGGGAAGAATACTTGATATTCATTCGTTCCCCTATACCCCTACACCCCTATACCCCTACACCCCTACACCCCCATACCCCTACACCCTTATACCCCTACACCCTTACACCCCTACACCCCTACACCCCCATCCCCCTACACCCCTACACCCCTACACCCCTATACCCCTACACCCCCATACCCCTACTCATTCCAGAAACCGTCTCTAAACTCGAAGTTTGAGAATATTCTCCCCAAGTAATGACTTTGTTTCTACCAGATGCTTTTGCAGCTAGGAGACACTGGTCAGCACGATGTAACAAATTTATCCCTTTTTCGTCGTCGTCGGGTTGCAAACTGGCTACACCTAAACTAATAGTGATCTGCAAATGTAACTGACTGTTAATTGCAAAGGGTTGTTCTCTAACTATCCGGTTCAGACGTTCAGCGACAGTTAAAGCTTCATCACTGTTAGTGTAGGGTAAAAGGACAACAAATTCTTCTCCTCCATAGCGAAAAGCTGTGTCTTGACTACGTAAATTATGACGTAGCCGACTACACAGTAATTGCAATAGGCGATCGCCTACCAAATGCCCATGCTGATCATTCACTCTTTTGAAAAAGTCTACATCCAAAATAATCAAGCTTAAGGGAGTATCTTGACTACGGGCTTTATTGATTTGTCTGGGTAAATCCCATTCTAGGGCGCGACGATTATTTAAATCTGTGAGTGAATCTGCAAGGGCGATCGCTGAGAGAATATCATTTGTATTCATCAACTCGCGATATTTTTTGACTTTCCGCACACCAACTGTTAATTGACTGAGAATTAAACTTTTGGTGGCAGTTGTTAGGCGATTATTATTCTCTTCAGTTAATAACCAAATATAAGCATCTGCTCCTTGATTGAGTGCATGAGCCATCATTTCAAACTCCCACTCCCAACTGCTTTGGCCTTTCTCAATGAGCTGCTGGGGACGATCCTCTACCAAAATACAATGTATCCAAGATAGCTGGTTTTGTTCTTTCAACCATCGACAAACTTTGATGCTATCCTGACAACTTGCCTGCACAAATATGACATCTGGCTGCACAATTTGGATGTGCGACACCGCCTGATTAAAGTCAATAGACACTTTTACATTAAAAGTGCTGACATCGTGAATCTGATCAGGAAGTGTGGCAAGAAATTCATGACTTCCAAAGACCAGAATGCTGGTTTTCATTGCTGTGCTTTTCGCCTTTGTTCTTGCTAATATTTGAGTTGATTTCTGCCAAATCTATAGCTTTACTCTTCTCCAATTATGTCTGTATATATATATACATTCTTAACTCAAAAAAAGTAAATTTCTTAAAGCTTAATATCCTCTTAATACCTGTGTATAAACATAATAAAAGCCGGATTATATTCACTGATTTTCATTAATAAGTAATCAACTTTTTTATTTTTCAAACAGTGAAAATACTGAACATAGTATAGGTAATTATATTAATACTTTCTTTATAAATATGTAATTATTTGAGACAGCTTAAAATGATCATAAATGTATGATTTAAACCTCAAAAAACTAAAATATTACTTACATATAATTATGATATTAATGCTCAAGTCTACAGCATCAGTATAAATAACGAAAAATACATATTTTTTCTCTTCACATATACAATTTATGTATACGTGCTTTCGCGTAAAAACATCGTTTTATTATGGAATACACACAAAAAATCTAAATTTTACTGTAAAGTTATATACTTTTAGATAAATGTAAAATTTTAATAAAAAACAAGCAAATATCCTGAAGGAATATCACCTTTTTTTTATGAAAAGCCAGTCAAAAAATTTTGGACTTTGTGGAAAGTTCTATAGGTAGGTTTACCGCCGCAGAAACACCAATTGCTACAAGCCAGGAAACCAGTCCCACGCAGTAGCTCAAAATTTTAAGACTGATTTTGAATTGACCCCAACTACATTAGCGTCTCGGAAAAAAATCTGGGCGTGAGATTTGGAGATTTGAGATTGTATTTATATAGGGATATATTGCAAGTTGTAAAAAAATAGTGTATCTAAAGTTTTGAAAGACAAATATCTTTTCACACCTCTCAAATTTGTAAATTCTTTTGCGTATGCTGTTAAATATTACTTATCAACCGTTAATTCTTCCAGTGACCTCATGAATTAACACTGCAAATAAGTCACAACTACTTTTAGTAATTGACCGGAATTGTGGAAAACAGTGATGTATATAAATTGTTTGTCTCACATTCGAGATATTGCAGACTTACGTACTGGATATAGGAATCGTACTTGAATCTTGCTAAGTATACTGATCAGCAAACCTTTATATGTCAAGCCTCTAGCTAATTCGGTTTTTCAGAAATCAAATATGAGTCCTATATTTTTAATGCTAAATTTAAATTCATCTGAGTATTTCCTGTAATACGTATTCATCTATAGCTATATTTGTCACTTTAAAATCAAAAATTATTACTTAAATCAACTCCCTCTGGGAGAGGGAATTCTTTAACAATGTAATGATGGTTTATACCTATTCACGAAAACCTTGATACGGATGTAATCCGTGAAAGCTTTGCCGCATCTAAGTTTTTTAATTGCGTTAGCGGAGCAAGGCGGGAGCATCGTTGCGAATTGCGTTAGCGTAGCGGGACGTTAGTCCATTGCGAATTGCGAATTGCGAATTGCGAATTGCGAATTGGTATTAGTTCTACATCTACTGTCAGGTAGATTCCAGAAATCATACAGACATAGAACTGCTGAAAAACCGCAAATTTGTGGCAGCAAAGGGAAACAAAATGCAAAAATATATAGAGTTCTGTGAGCAGTAGCGGGATGTTAACCAGTGTGCTGTTAGCGGTGGCGGGGTGTTAAGCCCGTAAACATACTAGACTTTAGGCTCTAGTTCCTATTACAGCAAGGCGTAAATAAAGCCCTAATCATGACATAGGCAAAAAGCTGATTAAATAACTATTCTTTTTTCTTAACTTTTGCCTGCTTCCACTCACCCCTACTCGTTAAATAAAATTAGTTTGTCATTTCTTCCCATGTCTTCAAACCCCCAGTCCATCGGCGGTAACGAAATCCGCGCTAAATTCCTTAACTTCTATGCTCAAAGGGAACACCAAATTTTACCCAGTGCTTCCCTAGTACCAGAAGATCCTACTGTGCTGCTGACGATCGCGGGGATGCTACCATTTAAACCGATATTCTTGGGGCAGCGCACACCAGAATTTAAGCGGGCGACAACTTCCCAAAAGTGCATCCGTACCAATGATATTGAGAACGTCGGACGCACCAAACGGCATCATACATTTTTTGAGATGCTGGGTAATTTTAGTTTTGGTGACTATTTTAAAGAACAAGCGATCGCTTGGGGATGGGAAATCTCTACGGAGGTGTTTGGCTTACCCAAGGAACGTTTAGTAGTCAGCGTTTTTGAAGAAGACGACGAAGCCTTTGCTATCTGGCGGGATCAAATCGGCGTACCAGCAGCCAGAATTAAACGCATGGGTGCAGATGATAACTTCTGGGTATCTGGCCCCACTGGCCCCTGTGGCCCTTGTTCCGAAATATATTATGATTTTCACCCAGAACTGGGCGATGAGAATATAGATTTAGAAGATGACACCCGATTCATCGAGTTTTATAACTTGGTGTTTATGCAATATAACCGGGATGCCGAAGGTAACTTAACACCTCTGCAAAATAAAAACATCGACACTGGTATGGGTTTGGAGAGAATGGCGCAAATTCTCCAACAAGTACCGAATAATTATGAAACAGATTTAATTTTCCCCATTATCGAAACAGCCGCCAAAATCGCGGGGATCAATTACCACAGCAGCGACGAGAACACCAAAGTTTCTTTAAAAGTCATCGGGGATCATGTTCGTTCCGTGGTTCACATGATTGCAGATGAAATCCGCGCCTCCAACGTGGGGAGGGGTTACATATTGCGGCGATTAATTCGGCGAGTGGTGCGTCATGGCAGATTAATTGGGATTAGTGGCGAATTTATTAACCAAGTTGCCGAAACTGCGATCGCTCTTTCTGAATCAGCATACCCCAATGTGCGCCAAAGAGAAGCGGCAATCAAAGCCGAATTGCAACGCGAAGAAGCTAATTTCCTCAAAACTTTAGATAGAGGCGAGAAACTCCTAGCAGAAATCATCGCCGAGGTGAAAAAGCAAGGCAAAACCGTGATTAGTGGTGAAAGTGCGTTTAGACTGTACGACACCTACGGCTTCCCCTTAGAACTTACCCAAGAAATCGCGGCGGAAAATAACCTGACTATTGATGAAGACGACTTTAATGTCGAGATGCAAAAGCAAGTCGAACGCGCCAAAGCCGCACACGAAACCATCGACTTAACAGTGCAAGGTTCTCTGGACAAACTCGCTGAACATATCCACGCGACAGAATTTTTAGGTTATACCCAACCAGCCGCAACAGCAAAAGTCGAAGTTTTATTAGTTGATGGTGTTTCCCAAGAAGCAGCCGAAGCCGGAACAGAGGTGCAGATAGTCCTCAACCAAACCCCATTCTATGCCGAATCAGGGGGACAAATAGGCGATCGCGGTTATATTTCCGGTGATGGTGTAGTTGTGCGCGTGGAAGATGTGAAGAAAGAATCCGATTTCTTTGTCCACTTCGGACGCATCGAACGCGGAACACTCTGCGTAGGCGATAGCGTCACCGCCCAAATTGATTGGGCTTGTCGTCGTCGCGCCCAAGCGAACCATACAGCCACCCATTTACTACAAGCGGCGTTAAAGAAAATCGTCGATGAGGGCATATCTCAAGCCGGTTCTTTGGTATCCTTCGACAGACTACGCTTTGACTTCAACTGTCCCCGCGCCTTAACACCGGAAGAAGTTCAACAAGTAGAAGAACAGATTAACACCTGGATTTCTGAAGCCCACTCCGCCAAAATCGAAGTATTACCCTTAGCCGAAGCCAAAGCTAGGGGTGCTGTGGCGATGTTTGGGGAAAAATACGGTGATGAAGTCCGCGTCATCGATTTCCCTGGTGTATCTATGGAATTATGCGGAGGT
Source organism: Nostoc sp. CMAA1605 (assembly GCF_021596505.1). Lineage (GTDB taxonomy): Bacteria > Cyanobacteriota > Cyanobacteriia > Cyanobacteriales > Nostocaceae > Trichormus. The sequence continues at coordinate 55,731 of NZ_PJIZ01000008.1, read as the reverse complement.
ACGCACGTAAGTAATACTGCGGAGATTGGCGTATTTAAGATAATTACTGAAGCTGGGGTGGCTTCTGGAGTGCGGCGGATTGAAGCGGTATCTGGCCCCGCTATCTTAGACTACCTGAATGTCCGGGATAAAGTAGTTAAAGATTTAAGCGATCGCTTTAAAGTCAAACCCGAAGAACTACCAGACAGAATCACCACCCTACAAAGCGAACTCAGAAACGCTGAAAAGCAACTAGAAACGCTCAAAGGACAATTAGCGATCGCGAAATCCGACAGCTTATTACAAACCGCAACAACTCTAGGCGAACATAAAATTATCGTCGCCGAATTAGAAGGCGTAGACCCCGAATCCTTAAAAACCGCCGCCGAACGCTTACTACAAAAAATCGGCAACGGTGCAGTGGTATTGGGTTCAGTTCCCGAAGCAGGAAAAGTCAGCTTAGTTGCAGCCTTCAGCCCCGAAGTCAACAAGAAAGGCTTACAGGCGGGTAAATTTGTCGGTGCTATAGCAAAAATCTGCGGTGGTGGCGGTGGTGGAAGACCAAACCTCGCCCAAGCCGGCGGACGCGACGCAAGTAAATTACCAACCGCCTTAGAACAAGCACAGAGTGATTTAAATTCTGCTTTAGCTTAACTTTTTGTAACAATATTTTTCAATTCGGAGCAAAGCAACGTGACTAACGCACAACCAGAAGATTTAAACGCTCGATTAGATGACATTGACACAAGATTAGAAGCTTTGGGAGATGAAATAGACCTCAACCGGACAATTTTAGAAGGAGTGAGAAGAGAGACACGCGCCAACAGCCAAACAGCAGCTAGATTAGAGCGCACAGTCAACCAACTTCTCGACATAGCACGATTACATCAGCAAGCTCTCAGACAATCACAAATTGAAAATGAACGAATTTGGCAATATCTATTAAGACAAAGTGGAGGTAACGGCACCAATTAATTGTACAGGCGATCGCGGCAGTGGAAGACCAAACCTCGCCCAAGCCGTCCGAAAACTACCAGTCGCCTTAGAACAAGCGCAGAGTGATTTGAATTCCACTTTGGGAATTTCTTGTAGGGTAAGTTAAGATGCCTACCCTACAATTTTTTCTCGCATCTTGAAAGCAAAAATCTCTTTGCGTCTTTGCGCCTACCCTTCGGGAACGCCTTGCGGCGAATGCGTGAGCTAAAAATAATACCTCATCCCACACAGCCAAAATTACTTAAACCTCCTCAACCGTCGCCCTTTGTGCGTCCAAAATCCCCACACACTCACCCTTGTACATTACCGTGATGCGATCGCTCATCACCATCACTTTTCATAAATTGCACGTTTTGTACCAAGGTAAAACCCCTGTTACAAAACGTAATCGCAAATAGATTTAATTACTCTTGGTATAACTTATGCCGTCAAGCTGCATTGTGAATTTACCATTTTGTTCTTGAGGTGGCTGAGTAATTTTAAACTCCCTTTTAATGGGGCCTAAACCAATTGTCAAAGTTTTATCTGTAAAGGTTGTTGAACCACCTGTGACGGAACTATTTGAGGCTTTAAAATCGCCACCACCATCCAGATAAATCGTGACAGATGTACCATCACTAGCTACCCAGTTACCAGCATAAATCTGTTGCTCTGTACTTAGGGGAGTTTTATTAGCACTGCAACTAGAAACAATAGGCACAACAGCGAGAGTAGTAATCAGTGCGGGTATGGTTAATCTGTTAAACATATAAAGATTATTCGATAATTCGCTGATATGAGCTACAGTGCGGTTGCTGCCATTTTCGGATCAACATCAGCATTTTCCCCCACCCATCAACAAACCGATTTCCTCAACTGTTGCCGTTTCTGCGTCCAAAATCGCCACAAACTCACCTTTGTACATTACCGCAATGCGATCGCTCATCGCCATCACTTCTTCTAACTCAGTAGAAATATACACAATTGCCGCACCGCGATCGCGTTCTCTCAATAGCCGTGAATGTACCGCCGCTATAGCCCCCACATCTAAACCCCGTGTTGGTTGCATCGCCACAATTAAATCTGGTTCTCGCGCCAATTCTCGCGCTAACACCACCTTTTGTTGATTTCCTCCTGATAGCTGACTCACTGGAATATCTGCCCCAGTCGCCCGAATATCAAACTCTTGCATTGCAACTTGGGCATGATTTTTAATCACTGCTGATTGTAATAAGAAATAACGACAAAAAGGCAAGCTTTTAACCATCTTTAAAATCAGATTTTGGGCAATACTAAATTGCAACACCAAACCCATTTTTTGCCTATCTTCAGGTATATAACCGATAGCTTTTTCTCTAGTAATTTTCCCCTCTTTCACCCGCCGCAAACCCGTAATTGCATCAGCTAATTCCCGTTGTCCATTACCATCTACCCCCGCAATACCCAAAATTTCCCCAGCTCGCACATCAAAAGACACACCACCCACAGCAGTTACACCTCTATCATCCGCCACTTGCAAATTCTCCACCGACAAGACAACCTTTCCCAGTGACGCAGGTGATTTATCAACTTGCAAAGTTACTTCGCGCCCCACCATCAATTCCGCTAGTTGCTGGGGTGTGACAGCTTCAGTCTGGGTATTAGCCACGACTTTTCCCCGACGTAACACGGTGACTGTATCGCAGAGATTGATCACCTCTTCTAACTTGTGACTAATAAAAATAATCGTATTTCCAGCCGCCGCCAGTTGGCGCAAAATCATCATTAATGATTCCACCTCTGGAGGAGTTAAAACCGCCGTTGGTTCATCGAGAATCAATATTTTCGCCTGACGGTAAAGCACCTTGAGAATTTCTACCCGTTGCTGTACACCTAGAGGTAAATTTTCAACCTTAACACTGGGGTCAATTTCTAAGCCATAACTCTGGGATAAAGCCGCAATTTCCCGTTGTTTTTGGCGCAGATTTAAATGTAATGTTTTTTCTCTACCTAAAATAATATTTTCTGTAACAGTTAATTGAGGCACAAGCATGAAATGTTGGTAAATCATGCCAATACCTAATTTAATTGCTGTATTGGGTGAAGTTATCTTGACTAGTTGATGGTTGAGATAAATTTGACCAGCATCAGGTTGATATAGACCACTGATGATATTCATTAGAGTAGTCTTACCTGCGCCATTTTCACCCAAAATTGCGTGAATCTTGCCAGTATCAACGCTCAGGCTAATGTTGTCATTAGCGACAAATGAGCCAAAACACTTAGTAATGTTTTCTAATCGTAAAGACATTTTATGAGACTCTTGACAACTTTTAGTCTCATATTTTACTGTTCTAGCTAGTGTGTCTAAGATTTTCGACACCACTCGCCAGAACCTTGAAAACCGCATAATTTCGTTAAGTGGTGTCGATAGCTTACGCAGCATAGGTTTCAGCCTGTGAAATTCACTATTTTTCTTATTTATTTTTTGAGAGAAAAAGGTGGTGTCGAAATGGGTAGTTGAAACTCTTACCCTGTAAGGTTTCCAGATGGTAACTCTTTCCAAACCCTCTTCCCCTAACGGGGATGGAAACATTATCGTCCTCCTGAGCCTTCATGGATTGCTGCTCAAGCTTTCCAAACCCTCTTCCCCTAACGGGGATGGAAACTTTCAGATTTCATGGTGTTATTGTAGTTACCATTAACTTTCCAAACCCTCTTCCCCTAACGGGGATGGAAACTCGAAACCCGGGCCTTTCGGGTAAATCTATTCACTGGCTTTCCAAACCCTCTTCCCCTAACGGGGATGGAAACGGTATAGTTACCCACTGTGTCGGTGCTTGATTGAGTTGACCTTTCCAAACCCTCTTCCCCTAACGGGGATGGAAACTTTAGGGCTTGGTTAGATGAATATTCCAACCAAGTCCTTTCCAAACCCTCTTCCCCTAACGGGGATGGAAACGTTAAATTCAACAAGTCTCCGTTAGAACCAGCTTTTGCTTTCCAAACCCTCTTCCCCTAACGGGGATGGAAACTGTATGCTCCGAGTTTCTGGGAGCTTACCATGAGGAAACTTTCCAAACCCTCTTCCCCTAACGGGGATGGAAACCAAAAGACAGACATGGTGGCGTGGTCTCTGCCTCCTTCTTCTTTCCAAACCCTCTTCCCCTAACGGGGATGGAAACTTCTGACTAATCGCTATTTGCAATGCGTCTTCCAAATCTTTTCCAAACCCTCTTCCCCTAACGGGGATGGAAACGTTTGCACTTCGTCAATCACCAAAGGAACATTATGCCTTTCCAAACCCTCTTCCCCTAACGGGGATGGAAACTTGAATCTTCAGCTTGGGCAATCAAGGGCTTGAGTCTTTGAGCAAAGCTTATGTTTCAGGGATTTGTTGTATATTCCTTCAAGTGCGATCGCAAAATTCACATTGGCGAATCACTAGCAGCTATGTCTACAACGCAACTATTGAAGCAGGTTATTTCAATACCTGCTTTTCTGTCTTGATACTTCTCATACCCCTAATCATGAATGTTCGCTCTTGATACTCTCATAAATACTAGATAGTAATTTTTCAAACACAACTGCTTTAAACTCTTCACTATTCATCACTTGCATAAATATTTTTTCGTTACCATCCATGCGTTCAATAAATAGATTTTCTAGATGCTTGTCTAGAACCGGGGCAAAGTTTTCTTTGGTATTGACTTGAGCCGCTTGTTTAATGGAATCATTCGCGATCGCAGTTTCGGTAATCTGCTCAAAAAATAGCTGGTCTGCTACAGTAAAATTAGTACCAAAACGTTCGTTAAGGGTGTCGATAAGCTGGGATAAGGGGACTTCCTTATCTGGCTGACGAGTTCCAACTGCGATCGCACCGCGTAATGGTTCGGCTTTACCTTCAGTTAAATCAATTTTCCCTTCGCTGATTTTTTCCAGGCGATAAAATTTCAGTTCAATATCCTCAGATAAATCTATTTTAGGAGCCTGTAGACTGCGGGGTAATTTCTTGAGGAGAAATCGCCCGTAAGCATAAAGCTTTTCTAGTTCAGAATCTTGATAAGGAATAATTTGGGCAAGGAATAGGTAGAGATTGCGGAAGCTGCTAAGTTGGGTTTTAAATAGTTCTTTCTCTGCGTCTGGGAGAGCTTGATAATTATCAATAATTGGGTCTAGTAATGTATTTAATTTTTTGTGTTCGCTTCCTGTAAGAGAAGTTTTCGGGCGAAACCAAATTTCACACCACTGGTTGACATCATCTCGGCTAAAAAGTTGCCATTCATAAAGCTGGTAAGACAAATCATTTAATTGTTGTGGATCTGCGGTTTCGCCAACGGGAGTTTCTTCGTAGTAGGGTTTAAAAGCTTTGTAGATGTCTTCGGGTTTGTTGACAAAATCTAAAACAAAAGTATCCTCTTTCCCTGTGGTGGTACGGTTGAGGCGAGATAAAGTCTGGACAGCTTGCACGCCATCAAGTCGTTTATCAACAAACATAGTATGCAGCAAAGGTTGGTCAAATCCGGTTTGAAATTTGTTAGCGACAAGCAGCACTTGATAAGCATCACTAGCAAATTTATCAGGAATTTCGGAAGTTTTGATGCCACCATTCATGTTGACTTCAGTAAATGTTTGTCCAGGTAATTCATCAAGGATAATAGAACCGGAGAAAGCCACAAGGGATTTAATATCGCTATAGCCTTTGTCTTTGATGTATCTATCAAAAGCCAGTTTGTATTTAACCGCGTGTTCGCGAGAACTGGTGACAACCATTGCTTTCGCCCTACCGCCAATTTTATGGCGGGTATGGTTGCGGAAATGTTCGATGATGATTTCTACTTTTTGGGCGATATTGTAGGGATGAAGTTCCACAAAATTGGCGATCACCTTCGCTGCTTGGCGACGGGGTAAGTCTGGGTTATTCTCAGAAGTGCGGACAAGTTCGTAATAGCGATCGTAGCAGGTGTAATTTGCTAAAACGTCCTTAATATAGCCTTCCTCAATGGCTTGGCGCATGGTGTAGAGATGAAAAGGAACTTGTCCGTTCTCCCCTGGTTCGTCGAAGACAAGTTGGGTTTTGTGTTTGGGTGTGGCGGTAAAAGCGAAGTAACTGAGGTTGGGTTGCTTGGTGCGGGTGAGTTGTTCTTTGAGGAGTTGTTGTTTAGCTGCATCACTGAGATTCTCTTCCTCAAGTTCATCTTCTAACAATTGGGATGCGATCGCTGATTCAATACCATCTTTATTTAAAATTTTGCGGAGTTCGGCGGCGGTTTCTCCGGTTTGGGAACCATGCGCCTCATCAACGATGACCGCAAAGCGTTTATTTTTAGTAGTAATGTCTATGGTTTTACCTTTTTTCCCTAAAGTCTCGATGGCTTTAGTAATGAAGGGGAATTTCTGAATTGTCGAAATAATAATCGGTACGCCGTCGCTGAGGGCTGTGGCGAGTTGTTGGGTGTTTTCGTCAATTTTCTGCACAACTCCGGCTTTATGGTCAAATTGATAGATAGTGTTTTGCAATTGTTGATCTAGTATGGTGCGATCGGTGATGACAACAACGGTATGAAAGATTTTTTCATCTTGGTTGTCGTGGAGGTTAGCGAGGCGATGGGCTAACCAAGCAATAGAATTTGATTTTCCTGAACCGGCGGAATGCTGAATTAAATAATTATGTCCAGCTTGATTTTGTTTAGCGTGGCTGATGAGTTTCCGCACCACATCAAGTTGATGGTAGCGGGGGAAAATTAGGGTTTCTTTTTTCTGGTAATTAACCCCAGTGGCGGTAGGAATTTTGGTTTCTTTAATTTCGACGTGGAGGAAACGGGCTAGGATATCCAAAAGGCTATCTTTTTGTAAAACTTCTAACCAAAAGTAACTGGTGCGATATTCTTCATTATCCCCAGGGGGATTACCAGCACCGTGATGATTACCTTTATTGAAGGGTAGGAAATAAGTATTTTCACCAGCGAGTTTAGTAGTCATCCAAACTTCTTCGGTGTCTACAGCGAAGTGGACTAAGCAGCGTTGTTTAAATGCAAATAGCGGGTCTTTGGGGTCGCGATCGTGTTTATATTGATGAATAGCGTTTTGGTAGGTTTGTCCGGTGAAGGGGTTTTTCAGTTCAATGGTGGCGATGGGTAAACCATTGATGCTGAGGAGAATATCGGGAATGCGTCCGGTTTTGATAGTAACTTGGCGGGTGATGGTGAGGCTATTTTGTTCATAAAGTGCCAAGGTTTCCGGGTTCATCCCTGTGTTGGGCTGGAAGTAAGCAACTCGCAGGGTTTTACCATAGCATTTGAAGCCATTGCGGAGGACATCAAGCATTCCTCGGCTTTTGAGTTCTTTGGTGAGGCTATCTATAATAATTTTCTCAGCATCACTGGGGCTGGTGCTGGCTAGGCGTTCCCATTGTTTGGTTTGGGTTGTTTGGATAAAATTGATGATTTCCCTGGGGAAAAGGGCGGTTTCTGCGTCGTAGTCGTTTGCTTTACCTTGGTGATAGCCACTGATTTGCAGGAGTTCCCTTTCAATAATGTCCTCAAATTTATCTTCCGTGTGCATGAGGTATGAAGTATAAACATAATCAAGTATAAGTCAATGTAGTAAATGTAGGGTGTGTTGTCGCGCAGCGCAACGCACCGCCTCATGGATGGTGCGTTAGGCACAAGGATAGTAATTTTGTGACTAAATCATCTGGGAAATCAGAGCCTAACGCACCCTACAATAATTTTATTTTTTCTTGATAAATAACCTCTTAGTTTATGATTCAATAAATATTTCATCAATTTTGTTGGTCTAACCAATTTATCAAGTCTTCTACAGATTGGAAATCAAAAATCGCATCTGCTAGGTTTTCTATTTGCTCTACAGATAAAGAATCAATCCGATTTTCCAACGTAGAATCAATATTATTAAAGCGTCGTTTTACTAACTTTTTAACAATCTTTTGTTCCCCTTGTTCAATTCCCTTTTCCATCCAACTGGTGACAATTTCCATGATTCCTTCCTCTTCTACTAAGTTAGCTTGTTTTAATCTATGTAGGGTGTGTTACGGCTATGAAAGGATTTGGGAATCACAGACAAGAAAATTTAGCCGTAACGCACCGCCTCATGGATGGTGCGTTAGGCGCGAGGATAGTAATTTTGTGACTAAATCATCTGGGAAATCACAGCCTAACGCACCCTACAATAATTTTATTTTTTCTTGATAAATAACCTCTTAGTTTATGATTCAATAAATATTTCATCAATTTTGTTGGTCTAACCAATTTATCAAGTCTTCTACAGATTGGAAATCAAAAATCGCATCTGCTAGATTTTCTATTTGCTCTACAGATAAAGAATCAATCCGATTTTCTAAAGTAGAATCAATATTATTGAAGCGTCGTTTTAGTTGTCTTTTAACAATTTTTTGTTCCCCTTGTTCAATTCCCCTTTCAATCCCTTGTTCAATTCCCCTTTCAATTCCCCTTTCAATTCCCTTTTCCATCCAACTGGTGACAATTTCCATAATTCCTTCCTCTTCTACTAAGTTGGCTTGTTTTAATTCAGTATCAAGTGCTTGTTCTTCTGTAGCGTTTAATCGGAGATAGGTGTCAATAAAGCCGGAAATTAGTTCCATTTTAGCAGGGTTTAACTGCAAGGTTACTAACATCCTTAAGCATTCTAGTTTAACTCGGACTCTTTCTTCTGGTTTAAAGTCCATTTTCGCCATTAATGCAGCCGCAACGGGGTTTGGTTGATTTAAAAAGTTGCGCCAGTTGAGGTTATTTAGTTGAATGGCGATGTAATTAAATTCCAGGATTTTTTTGTTAGGGAAGTCAACTGTATATTGGCTTTTTTCTGGGCGTTTGGGTTCGTCGTAAGAAAAGATGACTATGGGGAAGATTGGTAATAGATATTTGGCATCTAAACGAGCGAAGTAATGAAACATCCGCCGTTCAAATTCTTTTTGGTTATATGCTTGATTTTCGAGGTGAATGAGAAAATATGTGTCTTGTTCTCTAAATTTGACTTTGGCGAGTAAGTCGATTTTTCTTTTATCTCCAGAGGTGACATCTGTAAATATTTCTTCTGGTAAAAATGTGAGGCTGTCTTTATTTACGTAGTCTAATACTTCTGGTAGGAATAGTTCTATAAATTCCCAAAAGAAGGTTTGGATTAATTCTTTAAATAATCTATCGTGGTCTATCATTGATGATATTACAAGATAACAAGTATAAATAATGTGATATAAACTGATTTTATGGTACATTTAAAATGCGTAACGCACCATAAAATTTTAATGTTTACTTATGAATATTTCCTCAATTTTGTTGTTCTAACCAATTTATCAAGTCTTCTACAGATTGGAAATCAAAAATCGCATCTGCCAGATTTTCTATTTGCTCTACAGATAAAGAATCAATCCGATTTTCTAACGTAGAATCAATATTATTAAAGCGTCGTTTTACTAACTTTTTAACAATCTTTTGTTCTCCCCTTTCAATTCCCCTTTCAATTCCCTTTTCCATCCAACTGGTGACAATTTCCATAATTCCTTCCTCTTCAACTAAGTTGGCTTGTTTTAATTCGGTATCAAGTGCTTGTTCTTCTGTAGCGTTTAATCTGAGATAGGTGTCAATAAAACCGGAAATTAGTTCCATTTTAGCAGGGTTTAACTGCAAGGTTACTAACATCCTTAAGCACTCTAGTTTAACTCGGACTCTTTCTTCTGGTTTAAAGTCCATTTTCGCCATTAATGCAGCCGCAACGGGGTTTGGTTGGTTTAAAAAGTTGCGCCAGTTGAGGTTATTGAGTTGAATGGCGATGTAATTAAATTCCAGGATTTTTTTGTTAGGGAAGTTAACTGTATATTGGCTTTTTTCTGGGCGTTTAGGTTCGTCGTAAGAAAAGATGACTATGGGGAAGATTGGTAATAGATACTTAGCATCTAAACGAGCGAAGTAATGAAACATCCGCCGTTCAAATTCTTTTTGATTATATGCTTGATTTTCGAGGTGAATTAGAAAATATGTGTCTTGTTCTCTAAATTTGACTTTGGCGAGTAAGTCGATTTTTCTTTTGTCTCCCGATGTGACATCTGTAAATATTTCTTCTGGTAAAAATGTCAGGCTGTCTTTATTTACGTAGTCTAATACTTCTGGTAGGAATAGTTCTATAAATTCCCAAAAGAAGGTTTGAATTAATTCTTTAAATAGTCTATCGTGGTCTATCATTATTGATGTTTGGAGATAACAAGTATAAATAATGCGATGTGAACTTATTTTTATAACCCCTCTCCATAGCTTGCTTCTCTTACGAGACGCTACCGCGAACCCGCAGGGTACCTCTCCGCTTCGGGGAGAGAGGCTTTGAATCTTTCTCCCCTTCCCTTGTAGGGAAGGGGTTGGGGGTTAGGTCTAAGATACAATTGCACACGGCGTTATCAATAACTAATTTTTACAACTCAATATCATCTAAGGGTAATAATCCTTCATCCACATCAGGAAAGTCTTCGTCTAATGGTTCAAGGGTAGAAAAGGTTTCTAAAAGGGATTTTTTCTTAATGGGGGATATGATGGCGATCGCAACACCATTTTGTATGATGGGGAAGGGTTCGCCTGTTTTTTGCGCTTCGTTAATTAGGTTTTGGACGGTTTCGGGAAGTTCTGCAAGGGTGATTTGTGTCATGGTGGTTTCTGGGGTTAGGGGATGGGGACTTGGCGCACGTCTATTTTACCTGTGACGGCGTTGGTGATGAGGGCGGTGCGATATTCTTTTAATACTTCAATGGCTTGTTGAATCTTGGCTTTTTGTTGGTCAATTTCGGCTGTTTTTTGCTCTATGAATGTGACAATTTTTTCTTGTTCTGTTAAAGTTGGTAAGCATATAAGTAAATTTTTCACTTCTTCAACATTTATTCTCTTAAATGTTGAACCCAGTAAATATGTATTAATTTGTGACTTAATGAAGAAAGCCCGAAAATTGTAATTCAAAAATATTGAGTCAGTTTTTATTGGTCTTATTAGACATACATCTTGTCCCATACAGAAAATATCATTTCTGACAATAGCTGACGCTCCTACCGTTGCATTACGGCTAAAAATAATATCTCCATTTTGAGGCTCTCTACCGCCTTCAATCATATCTAAAAATTCTTCTCTTGTTGTTTTTTTCGCTGCTGATAAATCAATATAAAAGTTTTGTACTTGAGCAATACTAGCGACAGGTAATCCATCATCGATAAAAGAAACTGTTTTATGTTTACAATCATAAATTTCAGAAAACCTTTTGATGGATATTATGTTCCAATGCTGCGGGATTTCGCCTAGCCACTCAATACCAGAATCTTTCATCGGGACGTTTGGATCTAGTCCTTTGGTGACAGCGTGACTGATGAGGGCGGTGCGTTTTTCGTCGAGTTTTTCAATGAGGGCTTCTTTCTTGGCGATGAGTTCATCTATTTGCTTGGTTTTATAGTCGAGAAAGCGGGCGATTTTCTCCTGTTCCTCCAGTGGCGGAATTGAACTTTGAAGTCGATTCATTCCTCCTAAAGAAAGCGCAGGTTGAGCAGTTATACTCACTTGTAAATCAATTGCACCTGATTCTTTTAAATGCAAAAGAAGGTAGTGGATAAATTTTGTACAACAAGTATTAGTATTTATTGAGAGTTTTAACGAATTTCCTGATACAACTGCTGGCTTACTTAAGTTCGGTAAAATATTATTCAATCCAAAATATGCACCTATCTTGGCAATTATAATATCGCCTCCTTTAGCCGAACTTCTTTGAATTGTTAAAAAATGATCTAGTGTAATTTGCTTTAAGCCTTCTTCTATAAGTTTTCCTCTGGTAGCAAATTCACTTTCTATAACAAATGCGTCTCCATCTGTTACAAAATGTACTGTTTTTAAATTTGAACCAAATGGGCCATCAACAAAAGCATTTTTCTCTTTGGATTTTATATATTTTAATTGCTTAACTTCCCAATGATCAGGAATCTCCCCCAACCACTCCACAGCAGAATCTTTATACTTTCCATAACCCTGATACTTACCCATTATTCTCCTTTAACTCCCTTCGTTGTAGGTTGGGTTGACGTAAGGAAACCCAACACCTCGAAATTGTTGGGTTGCGCTGCGCTTAACCCAACCTACATCTATTCTCACTCATCAAAAACACCGTTTAAATCATCATCCATTGCTAAATCATCTTCTATCAATTCAAGCTCAGGACAAGTACCAGCTAAATTAATGATACCCGAAGTATGAAGCATATTTTTTTGTCTAAAAAACTCCTTTAATTCATCATCAGATGAAAAATTAAGTATCTCTTTTAGCTCATCAAAATCAATCAAACCTTCTAGAAAAGCATCTAATACAAGGCTTGCAATTATCTTTTGTGATAAATTACCCCATTGTTCTTGTATCTTTTCTGCTAATTTATCTGGTAAATCAATTGTGATTTGCATAACCTTAAAATCTCTCGAATCTACATCTTTATTTTATTAATCTCGTAGGGTGTGTTATTGACGATAATCCTAACGCACCGCCAGAGATTTACGGTGCGTTACGCTGGCGCGATAACACACCCTACATTTATTGTAATCCTTAAACTACTTCCCCCAGCATCGCCATAATATCTGCTTCCAAAGACTTAATATCATTCTCAATCTCATCTAAAGGACGAGGCGGCTGATACACATAAAAATGACGATTTAACGGAATCTCATACCCTACTTTAGTCTTATCAAAATCAATCCAAGCATCAGGAACATGGGGCAATACTTCCGCTTTTAAATACTCCTCACAATGCCCCTTTACCAACTTAACCAACTCATTTACATCTGCATCCTTGTCATAACCCAACGGTAATGGCAAGGTAATATCATCAGGTAAAGCGACAATTTCCGTATCCCGCAAATTACTATCCGGTTCAGGATTTCCCTTCGCATCTCGGCAAATTTCCGCTTCTGTATCTGTCTCTCCCAAGGCTGATAAAATCGCCTTTTTCACAGGGGCTTTTAAACCTAATCCGGTATTTTTTAACACCCGATTTAAGTCTTTTTCAAACTCACTACGCGACATATAAAGTTTACCCGCATCCAACTTCTGCAAAGCATCAATAATTTGATTTTGCAGATTTTCACCCATCTCAATTTCTAACTGTTGTACCTTCGCATCTTTACGCTTCTTACTGGTTGCTAAATCCTGAAACGCTTTTTGTTCAGATAACCTCGCCAAACGTTCCTCACTCGCCTGAAAATTTAACCGTAAGGGACGCTCTACGGTAATTTTAAGAAAGCCAAACTTATGATTATCAAAAATCTTCGAGCAAACCCGCTTTTGTGTCTCCCCCTCTGACTCTACTTCACTAATATCATTATGCTCAAAATCCCCATACAACCGCACAACTTCCGCAATATGTTCTGGGGATAATTCATTGCGTTTATTACCCAAACTCTTTTTCATCTTCTGGAAATGGCGCGTACCATCAATTAACTGCACCTTTCCCCGACGATGGGCAGCTTTTTTATTTGTTACCAACCAAATATAAGTAAAAATTCCAGTATTATAAAACATCTGATCAGGTAACGCCACCACCGCATCAAGCCAGTCATTTTCAATAATCCAACGGCGAATATTACTTTCCCCACTCCCCGCGTCCCCTGTAAATAAAGGCGAACCATTAAATACAATGGCAATCCGCGAACCATCACCCCCCACCTCTGGCGGTAAGTGCATTTTCGATATCATGTGTTGCAAAAACAACAATGAACCATCATTGATGCGCGGTAAACCAGCCCCAAAACGCCCTTTAAATCCTAAATTTTCATACTCATCTTTAATAAAATCTTCTTCTGGTTTCCATTCCACCCCAAAGGGCGGATTAGCCAACATATAATGAAATTGTTTATCAGGATGACCATCATAAGGTAAAAAGTTATTACTCTTGCTTTTGGCGTTTTTTACTCCTAATGTATCGCCATAAACCAGATGATTAATCGGCTCATCTTTGATCAGTAAATCAGAACAGCAAATTGCATAAGATTCAGGGTTATATTCTTGCCCAAATAACCCTAAATTCGCTGCTGTATTTTGCTTTTTAATATATTCCTCCGCGACAGATAACATTCCCCCTGTTCCGGCGGTGGGGTCATATACTGTGCGATAAATCCCTTGCTTAAAGATATCCTGCTCATCACAAAAAACCAGATTTACCATCAACCGAATTACTTCACGGGGGGTAAAGTGATCTCCTGCTTCTTCATTGGCTTGTTCGTTAAATTTCCTGACTAATTCCTCAAATAGATAACCCATTTGCAAATTAGAAAGCCTAGCGGGAGATAAATCAATATCTGGCTTACAAAACTCTTTAATAACTAGATATAACCGATTACTTTCATCGAGCTTTTGAATTTCACTATCAAAATCAAATTTCTCGAAAATATCCCTAGCTCTGGGGGAGAAACTATTAATATAAGCCCTTAAATTACTGGCAATCCCATCCGCATCACCTAATAATTTTTGAAAGGTAAATTCACTGAGATTATACAACGGCTGCTGGCGATCGCCTCCAATGGCAACTTTAGCGATCGCCTTTTCAAATGCTTCCCCCTCTAAACCCATCGCCGCATATTTCGCCTTCGCCTCTAACACCGCTTGCTTAGTGGGTTCCAAGACAGCATCCAACCGACGCAACACAATTAAAGGTAACATCACCCGGCGGTACTGGGGTGGACGGTATGGGCCACGCAGTTTATCAGCAATGCTCCAGATAAAACCGACTAACTCTTGATTAGTAGAACTTTCTATACTTGCCACCATTAGGAATTTTCAGTAAAGAATATCCAGTTTACCGCGTTCCCAAATCATGCTCACTAATATCATTGCAGAGATTGCGATCGCTTTTTACGTAGCGTCTTACAGAGAAGCTTCAGCCTCCGGCGATCGTGATAATATTTAATACTATATTTGCAGGCTAAATGCTGGAAATGCCCACAGAATAATGATTTTTTTCAAAGCGGGCGATGGGACTCGAACCCACGACGTTCACCTTGGGAAGGTGACATTCTACCACTGAATTACACCCGCGTAACTTAAGGTACTAGTAAGTATAGCATAAGCTTACAGGAGTCGTAACATTTTGAATGCGGAAAATCAAATCATTTAGCGATGTCAGACTTTAGTCACAAATAATATCAGTATCTTCACAATTAATCAAAACATATTAATTTAAGTCACAAAATATTAAACATCCGATAATTATGGACGATCTGGCTGTAATAACTGCCACTATAGCCATCATATATGATAGTATTAATTTTATTTATAAAATAAAATAATAACCGTATTTACACGGTGATACCTCAGCAGAATAAACCTTATATTTTTGTCAATCAATCATAATCATTTAAGTCACATACTCTTGGTTTTGAGATCACACTCATCTAGTCAATAACAATGGAATATGGATAATGCAAGATAAATATAGATTCTGACAATCCTCTCCAGGAATATCCTGAAGATGCTGTTTGTAAAAAACTTTAAATAATTGCTATCGAACCCAAGTAACTGATATGTTCAACGCCACTGAAATTTTAATTGATGCTTTTGTCAGACAAATTAGAGAAGGTTACAGCCGGACATACGGCTGTTTCAAAAATGAGTATGAAGATATCATTGCTTGGGCAGGTAACATGGCGTTAGAAAACATAGCCAACAGTGATGCCCTCTATCATAATGTTGAACATTCTATACTGGTAACTCTGGTAGGGCAGGAAATTTTACGCGGTAAGCATATCCGCGAGGGTGGGGTTTCTAGTGAAGATTGGTTACACTTCATTATTTCCTTGCTGTGTCATGATATTGGCTATGTTAAGGGAGTTTGCCGACAAGACCAAGAAAACAAAGGCTTATATTCTACAGGCAAAAATGGCAGAATGATTTCCCTCCCGCCTGGGGCTTCTGATGCTAGTCTGACTCCCTATCATGTAGATAGGGCTAAGTTGTTTATTGATGAGCGTTTTGGCGGACATAAGCTCATAGATGCTGAAGTAATTAAAAGTAATATTGAATTGACGAGATTTCCTGTTCCTACAGCAGAGGATCATCAAGATACAACGAGCTTTGCGGGATTGGTGCGTGCTGCTGATTTAATTGGACAATTAAGTGACCCCCGTTATTTGAAGAAAATCACCTCTTTGTTTTATGAATTTGAAGAGACTGGGGTGAGTAAAGTTTTAGGTTATAAAACACCTGCCGATTTACGCAACAATTACGCTAAATTCTATTGGAATGGAGTTCACCCTTACATTACAGATGGATTGCGCTATTTATCTTTGACGCAGCAAGGCAAGCAAATTATTGCCAATCTCTACTCTAATGTATTTGTGGTAGAACACGAAAAAATTCAGGAAGAACAAAGATTATTAGTTGAGCAATTGTAGAGTTAGTCAATCTAAAATTCGTGGGGTGAATGGGGAAAAAGTTTACGTCTTGCCCCTTGACTATATCGACTATTCACCCTTAACTAATGACTAATAACTAATGACTAATAACTAAAAACTATGAATTGGTGGCGAAGACTTCAGAAAAATCCTTTGGCGCGATTTGGGGCAGTTGTGCTGTTGATTTTCTATATGGCAGTAATTGCTGCTGATTTTATCGCCCCTTATAACCCCTATGCTTCACAGCCTAATGGTTCGCTATTACCACCGACGCGGATTTATTGGGTTGATAAAACATCGGGTAAGTTTATTGGCCCCCACATTTATCCGACAACCCAGGGAGATACGAATTTAGAAACAGGCGATCGCCAATTAATTGTAGACTACACAAAGCCTTCTCCTGTGCGTTTCTTTGTTTCTGGTGCTGAATATCGACTGTTTCAGTTGAGCCTACCACTACCCTCGACATGGGAAAAAACTACCATTATCCCTGGTATACCGACTAAAAAATCTCGGCTGTTCCGGTTGAGTGTACCACTACCTTCAAAATGGGATGACTTTACTATTATTCCTGGTATACCTTTAAATTGGCACTTGTTTGGTGCAGATGGAGAAGCCAAAATCAACATTTTAGGCACTGATGAACCAGGACGCGACCAACTCAGCCGTCTATTGTATGGCGGACGCATTAGTTTATTTATTGGGATTATTGGAGTAATTTTTACCTTCCCTCTAGGTTTGTTAATCGGTGGTATTTCTGGCTATTTCGGAGGTTTGACTGATAGCGTCATTATGCGGATAGCAGAAGTGCTGATGACTTTCCCCAGTATTTATCTATTAGTTACGCTAGGTGCAGTTTTACCCAGTGGTTTAAGCAGCAGTCAAAGATTTTTATTGATTGTTTTGATTACTTCTGTGATTAGCTGGGCTGGTTTAGCAAGGGTGATTCGGGGACAAGTTCTATCGATAAAAGAACGGGAATTTGTGCAAGCAGCAAGAGCTATGGGTGGTAAGCCGATATATATTATTATCCGTCATGTTTTGCCACAAACAGCTACATATATAATTATCTCTGCTACTTTGGCAGTTCCCAGTTTTATTGGTTCAGAAGCAATACTCAGTTTGATTGGTTTGGGTATTCAGCAACCTGACCCATCCTGGGGAAATATGCTGTCTTTAGCTAGTAATGCTTCTATTTTGGTACTGCAACCTTGGTTAATTTGGCCTCCAGCTTTGCTAATTATCGTCACAGTTTTGGCGTTTAATTTGCTAGGTGATGGTTTAAGAGATGCTCTTGATCCTCGGAGTTTGCAAAGATAATACCAATTCGCAATGGACTTCGTCCCGCTACGCTAACGCAATTCGCAATGGACTGCGTCCCGCTACGCTAACGCAATTAAGAAAGTCAGATAATATCTGGGTTTCAAGCTTTGCATCTGTTGCCGAATTTTGGAGAATTGGTATTAGGGATAAAGGTAAAAGGTAAAAGGTAAAAAGAAGGGAAAAGATTCTTTTGCCTTTTTACTTTTTACTTTTTCTGGGATTGGGGAGATTATTGGTAGCGACGAGGTGTATAAACGTAGACATCACCGTTGTGGCGGTTAATCATTCTAGTTTGACTTGAACCAACGATAATCACTGTTCGCATATCAGCAACTTCTGGTGCTAACTGGTCTAGGGTGATGACTTTGACACTTTGTCCTGGTCTGCCGAGATTGCGTCCTAAAACTACGGGTGTATGAGGTTTTCTATATTGCAGTAGAATATCTCTGGCTGCGGCTAATTGCCAAGTGCGTTCTTTGGAAACGGGATTGTAAAAAGCGATAACAAAATCAGCTTGAGCGGCGGCGGTAATGCGTTGTGTAATGACTGACCAAGGCTTCAAAATATCTGATAGGGAAATCGCACAAAAATCATGTCCTAAAGGTGCGCCAATGGTGGCGGCGGCGGCTTGCATGGCAGAAATTCCTGGTGCGACGTGAATATCAATGGTGTTCCATTCGGGTTTGTGGTGGAGGTCGAGGACTTCAAATACAGCCGCCGCCATTGCATAAATACCAGGGTCGCCGGAGGATACTACTACCACATAACGTCCGCTAGCAGCTAAATCTAGTGCTATTGTTGCCCGCGCAATTTCTTCGCGGTTGTCTGACTCGTGACGTTGTTTACCAACTGCTAAAGCACCGACTAAATCTAGATAAGTTTTATAGCCTACTAAGTCGGTGGCAGATTTGAGGATTTCTTTGACTTCTGGTGACATCCATTGAGAACTACCGGGGCCTGTACCGATAATTGCTAACCTACCTTGGGGTTGACCGATAGTCTCAGGGTCAAGGGGTTGGGGAGAGATGGCGATCGCTATATGCGATGATTGAACAATTAACTGACCATCTTTACCTGTAGCGGCTAAGGCGATATTTTCAGCTAGTTGATGGCTAGGGAAAAAGCGCGCCGGTACGCCATAAGTATTAACTAAGGTGTGAATAATGGGGTGAGATGCGATGGTGATGGGTGCAAATATCCCAGCGATAGATGCGGGGGCAATATTGGCATTGGTGAGTAATTCTTGTATTGTCTCTAGAGTAACATCGGCGTGGTCAATGGCGATCGCTACGGTTTGGGGATGATATACCAGACAATCGACTGTAGAATTCACACAGTTTTCCGTGACTCGAATTGTTAAATTCCCTTCAGGATTAATCGGTAACTGACTATTACTTAACCAAGGTGCTGTTCCTTCTAGCTTGACTTGCGCCCCGGCTAACAAATCGGAAATAAATTTCTTGGCATCTTCTGGGTTTGCTAAATGATAGCCAGGGGGAGGAGATAGTAAAGCTGTGCGAAAACGAATATCCCCTGTGGTAGTAATTGCAGCTTGGGTATTTAATACCTCAGCCACCCGCCGCGCCAAGTCATTAACGCCGTTGAGTCCCCCCAACAAAGGGACAACCGCGCTACCATCTTCAGCCACAGCTAATACTGGCGGTTCTTGACGTTTATCGGAAATTAACGGGGCTAGGGTTCTAATGAGAATACCCGCCGCACAAATTCCAATTAATGGTTTTCCTTGGGCAAATAATTCTCGCAGTGTGTTGCCAAAATTCGTAAAGCTGACATCTACCCCAGAGGTACGACCTGCTAAACCGTGAATTATCGCCCCTGGTAAAATGCTGGTCAGTTTACGGGCTAATGCTACGCTATTTTGGCTTAAAACGATAATGGCGGGTGCAATCTTGTTCATAGACTTGGGCATGGGGCATGGGGCATGGGGCATGGGGAATTGGGGGCTTCCAAAAAATAAGTTATCCGATTTCCGAGAGAGAATATTGTGATTTCCCCCTGCTCCCTGCCCCCCTGCTTACCACAGCAATTGTATATTTTTTTAGTTGGAAGTCCCTTGTATCTGGGTTCAGCAACGCCCACATTAGAGTTGATTTTTAGCTTTTAGTTGCAGATATCGTTCTACTAATTGGTCACTGATTTGATTAGCTGGTGCATCTAACACCAACACGCCTTTTTGCTTTAACTGGGCAAAAGCCACTTGACGCTGTGCTAATAAATCTAATGCTACAGCACGGGTGTAAGCTTGAGTCACATCATCTGTAAACCTATGGGCTAAATCATCTACTTTGGGGTCTCTTAAGGTGACGCAAAATGGTAAATAGCGGGGTGCTAGTCGTGTGAGGGCGGCGAGGAGTTCTGTAGAGGCGGTGGCATCAACTAAGTCTGTAATAATTACTACTAGCGATCGCCTAGTTTGTTGCTGCACTACATGAGTTACAGCCCCCAAGTAATCTGATTCTAATAAAACTGGCTGAATAGGCGTTAACCGGTCAATGAGTTGATTTAAATGATTTTGTCCTCTTTCTGGTGGCATCCATGTGTGCATTTGGTTATCAAATACACCTACACCCACGCGATCGCCTCGGTGTAATCCCGCTAATGCCAGAGATAAGGTTGCATTTAAACCCCAGTCAAAACGTTGCAAACCTTTGACTCTAGCGGTCATCAATCTTCCTCTGTCGAGTAAGATTAACAGAGTTTGTTCCTGTTCTGGTTCGAGGACTCGCACTAGAGGCGGTGTGTTACCATGTGTCCCGACGCGTCTTGCTGTAGCCTTCCAATCAATTAAGCGTAAATCATCACCAGTGCGATAGTTGCGTAATTCTGCAAATTCTGTGCCAATACCTAATCGTCGAGATTGGCGGATAGCACCAGATGATTGTAATGTCAAACGAATGGAGAGCGATCGCAGTCCGATTAAATCAGGGTAAACTTTGACTGTCAGACCGTGGCGAATTTGCCAATCATCCCAAGCTAAACCCCAAGGACTTAATTGTCGGACTTGAATATTTCCCCAAGCAAATTCACCGCGCTGTGTGGGGTGAACTGTGTAAGTTAACTCTTGAGTAGTATTAGCTGCAACAGTTGTATTTAATACAGATTTAGATGCACCAAAATCTAAGGGGTGATAGTCACGAATTTGAATGATGGCGTTAGCTTTCTCAGATGTGATATTTAGCACTACTGGGTTATCTCTACCAATGGAAAAGCGAGACGGTAGTTGACGAGTAATTTGCACCCGTAGAGGCTTGACGCGTAAACCATCCACCACCATCAAAATCAGGACAACGATATCAAAGATGAGAGTGACAGTAATAGCAAAGGCGACGCTCAAGAATAAGGATAAGAGAAAAGCGATCGCTAAACCCAAAAGTAATAATAAATAAACTCTTTTAGCCGCAACCATAGATTTTTTTGTAAAACTTGATTATACCTGCTATATAGGTATTCACCCATGCACCAAAACAATTCTATGAGCAGAGTAGGTTAAACCAATTCGTAATGATGCTCTCGTCACGCTTCTCTACGAGATGCTACGCGTAGCTTTGCTTCCAGTGGAACGTTAACACAATTATGTGTTGTGGCGGGTTTGAGACCACACCACAACACTTGCGGCTTAATAGAAGCTGAGGAGTTAAATTCCTAAATTTTGTTAAAGTTTAAAATCAACAGTCAACAATCCACCAATCAACCTTTCAGCTTGTAGCCTGTA
Source organism: Nostoc sp. CMAA1605 (assembly GCF_021596505.1). GTDB lineage: Bacteria > Cyanobacteriota > Cyanobacteriia > Cyanobacteriales > Nostocaceae > Trichormus. The sequence continues at coordinate 34,309 of NZ_PJIZ01000008.1, read as the reverse complement.
CAGGTTTTTGCTGTGAAACATTGCCAGGAATTGGTTCAGTTTTTGTTCCAGGTTCTACAGCAGTTAATTCAATATGATTTAATAATGTAGTGACAAACGCAAACAATAGGAAAGGTAACGACAGTACAACCACAAGACCAACGGTAGCCAAAGCATATACGGGTCTTCTAGCACCCATTAACGCCAAAGCAGATGCCAAACTGATAGTAACTGTAATTAACCAAACGATGATTTGACCGTAGATATCACCAAAAGTCAAAGTGCAGACAAACCGATAGTTTTGAATATTATTTTTGTTCATCATATTTTACCTCGATTTTCTCCTATAGGTTCTACGTTAGAGCTATGTTTGACTGACGGTCGATTTCTCAATATTTTTCCAAGGTTCGTAATATCACTTCACAATTAAGTGTTGCTTTTATGTCATTTATACAAACAATGCAAGAATACACAATCAATTTCTTAACAGTTTACTCATAAAATTTGTTGTGGAAGCATAAAGCAACGGAGGTAAAGGTGACAAGTTACCAGGGGCAAAAATCTTGAATTGTGAATTTTGAATTTATATGACCAATTGGTTAAGAACAGTGCAGAAGTGGTGGAAAAAATTAGTTACCATTGCCACCATAGGTGAAATAACCAATGTTTACACAGTTCACCCAACTCAGGTGCAGGAATGGCTGACTAAAAGACATCGTTTTTTGTGGCAAAGGTTGTATCTGTGGTTATGGCTAGCATTAATTTGCCTAGTCACTTTTAGTTTGCGAAATGTTTATGATTTGTTTTTCCCTCTGCAAGAGTTGAAAACACTACCCCAAGTCTTGAAAATTCAAGTTTTGGTGCTGAATGGGGCTATTTTTCTGAGCCTGATGATTTGTTTTCTCCTACACAAAACGAAATTTGGTCGTCGTTACCCTGGAATATTATTTTTAGGCTCATCTTGGTCACTAAATTTAACCGCGCAATTATTCGCTACACTTAAGGGATTTGCACTTCCTGATACTGCTGGTTGGTCACTGGTGTTTTTAAGTCAAGCGATACTAATGCCAACACGCTGGACTTTGCATTTAATCTCTCAGATAGGGGTGTTAATTTACTATTTTGGTGTGAATACAGTTTTAGGACTCAAGACACCCATCACCAATCATCCAGACCTTGATAATGTCTCGTTTCTCTTATATGTTTTATGGTCATGTATAATTTGTGATTTAGGTGTTTATTTGTACGATCGCCTGCAACGCTCTGAATTTTATGCGCGGAAAGAATTAGAATTAACTAATACCAAACTTCAGTTAGCAGAGGCGAAATATCGCAGTATTTTTGAGAATGCCATTGAAGGGATTTTCCAAAGTAGCCCTGACGGACGTTATATTACAGCGAATCCGGCTTTAGCTTGCATTTATGGTTACAATTCTCCCCAAGAGGTGACAGATAATTTTACAGATATTGAACATCAGTTATATGTTGACCCAAAACGACGGGCTGAATTTGTGCGTTTAATTGAGGAACAAGGCTTTGTTTCTGAGTTTGAATCCCAAATTTATCGCCGAGATGGTAGCATTGTGTGGATTTCGGAAAAAGCCTACGCTGTCCGTGATGAACAGGGGAACCTACTTTACTATGAAGGATTAATTGAAGACATCACCCAACGCAAACAAGCCGAGGAAGCCTTAAGAGTATTTCTGCACGCCGTTTCCCATGATTTACGCAACCCAGTCTTAGGTACTGTCATGGTATTACGGAACCTATTAAATCAGCACAGAGAAAATATACCCCAGTCCCCAGTCCCCAGTCCCCAGCGAAGCACTGAGCTTGTCGAAGTGTCCCCAATCCCCAATCCCCAGTCCCCAATCCCAGTCCCACGGCTAATTTTAGAACGGATGCTGCAAAGTAGCGATCGCCAATTAAGCCTAATTAATTCGCTGTTGGAGGCGCATATTAGTGAAGTGCAAGGTATCGCTTTGCAATGCCAAACAGTAGAATTACATAGAATAGTGGCAGATGCGATCGCAGATTTAGAACCCATACTTGCAGACAATCAAGCGACACTAACAAATCTCGTCACCGCAGACTTACCATTAATAGCAGCTGATCAAACACAACTATGGCGGGTATTTTCTAACCTGATCTTAAATGCTATTAAACACAATCCACCAGGATTACAAATTACGGTCAATGCTAGTTGTCAAGGAGATAAAATTTACTGCACGGTTACTGATAATGGTGTGGGTATCAGTCCCCAGCAATGTGAAAGGCTATTTGACCTCTATTTTCGTGGTGATATGCGTAATTCCGTCAGCTTGGGTTTAGGGTTGTATTTATGTAAGCAAATTATCAATGCTCATGGTGGTGAAATTGGTGTCAACAGTCAATTGCAACAAGGTGCAACTTTTTGGCTGACTTTACCGATTATTCGGGAAAAAAGCAACTAACAGCGCAACTAAATCCTGGTAAAAGTGGCGATGTTATTTCATCATCACCCAATAAAGTTGCAACTAACGCTAATTTCGCTTTCTCTCGCCGATAAACTTCTACTTGTTTATTAAAACGGTTGACAATCCAATATTCACTCACACCTTGAACTGAATACAACTTAAGTTTTGCTGCTTTATCTCTGAGTTCATTTTGTTTACCAGGGGATAACACCTCTACCACTAACTCTGGCGCGCCAGTTAAATGTCCCGCTTCATCGACAATTTGCGCTAGTCGTTCTCGACTTACCCAAACTACATCGGGAATAACGCTATCTGCTTCGGAAAAAATCACCCCAGGACTGAAAATTGCTACTCCTAAGCCAGTTGTATTTGACCAAGCATCAAGTTTTATGGATATTTTGCCACAAACTTGTTGATGAAGGTAGTGCGGATGACTAACCGCAAAGAGTTCTCCATGAATAATTTCATGGCGCGTCCACTCATTTTCAGGTAGAACTTCTATATCGTGAATTGTCCAGCGTACACCCTCACTGGCTTGATTCATGGTTAATCGTCCTCGGCGAGACACTTGCCTTTGTTTGATTTTAACTGATGGTAAGATATGGAAGTCAGTGAGATGTTGAGTGTGATGGTGTCTGTTAACAAAACGACGTAGAACAGTTTGCAGATTCTTTTTGGATACGTCTTCACCCACCGCCACAGAAAGCGATCGCCACAACTGTGAACCTACTTGTTTAATATAGTCATATTCATAATTTAATTCTTGGGCAATTACTGCATAGGTACATCCTCGCCAGCTTTTCTCAAACACCACAGATTCCACATCATTCAGCTTTTGTCCTAACTGAGCAGAGTTTAGCAGTGTATCAACTAGTTTTAGGGCTTCTTGTGCCTTCATGGTGAGCTAGAGTTTATTTATTGCTTGAATTGTCTAAAATTTCAAGCCATTATCCCCTTTTTACGTCATTCTTTACATTTATTCACAATGTTTTTCACTTTTTCTCATCGCCAAATGTATTTAGATGATCTCAGCTTGATGTGGCAAATCTAAAGCGATTAATAGAGCTTGATTTAATAAACCAATAACTTCATCACTGAGAATTCCCCGCAAACTCAGAAAGCGGGTTTTTGATAATACCCGTACCTGATCAGCCATAGCGATAGAATCGCTTGTCAATCCTCCATCTGGGGCTGAAATTAATACTTGCGTGGGATAAACCCGTTTACCTATTTTATAAGTAGTACAAGGAACAGCTAGAACTAAAGGACTGTAGGCTGCGATCGCATCTCTGCTAACAATAATAACTGGACGAGTTCCGCCTTGTTCCGATCCCTCCGTTGGTTCTAATCGTGCATCATACACTTCTCCTCTCTTCATGTTGGTGATTCTCCCAATTGCAATGCTTCCCAACTTCCAACTGCAAACTCAGCCTCCATCTTTAACACTTGGGCTTGGTATTCTGGATCTTGCGCCATTTCCGCTAAAGCTGCATCAATTTCAGCCCGTTTTATTGCTTCCAATTCATTTTTAATTGCCTGTGCTAAGAATTCATTGCGATTCTTGGCTTTTCCCTGACTAATCGCTTTGTCAGTTGCGGCTAAAAGTTCTGCGGGGAGAGTAACAGTTGTGCGGACAGTAGGATTTTTATTCATGCTGGTGACTCAATTGATGTCAATTAAAGCATCAATTTCAGCATAGCAAAAAAGTCAGGAGTGGTGAGTGCTGAGTAGTGAGTGCTGAGTGGTGTTAGCGCGGCGTTTAACCAGTGCTGAGTAGTGATTTCGACTACGTACTGATGTGGTAATGTGAGTATGTTTAGTCAGCAAAGAGGAAAAGCATTGTTAAGCGAATATCATAGAAAAAAGTTACTGCATCACTTTCACTGTCTGGATGCCGATAATTCAGGCTACATTGGGAAAGAAGATGCGGAGATTTTTGCTGAGAGGTTCGCCAAGATCCGTAACGCAGAGCTTGGTTCAGATATTCACAAAGATTTGTTGTTTAAGTGGCTTCAGATTTGGGAGAATTTTTGGTCTAAAGCGGATGTGGATGGGGATGGTAAGGTAAGTCCTGAAGAATTTTGTCAGGGCGTAGAGAAAGTAGTTTCCAATCCAGATTATAGCCTTTCTCAGTCTAGTGAAGTACAATAACAACAATGAGTAAACCAATTAAAAATATCATCTAAAGAGACTTGGCTAAAAGCAGTTTCAATTGCTATTACTAAATCTGGATAACTCCTAGCACCGATAGAACGGAGTGCATTCTTAATCTTTGACCAACAATTTTCAATGGGTGAAAAATCAGGAGAATACGGTGGTAAATAAATCAACTTAGCTCCAGCAGATTCGATGAGTTTTTCAATATCCCCACCTTTATGAATTGAGCAATTGTCCATGATTACATAATCACCTTTCTTCAGTTTCGGAACTAGTTTTTGCGAAATATAAGCCTCAAATGTTAGACCATCAGTCGCTCCTAAAATACTGTATTGGCTAACGACTCCTCTCAAACCAATTGCACCAATTATCGAAACATTTTTACTACGTTTTTGCGGTCTTTGACCATGCGCTCTTTCACCTTTTTTGGCACGAGCAGACTGTCTGTCCAAAGATAGATTCGCTCCGGCTTCATCTAGAAATATCAGCTTTTGGGCTGGTATTCCTCGTATTTGTAGCCAAAACTGTAATCTTAACGATTGAACTCTTGGAGTATCTTTTTCTGCGGCGTGCAATGTTTTTTTTTAAGCTAATTTCCATCCTCTTTAACATTCTGTCTACTGTCGAAATTCCAATGGTTATTCCTGTTTTTTGTTTGAGTAGCTCCCGAATTTCTGATAAAGTGGCATCATTTTTGGCTTCTACTATTTCCTGAAGCACATTCAATTGCTGAGAGTTTAGCTTTGGTGGCGTTTGTTGTGTTCTGACTTTCGGTGCGATATTTCCTGTTTCTCTATACTGTTTCAGTAATTTCTCTATAAATCCTAAAGTTACACCAAATCTTTCTGCTAACTTTCGTTGTGATATTCCATCTTTTAAATATGTATCCAGTATCTTTTGACGCAAATCGAGGGAATATGCTTTCATTTTTACCCTAGACTAGTATGTACAGCTTTATTTGCTCAATTGTACTTCAGCAGACTGGGAAAGGCTATACAATGACCCTTTAATAGAGACTTTGTTTGACATTGTGGATTCAGACGGTGATGGTCACATATCACAACAAGAGCATAGTCTCTTTTTCAGTGTGTTTGACCTAGATGCTGAACAATCAGCTTTTGTCTTCTCCAAGCTTGATATTGATCAGGACGGTATCATCTCTAAAAAAGAGTTTGTTTCTGCTAAAAGAGAATTTCTATCTGAAAGAGAACCTGGTGCTGTAGGTAACTGGTTTTGGGGTTCTGTGGAGTAATACAAGCTTTAATTTTGGGGTTTTTGGTTCATACTTTTTGATCTCTAGGTGTCATTGCGATCGCAGCAATCCCAGAGATTTTGCGATTGTTGCGCTCACAATGACAGAACATAAATCTATATAAAACTTCAGACTATATCAGAATCAGGGAAAAATCTTAGTCAGTAACTGTTTACGTATATTTACAGAGGTTCTCACCTTTTCTCACTGACAAAGCGATCGCTTTGAGGTTATGAATGTAGTTGACACATTCACATAACCAGGAAATAAACCGATGAAATTTGGTATTGATATCGGACATAATTGCCCACCTGATACTGGTGCAACAGGTCTCAAACAAGAAGATGATTTAACTAAAGCTGTTGGGACTCTACTCATCCAAAAACTCAAAGCAGCTGGACATACCGTGATTGATTGCACACCTCATAGTGCTGGTAGTGTGAATGATTCTCTCAGACAAAGAACTGACAAAGCCAATAACAATAATGTGAATGTGTTTGTCTCAATTCACTTTAATGCAGCAACTGGCAAAGCTGACGGTACAGAAGTGATTGCTATTAGTAATACATCACAAGGAATTGCTCAATCAGTCCTCAAACAAATTGTCAAACTCGGTTTTAGAAATAGAGGAGTGAAATCAAACAGTCTCTTTGTTTTGAGAAATACCCAAATGCCAGCTATTTTAGTTGAGTGCTGCTTTTGCGATTCTCAAAAAGATATGGATTTATTGAATGTCGAAAAAATGGCAGAAGCAATTAAAGATGGGTTAATTGGCGAAGATAGCGAAGACGCACCACAGCCAGATAAAGATTACATTTTAGAAATTACCAAGCCCACAATTTTAAAACCATCAACAGAACAAGCATCTGATTTACCCAAAGAAAAGCTATTTGATATTCAACCAGGCAATTACCCAATTGCAGGATTCACCTTTGAAGAACACCATTACTGCGTAACTTGGACTGATAAAAGTATAGGCGATCGCAATAAGCATTTCGTGTTTGCTGAACATTGCAAAATTATAGAAAAAGCTGATATTGCAGTACCAACAGGTGCTAAATAAGTAGAACTGTGTAAATCAAGGTTTGTAGTAAGGACTTTAGTCCTAATAAAAGGGCTATTCTTCTTCGCAGAAACCACAAGGTAGCCCTTACTACAAGCTAATTTTCTCTAACTTTAAGTAGAACAAGGTAAATAATTAAAGGTTTGTAGAGAGAACTTTATTTCTTTCTATGAGACGCTCCGCGAACAGAAAAGGACTAAAGTCCTTACTACAAACTGAATCCTAGTATTTTTTCAAGGGTGATTTATGGGATTATTAGATGATTTAATTAGTAAATACGCACAAGCTGATTTAGCTGCAATTTTTACCAAAGTTGGTATTAAGGGAGATAAAATATCTGAGATTAATCGCCAGATTTTAAAGGAAGCTACCCTGGCACAATGGTTATTAGAATCAGGTAGAGCCGCAAGTGAACTAGCAATTAAAGGTAATAACTTTGCTGGGTTGAAATGGCGAACTCCCGACATGATGGGTTTTGCTGAACCTTTAAAAATTAAAGTGCCATCAGAACAAGAATCAGTCGAATTTTGTCAGTTTATCGATGTTGAGGCATTTATTGTTGGCTATTGGAAATTTTTAACCCGTTCTCCCTACAAAGGTTTAGAAGAACATACCAATACACCAGAAAACTTCTTGGGTTTTCTCAGAGCTAAAGGTTTTTCCACTGATCCTAATTATGTTTCTAAGGTAGTAAGATTACTTCCAGAAGCTCAAAGATTACTCACTAATAACAGTGTAGCAGTTCTCGCTTCCCCCACTGCCGTAGAACAATTACAAATTCTACGTGCGCCGCAAGAAGTAGCTGCTGGACAAATTTTCAGTATGGAAGGTGTAGCAAGATTAACTGATAAAGGTAGAGTCGTGTCGGTGATGATTGACGATCGCTTCCCTGCCTCTGATGTCACAATTGGTGAGGATGGCAAATGGCGCATGAACTTTGTATTTAATCAAGCAGGCGATCGCACTATGTTACTAGCGATCGATGACCAAAGTCTAGAACTGAAATTTAAAGTTATCCTGGGTGTTTCCCAACAGAATGAATCAACTGCAAGCAAAACCGAAGCCAGAGTGATTCAACTCACCGGTAGCGTAGGGGTAGGCGGAGTCAACAAACCAGAAGATGTGCAAGCTGTCAAAGCCAGACTCCATGAACTAGGTTACACCTGGGTAGGCGACCCCAACACAACCAGTTTCGACAGAGGACTATACGACGCAATTCGTCTGTTTCAATCAATTATTGCTGGTCGCAGCACCATTAACGGTGATGGTAGAGTTGATGTTGATGGTACTACTCACCGGTGGTTGCAAGCTGATAATGCACCAAAATGGGTAACAATGCCAGAAAGCCAACCTCAGAACGGTTTGATTAACGGCGAACTCGCGGATATCAACGATAAACACGACTTCGGTACACACTGGCTAGCTGAAACCATTCAAGCCATTGCCGAAGACTATCAAAATACCTATCGCAATACTCGCCCTAGTGCTGCACCGTTCGCCATTAATGATGTCAGTTTACCTCATGGCGGCGATACTCCCGACCACCACGGACATGAAACTGGTCTAATGTGCGATGTTTTCTTACCCAGAAAAGATGGCAAGTTTGGCGGCATTGATTTCAACAGTGCAGATTATGATCAAGATGCCGCGCGAGCTATTCTCAAGTCAATTCGCAAACAAAAGCTAGTCCGTGGAAATGCAGTATTTTTCAATGATCCCACCCTCGTAGGAGAAGGACTTTGTCAACCTCTAGGTGGTCATCATCATCATATTCACTTTGAAATCAATCCACCAGCGAGGAGTTAGTTAAATTCAAAATTCCTTCTTTGGTAAACTTAGGGACACAACAATTAAGTGTCCCTAATTTTCACCCTGCTCAAAACTACTACAAATACCATCTTGGCTGGATCTCATTTCTTCATGGCGAATTGATATTACAATTTTTGTCCTGTGAAAATCGAGCGTACCTCGCCATTACGCCGGACTATGGCTTCACCGTTATTAACTTCTACTAATGTCCAACCGCTAGAGCCAATGCTCTCACCGATGCTAACGCGACGACTAACGCCGTTAATTTGAAATAGTGCTACAGATTTATTCCCTAACTCTAATAATCCTTCTAATGTGTTACTGGGCGCAGGAGGGGTAACATTGAGAGATGCAACTTGGACGGCTTCTGTATTGGTAGATGGTCTTGGTAAACTGGCACCGAAGGGAACAACCGGTAAATTAGGTAAAGAACTGGGTGACTGTTGCACTTTTATCGGTGCATTTCTCACAGCCACAGGTTTCATATCAGAACGCACCGCCGCCGCTAACATATTGACGCTGCTGGGTTTGCCGGCTGGTTGCACTTGATTTAAAGTGTTCTTGACTACATTCGGTTGGTTGGCAACTAGTGGTAAGGGAGAAACTAAATTAGGAACTGGTGGGAGTGCAGAGCGCATTGGTGAAGGTGGTTGGAACACAGGAATATAAATGCGCTCCACAACGTTAGCAGACCGGTTGGGTGTAGGTGCTGTATTGTTGGCAGTCAGGGGTGATGGTAGATTACCTATGGGTTGATTGTTAGATAAAGCTAAGGATGTCGGATTGCTAATTACCCGATTGGCTAATGGAGAACGGACTTGACTTTGAGTGTTGTTGCCTTTGCCATCAATGACGGCTAATGCTCCCATCATGTAGTTAACTAACTCAGCTTGGACATCTGGTTTTGTCGGTACTTGGGCTGTGGGAGTATACACATTTGGTTGCTTGAATTGGGAGGTGAGAACAACTAAACCCCCCGATTGGAATATATATAGTACACCAGCGATCGCCACACCAATAGTTGTACCCACAATCAGCAGTTTACCCAAGGTGAGTTTAGCTGTTTGAGTAACTTGAGTGATGGATTTAACTTGGGGTTGTTCGACAACAACGGAATTGACTTGTTTGTTGCTAATGGTGGCAACGGTCTGTACGGTACGCTTGGTTGTATTCGGTAAAACAATCTGCGGGACATCTACGGTTTGCAGATGGTCATGCTCTATAGTGGTTTGCTGGGAAGTATATGACCAGTCGCTTCTCGGTGCAGTCCCTGGGCGTGGTGATTGATGATGGCTGAAATTGACATCCAGTATTTCGTCAATACTGGCAAACAATTCATCCATCAAGCCATCAGCATAGAATTCTATTGACCACGGTTCGTTAACAATGAGGTCTTCTGATGGTTCGGGGATAATCAGATTGGAGCTAGCTTCTAGTAACATAAGCAAATGTTAGGTGGTAGTTGCCAGGATGGGGCAACACCGCCCCTTTTACCTGGGTATCAGGATTTTCAAATTAGCCAATCTTCTGTCCAAACTAGACGAGTTGATTGTTTATTGTATGAAATTCAACTCCTAATCGGGGATCATTGATGATGCCAGGGTTGAATTCTTGTCATCTATCATACCCATCCCACTTCTAATATACTCACCCTTCATAAAGATGAAGTTAAGACAAAGCCGCAACCCCTGATTGTGGTTGAGATTGACGCAATTCTAAAAAAATTAATAAAGCGTTGACATCAGCCGGATTCACACCACCAATGCGGGCGGCCTGACCAATGGTGAGGGGTTTGACTTGGGAGAGTTTTTCCCGTGCTTCTTTAGAAAGAGTGTCAATTTTTGTGTAGTCTAAATCTGCTGGTAATGGGCGATTAGCTTGACGGGCAATTTGTTCGATTTGACTTTGTTGTCTCGCTAAATAGCCAGAATATTTAATGTCAATTTCAGCCCCTTCTCGTTCAGCTTGGGTAAGGGTAGAATTACCAAGTCCGTATTTATGCAAGTCTACATAGTGAAATCCCGGACGACGCAGTAAGTCGGCTAGGGTAATAGAACCTTTGATGGCTTGTTGGGTATCAGAGGCGATCGCTTTCCCAATTTCCTCATGTTCTTTGACTCTAGTGGCATACAACCGTTCTTTTTCGGCGGCAATCTGGGCTTGCTTATTGGTGAACAATTCCCAACGGCGATCGTCAATTAAGCCAATTTCCCTGCCCAAAGGTGTCAACCGTTGGTCAGCATTATCAGAGCGTAGTAACAACCTATACTCAGAGCGACTAGTCAACATTCGATAAGGTTCGCGCAAATCCTTAGTACACAAGTCATCTAATAATGTCCCCAGGTAACTTTGCTCACGGGGAAAAATAATCATTTCTTGACCACGCACCAACCGCGCCGCGTTGATTCCCGCGACAATGCCTTGGGCTGCGGCTTCTTCATAGCCTGTTGTACCGTTAATCTGTCCCGCACAGAATAACCCCGCAATTTTTTTCGTCATCATTGTGGGATAACACTGAGTCGCAGGTAAATAATCATATTCCACTGCATAGGCCGGACGTAACATCACGCATTTTTCTAACCCAGGCAGACTACGTAACATTTGCAGTTGCAAATTTTCCGGCAACCCTGTAGAAAACCCCTGGATGTAGAGTTCGGGGATATCTCGTCCCTCTGGTTCAATAAAGATTTGGTGACTTTCCTTATCGGCAAAGCGGACAATTTTATCTTCAATACTGGGACAGTAACGCGGCCCCTTCGCTTCCACCCAACCACCGTAAACCGGAGATAAATGTAAATTTTCCTGAATTAAGCGATGGGTTTCGGCGGTGGTGCGGGTCATATGACAAGGCATTTGTTCCCGTTCTACCCACACTTGGGGGTCAAAACTAAACCATCTGACTTCCGCATCTCCTGGCTGGAGTTCCATTTTGCTGTAGTCTACTGACCGCCTGTCTACCCGTGCTGGTGTCCCAGTCTTGAGTCTACCAGTTTCAAATCCCAGACGATTCAAAGTTTGGGTCAAACCTTCCGCCGCAAATTCTCCGGCGCGTCCCGCCGCCATTGACTTATTGCCTACCCAAATTTTGCCGCCGAGAAATGTGCCGGTGGTTAAAATTACAGCTTTACATTCAAAAGCCACACCAAAGTAAGTTTCTACCCCAATTACTTCATCATTCGCACCCAAAACCAAGTCTGTCACCATCCCTTCCCGGATGCTTAAGTTTTCTTGGTTTTCCACAATATTTTTCATAACGGCGGCATATTCCCGCTTGTCAGTTTGGGCGCGTAATGCCCATACCGCAGGGCCTCGTGAAGAGTTGAGGATGCGCTTTTGTAGATATGTGCGGTCTGCCATTTTACCAATTTCCCCACCCAAAGCATCAACTTCATGGGTCAATTGAGATTTAGCAGGGCCACCCACAGCCGGGTTACAGGGTTGCCAAGCAATTTTATCTAAATTTAATGTCAACAGCAGGGTACGACAACCGAGGCGGGCAGTAGCAAGGGCTGCTTCGCAACCGGAGTGACCTGCACCGACAACGATGACATCAAAAGCGTCTTGAAATTCAACGGACTTGTGCATGGTCATACGTACAGGATGAGCAAATTGAGAATTACTACTAATGTTAACTTAATTCAGTGATTGTATTGATGTATGTGTGTCTGGAGATTTGAAGATGTGTTAATTCATCAGACTCGAAATAATTACACATTTTTGATTAATATTAAGTTAAAGTTTAAAATAGTCCTACGATTTTATTATTGTTCAATATCTATATTTTTGAATAAAGATGAATATGATAATTCATGAACTAACATATTATAACCATGAACTAGAATGGCGTTTTGAATCAATTAAGTTTTCCGATTTTAATCTTCTAGTAGGTGTATCTGGTGTTGGTAAAACACAAATACTGAAATCTATTATGAACTTGCAGAAGATAACTAAGGGTACTTCATTAAATGGTATTGAATGGGACGTAAAGTTTACATCAGCAGGTTATCATTACAGGTGGTTAGGAGAATTTGAAACAAAGACAATAGATAAATTCGCCTTTCTTATTAATGACGAATTAGAAGATAAGAATAATTTTTTAATAATTAGGGAAGAATTGTATCTCAATAATAACATTATTATAGAAAGAAACAAGGAAGAAATAATATTTAATGACAATAAATTACCAAAGTTGTCACCATTCAAAAGTGTGGTAGAAATATTAGGCGAAGAAGAATATATTGCGCCCGTCAAAAATGGATTTAACAAAGTAATTCCTAGCAGCGAACTAGGATTAGTGGCAAACTCTATAGATAGTCAAATACGGATGCACTTATTTGGTTACAAAAATTTGCATGAACAGTATTCATCATTAGAAAAAATAAAAGAAAGTAATTTACATATACAAGCTAAGTTAGCATTAATCTATAATCACTATCAAAAATTATTTCAGAAAATCAAAAATGATTTTACAAACATATTTGAGCAAGTAGAAGATATAAAAATAGAACCGTATGACGATATTGATGAATTAACTAAATTCTTGGCAGATTATCCTATTATAAAAATAAAAGAAAAAGGTGTAACTAATTGGATAAACCAAGAACACATATCATCAGGAATGCTGAAGACACTAATACACATTAGTGAACTCTATCTTTCTGCTGAAGGGACGGTAATTTTAATTGATGAATTTGAGAATAGTTTAGGAATTAACTGTATTGATATTTTAGGTGATTTGCTATCCGAAAACAGAGAATTACAATTTATAATCACCAGTCATCACCCATACATTATTAATAATGTGAGTATGGAGCATTGGAAAATTATCACTCGCAAAGGTGGTGTAGTAACTGCTAGAGATGCTCAAGATTTTAACCTTGGGCAATCTAGACATCAAGCTTTTATGCAATTAATTAATCTGGATGAATACAGAGAAGGAATTACAGCCTAAATGAATATCTACTTTCTTGTAGAAGGTAAAAGCACTGAAAGAAAAGTATATCCGGCTTGGTTGGCGCATCTTTTACCAGAACTCCAACGTGTGAAAAATTATAATGATGTCGTTAAAAATAACTATTATTTATTCAGTGCTAACGGGTATCCCTCTATAATTTATGAGCATTTACCTAATGCGATCGCAGATATGAATGCTAATGGTAATTACAGTTATCTTGTAGTCTGTCTAGACGCAGAAGAAGTGACGGTTGATTACAGAAAACAAGAAATCAAAGACTTTTTAGGTTCTCAAAGTTGTGTTTTAGAAAATGCTCATATTGTTCTAATCATTCAGAACCGATGTTTTGAAACTTGGTGTTTAGGGAATAAAAAGATTTATACAAAGAATCCCAGTGAGCATCCGCTGCTAACATATACTCGTTATTATGATGTATCAGTTAATTGTCCTGAATTAATGGGTAGATACCCAGATTTTTCTACTCATGCTAAGTTTCATGAGGCTTATTTAAAGGAATTATTTAGATCAAAAAATATTAGTTACTCTAAATCTAATCCTGGAGATGTTATCAAACTGTTCTACTTAGAAGAATTACTAAAAAGGGTGCAAAATGAAACAGAACATTTACCCAGCTTTCAAAGCTTTATAAATTTTTGTAATATAGTCAAGGGAAAACTTACAAACTAACTTATACCCATGAGATTAACTGTAAAAACTGTAAAACAAGCAATTTATATTTTTATATCTATATTGGTAATTTGTATAGTCGTGGCTATCACCAGGATTAATCTTCCTCAACCCAATGTACAAACTTCCAATGCGTGTAACACAGTTAATTCTCCATCCTGTGTTCCTAGTGGTTCAGTACCCATTTCACCCACACCTAACTTTAACATTCCACAGACTGATAAAGAAAGGTTTTTAAGTGCGATCGCCAGTCATTTATCTAACATTCCCCAGCCTGGAAGTTATGAATATATCCTGCTCAAAGCCTATGGAGCAGTTTTTATTAATCAATTAACAACTGTCAAATTACCATCAAATGTACTGCTCCATAACGAGGAAGAAACCCAAACATTTCAAAATAATTTAACAATGGTGAAAATCGAGGGAACAAATGATTGTTACCTGCAAGCAATAGCCGCCACAGCTTTAAATCAAGCCCGTTCTCAAGAAAATATTCCTTTAAAATCAGGTTACGGTTCTGGTGATTGTACTCGCACTTTTGCGACTAATTTAAGATTCTGGCATAAATATGCTAACCAACATACCTTAGACAAAGTCAAACAAGGACAGGAAACAGCAATTCTTAGTACAGTTGCACCTCCAGGCGCATCACAACATCTTTGGGGTTTAGCGATTGATTTGCGGATATCTAATCAGCAACAAAGAAAGACACTCAATGAATATGGCTGGTTTCAAACTGTGGTTAATGATGTACCCCACTGGACTTACTTAGGTTTAACTGAATCGGATTTAGTCAATTTAGGGTTAGTTAATAGAGTAGAAAAGGGAATTAGCTATTGGGTGACTCCGCTTTAAGTAGAATGATTTGCAAAAATCAAACTATATTACAATACCGTTCAGTTAGCGTCAAAAATCTCCAATCGTTTAGTGTAGGTTGGTTTGAGGAACGAAACCCAACATTTTCGCCGATTTGTTGGGTTTAACTTCGTACCCCTACGGGGAAGCAAGCTACAACCCAACCTACTAGCACGGCAAGTCTAAAATGTTGTGTTCATCAAGTTCAAACACTAAAATGCAATCATGATAATTAATTACTCAACCCAACAACTTAGATTAGACGCGCTACTACATTTATTTATGTCGAATATATTAATTTATGGGTAATTCAATGACAAATTCTAGCCCGAATCCTGGTCGAGAATTACATAAGATTTTGCCGTTATGATTCACGACTATAATTTGGTGAGCTATTGATAAACCTAAACCAGTACCTTTACCGATGGGCTTAGTCGTATAAAAAGCATTAAATATTTGATTTTTAACTTCTTCACTAATTCCTGTACCATTGTCAGAAATGTGGCAGATGACTCTATCTTCTATTACCTCTGTTTTGAGAATAATCTTCCCAGGATTTTGGAGTATTTCATGGTAGTTCTGATTTTTTTGGGATTCTTCGATAGCATCAATAGCGTTAGTAATTAGATTCATAAAAACCTGACTAATTTCCCCAAGATAGCAATCAATCAATGGCAAATCTCCATACTCTTTAATAACTTCGATAGCGGGACGTTGAGGATTAGCCTTAAGTCGATGCCCAAGAATGAGTAGTGTACTTTCTAAGGCTTCATGGAGATTAGCTAATTTCTTACCTGTTTCACGATTGCGGGAAAATTTGTTTAATGAAGAGACAATTTCGGTAACGCGTTCTGTACCTAATTTCATTGATTGAATAACATGATATAAATCATCTAAGATATAGCTGAAGTCATTTGTTTGAATTACCGCCTGAATTTCATCTGGTGGATTAGGCAAATATTTTTGATAAAGTTTGAGTAAATCTGTTAACTCTTGTACATACTGTTGGACAAAATTTAAGTTACCAGCAATAAAATTGATGGGATTATTCACTTCATGGGCAATACCGGCTGCCATTTGACCTAAACTCGCAATTTTTTCGGTTTGTATGAGTTGGCTTTGGGTGTTTTGCAATTCTGTGTTTTTGGCAATTAAGCTGGTTGTCAGATATCTCAATTTCAATTGATGTTCGATTCTGACTAAAACTTCTTCATGTTGAAAAGGTTTGGTGATGTAGTCTACTGCTCCTAGTTTAAAACCTTTAACTTTATCGGCTGTTTCTGAAAGCGCGGTCATAAATATGACGGGAATATCCCAAAAACGGGGGTCATTTTTGAGATGTTGACAGGTTTCAAAACCATCCATACCAGGCATCATCACATCTAATAAAATTAAATCTGGTAATAAATCATTTTCTAATCGTTGTAGGGCTTTTTCACCACTCCGCGCCGCCCAAACTTCAAAATTAGATTCATCTAAAAAACTGGATAAAACTTGTAAATTATGAGGATGATCATCAACTATTAAAATTATGCCTCTAATCGGTGCGCGATCGCTAAAATAGTTGGGGTTATCTACAGTCGCTCTCATGCTATTTCCACCTGATATTCCATCAAAAATTTAAGGATTGCATCTTCGTCAAATTGTCTGGCTAGTTGCTTGAGTTGTTGAGCGAAATCTGCAAAGTTGGGATCTGCTGTTTCTAGTTGCTCTGCACACTTGATAATGGCGTTAAAGTTACCCCTTTTGGCTAACATTATTAGTTCTTGTAAGACTTCTGGGTGGGGTGGAGTTAATTGTGCTGAGGGGTTTTTCTGCGGTGTGACTAAATCTAGAACTGCTTCAGACTGGGATGGTTGATAAATCCAGACTAAACTTAAATGACGCTCTAATTGACGTAGTAATTCATCTATCTGTATGGGTTTACTGAGAAAATCGTCACCACCTACTGCTAGGCTGCGATTTTGGTCAGAATCAAATACACTCGCCGAAGAAACAATAATTTTGAGATTGTGGAAATTAGGGTTTTGTCGCAGATTTTGAATTAAGGCAAAACCGTCCATTTCCGGCATAATTAAATCTGTGATGATTAAATCTGGTGGGGTTGCGTCGGCTTTTTCTAGTGCGTCTTGACCATTGACTGCTACCACTACCTGAAAACCTAATGGTTGCAGGATATCAGTTAAGACTGTACGATTTTCCCAGCGATCGTCTACTACTAAAATTGTCTTGGGACTACCTTCAAAGCCAACTATTTTTCCGGCTGATACCGTCATCGCTGATTCTAACCATTCACTGGTTGCTAGCATTTCCAACTCAAACGAAAAAGTGCTACCTTGTCCCACCCGACTCGTGACTTGGATATCACTTCCCATCATCTGCACCAACTGACGAGTAATTGCTAAACCAAGTCCAGTTCCTTCGGTTTGCCGCTTTTTTTGGCCTACCTGTTCAAAAGGTAAGAAAATTTTGCTCAATTCTGCGTCGGTCATGCCGATGCCTGTATCTTCTACAGTGTAGCGGAGGCGGTATTTGATTTGTCCTTGACTGGGAGATTGTTCAATCGTGGCAATTTTGAAGGTGACTTCCCCCTTGTCTGTAAATTTAATGGCATTTCCCAGTAGATTTAACAAGACTTGTCGTAGTCTTTTGGCATCAATATGTACTCCCGTAGGTAAATCACTGGAGGTTTCATAGATAAATGTAATCCCTTTTTGGGTAGCGCGAATTTGACAAATCTCGGCGATTCCTTGGATAAAAGACGGAAAATGTACATCTTCAGGACAAATTTCTAGTTTTTTCGCCTCAATTTTGGAGAGATCCAAAATGTCATTAATTAAAGTCAACAAATGAGAGCCACATTGTTCAATAATGTTGACATGATATTGCTCTTGTTCGCGTAAGTCGGCGGAACGTAACAAAATTTGCGCGCAACCCAAAATGCCATTTAGAGGTGTTCTCAGTTCATGACTCATATTGGCTAAAAATTCGCTTTTGGCATGATTAGCTAAATCAGCCGCTTCTTTAGACTTTTTCAGTTGCGCCTGTTCAAAAGCTTGCACTCGCCATAAAACGGTAATCATGGTGATAGTCAAACCCCCAACAATCACAGCAATCAAATCCAAAAATTGCAAGCGAGATTCAATATTTTCGCGGGGAATCACCAAAGCTACAGACCAATTAGCGGTTTTTAATGGTAAATAGGCAACATATTTTTTGGTACCGTCAATTTCCATTAATTGAATTCCCTGCTTTTTCTTGACCATTTTCTTGGCGATCGCCTGCAAGTTGGAATTACGCAGTAGACTAGGTGCAGGCTTTTCTACAGTTGTCATTAATGCTGCGTCAGGGTGGACAATTGCCTCTCCTTGGGAGTTGAGAGCAAAAGCATAGCTATTTTTGCCGTAGCTGAGGGAGTTGACAATCTCTGCCATGTGATCAACTGTCACGTTACCGTGAAATACACCGATTGGGGAATGGGGAGTTTGTGGAGTTGACCAAATCGGAGTCGCGATCGCAATTAACGGAATTCCCGTAGAACGACTGATAAAGGGGTCAGAAATATTACTCTGTCCCGTCATTGCTTTTTGAAAAAATTCTCTATCCTTAATATTTTTGGTTGACCGACCAACTTTAGTATTAGAAAATGAACCGTCTGGGGTAACTATTTGGAAAAAGAAAAATTCATTGGTTCGTTTCACCTCTGTCTGTAAATAAGGTTCAGCTACAGACCAATTTAAAGAACGCACATTTGATGTGTTGGCTAAAGTTTCTACCTCCGCTTTGCGAACCTTTAACCACGTCTCTATTTGATCAACTCCTGTTTGCACTTCTAAAAAAGCATTCTTGCGGATGTCTGCTAGTGCTAGCTTACGGGCTGCTGAATAGCTACAGTAAGCAGATATACTGACAAAAATAATCGTACCGCCGAGAATCAACCGCACCATAACACTGCGTAAAGACCGCTTTTTTACCCTAGATGCTGGTCGGTAGGAGTCATTGATGGCCAAAGATTTCATACCAGGAAAAATAGAGTCTATCTTTAGACGTAGGAAGTTATACTTTAGATTGCCCAATTCATCCTAGAGAATCACATCTATCCTTTTGGGTGGCGCAGTTCCCCTATTTTCTTTCTTCGGCGTTGATAATTACTACAATAAAATCATCACACCCCCAACTCTGGAGTTCTGACAGTGGGCTTATTTGATGATTTTAGTCGGTTTCTGGAAAACCGTTTAGAGGAATTCTTGCGTAATAATCCGCATTTGGAATTAGAAGCGTTGTTAGAACAGCTGCGACAGCAAGAGGAAGATACATTAAAATTAATTGCAGATTTACAATTACAAGAGAAGCGATCGCAAGAAGATATTCTCTCCACCGCCCAAGAAATTCAACGTTGGCACATCCGCGTCCAAAAAGCCAAAAACGGCGGTAGACAAGATTTAGCCGCCGCCGCCCAAGACAGAGAAGCCACCCTACTGCGGGAAGGAAATCAGCTTTGGGGACATATGCAAGGGCTAAAAGAACGCATCGCCCAATCCCAAGAACTTTTACATAAAATCCAGGTGCGACGACAAGAAGTCAAAACCAAAGCCGCCGAAGCTCAAACAGCACGCGCTAAAGCCCAAACTCAACAGCGTATAGAAACTGGTGGTTGGTGGAATCAAGCTAGCACCTCTAGCAGTAGTTTTGATGACTTAGAAGAAAAGTTCCGCCGTTGGGAAACTGAAGATGAATTAGAACAGATGAAGCGCAATTTAGGAAAATAATCTGTACATTTCCCCAACAAAATACCAATGCTCACAATATTTTAATAATTAGGGGTTGAATAATGTTCAATCCCTAAAATATGGGTTTATTGACATCAAATTTATCAAGCAATTAAGCTTGAGTTGACGTTGGGTAATAGTAAATTACTGCAATATTAAAATATCTCTTGCTTTCCTCTATTAAAATTCACTTTTCTGGTATGATGAAATTAACCAGAGTGTCATATTTGTCGTTTTAAGAATTTTAATTGTTGTAATTGCCGCAGTATTTTTTGCCGTTCCAGATTAGAACTGAGGCATGGATAGAAGTATATTTTTAGATGTTTTGTATAGTCTACAAAGATTGTTTGTAGGCTACATCCCTGCTGCTGTCGCAGGCAGTTTACTTGGTTATTTAATTGGGGTTAATGGCACAATCTATCAGATACTTAGACGCATAGTGCAAATACCCCATAGCATCCCCCCTATCGCCTTGCTACCTCTTGTTTTGGTAATACTACAAGAGAAAGAATCAGCAGTTGTGATAGTCACTTTTCTTGCTACCTTCTGGACAATTGTCATCAATACAGCTATCGGGATGCGACATTTTTATAGACAAGACAAGAACTTTCGTGTAGCTATTTTTCACCTCTTTCATGCACTGAAAGTTGGACTTTGGGTAGCATGGTTTACAGTAATTGCTCAAGAAATGTTAATTGAGCAAAAAGGACTAGGGAATTTGGCTTGGGAGGGTTATAAAGCTGTCAACCTTAACTACATAACTGAGGCTATATTTTATGTAGGGATTATCGGTTTTTTCTTAGATCAATTACTGGATTTAACAGGCTATATGCTAGCTAGAATTGTCACCATTAATAAAAAATAATGGGTTTATACATTAGTCCATAGTTAAACCAATTCGCAATTCGCAATTCGCAATTTGCAATTCGCAATGGACTAACTTCCCGCTACGCTAACGCAATTACGTGTTGTAATGGGGATTTAAACCCCCTAAATTTTGTTCAAGGGGTTTGACTATGGACTAATGACTAATGACTAATGACTAATGACTAATAACTAAAAGAACACATCAATTTGCATTCTGCCGGTGGTTTTGAGCCAGTTTTGGGCTTCAATGTAGTTATTGGGAGCCATGCGAATTGCTCTTACCCAATAATCGGCTGCTTGGTCAAAAAGTGCTTCGCCACCGTCATTATCTCCAGCTTCTTTGGCTTTTTCGCCTTTATAGTGGTAAATTACCGCAATATTATTTAAAGCTTGGGGTAAGCGGGGATTGAGTTCGATCGCTTGGTGATAAAGTTCTAATGCTTTATCATGATCACCATTGCTGGCGTAGATTAAACCCATATTGTAGAGAATAAAACCGCGATCGTTGGGGTCTTCCTCTAAAGATAGGGCTTCCTCATAGTATTCTAGGGCTTCAGCGTACTCACCCTCAGCTTGGGCGGACATCCCGTCTCGATAATACACAAATGCTTCTTTGGCTTTTTTGTTAGCTGGCAGTATCTTGAGGATAATATCTGCCATGACTGTAAAAGATTTATCAATAAAGTTATCGTTTTTTTGCGTTCTTGGCATACTGTTATTGGGGATCGGGGATCAAGGACTGGAAACTAGGGGATTCAATTCTGAATTGAGTTTCAATCTCAAATCCAAAATTCCTCATACCCAGTACCTCATTAGTTAATTTAACTGATTTGGGAGTTGATTCTGTTCGTCGGTTGCGATGATACATTCTGGAGTGTTGTTTTTTGCACTGTTAACCAATTTGCTAACTGGGTAAGCGGTCATGGCTGCGGCTGGATAGGGAGATAATAAAGGCTGTAGGTCTTGTGCAGTCTGGATTTCAGGATTTAGCCATGTATCGTAATCTTTAGGGTCAATAATCACCGGCATTCGATCATGGATAGATTGCAATAACTCGTTGGCTGTCGTTGTCAAAATTGTACAAGAGATCACTTCTTCCTGAGCAGGGGAAATCCATTTTTCCCACAACCCAGCAAAAGCAAAGGGGTTTCCGTCTCCCAGACGAAAATAAAATGGCTGTTTTGTGCGTTGTTGTTTTTGCCATTCATAAAAGCCATCAGCTACCACTAAACAACGACGCTTTTTGAAGGCGGAACGAAAAGAGGGTTTCTCAGCAACAGTCTCAGCTCTAGCGTTAATTAACTTTGCCCCGATACCAGGGTCTTTAGCCCAAGAGGGAATTAAGCCCCAACGCAAATGCTGTAATTGTCGTTTGTTGTCACTAGGATTATATAGCACTGTCGCCACCATTTGCGTAGGAGCAATGTTATATTGCGCCGTCAAATTTGGAACTTCTTGTATTTGAAAAAATTCGGCTAAAGCTTGTGATGACTGGGTTAAAGTGAATCTGCCACACATAATTTTGATTTATGATTGCATCAAATAAAACACTTAAATATCAAATTTAAAGAATATGGTTTTTATTTATTCAGATAATTAATGTTCTCGTAAATAAAGGTAGAAAAATTCCAAAATATCCTGTTTATTAGTAATGATTTTGTAAGGTATTGTATTTTAGACCCTAAATTAACCACGTATTATCTCTCATATTTTGTATATGGAAACATTGCGTTTGTACGATTTTTTACTTTCAGGTAATTGCTATAAAGTGCGCCTTTTACTAACTCAAATGGGCATACCATTTGAGAGAGTTGAGGTTAATATATTAAAGGGAGAAAGCCGTACAGTAGAATTCTTAAGTAAAAATCCTAACGGTAAAGTTCCTGTATTAGAGATTGCCCCAGAAAAATATTTAGCAGAATCGAATGCTATCTTATTATACCTTAGCGAAAACACAGAATTTCTGCCTTACGATCGCTATTTAAAAGCGCAAGTCATGCAATGGTTATTTTTTGAACAATATAGCCATGAACCATATATTGCGACATCAAGATTTTGGATGTCTATTTTAGGAAAAGCACAAGAATATCGCACCGCACTAGAACAAAAGCGTGAACCAGGTTATGCAGCCTTAAAAGTCATGGAAAATCATTTACGTCAACATAGTTATTTTGTAGACGAACGCTACACAATTGCCGATATTGCTTTATTTGCTTATACTCATGTTGCTGATGAAGGAGGGTTTGATTTAACACAGTTTCCGGCAATTCTAGCTTGGCTAGAACGAGTGAAAAATCAACCAGGATATATCAATATTACCCACGAACCGCAGTTATGTTTTGATTGGTAAAGTGGAGGAGTCAATAGTCAATAGTCAATAGTCATTAGTCATTAGGGGCGGGTTCTGTGGGATATTCACGTTAGAAAACAGATATTTTGGTTAAAACCGCCCGTACATTAGTCAAGAAACAAGGTACGTAAGTTATCAAAGTGACAAGGCGACAAGTTAACAAATAGTTGAGTTAATTTTTCAGAATACTTCTATTAATTACAAAATGTTAAGCAAAAACATCAGTTTTTAAGAGGCTGTATTCACTGTATTTCGCTTAGAAGCTCAAATTTTACTGATGCTAACTACTATTAATCTGAACTTTACTTCTGGAAAATACTGCTATACAGCCCTATTGAAAGTGAGCAAAAATTTTACAATCGTCAGAGTGTTATCTCAGTAGTCTTGTGACCCTGACATCATATTCTGTACCGTTAGGATGTTCTTTTCTAGCTTGGCTTCTAGCCATAGTATCTGCATTTTGTTTTGACTCTGCCATGATTTCAAATCTGGATGTTCCACGTTGGCAGATACTATTAGTTAGATCAGCAAATTCTTTAATATCTACCAATACCTCGTAAGTGTGAACCATTTCGGCACCTCCTCGTGCTAATGGTTTTAGGAATACGATCCAGTATATGAAGTGCAGGAATATTTGTTCTCTGACTAATACAATTCTTTATCAATTATCTACCAGAGTTATTAATTGATGACTCTGGTTGACTAGGTTGGGAATTATTGTGTTGAGGTGGCTGTTGTGTAGATGGCTTTGTTTCTGCTTCTGGAGTAGGATTGATCGTATTATTCTGATTATTCGGGGTGTTTTGAGTATTTTTACCGTTGATGTCATTTTGTAGTTGATTAACTTCATTAACAGTATTTCTCACACCTCTAATTGTATTATTTAAGTCTTCTATACCTTTCTGAACATCATCAAAAAAACCGCCAACAATCACAGGATTTTGTTCATGATTGACAGGAGCTACCTTTGGAGTAGCCATAGCAGATTTTGATACTAATATATCAGCAATTACTATATAAATTAGTATGGGAAAAATAAAGCGTCGCATGATGATCTCCAATTTAATGAAATTAGAAAGTGAAAGGAACAGGGAAATCTCCCTAATGGAAATTATTGTGTTAATCGTTAAGCTTCTATCGAGGTTAGTTTAACAACTGATGTGATAATTTTTAAGTGACACTTTAGGTATTAAATGGAAGAGAATGGATAAAAATTTCAAAATTTTATCTATATTTATGTAAATAAAAGTAAATTTCAATAAATTGTTGTCTGATAGTAATTTACTGGTAATAAATACTGAAAATATAGTGAGTAAATATGTAAATATTTAACCTGTGTAGAATTTTGTAATTAGCTGAAAGCACTACACCTATGCTGAACATTTGTCTAGAAATCAATCAAAATACCGATGTTATTTGCTGTTAGTAGCTGATAATAGTTAAAATTCTCATCGTGACGATAGGATGAGCGTAACTGAATGAGGATAATATAATTGATGAGTAGTCCAAATTTTTTAGAATTATTTAATTTTTTGCGTATTAAACGTTACAGGCTTCCTGTATCTTTGTTTGTATTACTGTGTGTGGATGTGTTGCTAGCATCAGAAGTACAAGCTGCAACTACAATCCAGCTATCACGGACAGCATCTTACGCGATCGCTACTTTAGGAATAGTCACCTTAAGTCTTTGCATTTATCTGTTTGTGGTGATTTTTCAGCCAGAGCGATTTTAATGAATCAAGCTATGGTGTGAATACTTGGGAGTTGCCATAGCCTGTCCACCAGGAAAGGGCAAATTGAGATAAACTAAATTTCTGCTCTAATTATGTTGCTATTTGAGCTTTAGTCTTATCTATTCCCTAGATATGATAAAAGCGCAGACCACTGAATTTCCGTAAATCTATGACAATCCAACTCACAGTCCCCAATATGTCTTGTTCGGTTTGTGCAGGCAAGATTACTAATGCAGTCAAAAGCGTTGATGCTGAGGCGATAGTTGAGGCTGATCCTCAAACAAAGCTAGTGAATGTGGAATCACAAGCCTCAGAAACAGCTATCAAAGATGCGTTAGCAGCAGCCGGTTATCCTGCTAATTAGTTTACTGTATAGCAGATTATACCAAATTTTAAAATCCCGATTTCACAAAGTAATCGGGATTATTTTTTTATCAATAAACTTTTGAAATCACATCATAATTCAAGACAGTTTATATCAGTATTTTTAGATTTTACCGTTACCAATAACTGAACTTTATTGCATCATAATTAAGTTTTGAATTTTGAATTTTGAATTTTGAATTTGGAGCGAAGCGACGCGACGTACTCAAAATAACTGTTTTTCTCAAATACTTATGTTATTTGTAGGTCAACCGCTTCACTTATCAGTGAAACCTTAAAAATGGATGTTAATTTTCAGTCTCCTCAACCAATTCGTAAACCGAAAAATTTCAATAATCTCGAACGTTTCATTGAAGGGTGGTATTGGGTAATACCCTCTAAAAATTTGCTTGTAGGTGAAGTAAAACCTATGACAATTTTAGGGAGAAAAATAGTTGTTTATCGTGGGGAAGATGAGCAAGTAGTAATTGCAGATGCCTACTGTCCACACATGGGTGCTGACTTAGCAGAGGGCAGAGTTGAAGGCAATAATTTACGCTGCGCTTTTCATCACTGGAGTTTTAATAATCAGGGAATTTGTGTAGAGATACCGTGTTTAGAAGAACCCTTACCCTTGAAGTTAAAAACCTGGCCGACGGCTGAGAAATATGGATTAATTTGGATTTGGACTGGTGAAAATCCTAGACAACCTCTACCTTTTGTACCAGAGTTAGAGTTTCATGAGTGTGAAAGTGTTGTAGGTTCTCGATTTTTGATAAACTGTCACCCTCATATTGTCATGATTAATTCCATTGATGTACAGCACTTTTATGCTGTGCATAACCTACAGTTAGATATTACTTTTGAAAAACAGGAACTCAATCAAAATGCTATTGTTTTTACCAAACAGAGACGTAGTAATAAAGATAGTAAATTCTTTAAATTACTGCGTCCGATATACAAGAATAATGTTTATAGTATTTCCTATTGGTATGGCAGCACTTTTACTGTAACTGTCGGGCCGGATATGCTGCATTTGTATATTATGTTTACAATGCGGATGCTTGATGATGGTAAATCACAGATTCAATCTGTCTTTTTAACTAAAAAACGTCCTGGTTTTATTGGTTGGTTGGTGAATCGCTTCGTGCTGTGGTTGACTAACATTTTTATTCAGCACTTTATCAAAGATGATGCGAAAATTTTGCAAACAATTAATTTTGATTTCAGAACTCCTCTCAAAGCAGATGTATCTATTATGCAGTTAATTCATCATGTGGAGAGACAAAAACCTTTAAGATGGAAAACTTGGTTATTAGCGCGATCGCCTGAAGCGGAAATGAAGGATAACCAAGAAAAATGGCGTGATACTATGACTAATGACTAAATAAAGGTAGAAAGTAAAAAGTTTTATATTCCGACTTTTTACTTTTCTCCATCAGGCAATTGCACCCATAAAAAGAAGTGGCAAAGCCACTTCACATTTCCCAGGTAGAACCTAATCATGAGTATATCGACTAAAAGAAATTAAAATAGTATAAATTGACACTAATTTTTGCTGTGACTGCACTTTAGCTAGGGTGCATCCCAGTTTTTATTTTTCAGATAGAGGATAATACCGATGAGCTAGCGATCGCACTATCGCTTCTTTGTCAGGAAAAACTGATACAACAACCCGACAGGAACACCAGCACGAGTGGCGATCGCTCTTGTGCTGGTTTGCTCATATCCCAATTCAATAAATAACTGTTCTGCTACATCCAAGATGTGATGTACTCTTTCTTGGCTACACGTCTGTTTGGGTTGTCGTCTCATTCTGGAAATTTCACAGATCATAGTTGACAAAACATGAACAGTGTTCATATATTGATAAATATGAACACTGTTCACGTTTATGCTATCTCCTTAGAGGTCACATCATGCAATCCATCGTCAATCAACCCACTGGGATTAACTTGTCATCTCTTGTACGGACAATCAAAGGCATCAAAGCCTTTGTAACTATGCTGTTTGATGAAAGCGGTAATCTAGAACCTGTCTGGGAATTGAGCAATAGCCTGGTTGATAGTCGTTCCTTTCAATTAGCAGTTACCGCCATGAAAACCACGCCAGAAGTCGCAGACATCATCCAAGAACGCTATATTGCGCCTCGCCATGATTTAACAGTTTTACTGCAATATCCTCCAGACTCGTTGGGATATACCTACGCCAGCACGATGAAAGCATATGAGTTTGAAGTCATAGATTTAAACATTGAGATTAATTCTGATAACAGTTACGTAGAACATCGTTGGCAGCAAACCCATGATATTTGGCATATCATCACCGGATTTGATGTCACCGGCATCGGGGAAATTGGCTTACAAGCCTTTTATCTGGCGCAGTTCCAATTACCTTTAGCCAGTTTGCTGATTGCCAATGCTTTGATTGCTGCTACTGTGCTAGAACCACAAACACTTTCACCTCTTTTGAGGGCGATCGCACGCGGATGGGAAATGGGCAAAAATGCCAAACCATTGATTGCTCAAAAATGGGAAGCAGCGTGGGAAAAACCTGTGGAGGTATGGCGTAAAGAACTGAATGTACAACCAGTTAAAGCTGGCGAATTTGCCCTTGCCTAAGTTTTAGTGTGTTCTGTAAGTTGTTTTGGTGGTTGATTCGCCGCACCTACCCTTGGTTGTCTCTAGTTCTTCACCTATGGCGCATCACCAATTCCACAGATAGGCAACGTCATCGCGCCCAAGTGAGATTCTGGATACTGTGGAGTCAGATTGATTTTGCTAGTTTAATAGCGATCGCCAATGAATTAATTCAACCCGAATACTGGGCTTGAAATTACGTCACAAACTTTCCATCAACTCAATACACTTTTGCATTTGCTGTTGCATAGTCTCAACATCAGCATGAAATCGTCGCCCATGTCCTGGTAAAACCCATTCAAAGCTATAATTTGCCAATTTTTGCATTGATTTGATTTGTTCTGACCACGAATACCAGCAATAATCACGAAAGGCTGCTAACTGATGCCGACTTTCTGACCAAGCTAGATGATCGCCAGTGAACAGAAACTGATTTTTATACAGTAAAACTGTGTGTCCCTTGGTGTGACCAGGAACAGGAATAATTAACAAATCTGGCGCAAGTGCAAATGGTTCTGCAATTGTCAGTGGCATTTCTACATCATGAGTACCCGTAGTAATATCATCAACATGGAGAATGCGATCGCACTGGAAATGTGCAGCAAATTTTTGATGATCTGCCACATCATCTTTATGGCTCAGATACAAATAACGAATTCCCCCCATAGCTTCTATGTTTTTGACTAAAGGTGGTGTAAATCGGGGAGAATCTACCAATATATTGCCTTCTGGTCGTTGAATGAAATAACTAGCAGCACCATAGGATTTTTCGGAATGATAGCCACAGTGATAAACATTTTCTGCGACTAAAAGCGGAAAACTTTGTTGAGCAATTTTGATATCTTGCGGCTTTTCTACTGTACCAATAGAGCTAGTGGGACAAGCTAAAAGAGCTTGGAGAGCAGCTAATCTTTCTGTTTCTGTAGTTGGTTGATGATGTACTGCTGATTGTTCATCAACTCGATAAAATACTTCAGGAGTCATCCAGCGACAGGTATCACAATCAATACAAGTAGTGTCAATGTAAAAATCGCCGTTGACATTTTGGGAGCGACGAAGATTTAAATGAGCCATATCATACCTCTATGTGCCTAGCTAGCTCTTATTTCACTAGGCTAGCAAAATCCACCTGCATCTATCAGCACCACTAGAAATATATGGGCGGAATATATCCCGCCCCTGTCTGCATCTCTCATTCCAGAGAGAAATTCAGTGATAAAAATTTAAAATTCCTTGAGGTTAATTTCCTGTACTGTCAAAGTAATCTTCATTTCTACATTTATTACAGTTCAAAACGATACGTATAGTGCCGTAGCCTTTATCAACGTACCTGATTACCTTCATGTCTGTAGCACCACAATGGTCACAGATATACTCCCCGTAACTACCTTTTTTAGCCATGATTTCTTGCTTCGTGAATTCAATAAAGCCAGGGTAGCCGTTACTTAGGAAATTTTGAAACTGATATGATTACTGAAATTTAAGAATCTACTGCTATTACATAATATGAAGGGGAAAAGCAAATGAATTTACTTTTTGCTTTTCCCCTGTTATCCATGACAGAAAACGCTATTTCCTATTCCCTACTTAAACAGTGCTGATGTCTTTTTCTTTATCTGCTAACAACTGGTCAATTCGGGTGGTGTACTGATTGGTCAGTTTTTGCAGTTTATCTTGTAGGTCTTTGGATTCATCTTCAGAAATTTCTGAAGCTTTCTCTTGTTTGCGGATGGAGTCTATAGCATCTCGGCGGATGTTACGAATCCCCACGCGACCTTCTTCGGCGTATTTAGCTGCAATTTTGGCTAATTCCTTACGGCGATCGCTGGTTAGAGGTGGTATATTTAACCGAATTACAGACCCATCGTTACTGGGTGTTAAACCTACGTCTGAGAGGGAAATTGCCTTCTCGACTAAGTTTAAGCTGCTTTTATCGTAGGGCTGAATCAGGATAGTTGTAGCATCTGGGGTACTGATATTAGCCAAAGATTTTAACGGTGTAGGTGAACCGTAATAATCTACTTGGACTTTATCTAGTAGACTGGCATTGGCGCGACCAGTGCGAATGGTGTTGAAGGCTTGTTGAGTCGCTTCAACGGTTTTTTGCATTTTACTTTCAGCGTCAGCTAATTTCACACGAACCTCCCACAAGGGTACCGATAGATTCTCCTAAAACTGCACGGCGAATATTACCGCGCACCGTTAGGTCAAAAACTAAAATGGGGATATTGTTTTCCTTACACAAAGCGATCGCGGTACTATCCATCACCCGCAAATCGTTCGCTAAAACATGAGCGTAGGTCAGAGTAGTGTAACGTTTTGCATTAGGATAAATTTCCGGGTCAGCATCATAGATACCATCTACTTTAGTAGCTTTGAAGATAACTTCCGCATCAATTTCTGCGGCTCTTAATGCTGCTGTAGTATCTGTAGTAAAAAATGGGTTGCCAGAACCCGCACCAAAAATAACCACCCGACCTTTTTCAAGATGACGGATGGCGCGACGACGAATATATGGTTCTGCTAGTTCTTGCATGGCGATCGCGGTTTGGACTCGCGTCTGCACTCCTATTCGTTCTAGTGAATCTTGCAGTGTCATGGCATTCATGACTGTGGCAATCATCCCAATATAATCGGCGGTGGCTCTGTCCATTCCCGCAGAGGCTGCTTTTACGCCGCGAAAGATGTTACCGCCACCTACGACGATGGCTATCTGAACGCCTGTGGCTATCACCTCTGCTATTTCTTGGGCTATTTCCTTGACCACTTCTGGATCAATCCCATAGCCCATGTTGCCCATTAAGGCTTCACCGCTCAGTTTAAGTAAAACCCGTCGGTAATTCGTTCCCATGAAGTCACGCTTTATCAAAAAAGTTGCAATTGCCTCCAATTTAAGATAGCAGTAGTGTGACTATCTATGTCTAGATACGCCAGATTATTGGGGTGCCGACTGGTTCTGTTTCAGGTATAAGTATTTCTTTCCCTTGCAACAAAGCTGCGATCGCATCTCTGAGATAGTCTTCACTCTTGGCTAACGGTTTTTGAGGGTGATTGTCAATCTGTCCTCTATATCGCAATATACCATGACTATCTATCACAAAGGCCATTGGTGTGGCGATCGTGCCAAAACTCCGACTGACATCTTGGGTAGAATCCCACAGGTAAGGAAAATTCAACTGGTGTCTCTCGGCAAAATCTCTCATCTTTTCTAAATTATGCCCAGGAAGCCCAGTATTATCACTGCCATTAATGGCAATTAACACAAATCCGGCTGTAGCAAACTCTTTCTGAATTTCCTTTAATCTATTAATGTATAAATTCACATAGGGGCAGTGGTGGCGTATAGAAACAACACCTACCACGCCAAAATTATCTAAATAACGGCTCAAATGATGTACTTGATTGTCAATGCCAGGCAATTCAAAATCGGGTGCATAGTCACCAACAGGAGTACCAATTGTTTCAACTCTAGTCATTGTCTTTCGCTGAAAGGTACTAGCGATAAAATTTTAAATTAAGTTTGCACCATGTTGGATGTGCAAACTACTTATTAGCAGATGCTTAATAATCAATCTATCTTATAGGCTGATTGTGGATACGCAACTTGTAAAACTACTGAATTTAAGTTGGTTTTGCTAGAATCTTCTTTATCAAATCTTTGCTAATTTTTTAGCAACAATTAGCTAAAACCTCAACACTTTTAATTCATGTGGAAATCTGATTTGATGATTGAAATTCAGATCAACCTATTAAAAGCAGATGTCTCTATGCGCTACACCCCTATGTAGGTATTCCTAGACGGAAATGCTTGATATAATTTTACAAAAGTTTAAAATTATATTGAATCAATCATAAATAAATTTTTTAGTATTCATAATTTCTGATGACTAATTCAATAATCAGCCTTGACTCCCCAAAAACCTGGATGTGGCGAGGCTTTCCCATTTGCTATCAAACTCAAGGAAATCATGGCCCGGCTGTGGTTCTAGTCCACGGCTTCGGTGCTTCATGGTTGCATTGGCGAAAAAACATCCCCGTATTAGCAGCGAATTGTCGTGTTTATGCCATAGATTTAATTGGGTTTGGAGGTTCAGCTAAACCCCAACCAGATACCGAAATGACTTACACACTAGAAACATGGGGAGAGCAAATAGCTGATTTTTGTCGTGAAGTCATAGGTGAAGCAGCTTTTCTAGTGGGAAATTCCATTGGCTGTATTATCGTCATGCAAGCAGCCGTCAGTTACCCAGACATAGCATTAGGAGTCACCTTAATTAATTGTTCTTTAAGATTACTGCACGATCGCAAGCGAGCCACTTTACCTTGGTCGCGTCGTGTTGGCGCGCCCATACTACAACGCATATTATCTATTAAACCTATAGGTAAATTCTTTTTTGATCAAGTAGCACAACCAAAAACAGTCCGTAAAATCTTATTGCAAGCTTACGCTAACGCCGAAACCGTCACAGATGAATTAGTTGATATTCTCACCGCGCCAGCCAAAGATCCTGGTGCAGTCGCCGTATTTTTGGCGTTTACATCCTATTCTACAGGGCCTCTACCAGAAGACCTTCTACCACAACTACCTTGCCCAGCAATCATCTTGTGGGGAACTGCCGACCCGTGGGAACCTATAGATTTAGGTCGAGAATTAGCCAATTATCCCCAAGTCCTCAAATTTATACCCTTAGAAGGTGTAGGACATTGTCCGCAAGACGAAGCACCAGAACTAGTCAACCCAATCATACAAGACTGGATTTGGGAACGCTCCAGTATGTTAGCAGCAGAAAAACTCAATACCTCACAAAATAACTAGAGACGTTGCATAGCAATGTCTCTAGTAAAAGCTGAAAATATTTTCCCGACTTGCTCAAAGTTGAATTTGAGCAAGTGATCAGGATTTAATTAGTCTTCACCACCAGAACCTACACCACCTCCATCAGTGCCAGAGTCTCCATTAGTGCCAGAATATCCATTTAAACACTTAGAAAATGGTGTTGCTGTGATGATGAAGCCGATTGCTAAACGTCCCCCTCTGAAGGGTACTGATCCTGAAGTTGACTCTTCAGTGCTACCAACACCACTTCCACCACCATAACCACAGCCTTTTCTGTAACGTCCATATCCACCAGCTAAAACTTGTTGTTCATCTGTGGATAGATCAGTCAATAAATCAGATGCAATTGTTTGACTAAACATAATTTTTTTCCTCACTTACGTTACATAGGTGTTCATCACCTATATCTCTGTTATAGAGAGATTTTCCCTGTAATAAACTAATCCTTAGTTATAAAAAAAATAGTAATTAATTCTATCTATAGGCATTGTATTTTTAATATTTAAAATTAGGTTTCTTATAAAAATCTCCATAATTAAAATCAACAAAGATTCGCGTGTTAAATAATTATTTAAGATGTATGTGTGAACTTAAAATATATAAGCACCCATGAAATAAAATTACCTCATGGGTGCATAATAAATATGTTTTAGAAGTCCAAGGTGTGAATAGACGTTGTGACTGGTAAGAAAGCTAGATATTAGGGATAATATCTAGCTTGTTGATTTCTAAGTTGTTAATTAAACTAACTTAGAAAAGATATCAGACTTTTAAAACTTGCTACATTAAATGAGCAGCAGTTTTATCAGTCTCTCCTCTCACCACAAACTGAGATGATTAACGGATTTTACGAACTCTCACAAGTGCGGTGCTGCTAATTCTGTAGAGGCGAGTGGTACCTTCATCATCATCAGATGATCTTTCACCATCTTCTCTACTATCGTCAAGGAATTGTCCACCAGCTAGCAGCTGTTGTTCGTCTGTGGATAGATCCACCATTAAATCTGATAAAGCAATTTGCTGTGACATGAAATTTTTACCTCACTTACTGAATATAGGTGTTTCATCACCTATGTTTTTATTATTAAATAAAGCCGGATATTTTAAATTATTCCAAAGTCATAATTAGTAAAATATTTTTTACTTCTTTAGACTCATGAAAAAATGAATATTCAAGATTCATTTGCTATAGTACATTGAGATATTACAAATTAGTAATATCGGATTAATAATTGATTTTTAAACAGATACGTAGTGGCGTGACAAGGCTAAAATAGTACATTAAATGTAGGTTGGGTTGACGTTAGGAAACCCAACATTGGTTAGTTATGGCGTTGGGTTTAGCTTTGCTCAGTCCAACCTACGCCTAATCAATCATTTTAGGCTTGTCAGTCCAGTAGTCCACTACATATACTTAGATTTTTTCAGAAATCAAATTCGATTTCTAAGTAGAACAATTTGAAAAAACCAAACTATGTGAAGTAATGTAAAAAGATTGGAATCTAGTTCGTAGTAAGGACTTCATTCCTTATCAGAGGA
>NZ_PJIZ01000007.1 GCF_021596505.1 Nostoc sp. CMAA1605 | reverse complement strand
AGCCATTAGTACCAACACAGGCGATCGCATCCCCGCATTCCTGAGATTTTTACATAACGCCAATCCTGATTCACCTGCAAGCATTCGGTCAACAACTACTAAAGCAGGTTGGCGATCGCGATAGTATTGCAAGCCACTGGACGCATCACTGGCCAAAACAGACTCATAACCAGCCTCCTGCAAATCAAAAGAAAGCTGATTAGCCAAGCTGTCATCGGTTTCTATGACTAAAACACAAGGATTGTGAACTGCTGTCATAACCGTTGGGGATTGGGGGTTGGGGACTTGTACTGAGCTTGTCGAAGTATTGGGGATTGGGGACTGGGGAGACAAGGTAGACAAGGTAGAAGATGAGAAAAACTGTTCCCTGTTCCCTGTTCCCTGTTCCCTGTTCTCTAATGACTATTGACTAAGGTAATTCTACCGAAGTGGGTTTGGCAATATGAGGTAGACCCCAACCTAATTTTTCGCGCAATATACGGAAAAATTCTGGTGGTTGTAGACGAATGAATTTGACGCTGTAAGGCGATCGCTCTAAATATACACGATCCTCTGAAAAAACGTAGCAACCTCCATTGCCATCTACTACCATCACCAAACGCGGAATGTTCACTGGATAGATGTTTACAGGTTCGGTATCAGGAAAGACTAAAGCCCTAGAAGCCAATGAATGCGGACAAATAGGTACTAACTGTAATGCAGGTACGCCAGGAGTTACCACCGGGCCACCTGCACTTAAGGAATAAGCTGTTGAGCCAGTGGGTGTAGATACAATTACCCCATCAGCAGCAATATCAACCGGTGCATGGCGACCTATCGCAATTTCAAAATGGCACATCGAGGTCAATGGTTCTCGATGTAATACCATTTCGTTTAAGCATAGGGCTTCCCACAGTACAGATTCTCCCCGTAAAACCTTCACAGTGAGCATGGCGCGTTCTTCAATTTCATACTCACCCGCCATTGCTTGTTCTATTGCTTGGGGTAATTGATTCAGATAAGTTTCCGTCAAAAATCCCATGTGTCCGGTGTTCACCGCCAAAATGGGAATCCCACAAGGAGCAACTTGGCGCGATGCTGCTAAAACAGTACCGTCCCCCCCCAGAACGATCGCAAACTTCATTTCTGAGTCAAACCCAGGCGGCGTTAGACCATCAAGAGGAGTGTGGCATACAGGACTTTCTGGATTAGAGTAGCCCAAAATGCCACCGATGCTTGATGTCATACATACATCCCAACCGGCTGCGGTTAGCTTGTCTTTGATTTCGATAGCCACACGAACGGCTATCGGCTTAACGTCATTGTAGATAATGCCTGCTTTCGGCACACTCAAATATCCAAATACTAGGCGATGCTTTTTCTTATGTAATCCTTACACATTTTGGATCACGAGTCATTAGTATAGAGTCAAAAGTCAACAGTCAACAGTCAACAGTCATTAGTCAATGGTCAACAGTTAACAGTAATTTGCTCCTATGTCTCATGCCATGTTTGACCAAAACTATTGACTATTAACCTTTTTAAACGGGGTCTTTTTAGATTTTTGCTTTCTAGTCTTCTCGTAATCTAGCTCTTTGAGCTTTTTCATAATCCGGTTGAAATATTCCTGTAGGTAACTTTCTAAAGTTGCTGTCTGTTCTTTTTCTAGTCCAAATACTTGATACACTTCATCCATTGGCGCGTTTAAAGGCTTACCACTCGCCAAAACTTCTGTAAATGCTAGTCTATCTGCTACGTTCAGTCCCCACTGAAAGAAGCTAGCGATGCGGCGCACAGTCCTTAGCAGGCCGATTGGCATTCGTCGTACTTTGGCTTCCTTACCAGATAGGCGTTCACATAAACTAATAATTTCTTCTG
Organism: Nostoc sp. CMAA1605; assembly: GCF_021596505.1. Taxonomy (GTDB): domain Bacteria; phylum Cyanobacteriota; class Cyanobacteriia; order Cyanobacteriales; family Nostocaceae; genus Trichormus. The sequence continues at coordinate 116,027 of NZ_PJIZ01000007.1, read as the reverse complement.
CACTCCAAGCACGAGTTCCCACCACAGGGAAGGCTTGTTTTTCGGTTTCTGGGACACTCAAAGCACGTACAGCAAACTTAGCAATGTCTAGAGTATCCATATAAGCGACTGGTGAGGATTCACCAGTTACCCAAACGGGTTGCCCTTCTAAAATAGGTATGCCATATTGACCGATTAATCCTTGCATAAAACCGGCCAAGCGCAAAATTGTGTAATTAATTCCAGATTCAGCTAAATATAGTTCAGTACACCGTTTAATCTCCATGAGGGGGACTTCTGGGTACTTGTCAGCATCAAGAATAGAAAAGAATATAAAACGCTCTACACCCGCAGCTTTTGCCGCTTGGATTAAAGCTACTTGACCTTGCCAGTCTACTTGTTTAATAGTCAAGGAATCTGTGGCACGAGATGTAGCAGCATCAATTACGGCTGTCACACCTTCTAGTGCGGCTGTGAGGGTTTCGGGGTAACACAAATCACCTTTTACTAGTTCTGCACCCCACTCTTTTAAAAAAGCTGCCTTTTTAGCACTGCGAACTAGACAACGTACCTTATATCCCTCATCGATCGCACGACGAGCCACTTGTCTTCCTAAAGTGCCAGTAGCACCAACTATCAATAATGTCATGAGGGTATTAACAATTTTTAAACTTTTATGAAAAGAATCTTAACAGAATTGTATCTGTAAACAAAAGTTTACTTCTTTTTAAGGAAATCGTCATGAATACCGAGAGACTATTTAAAACAGCGTTGTCCGGTTGGCGGACAAGCTATTTTTCGTGTAGAGAGTAAAAGTTGTAGTCTCTCGTCAACGGTTCTCAGGTAAAATTATTCTCCTGCACCTTGGATCTTCAACAACAAAGCACCTAAAGCCCAGCCTACGAAGATCAGGCTAAAGGGTAGGATAGCTGCTGTTAACATTTCGCTGCTCATTGGTGTATTCTCCTTTGTAAATAGTGGATCTGTAAGGGCAGAAGACCAAACCACATGATGATTCTCATGCTTGGTGAGGCTACTGATTAGGATTAGACCTGTGTAAATAATTCTAAACCAGTTTGATGGTCAATCTCTAATATTGGTCAATAGTCAATAGTCATTAGTCAATAGTCATTAGTCAATAGTCATTAGAGAACAGGGAACAGGGAACAGTTTTTCTCATCTCCTACCTTGTCTACCTTGTCTACCTTGTCTACCTTCTCCCCAGTCCCCAGTCCCCAGTCCCCAGTCCCCAATCCCCAACCCCCAAGACTTATGTATCCAATTAATCAAGATTTGGCAGTAAGTTTACAACAGCGTCCACGTTTGGCGATTACTATGGGAGATCCGGCGGGAATTGGCCCGGAGGTGATTTTAAAGGCTTTGGCAAATCCTGAAATTGATCAAAACTGTGAGTTAACTGTCATCGGTAATCGGAATTTGCTGGTACGAATCTATGAAGAACTGATGACTGAGAATTTAACGCCTTTGGTGAATCCCTCTGAGTTAAATGTCCTGGATGTACCATTAAATACAGATATTCATGACGAAATTATTACAGGTGTGGGAAATGCAGCTAGTGGTGCGGCTAGTTTTGCTTATATGGAATATGCGATCGCACAAACTTTAGCTGGTGCATTTGATGGAATTGTTACATCACCAATTGCTAAATCTGCGTGGAAAGCCGCAGGTCATCACTATCCAGGACAAACGGAACTGTTAGCTGAAAAGGCTGGTGTGACAAGGTTTGGGATGTTATTTGTGGCGCGATCGCCTTATACTGGTTGGACACTCCGTACTTTATTAGCTACTACCCACATTCCCCTATCGCAAGTTGCAGATACTCTCACACCAGAGTTATTAAGCAAAAAATTAGATTTGTTGGTGGAGTGTTTAGAGCAAGATTTTGGCATTACTCATGGGAGAATTGCGATCGCCGGTTTAAATCCCCACAGTGGCGAACAAGGACAATTGGGGACTGAGGAACAAGATTGGTTGATTCCTTGGCTAAAGTCAGAACAGCAAAAACGCCCTAATTTTCAGCTAGAAGGACTAATTCCTCCTGATACAATGTGGGTTAAGCCTGGTCAAGCTTGGTATGGTATTTCTCAAGCCAAAAATCCCGCCGATGCTTATTTGGCACTTTATCACGACCAAGGTTTAATTCCCGTGAAGTTAATGGCTTTTGACCGTGCGGTAAATACTTCTATTGGTTTACCTTTTGTTCGCACTTCCCCTGATCACGGAACAGCATTTGACATTGCTGGTAAGGGAATCGCTGATGCTACTAGTATGAAAGCAGCTATAGAGTTAGCGGTTGCGATGGTTAATCAAAGGAAGTTAGTCAATAGTCAATAGTCATTAGTTATTAGTTATTAGTTATTAGTTATTAGTAGGAAAGGGGGAAATTTTAAAGCCTCTCTCCTCGTAGGGGAGAGGTTTGGAGAGGGGTTTTCCAGATCCCGTGAAAAGTCAACAGCTTATCAAGGTTTATTAGGGATGATTTTAAATTTATCTGGTGAACCTAACGAATAATGTTCTAATTTAAAATCAGCAAAAGGTTTATTTCTCAATCTGTCTCTTAAGGCTTCATTGACGATAATATCTTTGGTTGGATTTCTCATCCCCATAATAATTACACTATTTTGATATCTAGTTAATTCCTGGTTATTTTTACAACTTTCTTTTTGAAATCTTCCTAAATTTAATAAACTATAACTTTTGACATTAGCAGTTTTAAATATTTTTTTGGCTAAATTCTGGACATTTTGAGAGCGTTCTAAGGCTCGACTATGGGCAGTTGCCAGTTTTAAGTTACAATTTGCTGTTCCTACAGAAATTATCTCTGTGGGTTTTTCCATAATTTCTTGAATGTCCTCTTGCTCTAACATTAACTTTAAAACATCAAGACTAATGGTTTGATTGGTATTTGTGATCTGAAAGTTACTATCAGCTAACCATTTATAATCTACGGATAAAACAGCTATATTAAATTCTGCTTCTCTGCCTTGGTTATCTCTACCTACCTCATAAGGAAAATAATCAATTTTGCCTTTTCTGTGTGGTGATTGCGTAACTGTTGGGAGTAGTGTGACAAACTGCTGATTATAAGTTAAAAATGCAACTACGCTGAGTAATCCCAAGGAAACTAATAGTGCAGTCAGTAAAGCGGTGAGAGATATTTGTCGGATGTGCTTACTTGACGATGATAAGAGAGGCTCGATTTGTGGTTGTTTAAACTCTATATTTGGAGATTCTGCAATAATTTTATGATCTTCAGATTTAGGGTGATTTTTTGTGGTTGTAAGCTCTTCTAGACGTAACAAAATTGCTTGGGCATTGGTTGGACGATAATTTATTTCTGGTGTCATCAACCAATCAACTAAATTTAAAAACGAGGATGAATATTGATGAGCGTATCTACGCCAATGTAATAAATTATGGCGCGCATCATACATATCTAAGGGATGTTTCCTGGCTAACAAAAAAGTGAAAGTGCGTCCTAGTGCAAAGAAATCTGAGCGCAGTGTCATTTTCCCTTGCATTTGTTCTGGTGCGCTATAACCAGAGGACATTGTAGGAGTGTTACTGCGATTTTGGTAATTTTGAGTTAATTGTTTTGCTGTGCTGAAGTCAATTAAAACTAGTTGTCCATTAGGACGAATAAGAATATTGGAGGGTTTAATATTTAAATGCAGATAACCTTGATTGTGGACTATGTCTAAGATTTCTGCTGTTTGTTTTAACCAAGCGATCGCCTGTTTTTCGGAAATAATCTGCTGTTGTTTTTCTAACCACTCTTCTAAATTAATGCCCTCAATTTTTTCTAATACCAAACAGTATAAAATCACGTCATTTCTAGTATGGTGTTGGAAATAGGCATCTACTCTAGGAATACCAGGATGATTGAGTTTTCCCAGAAACACAGCTTCTTGATGAAACAATTCTACAGCTTTGTTATCAGTGGCTGAATTTGCTGATAATACCTTGATAATTTTAGCTGTACCTTGTTCCTCAGCCAGATAAACCTTGCCAAATCCAGTCGTGTCACTCAATAAATACTTGACTCGATAACGTCCGACTAATTCCAACTGAGAACCACAACTTTGACAAAAGCGGTTTTTTCCATTGAGGGGATGATTTGGTTTAGGGCAAACTGGATTTATGCAAAGGCTCATGATGTGAAGTCATTAGTCATTAGTCAACAGTCAATAGTCAATAGTCAATAGTTTTTTAAACTCCAATGCCCTATGCCCCATGCCCTATGCCCTATGCCCTTTCTTTGAGAAATGATGCAACTGTTTGATTAAATGCGGCTGGTGCAGTTAAGAAAGGCCAGTGATTACCAGGAACTTGGCAGATGCGGAGATTTTTTAAGTGGGTTTTATAGGGTTTGATTTGCCAGTCAAAACGGTTTAATCCTTGTTCTGGCTGGATGAATAGGGAGGGAGTGTCTATAGGGGCGATGAACCCAGGGACGCGCATCACGTCTTCAAAAATGCCGTCACGGGCGTTGATAGTGAACTTACTACCCCAACTGCCATCGGGTTTTTGTTCTAGTCCGGTTTGAAAAACTTGCTGTTGTAATGTACTCCAACCCTGATACTGATTTAACTGCTTGGCTTGGGTTTCGGCTGCTTCGTAGCTGGTAAATGGCCCCATCCCCTTCAGAAAAGATAGATAACGGTACAACAGGGGGAAAGTTAGCCGGAACAGGCTGGGCATTTGCCAAATGAAAATGGGATCAACTAGCACCATACTCCGTAGACGTTGGGGGCTAACTCTAGCCCAGATAGCAGCTAGTTTACCTGTCCAGGAATGAGTCACAATATCAGCAGATGACCACCCCAGATGATCCATGAGTAATTCTAGATCAGCGATCGCACTAGCAAAAGTATAGTCTGTTTCTGGCTTACTACTTTCACCATGACCCCGCATATCAGGCGCAACTATATGATACTCCGCCGCCAAATCATCTCCCAAGCTCGACCACACCAAAGCATGATCTGCTAACCCATGCAGCAGCAGCAAAGGCTTTTTACCTTGATTCCACTCCAGGTAAGACAATTTAATCTCAGATGTTACTAAAGTTTGGCGTACAGGCATTGTCTGGAAAAATTCAAAATTCAAAATTCAAAATTCAAAATACTCTACGAGTAGGCTTACGCCTACAAAATTCAAAATGAGGAAAGTCTGAGTTGGCATCCTGGTTGGTGGAATAGTGTAAATTCCAAGCACGTTGACTAATTACATCCATCCTGAGAGATATAATTGCGCGTTTATTATGGTACTGCGAAAGCCTGGACTTACCAAGGGTAGGTTAGATGTTCTCTTTGCAATAGGGACTGGGGACTGGGGGTTGGGGAGGCAGGGGGAGCAGGGGAAGCAGGGGAAGCAGGGGAAGCAGGGGAAGAAAAACTTCACTCATTACTTATTACTTATTACTTATTACTCATTACTCATTACTCAGCACTCAGCACTCATTACTCAGCACTCCTATGTATCTGACTAAACGGCACATCCATCACCGGAAAATTTTCCCATCCAGGCGCGTCAAAGTGCCACCATTCTGTTGATAAACCGGTAAATCCCTGTTTTTTCATCGCATCTTCTAGCAATTGGCGATTTTTGCGCGATTCTGTGCTACCACCGTTATAGTCTCTGTGGGATGCTGGGGTAAAAGTATCAAATGCACTGGGCATTTCTAGTTCTTGTCTGTTGCGGTTAACTAGCGTCAAATCAACGGCTGCACCTCGATTATGTCGAGAACCATAGGCTGGGTTAGCTACATATCTATTATCTGGTAGTGTCTGCCACATGAGTTTCTGCACAGATAATGGCCTGTAGCAATCATAAACTTTTAGCCCTAATTGGTTTTTCTCTAAATCTGCTTGGACTTTGGCTAGCTTCTGGGCGACTCCATACCGCAGTACACACCTAGCTTCGGGGTAGAGTTGCTTTTTGAGAAAGTTATTTTTTGTGGCGTAGCGAATATCAATGGCGATGTTTTGATTAATTGATTGAATATCTACTAACTGACTCTCGTCTGTAACAGGAATTTTCTGTTGTTGATTTAATGTGGGAGTAGGGTTAGCAGAGATAACTATATTATTGGGGGTTGATGTCTGGATAACAGATTGAGCATTAATCGATTCGCTATGACGACAACTAACGATTAATAATAATGTGGTGATGGTTAAAATTATAAATCTTAAAGATTGATAAAACATATAGGATTCCTATTTAATTTTTGAAAAAAATTAGTACATTTTGATTTTTTCTTTCCTGTTCCCTGTTCCCCGTTACCTGTTCCCTCCCTACGCAAATAATTTCAGGAATCAAAGCGGATTCCTATAGATTTTTCAGATATTAATTACAAATTCTACGGGTGCGATTAGCCGCTAACCATCCTTTTAGGGGTTGATCAATTAAATACCAGCCATTTTGTGTTTGCACAACAGATATGGGTGTGCCATTTTCTAATTGTCCGATAAGTGTATCGTCCACACTAGGGCCAGAACGCACATTTAAAGTGGGGTCGTCGGGATCAGCCACTTCTATAACGCAAGTGATGGGAGTTGGTGAAATTACAGATGTGGGTGTTGATGTGGGTTGATTGTTGGTAGGGTTATTAGTAGTAATAATAGTTGTTGGTGTAGGTGTTGGGTTGGTACTGTTGGGCGATATCATAATATTTTTGGAGATATTCACATCAACATTCACTGGTGATTTTGATGGGGTAAGATTTTGATAAGCATAATATGCGCCTATTCCTCCTAATAGCATGATACTAACGCCAGCTAGTAATTTAATTGGTGGTTTTGATGGTGGTGGTTGTGGTGTATTTGTTAAGTGAACTGTAACAGGAACTTGTGGTGATCGCGTGGATTTTGTGGGTTCTACAAAAGCTTGTTCAATAGTTTGCAAACGCTGTAAAATTTCTGTGGCATTTTGAGGTCTATTACCAGGAAATGGCTGCATCATCCCATCAATTAAATCTGCTAAACCAGGGGAAATCTGATGAGCCTGTTCACGCCATTTTAATTGACCTGTGTGGTACTCTTCATTAAATTCTGTGGGATTTTTTCCCGTTAGTAAATAAACAAATGTTCTTCCCAACGCGAAAAAATCTGATTGAGGTACGGCTTTACCATTCATTTGTTCGCTAGGAGTGTAACCTGCGGAAATAATTCCTGTGACTTGCTGTCCTTCTAGCTTGTGCATGAAGGTTTGGGTGACTTCTCTGGCTGTACCAAAATCAATTAATGCTAATTGTCCATTTGGTCTGAGGATAATATTGGGGGGTTTAATATCGCGGTGGAAATATTGTTTTTGGTGAACTACTTGCAAAATTTCTATGAGTTGTTTTAACCAGCGTATAGCTGCACGTTCAATAATTGGTTCATGATTACGCGCTTGCATCCAGGTTTCTAAGTTCATTCCCTCTATTTTTTCCATGATTAAACAGTGTAGAGGGGGACTATTTTTAGGATGAAAAATAAAATATCCGTCAGCTTCTACTCTGGGAATACCTGGATGATGCAACTGTTGTAATACAGCCGCTTCTTGTTGAAAAAGTTCTATGGCTTTGGGTTGAGTATTATGGAGAACCTTTAAAATCTTTTGTGTACCGTTGTCCTCAATTTCAAAGGTTTTACCAAAACCACCAATACCCAATGGTCTAATCACTCTGTAGCATCCTTGCAACAGCAAATCAGAACCACAGGCTACACAAAACATCGAGATATCCGTATTCTGAGGCTGGGGACAGTGAGGATTGATGCAATAACTCATAAGTAGTTGCAATAAGATTACATTTGTAGTATAGAAATTGGTAAATACAAATACAAACTTTGTGAACTAAATTCAGAATTTCCCACAGGGATGTTACTCTCACGCTATAAGAATAATAATGAAGAGTAAAAAGCAACGTCATCTCCTGCGTCAATCACTGGCCGTTTTTCGTTACAGTGGACGGGCGATAAATTTAGTGTGGACGACTAGCCGCACTTTGACCATTATTTTGGCTGGTTTCACTTTATTAGCTGGTTTATTGCCTGCGGCGATCGCTTACTTTGGTAAATTAATTGTGGATGCTGTAGTATTGGCATCCCAAGGAAACACCGAGGGGAATATTTACTTACCTTTATTGTATGTTGGCTTAGAAGCGATCGCTGTAGTTCTACTGGCAGGTTCTCAACGAGGATTAATCATCTGTCAATCTCTATTGCGCGTCCTCTTAGCCCAAAGAGTCAACGTTTTAATTTTAGAAAAAGCCCTGACTTTAGATTTACCCCACTTTGAAAACTCAGAATTCTATGACAAATTAACCAACGCCAGACGAGAAGCATCCACACGTCCCCTTTCATTAGTTAACCGCACCTTTGGCTTAGTTCAAAATGCCCTTTCCCTCATCACCTACGGCGTTTTATTATTCAACTTCTCCATTTGGGCAGTCATTGTTTTAATTATGGCAGCCATGCCAGCTTTTATTGCCGAAACTCGCTTTGCTGGCGAAGCCTTTCGTTTATTTAGTTGGCGCGCACCAGAAACCCGCAGACAGCAATATATAGAACATCTCTTAGCTAGAGAAGATTTTGCGACGGAAATTAAACTCTATCAACTAGGAGAAATGCTGTTAGGACGTTACCGCGACGTATTTCACCAACTCTATCACGAAGACCGTGATTTAACTATCCGCCGGGGAATGTGGGGATACTTATTAAGCTTAGTCAGTACAATCGCCTTTTACATCGCCTACGCTTGGATTGTCTTTGAAACCGTAGTCGGGAGAATTTCTTTAGGCGATATGACTATGTATCTCACAGTTTTTCGCCAAGGACAATCTACCTTTAGTAACGCCCTCACCTCCATTGGTGGGATGTATGAAGATAACCTCTATCTTTCCAACCTCTACGAATTCCTTGAAGAAAAAGTCACTCAACCTCTAGGTAGAATCACCAAAGGAGTTGACCCCCAAGACGGTATCCGCTTTGAAAACGTCTCATTTACCTATCCTGGAAACTCTAAACCGGCTTTAAAAAACATTTCCCTACATTTGAAACCAGGCGAAAAATTAGCCATTGTCGGTGAAAACGGTTCTGGGAAAACCACCTTAATTAAACTCCTGACTCGACTATATACCCCAGACTCCGGCAGAATTTTATTAGATGGCGTAGATTTACAATCATGGAATGTAGATAAACTCCGCCAACGCATTGGCGTAATTTTTCAAAACTTTGTCCGCTATCAATTCACCGTCGGGGAAAATATCGGTATAGGTGATGTAGATAGCCTCAATGATATAACCCGTTGGCAAACCGCCGCCCAAAAAGGCAAAGCCCACTACTTTATTGAACGCTTACCCCAACAGTTTCAAACTCAACTCGGCAAATGGTTTAAAAATGGACAAGAATTATCTGGTGGACAATGGCAAAAAATCGCCCTCGCCCGTGCCTTCATGCGGACTAAAGCCGATATTTTAGTTTTAGATGAACCCACATCAGCCATAGATGCTCAAGCTGAATATGAGATTTTCAATCATTTTCGCGCCCTTACCGAACATCAAATGGTATTTTTAATTTCTCACCGATTTTCAACAGTCAGAATGGCAGACAAAATCCTGGTAATTGATAATGGGGAAGTGGTAGAACAGGGAACTCATGAAGAATTGCTAGCGCATGAGGGACTATATGCCAGATTATTTTTATTACAGGCGGCGGGTTATCATTGAAACCCTATCAAAAGGCAGGATTAATCCCATAACGTGAAAAGTTAGATGCTAATTTGTTAGGTGCGTCAGTATGAAGATTCTCGTTGTGTAATTCGGTTTTTCCCGACTGACGCACCCTACATACTTGAAAAAACCAAACTATGTAAAGTAATGTAAAAAAAACCTGAATTTAGTTCGTAGTAAGGACTTTAGTCCTTAAGAGAGGACTAAAGTCCTCACTACAAACCTTTAATTATTTACACCGTTCTACTTAAATACTATTTAAAAGAGAATTTTTAAAATCTACCGCACTCTTGAAATAAATTTCCGGCTTTTCTATTAGTCCCAAATCAATTACTTCCGCTAACTTCTTGGGGATACTTGCATTGCGTTGCAGAATTGGTACAGGATCATTTTGCAACACAGCTAAAAACGGATCACCTGTAAAATTGCGCGGCAACTCTCCTGTTAACATATTATAGAGAGATGCAGCAGTTGCCCAAACATCAACTTCTGGTTGTACATATTTAAAATTAAGTAGCTGTTGACGAGGGATAAAAGCAGGTGTTCCAGCTTTAGAACCTGTGAGTGTTTGTCCGCTTAATCCTGCTAAATCAAAAGCTTTAGCTAAACCATAATCACCTATTTTGGCGGTAATCTTACCGTCAATGTAATTAAGTAAAATATTACCTGGTTTCAAATCACGGTGGACTAAACCCCTGCCTTTACCAAAACCACCATCGCTTAATTTCACATAAGGAATTTCTGCATTATGACTATATTCCAAACCGTTGAGAACTTGCAGAGTAATTGATAATGCAATATCAACAGGTAACTTGCCACCATATTGTTGCATTAAATCTGCAACAGTTCCTCCAGCACAATATTCCATCGTGAAGAAGAAAATACCCTCAAAAAAGCCATAATCAATGACTTGCACTACATGAGGATGCTTTAAATATTTAGTATTTTCTGTCTCTCGTAAAAACCTCTGCACAGCATTTTCATTTCCTGAAATTGCAGGTAGCATTACTTTTAAAGCGATCAATTTACCTGAATTGTTATGCTGTGCTAAATAAACTTCACCAAACCCGCCTCTACCCAACAATTTAATGATATTGTACCCTTGAATCGCCAGCAATTGATTATTTCCATTTGCTGCTAAACCCAACCAGCGTTTGATAATTTCTAAGAAGTTGGGCGGTTGTGTTGGTGGTTGATTATGATTAATAGTGACAGGATAAAAGTTAGGAATGTTTATTTCTGCTGGGTCAGATTCGATATGAACTGCAAACACAGTGTTGCCTAATTCAATCTCATCATCAAATTGTAAATCGTATTCAGGAAAATTTAGTTTTGCCCCTTCTTCTGGTGTTTGATGTGCTTCTCTTTGCCCAATTTTTTGACCGTTTACATAAGTACCATTTTTACTACCAAAGTCTCTAATTCTTATATTTGGTGGCATTATATCTAACAAACAGTGATAGCGCGAAATCGTTTTATGGTCTGCATCATCTGGTAGTTGAATATTTGCCTCTGGGCTTCTACCTATGATACAGGTAGTGCGGGAATCGAAGGTATATTGTCTTCCTAAGAGTTTACCTTTAACAATAGTAATGGTAATTTTTGCAGACATGGGATGTTTTTAAATTAGATTTATAGTTTAAATTGATAGGTAAGTATAACGGTGGAAATAATGAAATGTTCGTAGTAAGGACTTCAGTCCTGATTTGAGGACTAAAGTCCTTACTACGAACCTGAAAGAAATGATTAATTTGACTCTAACCAATTAACTAAATCTGTGATGTTACTAAAATCTAATAAAGCTTCGCTCAGATTTTCTAGTTGGTTTACAGAAAGGGATTGGATACGTTTTTGGATTTCTGGCGATAGTTCACCCAATCGTCTTTTGAGTAGTTTTAGAATAATTCCTAATTCACCTTCTTGTTTCCCTTCTTGTCTCCCTACTTCTTTGCCCTCTTCTCTTCCACGCTCATAACCAATGCGCTCGGCTGAGGTAATATATCTCATAGTCCTTTCCTGCTCTAATTGTTGAACTTCTGAACACAATTGATTTTCTAATGCTTTTGGTAAGATCATAACCCAATCGATAAATCGATAGAGGTTACGAATATCTTGTTCTTGTAAGCCTAAATCATACAATCTGCGAATCAAGCTGAATTTCCAGATTTTGCGTTCTTGGGGTGATGAGCGTGTTTGTTGGGTTTTTAAATGCGCCATCACGACTGTCGCAAAGGGATTAGTGTTAGTTTCTAACTCATCAAAGCGATTTTCGTAATCTAACAGTTTCACTATGCCGAATTCAAAATTTAGGCGAGTTTGGGGATAATTGTAACTGTAATTATTTGGTCGCCATTGGCGGTTGGTGTCGCATAATATTGCTAAACTAATGGCTGGTTTTTCAAATCTGTCGAAGATACGAAAGTTGTAGGTGAACATCCGTTTACTAAAGTCATCTTCTTTTTGGGCTTGAATTTCTACGTGGATTAATAACCAGAGTTCTTCCCCTTGGATTTGCCAAACTTTGACTAATTGATCAGCATAGCGTTTACCTTGTTCGGCTTCACGGGCGATTTGTTGAAATTCGGTGTTGAGAAATTCATAAGGGCGTTCCCAGTTAATTAATGCAGCAGTTTCGGGGAAAAAGAATTGCATGGCTTGGGGGAAATATGCTTCGAGTATTTCTTTCCACGGGCTGTCAAAATCTGCGCGTTCACTATTGTCTGTCATGAATTGATAGTAGATGACTTTATTCATATTGTAGGTTGGGTTGAGTGGAGCGAAACCCAACATTGATATCTAATTTTAAATAAATTCTTATTGCATTATGGACTTTGGTGTTGGGTTTCCTTACGTCAAACCAACCTACATTTAGTTTTATATGTCCAGACAAATAAGACAATTTCAGGCAGGATATTCTTACCACATCACTATTAGATGTAATAATCGTGAGTTCCGTTTAACCAGGTGGGAATGTCGTCAAGTTTTACTTTATGCCATCAAAAAGGCTATAGATAAATACCAGTTTAAATTGTATGGTTTGTGCATTATGAGTAATCACATTCATTATCTCATCGAACCGCGCGAACCTGAAGATGTACCCAAAATTATGCACTGGTTAAATTGGTATACTGCTATGTGTTTTAACCAAATGCTCAACCGTACAGGACATTTTTGGGAAAAGCGTTATCACAGTACAGGGTTTGAGAATACAGATAAAAAACGGGCTTTAAATACTTTGCGTTATATTCATGCTAACCCGAAGGCGGCGGGGATACAGCAAGGATTTTTTTATGACTTTAGTAATTATGGTGTTCATGATCGCTTAGGTGATGATGGTATCACAACTTGGCATCCGGCGTTTTTGTCTCTGGGGAAGACTTTAGATGAATGTGCGGCTAAATATCGAGGGTTTTGCAAAAAATACCGTCCCCAACCTAAACCGGAAAAACGACATCGTTGGGGAAGTCGGTTATTGGCAGGGATGAAACCTAAAGGTAAAGGTAAAAAGTGTTCACCGGGACAGTTGAAGTTACCTTGGGATGATTGGGAAATGAATAATGAGGAAATTGAACGGGTAGCGTCTAAGTTTGTTAAAGCGAATTGTTATAACCCTAACCCTATAGCTAAGGATAATGTACTACAAAAAGAAGGGCCAGAATGAAAAGAACGCAGTGCCAGGTATCGAAAACCCAGAACCCGCAAGACTTCGTGAGAAATCGCCTATTCATAAAAGTTAATAATTCTCTGTAAGTTAATAACAATATGTTACAGTCTACAAGTCTCGACGCGAGAGAAGAGACCCCCAAAAACCCCCAAACCCCAACCCCCACCCCCCCAACCACCAAAAACCACCACCAAAACCCCCATCCGCCCACCCAAACACCCAATCTCTATCACCCCCCAGGGAGGTGTGCTTCTGGTGCTGTTATATCAAACGTAATATCCCTGTAGTACAACCAGTCTCCTCCTTTCCGCCATCCTACCTTGTCGCCAAAGGCTTGCCAAATCTCCTTGTTGTACTCTCTCGTTCCCCCCAAACTTTGATAAATGCGCTTTTGAACAGAAAACCCAAACCGCCCATTGCTGTATTTTACCCATAACTGGTCAATGATGCGGAGGTCTTCACAGGGAAAATTATCAATGTCTTCTACTCGTAACCAACCTTCTTTTTCCCGTTGTGCCACCGCTAACATTACCCGTGCCGTTTCCTCATCTGCTTCATACCACTTCCCAGCAGCGAGTAAGTCACGCAGTTGGCGGTAGTCCATCCCCACAGATGACTTTAATTGTACTTCTGGATCGCCACTACTAACCAAACCTAAATTTTTCCGAAATTCTAAGACTGTGGGAGTACGTTCTTGCGGTTGTAATGCCATCCCTTGAAGAATCGCCCCATTCACCCTATCACTAATCTGGGAGTTAAATTGCTGTGGTGGCGGTAAAGGGATACCAGTCTTGCGAAAATTAGCTGGAAAAGGAACTTCTCCTGTTAACAAACTATACAGGGTGGCTGCTAAAGCGTAAACATCCGTGTAAGTACCAAAATTCCCCCGTCGTTCATACTGTTCAAGGGGTGCATAACCTTCTGTCTTAGCACTAGTCATGCTTCCTGTTCTACCCGTAGTAAATTCACGGGCTAAACCAAAGTCAATTAATACTGCTTCTTTGGTGGTGCGTCGCAGCAAAATATTATTGGGTTTAACATCTCGATGTAAAAAACCTCTCTGGTGGATATATTCTAAAGCGTTACCTACCTGCTCGACGTAGCATAACGCCTCATGCTCTGACAATTTACCCTGTTGATCAATATATTCTGCTAAATCCTGTCCATCAATGTATTCCATCACCATCACCCACAGTTGATTTTCTTGAAATACGTCATGAACTTCGACAATATGGGGATGATGACATTTAGCTAACCGAAAGGCTTCTTGGACAAATTTTTGTTGTTGTTCGGGAAAGTCTGGCTTCGTTTGTTGCAGATGATTCAGGGTTTTGAGGACAAATGTTTTACCTGTGCGTTGTTCTATTGCGCTGTAGGTGATACCGTAACCACCACTACCTATGACTTTTTGAATGGTGAAGCGTTGGTTTTGGATGTTTTGATTGGGTGTCCAAATTTGCATAGGTGATGGTTAGAGTTTTTTCTAGTATATTAAATCATCAGTTTAGGGGTCTATTTAGGAATTTTCAGCGTACCTGGAAAAACTCTCTCTAAATCAATACGGTTCAGTTAAGGGTATTGGTGTAGATGATTGATTGGTTGTTGAAGAGGCGATAAATCGCGCCTCTACATGAGGATTTTGGGCTGCTCTGAACTGTATTGCTCTCTAAATCTGTCTCCTATATGAAAGTTACCAAGGTGTTCTGTGTTGATAGGGTTGCTAAGGTGCGTCAGTATGAATATTTTCGTTGTGTAATTAGGTTTTTTCACACTGACGCACCCTACATTTATCTATAGGTATTTGTAGGGGTGTGATATTCTGTGTCTCTAGTCGTTTAGGGAACATGAGAAAAATTATCTTATATTCAGGGTTTGGTAAGGTGCGTCAGTATATGTATTAGCGTGGCGAGGCTAAATTTGTGCATTATAGTGAAATGCAATTAAACGCAGATAAACGCGGATAAACGCGGATGAATAGATATAGATATTGTCTGATTCCTTATACCAAGGGACTGCCCAGCCGATGTTGCTGAATCAGGCGAAAATGCTGATCAATTGACAAAAAGCCAGAAACAAAGATATCCTCAACTTTCATTGCATCAGCTATCGTTTGTAATCTGTATTAATTTATAAATAATTCATAATTGATAGAGAAAAGCTCTTACCTGTAAATGCGATCGCTATTAGAGTAGAAAATCCCTCAAAGAGAGTTTGCAGGAGTAAATTCAGGCAAATTGCAGGTAAATGAGGCAAAATGTTTCAAAAATAGTCATTGACCAGTAAACCTGTTCCTTGTTGCCTGCGCTATGAGTGTCAATAGTTACCAAGAGTCTGCCTTAGATATCACTACAGTAGTACAACTATCACAAGCAATTGCAGGTGAACTTGTGCTGTCTGATTTACTCCCAAACTTAATCTACATATTCATGGAGCATACTGAGGCGGACGTTGGCTTTTTAGTGATGGAGAAAGGTGGGGAATGGGTGATTGAAGCTGCTGGGCAGTTACAATTAGGAGAAATTAGCATTAATAGTTTATTGCAGTCTCTCCCAATTGCTAATTATTTATCTCAAAGTATCATCCATCAAGTAGCCGCAACACAGACAAGTATTGTTTTAAACAATGTAACTCCCATAGATACATTTACAACAATTGCTGATATTCAATATCATAAATCCCAATCTCTGCTATGTGTACCACTGGTCAATCAAGGGCAGCTCGAAGGCCTACTTTATCTAGAAAAACAGGAAGACACACCTTTTAGTGGATATCACTTGGCACTGATAGAAACTTTATCAGGACAAACAGCGATCGCTCTAGCTCATGCCCAACTGTACACCCAAATTAAAGAACGGGAAAATCAACTAGCACAAATATTAAACGCCCTTCCCATTGGTGTGGCTCTGCACGACACGACTGGCAAAATTGTCTACGCCAATTCCATTGCCGCGCAACTAGCTGGTGATGATGGAGCGCGAGCAGCCACAATTGCGGAAATTTCCCAAGCTTATCACCTGTATCGAGGCTCAACTGAACAGCTTTATCCTACAGATGAACTGCCAGTTGTCCGCGCTTTAGCGGGAGAAACATTAACAATCGATGATCTGGTTTTGGTGCAAGGTAATTGTGCGATCGCCCTCGAAGTAGTCAGTACACCAATTTATAACGAACAAGGGCAGACAGTCTATGCACTCTGCGCTATGCAAGATATTACTGAGCGCAAACAAGTGGAAATTGCCCTCAAAGAAAGTGAAGAACGCTTCCGTCAGCTAGCAGAAAATATTGATGCCATCTTCTGGATGAGAGCTAGTGATCAGTTTCAGATATTGTATATCAGTCAAGCTTATACTCGGATATTTGGAGGATCTGCCACTCAGATATTTGAGAATCCCCAGTCATTTTTTAATTTTGTCCATCCAGCAGATTTAGATAAAATCAAGACTGTCATCGTCAATTCCCAAGATAGCTTTGAGCTAGAGTATCGCATTATCCGCCCAGATGGTGAAATTCGCTGGATACGCGATCGCTGTTTTCCCATCCGCGACACCAAAGGGAAAATCTATCGCTATGCGGGGATTGCAGAAGATATCACCCAACGCAAGCAAGCAGACGCAAAAATTCACGAACAGGCTACCTTAATTGATATTTCCACTGACGCAATTTTCGTCCAGGATTTAGAAAATCGCATTTCATTTTGGAATGAAAGTGCTAAACATTTATACGGTTGGACAGCCGCAACTGTGATCGGCCAAAATGCCATCCAACTCTTATTTCACCCAGATGAAACCGCACTGCTAGCCAAAGAAATTCAACCCGCACTGACTCATCAAGGTGCTTGGCAAGGTGAACTGCTTCAAGTTACCCAAGACGGTAGAAAAATCACCGTTGCTAGCCGTTGGACTCTCGTCCGTGATGATCAAGGACAGCCAAAATCCATTTTAGTCACCAATACCGACATTACAGAGAAAAAACAAATCGAACAACAGTTTCTCCGCGCCCAAAGGCTAGAAAGCATCGGCACATTGGCTAGTGGTATTGCCCATGACTTAAATAATGTGCTGTCTCCCATATCCATGTCATTAGAATTATTGGAAAAAAAATTATCTGATCAACAAAGCCGACAATTACTCAAAATGCTCGATAGCAACGTTAAGCGAGGAGCCGCATTAATCAAACAAGTATTGTCGTTTTCCAGAGGTGTATCAGGAAAACGCATGATTATTCAGGTTAAGCACATAATTTCGGAAATCCAGCACATCATTCAACAGACTTTTCCTAAATCTATAGAATTTTCCACCCATATCGCTCCAGAACTGTGGACAATCAGTGGTGATGCCACGCAACTCAACCAAGTAATCATGAACTTGTGCATTAATGCTCGTGATGCTATGCCTAACGGTGGTTGTTTGCAAATCTTGGCGACAAATATTTTCATCGATGAATTATCTGTGCAGAAATATCCAGAAGCCGAAGTGGGTTGTTATGTGATGCTGGCTGTCACAGATACAGGTATGGGTATTTCTCCTGAGATATTGGAGAGAATGTTTGAGCCATTTTTTACTACCAAAGAAATCGGTAAGGGAACGGGATTAGGATTATCAACGGTAATTGGTATCATCAAAAGTCACGGCGGATTTATCAATGTCGAAACTACAGTAGGGAATGGGAGTCAATTTCAGGTATATCTACCAGCCGTTACAGGTCAACAATCGCAACCTCCAGCCGCTCAAGATATCCCCAAAGGTAATGGGGAATTAATTTTAGTGGTAGATGATGAACAATCGATTCGAGAAATGGCTAAAGCATTGCTGTTGAACCATAACTACAGGGTGTTAACAGCTAATAATGGTGTGGATGCGATCGCTGTATATATTCAGCACAAAACCGAGATTAATGTGGTACTGGTAGATATGGTCATGCCAGACATGGACGGCATTACAACTATCCACACACTACAAAAAATCAGCCCCACCGCTAAAATTATTGCTTCTAGTGGATTATTATCCAGCGATCAACTAGCTGAGGTGGCTAGTTCTGATGTGCAAGCGTTTTTACCCAAGCCCTACACTCTACCAGAATTATTACGGACGATATATTTGGTCAATAGTCAATAGTCAATAGTCATTAGTCATTAGTCATTAGTCATTCAATTTTAAATTCAATCCAAAATCCAAAATCCAAAATTCGCAGGGTGAATACGTATCAAAAATTTAGCTATTTTTATCTTTAATTTGCTTAATTGATACAAATCCTACAATCATGTGTATATAATGCAAGCAATTACTTGCAATTGTAAGCAAGTGCTTGCATAAATGTTATGAATCATTTAATGTCAAGAACAGCGCACACTCGGTCACGGTTAATCAATGCGGCAACTGAAGTATTTGCTGATGCAGGGTTAACGGGAGCTACTACCAGAGAAATTGCGCGGGTAGCAGGAGTCAATGAAGTTACTTTGTTTCGCCATTTTCAAACGAAGGAGCAACTTTTAGCGGCTGTGATTCAGCAAGCTATGGCTTTACAGGCACAAATGTTGGCTTATCAGGATGAATGGACTCAGGATTTACATATTGACTTGAGACATTATGCGCGGTTGTGTAATCGCATGATGGAAGAACACGAAGCCTTGATTCGGACATTTATTGGAGAAGCTAAACGCAATCCAGAAGTAGCTCGTCAAATTTTATACGATGCAGACCAAGCTCTGCGAGAACAGCTAGTCACCTATCTTACAAAAGCTCAGAAGAAGGGAAAAGTACGCACAGATGTAGATTTGCGGGCTGCTGTAGATAGTTTTACTGGAATGCTATTGTATGGAGTATTACGTCGGGGTCATGCTACTGGTACATTGGGTTATAGTCGTGCTTGTTACATTGAAACCTGTGTGCAGATATTGGTCAGTAGCTTAGAGATATAGGGAAAAATGACAAGTTTATTCTAGATTTGCCACTATGTATCAACGTAATATCACAGATTGCTACGACAGATATTAATCATCAATAGAGTTTTTAAAGATTCACCTTAACAGAAGAGATTTACGTAATTTTTCTAGCTGAGATTGAAGGACTAGTAACAATATATGTCTCATGAAGAACACTCTCATTCCTCTGTGCCAGTAGATACACAAGATACTCAAGGCACTGAAAAATCTGACAGTCCCTCATCAGAAAATCAATCGCTCTCCAATTCCCCTGGACAGAAGCCGCGTTGGCCTTTAATTGTGGGGGTGATTTTGCTGATTTTGGGTGGGGGTTTCGGCTGGAGATGGTGGCAAAGTAGCATGGCTGCCAATAGACAATCCGCAACAGCAGCTGGTAAACCGATGGGAATTCCGGTAAAAGTGGCGGAAGTAGAGTCAGGCAATTTACAGGAAAGCTCCGTATTTGTGGGGAGTTTAGAGGCACCGCGTTCAGTGGTAATTTCTCCAGAAGTGGAAGGTAGAGTTAGTCAGATTTTAGTCAGAGAAGGCGATCGCGTCCAGGAAGGACAAGCTATTGTTCGTTTGGACAGCGATAATGTTCAAGCGCAGTTATTACAAGCCAAAGCATCCCTAGAACAAAGCCGCGCCCGCCTCGCAGAACTGAAAGCTGGTACTCGCGTCGAAGAAATCGCCCAAGCCAGAGCGCAAGTAGCCCAAGCCCAAGCCAGATTAGCAGATGCCCAAGCCGGAGCGCGTCCAGAGGAAATTGCTCAAGCCGAGGCACAAATTGAATCAGCCAAATCGGAATTAGACTTAGCTAAATCCAGAGCCAAGCGATACGAACAACTGAGAAAAGAGGGTGCAGTTTCTCAAGACACCTTAGATTCATACTTGAAAGAACAACGCAGCGCAGAAGCTAGCTTACAAGAAGCCCAACGCAGATTAGAACAATTACGCAAAAGCCGCCGTTCTGACATTACCGAACTTACAGCAGCCCTAGAACAGCAAAGACAAAACCTCAGACAACTAGAAAACGGCGCGCGTCCCGAAGAAATTGCCCAAGCGCGATCGCAAGTTACCCAAGCCGCCGCCCAAGTCAAAGCTGCCGAAGTCCAAGTACGTTATACCAACGTTCTCGCACCGTTTACGGGAATTGTTGGTGATATTCCTGTGCGCGTGGGTAGCTTTGTCAGCAAAGGCGATCAACTCACCACACTTACCAGAAACAGTGCTTTAGAACTGAATATTTCCATTCCCCTCAACCAAGCCGCACAATTGCGGACAGGATTAACTGTACAGATGTTAAACGCCCAAGGCGAACCCACCGCCACAGGGAGAATTAGTTTCATTGAACCCAACGCCAACTCCAATTCCCAAACAGTCCTAGCCAAAGCCACCTTTAGCAACGGTACAGGACAACTACTCAATCGCCAACTAGTGCAAGCGAGAGTCATTTGGGGTGAACGTCCAGGGGTATTAATTCCCGTCACCGCCGTATCTCGCCTGGGTGGAGAAAGCTTCGTCTTTGTCGCCCAACCACCAGAAAAGCCCCAACCAGGAGGCACGTCTTTAGTAGCCAGCCAAAAGCCGGTGAAATTAGGAGCGATTGAAGGCAACAATTATCAAGTCCTAGAAGGGCTAAAACCCGGCGACAAAATCGTAGTTTCCGGCATACTCAACCTCAGTAACGGCGCACCCATTATTCCAGAGTAGAGGCTTTCAAGGGCAGGGGGGCAGGGGGCAGGGGAGAATTTACTTTCATTCCCAATCCCCAATACTTCGACAAGCTCAGTACAAGTCCCCAGTCCCCAGTCCCCAATACTTCGACAAGCTCAGTACAAGTCCCCAATCCCCAGTCCCCAGTCCCCAATCCCCAATCCCCAATCCCCAATCCCCATATATGTTCGTCGATTTCTTCATTAAGCGGCCAGTCTTTTCTACAGTCTGCGCGATTATTATTTTGCTGGTGGGACTCATCAGTATTCCCACCTTACCTATTGCCCGATTCCCAGATATTAGTCCGACACAAATCAACGTTGCTGCTAACTACACAGGCGCGAGTGCAGAAGTAGTAGAAAGTGGTGTGACAAATATCTTAGAACGGCAAATTAACGGCGTGGAAGGTGTTAAATATATTACTTCCAGCAGTAGTAATGATGGTTCTAGTAGTATCACCGTAACTTTCGATTCCTCACGGGATAAAGACATTGCTGCCGTCGATGTCCAAAATCGTGTTTCTGTGGCGGAAGCTCAATTACCGGATGTAGTGCAGCGTACAGGTGTGCGAGTCACTAAGCAATCTAATAATATTTTGTTGGCGATTGGTGTGTATACAGATAATCAGGAATATGACAACATATTTCTCAGTAATTACGCTGACCTGTACTTAACCGATGCCTTAAAACGAGTTAAAGGTGTGGGTGATGTGCGAATTTTTGGGGAACGTCGCTATGCTATGCGATTGTGGTTAGATCCTAATCGTTTAGCGAGTCGGGGTTTAACTACAGCAGATGTCACCAGTGCCTTGTCAGAACAAAACTTGCAAGTAGGTGCAGGGAGAATTGGCCAAGAACCTGCACCTAAAGGACAACAATATCAACTCGATGTCCGTGCAGCTAGCCGACTCACAGATGTCACAGAGTTTGAAGAACTGGTAATTAAAACTGAGAGTGATGGCACTTTAGTTAAACTCAAAGATGTTGGTAGAGCCGAATTAGGTGCGGAAAATTACAATACATTCTTGCGTTTCCGTGGCAAAGAGGCAGTAGGTTTAGGAGTTTATCAAGTCCCTGGTAGTAACGCCTTGGATGTAGCTAGGGGAGTGAAAGAGGAAATGGCTCGATTAGCTCCGAGTTTACCACCAGGAATGAAATATCAGGTAGCTTTTGACACTACTGGTTTCGTTGAAGAATCCCTGGCAGAAGTCGTAAAAACTTTGATAGAAGCTGTAGTTTTAGTAGTGCTAGTCATTTTTGTGTTCTTACAAGACTGGCGGACTACCTTAATTCCAGCTTTGACGATTCCTTTGGCTTTGGTGGGGACATTCGCCTTTGTCAAAGTCTTTAACTTTTCCATTAATAGTTTGACTTTGTTCGGTTTAACACTAGCATCGGGGATGGTGGTAGACGATGCGATTGTGGTAGTGGAGCAAATTAGCCGTTTTATTCAAGATAAAGGTATTCAACCCCGTCGCGCCGCTAGTGAATCGATGGCGGAACTGTTCGGTGCTGTGATTGCGACTTCCTTAGTATTGATGGCGGTGTTTGTTCCGGTGGCGTTCTTTCCGGGAACAACTGGCGCATTGTATCGACAATTTGCTTTAACCATCGCCTTTTCTATTGCCATTTCAACATTTTTAGCTTTGACTTTGACACCGTCATTGTGCGCGTTGTTACTACGCCAAGGACAAAAGCCGACAGGTTGGCTGGGGTGGATTTTTGATCGGTTTAATAATTTTCAGGATTGGGTGAGGGAGAGATACAAGCGATCGCTGACTTTCCTGACTCGGATTAAAAGCATTATCATTGGTCTATTCGTCGTTTCCTTGGGGATGACAGTTTGGCTATACACCACAGTTCCTACAGCCTTTTTACCCGATGAAGACCAAGGTTATTTCATCACGATTATTCAAGGGCCACAAGGGGTATCTTTGCAATACACCAGTGATGTGATGTCTAAGGTAGAAAAGGAAATTTTGCAACTACCAGAAGTAGTAGGAACTTTTGCAGTTGGTGGTTTTGGTTTTAGTGGGAGTACAGCCAATAGCGGGATTATCTTCACCACCTTAAAACCTTGGGATGAACGTCCCCGCCCCGACCAAACAGTACAATCTATCATTGGTAAATTGCAAGGTAAGTTTTTTGCTATTCCCGAAGCCAGAGTTTTTCCTGTCAACCCTCCTGGAATTCAAGGTTTGGGTAACTTTGGCGGTTTTACCTTCCAACTGCAAGACCGCAGAGGTAATAGCGGTTTAGAGAATTTGGTGCAGACTATGGGACAATTGCTAGGACGCGCCAACCAAACACCAGGATTACAAGCTGTATTTACTACCTTTGCTGCCAATACACCACAGTTATTAGTAGAAGTAGACCGCAACAAAGCCAAAGCCTTGCAAGTTTCTGTGAGTGATATTTTCAGTACCTTACAGACGGCTTTAGGTTCTCAGTACGTGAATGACTTTAACTTGCAACAGCGCAACTATCGAGTGTATGTGCAAGCAGACCAACAGTTTCGCGCTAACCCCAAAGATATCGAACAATTGTATGTGCGATCGCAAACTAATCAAATGATTCCTCTGGGTAATTTAGTCAAAGTTACCAATATTGTGGGGGCGCAAACAATTAATCACTACAATCTCTTTCGTTCCATTGAAATTAACGGTTCTGCTGCACCTGGTTTTAGTTCTGGGGATGCAATTAAAAAAATGGAAGAATCCGCCCAAGCAGTTTTACCTGCCGGTTATGGTTATGAATGGTCTGGTACTTCCTTAGAAGAACAAGAATCGGGTGGTTTAGCACCTGTAATTTTTGGTTTGGGACTAGTATTTGTCTTTTTGGTACTCGCCGCCCAATACGAAAACTATATAGACCCAATTATCATTCTCTTGTCAGTACCTCTGGCAATTTTTGGTGCCTTGGTAGCCCAATCAATGCGGGGTTTTGCTAATGATGTTTACTGTCAAATTGGTTTAGTGATGTTGATTGGGTTGGCTAGTAAAAACGCAATTTTGATTGTGGAATTCGCCAACCAATTACGCGAACAAGGACTAAGTATTACTAAAGCAGCAATTGAAGCATCTCAAGAACGTTTACGCCCAATTTTGATGACGGCTTTTTCTACACTCATCGGGATTTTTCCTTTAGCTGTTGCTACAGGTGCAGGTGCAGGAAGTCGCCAGTCCTTGGGAACCGCCGTGTTTGGTGGGATGTTAATCGCTACTTTCTTAAGTTTGTTTGTTGTTCCCATCTTGTATATTGTAATTAAGACAATGACTGAACGTTTTCTCAACTTCAATCAGAAACCAGCATTAGACACTGGTGCAACTTCATTAGATAGACAACCCGTGGCTTCAGGGACAAAAAACGATGATTAAGCCAGTAGAAAATCAGCTTTTAGATGGGTGAAAAATTATGTAAAAATCCTACATAATACCCATGTAAAGCCATCAAAATAATTCACTATCAGTATTTATTACCTATCCCCCAATCCCCAATCACCAATCCCCAATCCCAGAAAAAGTAAAAAGGCAAAATAATCCTTTCCTCTCTTTTTAATTTTGCCTTTTGCCTTTTGCATTTTACCTTTTACCTTTTGCCTTTTACCTAATCAGGTGTTGCTTATGAACTTCTCTTTACCTCGACAATATTTTTACCAAGAAATCCAGCATTCCGATGAGCATATTGACTTAGCCAAGGCAGCTTTATATATTGCTAAAGAAGAATATCCTTACATTGATATAGAAGAATACTTAAATGTTTTGGATACGATGGCAGAGGAAGTAAAAGAACGTTTGCCATCTTCCCGCTATCCATTGCGAGTTATTCAAACTATCAATCAATATCTGTATGATGATTTAGGATTCTTCGGGAATCAAAGTAATTATTATGACCCCTGTAATAGTTTTTTAAATGATGTAATTGACCGTCGCACAGGTATTCCGATTACAATGGCTCTGGTTTATTTAGAAATTGCCCGACGCATAGATTTTCCCATGTTAGGTGTAGGAATGCCAGGACATTTTCTGATTCGTCCGGCGATTCCAGAAATGGAGATTTTTGTTGATGCTTTCAATCGTGGCGAGGTGATGTTTGCCCAGGATTGTCAAGATAGAATCAATCAGATGTTTCAGCAAAATGTGCCTTTACGCCCAGAATTTTTAGCTACAGTCAGTAAGCGGCAGTTTTTAGCGAGAATGTTAGCTAATTTGAAATATATTTATTTGCGACAACAACAATTAGAAAAAAGCCTAGCTGTCGTAGAACGGATTTTGCTATTATTTCCCAATGCTGCTTCAGAAGTGCGCGATCGCGGTTTATTAAATTATCAACTAGGTAACTATTCTCAAGCAACAACAGACTTGCAAAACTATCTCACGAATACTCCCGAAACTGAAGATGCAGCTTTGATTCGCCGATTACTCAGTGATTTAGACAGTTAATTGATAACTTTCTATACCTTAAAAATTAGCCCGCATCTGCACACCATAGGTTACAGGATCACCAAATCCGGCGGTGACGTTTGGTGCTGGAAACAGAAACCCAGAGGTGATGTAACGTGTATCAAATAAGTTATTAGCATATAGATAAATACCGTATTTTTCGCCTTCATAACCAATGCGAGTATTCACCAAAGCATAGGGGTCTTGCTTAACTTGGTTGGCATCATCGAAATAAGTCACACCATAACCCCGTAGTTCTGCACGGGCAAAAATTCCGCTTTTACTGCGATACTGCACGGCTAAATTACAGGTAACTTCTGGTGCAAAGGGAACGCGATTATCGCTAAAGTCTCCACCTGTAAAGGGATTTCTGTAGTTTTTAAATCTGCTATCTACGTAGCCAATACCAGCGATTAAATTCAATCCTGGTACTGGCTTGGCTGTGAGTTCAAATTCTAAGCCTGTAACTTGCACATTGGCATTAGTGACGTTTCTAAAAAAGCCAAAGTCGTCGGTTAGCAGGACTTGATAATTATCCACGTCTGTTTGGAAAACCGAGAGATTAGCCGTCAAGCGGTCATCAAACCAAGAAGATTTTAAGCCTGCTTCGTAAGTCCAGGAAGTTTCCTCTTGAAATCGCCTTGTATCTTCTGTATCTGCACGATAGTTAAATCCACTTGGTCTGTAACCTTTGGCGATGGTGGCGTATGCCATGACATTCTGATTAAAGCGGTACTGTAAGCCAAACCTGGGGATCAACTCATCACTATTCAGGGTCGCACCACGCACTTCAGCCGTGGGGGGATTTACACTACCATCTGTATTTTCAAACACACGGCGACGGTCAAGTTCAGTATCAGCCGTTTCGTAGCGTAAACCAGCAAATAAAGTCAGGGGGGTAACTGGTTTGTAATCAATTTGTCCAAAGATGGCGTAAGTGTGGCGAGACTGTTCTGCGGATACGCGATCGCTTCCTGCTGCTGGTACGCCAAAGGCAATTGCACCAGCCTCCGTATATTTAAAGGTATCATCAATAACTTTAAAATCCCGTGATTCGTAATATCCACCCAACAGCCAGCGCAACTTTTCCGCATCTTCGGGAGATTGGAGGCGAAACTCCTGCGACCACACAGTAGAATTGATGCCAATAACCTGCTGTAACAAGTCACCAGGAAAGTTATCACCAACTAAGGTATTTTGATTGCTAAATCGCCGTGTGGTGATGGATGTCGCCCGAAAGCCATTACCGTTATAGCTGACTTTCAAGGCTTGGGTATTAGTGCTGAGACGATTAAAACCATCGACTTCTTGAGAAATGGTGAAGGGTTCGGCCGCATTTTGGCGTGAAAAGGTAGGATTGCCATTATCGTTATCACTGGCATAGGTGTTAAATGATATATTCCATTCTGGGGCAGGTGTCCAGAGAATTTGCGCGCGTCCTGTAACTTGCGATCGCTCTCCCACTGCCTGATCTAGAAAGATATTGTCAAATATGCCATCTCGTGCATTGTATGCCCCTGCCAAGCGAAACGAAAGTTGATTGGGGATAATGGCATCACTCAAAGAGAGTTGGAATTCTCGGCTGTTATAACTTCCATAACCTGCGGTAATACCGATTTCTGGCTGATTACTGGGGGGACGAGAAATCACATTCACTACCCCAGCCGGACTACTTCTACCGTAGAGGGTACTTTGGGGGCCGCGTAACACCTCTACCCGTTCTAAATCAATCAACGCAACGTCTAGAAAACCGCCGTAATCAAAGGGAACATCATCAACGTAAAAGCCTATAGTGTCTTGACTGGCTAAAAAGTTAAAGTTATTCAACCCCCGCAAACTGTAGTAACTAAAATCAGCACTCCCTGCTGTGGTGGGTAGAAAAGTAAAATTGGGTGTATTATTGGCGATCGCTTGCAAAGAATTGATTTGTCCGTCTGTGAGTTCTGGTTGGGAGATTACCGTCAGGCTCAAAGGTACATCCTGGGAGGCTTCTGGGCGTTTTTGGGCCGTAACTACCAATTCAATCGGTTCATTGGCCTCCGATGAGGGTTGTGTGGGTGGTGTTTCACTACTAGGTTGGGAGGTATCTGGTGGGGGTGTTGTCGGTGAGACGACAAAAATTAAACCTTCATCACTGTCATCTAACTCGACTTGGGGAATATCTACTTCACCTGTGATCATCACTCGGATACTATTGGCATCCTGATTTATGACTACTACTTCTGTAATACCTGCAAACGGTTTTTCTTGCCGAAATGAATTACCACTAGGTAAACGCAGTTGAGCATTGGGAATATCTGCGATAAATTTATTTCCCTCGCTGTTGTTAGCAATTTGTAATTGTTGAGAAGTAGAATTTTCTAAGAGGATTTCCAGCTTCTGATCAACTATTTGGACGCGAACTCCCACTACTTCCAAAACTTGATTTGGTTGTTGTGCTAATTTTGCTTCCCTCATGCTTGGGGCAAGCTGTAGTGAGTTGGCTATTTTGATTGTCGAATGTGCGGGAGCAACAGGTAACACAGATATGATAGTAGTTAAGCACAAATAAGCAGATAAATTACGTTTTTTCACTGGATTTCCTCACACCCATGAATTACCCAATAGCAATTAAATATAGGAATTCCACTTGATAAATGAACGTACAC
This sequence comes from Nostoc sp. CMAA1605, assembly GCF_021596505.1. Classification (GTDB taxonomy): domain Bacteria; phylum Cyanobacteriota; class Cyanobacteriia; order Cyanobacteriales; family Nostocaceae; genus Trichormus. Next base: position 87,926 of record NZ_PJIZ01000007.1, on the reverse strand, counting down.
ACGAAAATAGGGAACAGAAAAATGTACGTTTTTCTGTGGAAATATTCAAGATGAATCCTATAGGACTGCTATTTTTTGTTGTGGTAAATATTACTCATGATGTTGAGACAAAATTGCTATCTACGTCAAAAGACAGATTGTCAAACAAGCACTAATCGAGCGGGGTATGAGAGGCGAATCGTGAATTAACACAGCAATTAGATTTATATTCTGGCATCCTGAAATCAATTCTCTATGAAGTTGCACAAAAAAAATCATGTAGAGACGTTGCATACAACGTCTCTACATCACAGAATAAAGCGCATATTCATCACAAAATGGCATTAAACCCCTAAAATCTCGGATTTCTGAGGGCAGAAACCCAGAGAAGGAGACAATTTTACTGAGGTAGGGGTGACTTTTAACAATAACTGTTAACTATTGACTGTTGACTAATTACCAATCCCCTACACTAGAGTAGGGGTTTTTTCATGTCCCTTACTGTTGATTAGGGTGAAATAATGGGATTGTTGACATACTCCTTGACCTAAAGGTACAAGGATTCTCTAAGTCTCACGGCTTAGATTTCTGCTTCTCAGCAACTGCCTCCACCCCAAAGGTTTTTCGGTCTTATGTTTGCTCCACAGACTTTAATTCCCGGATGTCCCTCGGTATATACTTAAAATTTAACACAAAGCCGTCGTAGAACGACGGGGTTTCAAACCCATTTTTTCTGATGAATGCCAAGATCAAGATAAGGATGTCATAAGGGTACTGCCAGCACTATGCCAGAACTACACCAGTCAATTGCCCAACACTATCATGAACGTACTAAATATGAGCCGGAAACCCTTGCAGCCAAAAGTCAAAGGTTAGATTGGGCTAAACAACCAGTACCCTTTAAAGAGTACAGAATCGGTTCTGACATAGACTTGAAACCTTACATCCAAGAAATTCCAGAAACATTTGTCGATGATCCTCAAACTCAATGGTGGCAAAGAATCTCCCGCCTGTTGTTTCGCAGTTATGGCTTGACTGCAAGAATGCCTTCCCTGGGAAATACTGTATATTTGCGTTCTGCGCCTAGTGCTGGGGGGTTGTATCCGGCGGAAGTCTATTTAGTTTCCCGTGGCACACCGTTATTACCACCAGGGTTATATAACTATCAATGTCGCACTCATTCATTGAAGCTCTTTTGGGAAAATGATCCTTGGCCCGCATTACAGGCAGCTTGTTTTTGGCATCCGGCTTTAGAAAGTACCCAATTGGCAATCATTGTGACGGCAGTGTTCTATCGTTCGGCTTGGCGGTATGAAGATAGAGCCTATCGCCGAATTTGTCTAGATACAGGTCATTTGTTAGGCAATATAGAATTAGCTGGTTCAATTACTGACTATCGTCCACATTTGATTGGTGGTTTTGTGGATGAAGCGGTCAATGATTTACTGTATGTAGATCCATTACAAGAAGGTGCGATCGCTGTCTTACCTCTGGCAGATTTATTAGATATTCGGCAAAATTTACCATCAGGATGTACTGCTCTCCCATCCGCAACAGAAACCAATTATCCTTATATTCCCGATGGGGAATTACTGGCATATTTTCACAGTCACACTCAAATTCCCCCAGGTATTACAGGTAAACTCAATTTACCTACAGTTAAACAAGCCAAATCTTTAGAAGATAAATATAATTTCCCTTTTTGTCTCAAAGTCCCCACTGCTACCACTGCCATTGATTGGGGTGATAATTTAGCCAATTTAGAAATTACCATTCATAAACGCCGTTCTACTCGTGCTTACAACGGTGAAGAATTGACTCTAGATGAACTCAAAGCTTTATTAGATTTCACTTATCAACCCCGCAATTACATCAACCAAAATCTTGACCCTGCACCTGATTATTTCGACTTAAATTTAATTCAAACCTTTATTGCTGTTTGTGGTGTCAAAGGACTAGAAACTGGTTGCTATTATTACGCACCCAAAGCGCAAGAATTAAGACAGATTCGGTTTAAAAACTTCCGTAGGGAGTTACATTTTCTCTGTTTGGGACAAGAACTAGGGCGAGATGCCGCAGCTGTAGTTTTTCATACGGCTGACCTCAAATCAGCTATTGCCGAATATGGCGATCGCGTTTATCGTTACTTACATCTGGATGCTGGACACTTGGGACAACGTCTGAATTTAGCCGCAATTCGTCTGAATTTAGGTGTCAGTGGGATTGGTGGTTTTTTTGATGATCAGGTAAATGAAGTTTTAGGTATTCCCGATGATGAAGCTGTTTTATATATCACTACTTTAGGTCGTCCCCGTTAATATTGACTGTGTTTTATTGTCGCTTTTGAATTGGCAGTGTCAAACCAACAGTATAGCTTTGCTTAACGCGTAGCTGATTGTAGAGAAACACCGTCAAATTGCAAAAATTATCTCTATTCTGGCAATAATTGCGATTAAAAATATACTGGATTACTTGTTACCTATGAAGCATGGTGATGCTTTATAGGTAACACATCAGTATATTCACAATATAATCCAAGCACCACTTTATGTTCCAATAATATTTAGATAATTCATAGGTAGATTAATATAGGAATCTTATTTTATTTATGAAGAAGATAAGTATTCGTCTATACTTCTTTCTTCTTGTTCCCTGTGAAGATTGTTCTTTTCCCTAATGCTGTCAATAGTTTCAGTAACCGCATCGGATTTCTATATACACAATTGTTACTTTGGATTAAGTATATGACGGAATTCCCATAAAGCTATCAATCGAGAAATAATGTTATTACCAAATGATGAAAACCGACGGCTCACATCATTACATTCCTATGATATTTTAGACACACCACCAGCAGAAGTCTTTGATAATCTGGTGCAATTAGCAGCCGAGATTTTTGACATACCCATTGTTGTTATTGGTTTCATAGATGCTGAACGCGAATGGTTTAAAGCGAAACAGGGAATCAATGAATCGGAAATACCACGCAATATTAGTTTAGGCAGTCATGTAGTCGCCATCAAAAAATTATTAGTTATTCCAGATATTTTGCAAGATGAGCAATTCGGGAATAATTCCCTGATTTTGTCTAATTCCCATGTACGCTTCTATGCAGGTGTTCCTTTAATTAATGCTGATGGATTTGCTATTGGTTGTTTAGCAATCATGGATTTTGTTACCCGCCAATTTAACTATAAGATGCCAAGTATTTTAGAGAAATTGGCACATCAATTTATGCAGCAAATCGAGTTACACAAAGAAAGGATAACTGCTGTTAAAGACCGGATACATCTTAAGAAAGCACTAAAATTTACGGAAGTCAAGTTAAAAGGAATTATCGAAGCTATTCCTGTACCATTAATTATTTCACGAGTAGTAGACGGTCGAATTCTTTATACTAACTCAGAATTTATCTATAAGTTTCGATTGACCGCAGAAGCTCTAGTTAATCGCTGTATCTCGGAGTTATATCAAAACCCAGATGATCAGACAAAAATCTTAGCAGCATTGACACAAAACGGTTCTTTGATCAATTATGATATCCAATTTAAACGGTCGGATGGCACATTTTTTTGGGCTATTGCCTCATTACAATATTTAAAATTTAACAATGACTATGCAATATTAACTATACTTTATGACATTACAGAGCGTAAAAATGCAGAAGCAAAATTGCAAGAACAGAATTCATTTTTGCAAGGGATTTTTGCGCGGATGCCTTTAATGATTGCCATTGGGAACGAAGACGGGAGAATTGAGTGGGTAAATCAAGAACTAGAAAAGCTGCTAGGCTTCAAACTCCAGGATTTCCAAACACGTAATGTCATAGAGGAATTGTACCCTGACCCTGAATATTATCAGTCTGTAATTAATGTGATGCGTGCTGCTGACGGTTCTTGGAATGATTTTAAAACTACATTAGCAAATGGTCGAGTTCTAGATACTTCTTGGACAAACCTCAGACTAGCTAATGGTCAAATTATTGCCATTGGACAGGACATTACAAAACGCAAACAAACCGAACGCACATTGAAAGCTCAAGCTGAAAGAGAGCAACTCATGCGGACTGTTTCTCAAACAATACATAAATCCTTAAATCTGCCAGAAATTCTCAATGCTACAGTCCAAGAAGTCCGAGATTTACTAGGAGTTGATCGGGTTATAGTTTATCAGTTTGCGGCGGATATGAGTGGTCAGATTGTGGCGGAATCAGTCAAACCTGGTTGGAAAGTGTCTTTGGGTGTAGAGATTCAAGATACGTGTTTTCAGGAAGGTGCCGGAGCAGAATACCACCAAGGTCATAAACGAGCGATCGCAAATATTTATGAAGCAGGATTAACTGAGTGTCACATTCACTTACTAGAACAATTTCAAGTCCAAGCCAATTTAGTCGTACCTATCTTACTAGAAATTGGGGAAGAAAATCTGACTTCTCGTCTTTGGGGTTTATTAATAGCACATCAATGTTCTGCACCGCGCAACTGGGAAACACACGAACTAGATTTACTTGATCAACTTTCTGTTCCCATTGCGATCGCTATTCAACAATCTTGTATATTTCAGCAAGCACAAAACGAATTAATTGAAAGACAAAAAGCTGAAATTAATTTAAGAAATGCTTTAGCCGAAAAAGAAGTCTTGCTCAAAGAAGTGCATCACCGGGTAAAAAATAATTTACAAATTGTTTCTGGATTATTACAGTTGCAGTCACAAAACCTCAAAGAACCGGAATTAATTAAAACTCTCAGAGACAGCCAAAACCGGATTGAATCAATATCAATGGTTCATAAGAACCTATATACATCCACAAACATCGGTCAGATTAATATTGCTGCATATATCGAAAACCTAGTTACCAGTATTCTGATTTCCTACCATATAGCTCCAGGGAAAGTTATGGTAGAAACTGATATTAGTCCCATTGACATGAATATTGATCAGGCGATAGCCTGTGGTTTGATCATCAACGAACTTATGTCCAATTCGCTTAAATATGCCTTTAACGAACAAGAAATTGGCCAAATCACTATTAGTTTATGTATTATAGACAACAATATCGAGATGACTGTTCAAGATAATGGTATCGGTTTGCCAGAAGATTTAGATTGGCAAAATACCAATTCTTTAGGTCTTTCTTTAGTGCATGATTTAGCTACTGAACAATTAGAAGGTAATGTTACTGTACAATGTCTGAATGGCACATCTTTTAAAATCATATTTCCCCAATAATTCAGCATTGATTAATTAATTAAAAAGTGACCAATGACCACGACAAGAATTTTAGTAGTTGAAGATGAAGTAATTGTGGCTAGAACTATTACTAGTCAGCTTAGTCAACTAGGATACACAGTTATAGGTACAGCCTCTTCTGGGAAAGTAGCGATCGCCAAAGCCTTAGAAACTAGACCAGAGTTAGTTTTAATGGATATTATCCTCAAAGGAGAGATGGATGGTATCGATACTGCGAGTTACATTCGAGAATATCTAGATATACCAGTAATATTTTTAACCGCTTATGGCGATGACCATACATTACAGAGAGCTAAGATTACTCAACCATTTGGTTATATTGTTAAACCATTTACTTCTAAAGACTTACGTATCGCCATAGAAATTGGTATATTAAAACATCGCTTAGAACGAGATATTCGAGAAAATCGTGATAAATTAGCCACTTTATTAAATTCCATTAGTGATGCTGTCATTGCAACTGACGACCAAGGACTAATCACATTTATGAATCCTGCGGCTGAAGCCTTAACAGGGTGGAACCGACAAGATGCGATTGGGGAAGATGTAGCGAAAATTTTTAGCTTGATTGATGAAGTTACAGAAGCTAAAATTGAAAACCCCGTCAGAAAAGTTTTAAGAGAACAACAGGTAGTTTATTTAGATGAATTTACCTCTTTAATTACTAAAGAAGGTAAAAGAATACCCATAGGAGATAGTGCTTCTCCAATCATGAGACCACCTGATAAAATTAACGGTGTTGTCATAGTTTTTTGGGATATCAGTGAGCGCAGAAAGACAGAATTATTAGAACAAGCATTGCGGAAAGAAAGAGAAGTTAATTATCTTAAATCTTTATTTATATCTACCGTCTCCCACGAATTTCGTAACCCATTAAGTGTTATTCAAACCGCCGTCGAACTCATAGAATTGCAGGGAGAAAATTTAACAGAATCTAGGAAAGATATCTATTTAAAAAGAATTAAAACCGCAGTACAATCCATGAAAAATTTAATGGAAGATGTCCTATTTATGGGGAGAGCAGAAGCCAAAAGGCTAGTATGTAACCCTCAAAAATTGGATTTACGGAAATTTTGTCAAGAACTAGTTGAAGAATTTACATCTGTAATTACTAGTGGACATGAAGTTATTTTTACCTGTGCTAGTAAACTAACAGAAGCTTATGCAGATGAACAACTTTTAAATTATATGTTAGTCAACCTTCTATCCAACGCCGTCAAATATTCTCCCCATAATGAAGCAATTCGCCTTGATTTAATCTGTGACCAAGAAAAGAATATCGCCATTTTTGAAATTCAAGATGAAGGGATTGGTATTCCTGAAGCTGATCAAAAGCGTTTGTTTGAGTCATTTTACCGAGCTTCCAACACTCAATCAATCGAGGGTACTGGACTAGGCTTAGTTATAGTCAAAAGATGTGTAGAAGCTCATCAAGGAACAATTAGTTTTAGTAGCCAAGAAGGTCAAGGAACTACATTTACAATTACCTTACCTTTAGAGGGGAGTAATGAGTGATGAGTGCTGAGTGCTGAGTGCTGTTAGCGGTAGCGCGGCGTTTAGCCGGTGCTGAGTCATGAGTAATGAGTGCTGAGTAATGACTATTGACTATTGACTATTGACTATTGACTATTGACTAACAATCAATTTTCCTGTCTTACACCACCCACTACTGATCTGACTCCACCGTCGGAAAATGGATCTGTTCCACCTGTCCAATTGAAATCACTAATTCGGATCGTGAAACCACCTAATTCCAGCACAGGGTTATAGCGTAAGGTGATGCCATAGGTGCGCCGACTATACTCTACAATGTAATCGGTGGTGCTTTGTTCGCCTGTATCTAAGTTAATAGATGTTTGAAAGCCTAATTTCAAAGGCCCATAGATTTGTTGTGATATACCAGCACTCAACACCCGATTGTCTACGGAACGGTCAAATAAAAATGGTGATAAGCCACTGTTAATACCTTGGGAGTAAAAAATATTAAAGGCGGTATAGTCTAGAAATGGTCGAGAAAAGTTTCCAATTTGTCCGACTAAGCCGACTGTACCAGTGAGAGTGCTTTGATTATCGCCATTGGTGTAGTAACTGCTAGTACCAGTCACACCAGCAACGGCTTGCAAGTATGGGACTACAGGACGGGGTGTATATTTTAATCCTTCTGTGGCTGTGGCTGGTAGTGGTTTTCCCTGCCATAGCAAAAAGCCTCGGTTGAGAGCTACGCTAGTTTGAAACCGTCCCAAGGAAATGCGATTATTCTCGCGGATGGGATCTAACAAGTCTAGGCGGTCTGTATTGGCGTTAATGTACTGCGCGCCTGCTTGATAGCTGAGATTAATCCCACTGTTACCTAAAGGAATACTGGGGGAAGTAATGACACCACCTAAACTACTTTGAACGGTTTGGAAACCGAGGGTACCGTTATAGAGGCGATCGCGGTAACTATATTCCCAGTTTAAAGTATGGGGGTTAGTATCACCCAAGGTCTGACGTAAGCGCAAACTGGCTTTTAAATTCTCGTCTACTTCGTCTAAATTAAAACTAGTGAGTTCTCCAGAACCTTGAAGTACAGCTTTGGGACTCAAAACAGCGTTTAATCTCGCCTTGATCCCAAACAAAGAAGCGGTATCATCTCCGTCTTGGAAGGCTTTCTGGACGAAAAATTGGGGTGTGACGCTTAGAGTTGTTTTGTCTGTGTCGATGATGGTAAAACCCCGTTCCACAAACAAACCTCCCCGCTTATCTCCATCAAAGCCAGGGGAAACAATAAATGGTGTTGCGTCCCGTTCTCGTCGGTCGATGCGTCGCTGATTGAGGGGGATGGGTAAAGTCAAGCCTTGGTCAAATACTAGGCGTTGTCGCTCAGTATTAATGCGGTCAATGAGGGGAGCTTCCCTAGTTAATGTTACCTTATCGGCTCTTAATTCTAGTTCTGGGGGCGAAAATGGGTCATTAGTAATACGGACATTTCTCGCTTGCCAACCACGGGGATAAAATTCAATTTGTCTAGCTTCAAATCGCAGTCGTTTGACTTCACCGCCGGCTTTTGGTGGGGGAAGATTACTGGCGTTTGTACCCCCAACGGTAAATTCGATTCCCCCAGGACTGCTAACGCCTGTAGTGGGTTGATTAGCACGAATGCGATCGCTTGGGGGATTGGCTGGAACTCCTCCAGTGGTGATATCTGTAGGTAGGAAAGCAAAATCTGTTGATGCTGTGGGGAGATTAATTTCACCCCTACCGTTTTCTAGTTCCCCACTATCTTGTAAAAAATTATAGGTAAAACGCTGTCCCCGTAATACCTGATCCCCCCTGGTGAGTGCAACGTTACCTTCCCCGGCGGCGATTAAGTTGTCTAAATTCACCTGTACGCGGTCTGCATCTACCACCGCACCATCAAACCGTACTACCACATTCCCCTCAGCCGTGACAATTCGCCGTTGTTCGTCGTATTCTTGGCTGTCTGATGTAATCTCTACAATTCTCCGGCGGACTACTGGCGGATTGGTTGGAGATTGAGCCTGTGCTGTGGTAGGAGGAAAGGCGATCGCAGCTGGAATTGGCGATGGGGTTGTTTGATTGCGGGATTTAAACTCAATAATATTTTCAATGGCTTGATTTGCAGGCGCATTATCAGCCGCAGTCACTGAGAGATTGATACTATCTCCAGACTTCTGTAAGGAAATATTGTCTTTGTATTCTTGCTTAGTAAAATCTTCATCCTCAGTGATGGCTTGCGCCTGATTGCTGGTTTGGGGAGGTGCTTGTAGAGAATAATCTAATGGTTGTTGGATGGGATAACCAACTTCCAATGGTTCACCCAAATTCGCTGCACTTGGGATATTACGGGGGGAAAATTCAGGCGCAAAGGCTTCTGGCGCGCTGGTAACTACTGGTTGGGGAGTAACTAATAAATTCTCTGACTGATGATTGGTAGGCTCATTTTCCTTGACTTCCTCTGGCGGTTGAGCATCTGCATTGGGTGATTTTTCCCCCTGCTCCCTGGCTCCCTGCTCCCCTGCTTTTTCACTTACGGGAGGAGTTGGAGTTGCGGCTTGCTGCTCAACATTGGTAACTGAAGAAACTTGCTGATTACTTGCAGATACAGTGACGTTTGCAGGTTGTATGGGTTCAACAAGAGGTGGTGGTGCTGGGGGAAGGGGGGGATGAAGCATAGGGGAACACAATCAACCTAACAAATAGCCAGTTTATAGCCGGAAGGACTATTTTATCCTTTTGCCTTCCGACTGTCGCTTTCTGCTTGTGCATAGCAAGCTTGCAAGGCGAAAAACCTAGCAGCCAATGTCTATCACATTGGCAGTTGCTAACTTCCGGCTGTTACAGATATTTTGTCTAGTTAATTACTCTAGATCCCGACGGCCGGGGTTACGAGCTGGGTCATTAGACAAAAATCCGAACACGAAAATAGCTACGAAGAAAGCTACAACAATATAAACAGCGATTTTTAAAGTTACCATCGGTGATCTCTCCAAGAAGTTATGACAAAAGGCTCTTCCTTAGTGTCTGCCGTGCAGAAAAGATAGCTCCTTTATATTACCCACAGATCGCTCCCTTTGGAGAGGACTACGGTGAGAGTTCAGCACTAAATCCTCCGTAAAGAGCAAGTTGGGGTATTTGTCAAGGTGGGAATCAAAGGGTAGATGTCCTATATCATTGTGGATGCGATCGCATCATCGCTGTTTTTATCTGATTATGAGACGCTGGCTCAAGGCTAAGGTTTCCTAAATCAACACTCAACCATTCCCAATGGTTCATGACCATTCACTGATACTTGCGTGACTCTGCTTTTAATCACCCGCGCCGGTACACCTACAGCCACAGAGAAGGGGGGAATATCTTTATTCACTACCGCACCAGCACCAATGACGCTTCCCTTACCAATAGTCACACCATCTAATACCGTTACCCCATGTCCTAGCCAGCAGTCATCCTCAATCACAATCCCTTGACAAGTCACACCTTGGTATTTAATAGGCTGTGTTGGGTCAGTAAAATTATGATTGTTAGCATAGATTCCTGAATGTGCTGCAATCAGACAACGCTTACCAATTTTAATGTTTCCTGGCCCAGCAATACAAACATCTGGCCCAATAAACGTTTCACTATCAATATCGATACAGGTGTCTGCTAAACAACCAATATCAACATAACGCTCAATCGCTACTCCATCTCTGAGGAGAATTTTATTATTGATGTGTCCTCTAGCATCAAGACGTACACCTTTAAACAGGTGTACTCCATTGCCAACTTCAATACAAGAAGCGTTGATAAATTCCACTCCATCTTGAATGTAGACTGAACGCCCCATCTGAGCAAAAATCTTTCTATACAAGATATTTCTTAATTTTGCGCCTAGAGCTAATGTTGGTAAATCTCCTAGAACTGTGGTGAATAAAAGCTCTTGTAAACGCTGCCATTTTCCATTGAATCGTTGATTATTCATGACCTAATTATCAGATGAATGGTGTTAATAATGCCAAGGCTATAGCGTAAATTAATCGTTGTTTTGGGGAGTAACATTCCTGCTGAAACTTATAGATTGAATAAAAAGAATTATGTATAACTAAAAATCTCTTTCAGTTATCCAAATCTCATGATTCTGTAGATTGTATCTATTTTTCTCTATCAGCACTTGTCAGCATCAGCATCATGAAATATGCAAGATTACGCATATTCTCTGCACGAAATCAGCCTATTGATGAATGTCTGTTATTGCCCACGATTGCAAGATTATTCAGTTATACAATTGGGTACACGCTCAACTAATCACATAACATAAAAGGTTGATGTAGGTAAATATGGGTTTAACTACAAATATGGATATTTAAGAGTTAAACACCACATGATTTAGTGTAGAGATTCTTTTAGCATATTCAGGGATTTCAACTACCTAAAATGTCTGTATTGGCAGCATAAACTACAGATAAGCTCTGTGAATAATCCTCGAATATTTAACACTAAAATCCTTACAATAACCTTTATTTGTTAGTGGTTAAGCTATGTTGACAGCCCAATTTAACAAGATTTTTTCAACAGCAATATATTTTGTACAGCTTGAATTCATCACACGGAAACTCTTATCTGTACAAATAAATATAATTGACGTTGCATTTATCTTGGTTATTCCTGAAGTTTAAATAACCAAGTTAGGGTGGAGTATCTCCCACTTCAGCCATCACATTAAAATTGACCATCGGTGCAAACAAGTAAGCTTTTCCCCGATTGCTATGACGGCTTTCTTGCAACGAATTTCTAGAGTAAATTGCTCTAATCATGTTGCACACAGATGATTTACAAACAACCAACCAAATCATGTTTTGAATTACATGAATGGCTTTTGACAATAATTGTTTTCCAGCATAACACATTTTATTTTATAAATATCAACCCAAAGAAAGGAGTTTTATTTAATATTTCTGACATATGATTGTCTGGCACAATATAAAATTTTCTAATATAGAGTATTCATTAAATCATTGTTTTTCTGTAAACAAAAATACATTTGATTTTCTTGATAAATCTCTAGTTAATCAGTGGATGAATTTGCATAACTAGTAACGAATAAATATAGGAATCCGACTTGATTATTGAAATGATTTGCGTAGATAGGGAACAGGGAACAGGGAACAGGGAACAGGAAAAGAAGTAACAGAGGCATACCGAGTTTTTTCAGAAATCAAATATGATTCCTATACTTAGATTTAGATTTTCTCTCCAAATCAATCGGATTCCTATAGGTGTACTAATTTCTTGCATAAATCAAAGATGATTCGTCTATAAATTGGGGTTAATTTTTATAATCTCTTGAAGATTAGTATAATAATTAGCAAAATAGAATCATAACTAAAGTTAGGTAATCACTATATATATACAGGCTAAAAGCAGTGTTTTCTGGAAAAATTTCCAGACATCACCATTTCATTTAAATCATCGAGTTTTGATTACTGAAGAGTGAGTAATTTAGTAGACATGATGTGTTGCAGTATTTTGCAGTGATTATTTTAATCACTAGAGTTTAACTACTGACTTTTAATTAAATGTTTTTGTAAAGCAACCAGCACAGCTTGAGTGCGATCGCTTACCTCTAATTTTTGTAAAATTGCATGAATATGCACTCGCACTGTCCCCGTGGCAATACATAATGTATGGGCAATTTCTTGATTAGTTTTGCCTGCGGCTAATAGTGACAGAATTTCTTGCTCACGCCCAGTCAATGGATTAGCAAGCTTAGTGATATTGTCTGACTCTGGTTGAGATAGTTCGTAGCTTAAGGAAGAACGAATTTCTTGTGTTGCTGTCGCATCCCACCACGAAGCACCCGCAGCCACAGAACGCAATGCCAAAACTAACTTTTCCGCCGCAATGCCTTTGAGACAGTAGCCCTGTGCGCCGGCTTCAATCAAGCGTGTAATTAAAGGTTTTTGGGAATGGGAAGTGAACACTAAAATTGGCAGGAGGGGATTTTGCTGTTTAATTTGTCTGCAAGCTTCGATACCGCCAATTCCTGGCAACCCTATATCTAATAGCACCACATCTAAAAGATGTTGTTTGACTAATTCGATCGCGGTTTCACCATCCTCAGCCTCAGCGACAATCTCTAACCCTGGTTCTTGTTGCAATCGCACACGCAAACCTAAGCGGAAGAGTTCATCGTCCTCAACAAGTAGAATTTTAATGGGGATAGAGGACATTTCAGGCAGTTAGAGATTGAAAGGGATAAACGGGCAATTTGAACGCAAACATAGCACCAGTTGGGGTTCTGTTCTCTGCCCAAATTATACCCCCGTGGGCTTCAATAATTTGCCGAGATAGATAAAGTCCTAGTCCTGAACCTTTGGCTTGGCGTAAACCAAAAGTGTCACTATGTCCTTGATAAAATCGCTCGAATAAATGAGGTAACTGTTCTGGCTCAATACCTGCACCCGTATCTAGAATTTTTACTACCTGATAAGAATCTTGCGGTTCTAAAACTACTTCTACCCTAGCACCGCGCCGTGAGTGATTAATGGCATTCACCAACAGATTATTAAATACCCTTTGTAGTTGCAGGGTATCGCCTTGAACCCACAATGCCCGTCGCCAATCGGAATCACCATAACTCACCGAAAGATGAACACGACGATTGGCTGCTAATGCAATCAAACTACTAGCCACCTCTTCTGCTAAGTTGCTTAAATCTACTGGTGTTAAGTCCAGCTTTAAGCCTTCAGTGTCGTTACGATAGACATCTAGCAGAGTTTCTACGAGTTGTAGAGAAGTCTGGTGACTACGTGCCATTGTGTCTAATACTTGTTGTTGGGTGGGTGAGACAGGGCCAAATCTTTCTTGTTGAAAGGCAATGATTGTTTCAATTGCGCCCAGCAAAGGTGTTTTTAAATCATGGGTGAGTGTAGAGGCGAAATCTTCTCGGAGTTTGACTAGTTCCTCTTGAGATTCTAGCTTGGCGCGGGTAATGGCGATCGCTTCTTGGGAACGACGCAGGCGATCGCTTAACACACCAGTGACAATCAACGCCATAACAGCGATCGCTCGACTAGCAACTGTGGATACCTTAATTACTTCACTTCCTGGTAAAAAAAGATTCAACATCGTTAAGCATACCGCTACAGTGGTGGCTTGAAAGTTTGCCATCCTGCCAAACCACGAGTTTGTCAACAATATTGGGCCTGTGTAAAGATATCCAAACACATACTCAGTGGGTGTTTTAAACTCCATCACCATCACAGTCACAAACAACCCCAATATGACTGCCAATCTGCTCGATGGTGATTTTTTAGTCAGTAATTTACTCAGAAATAAAAACATTTAAGATATATTTTGAGATTAACTGTGACAACGGCGTTGCGTAAGTCCTTAACTAATGTCCCTATTTGCCGTTAGCGTTGTTTTATGATGGTGTCATTTAAACAATCACTGCTTTATTCCCAATGGTGAACACTAATCCCATTGCCACATTCTACGTCAACCCAGCTACGGGTAAAGATACTAACTCCGGTTCGCGGCAAAGTCCGTTTAAAACCCTGACTCGTGCTTTAAAAGTGACTTCCCCGGCAATTATTCAATTAGCTACGGGGACTTACAGCAGTGCGAATCAGGAAGTTTTTCCCCTGATGATCCCAGAAGGGGTGACGGTGATTGGTAATGAAGCAAATAAGGGTGCAGGTATTGTCATTTCTGGTAGTGGAGAATATCCCAGCCCTAGTTTTGGGGTGCAGAATGTCACTTTAGTGTTATTAAATCAAACTAGTCTTAGGGGTGTGACTGTTACTAATCCCGTTGCTAAGGGAACAGGGGTTTGGATTGAATCAGCCGCCACCCAGGTAGCTAACAATACCTTTACTAACTGCGGTCGAGAAGGGGTATTTACTAGCGGTAGTGCCAAACCTGCCATTCTCGACAATGTATTTTTGCAGAATGCCGCCAGTGGTTTATTTATGGCGCGCAACAGTAAAGGGGAAATTTTACGGAATGTTTTACAAAAAAATCCTTTAGGTATAGCTATTAGTGATTTTGCTGCCCCTGTCATTACCCATAATAAACTTTCAGATAATCGGACAGCGATCGCTCTATCTCGTAATGCCCGGCCGGTGTTGCGTCACAACATCATTCTCAAAAATGCCCAAGGTGGGTTACTCGTTAATGAAAACGCTGTCCCCGATTTGGGTAATACTCAAGATGTCGCCGGTAATGTGTTTAGTGACAATGGCGGCTTTGATATTCAAAATAACTCGACACAGCCTTTGACTTCTGTGGGTAATCAGTTAAATCCTACCCAAGTCAAAGGACAGGTGAATTTTCTGGCGGCTGTGATTGATCAGCCAATTCAGTCAACTAATACGAATTTAGTTGATATTGCGGGACATTGGGCGGCGGCTTTTGTGGAGGCGTTAGTCAATAAGGGTTTAATTAGTGGCTTTCCTGATGGTACTTTTGCCCCTAATGCACCCATCACCCGCGCCCAATATGCGGCGATAATTGCCAAAACTTTTAATTTACCCACGAAAAATCAACCTAGCCCGTTCAAGGATGTCAAATCTGATTTTTGGGCAGCCGCAGCCATTACTAAAGCCGCCCAAATGGGGTTTATTAGCGGCTTTCCCGATGGGACGTTTCGCCCAGGACAGAATTTAACTAAGGTGCAGGCAATAGTCTCTGTAGTTAATGGTTTACAACTTAGTGGTGGTAGTCCGAATGTCTTGAGTGTATACCGCGATCGCGCCCAAATTCCCAGTTATGCCACCAACCCCATCGCCACCGCCACAGAAAAACAATTAGTGGTGAATTATCCTGCAACAGATCAACTCGAACCCCTGCGAGATATTACCCGTGGCGAAATCGCTAGCTTAATTTATCAAGCTTTGGTCACAAGCGGCCAAGAAAAGGCGATCGCTTCACCTTATATTGTCAAAGTGGATGTCGCCTTACCCACCTTCACCGACCTCAGTGGACATTGGGCGGAAGCATTTATTCAGGGTTTGGCGAGTATGGGGATGACGCATGGCTTTGCTGATGGCAGTTACCAACCCAATAAACCCATGACTCGCGCCCAATATGCGGCTTTAGTGGCGGGTGCATTCAATCCTGCACCTAAAAGACCAGCGACAGAGTTTATTGATGTACCCAAGGAATTTTGGGCTTATCAGGCATTACAGATTGCGGCTAGTGGCGGGTTTGTCAGTGGTTTTAGCGATCGCACTTTTCGCCCTGATCAAAATGTCCAAAGGCTACAAGTCATCGTTTCCCTAGTGAATGGCTTGGCATTGTCAGCAAATAATAGCAGTGATGTCACTTATACTGATAGTAGCACCATCCCTGAATATGCCCGTAAAGCTGTAATTACGGCCACCCAAAACAAAATCGTCGTTAACCATCCAGACCCCAAACTCCTCGCGCCCACCAGGGAAGCGACTAGGGCGGAAGTAGCGGCAATGGTCTATCAGGCTTTAGTAGCAATTCAACGTGCGCCAAGTATTAATTCACCCTATATAATTTCGACAGTTAGCAGCTAAACCAGTAAAATGAGAGACATTGTTTTACCGATGCAATATTATTGGTAACAAATTCTACATTTTATTCCCAGGTTAGCTGCCTATAACGACGGCTAGATGATCTGTATATACCGCCAACGGCCAAAAGTCCCATGTCACAATCAATACCTCCTACTTGTGCCAATTTGGCCATCGCCCTATTAACTCACTATAGTTTTGACCTCAGTGGCCACAATGCTGGTGAGTTAGTTCATCGTTGGCAAAAACAGTATCCGCCAGATTGGTTACATTTAGCGGTAATTGAAGCCCTTTATCAAGGACGCTATAAGGGAATTTCTGTACAGCAAATTTTGGCATTTTGGCTGCGTCGGGGTCAGGCTATTTATCACTTCAATATGGAATTTGAACGCCTAATTTGTAGTCAATTTCCCCTGAGTCTGACAGCGACGACTACCAACACCTTAACTTTTCACCAGCCACCAACATCATCTAATCATTTTCTGCCACCTGCGGTCACTTCACCCCCACCAGAAGAAAATAACAACGGTATTCACTTAATGAATGGGAAAGCCGCAGAAACAGTAAAAGCAGCAGAGATTTCAGCAGCACCCAAACAATTAACAGCATCTAGTTTAGGTGTAATGACAGAGGGTATTGAACAGAAGTCAAATCTGGTAGATATTAAAAGTCAACAAAGTAAAAATCCCACCATCGCTTTGAATCATCCTCCCATTGGACAGTTTACTCCCATCAAAAGCGATCGCTCTGAATCATTTACCTCTAAACTCAAAGCTATCTCCGGCGAACAATTATCTAGTGCTTAGTCAATCAGGAATTTGACTTGATGGTAGGGACTGGGGATTGGGGACACTTCGACAAGCTCAGTGCATCGCTGGGGACTGGGAGTAGAGGTTTATTGTTTTCAGAAATCAAATATATGTAAATTTTTTGCGGCTTTGCGCCTTTGCGCGAAACATAAATCATCCCATTAATCAGCAACGCCGTAATTTTTAATAGTTCTCTCTCCTTTTTCAAGGATATTAATTTCTAACGTAGGTGAGATGTTCACTTTAGACCCCACAATTAACTTAGTGAACATCGTGAGCAAATTGCAGATCAGACATGAGAGAACAACTGAATATCAATGGTGTCAGTGTATTTAATCACTTATCGTCTTTGATGAGTGAACTTTATCAACAGCTAGAAACGCGGTTTATCTTACATCCAGACTCTAGCACCAAAGATTTACAAACATACAGCAGTCTAGATGGCAATATCACTGGTTCACTGCAAGCTTATACTGGTGATGGTATTGATTGGCTGACTCATTCTTGGCTAGGAAATGCACAAAAATCATTTGCAGTTATGCGTTTAACTGTGTGGTTGAATGCCTCTAGTCTAGTTCCCCATTTAACTTTTGAGTTTGGGTTAATTCCGCAAATTTTTCTTTATATAGATTATATTCCTCGGATTGAATTATTAACAAATTTAGACTACTTGCAAAAATATTATCAACCAGTTAATTCCACATTTTTACAATTGCAAGATGACTCTCGCTTGACTCGGTTTATTAGTAAAAGTGTTTATATGCGCGCATTTCAATCTCCTGTGAGTTTGTGTTATACCAGCACATCGCCGGAAGTTGTAGAAGTGATTTGCACAGTGGCTAAAAATACTTTAAATCGTTGGTTAACTTGGGTAGATACAGCCGAACAAACGCCAGAAAATGCAAAATTAGCCTTAGCTGAACGGGATTTATTTATTCGTCGTAGTTGTATAGAAAATGACCCTGACAACGAGATGGCGGTGAAGATGTTTGGTAAAGAATTAACAGAGAAACTGGTGCGATCGCTCTCTGGTAGCAAATAATAAACTCACAATGGAAAATTCCTACTTTTATGACAGATTATACTCAACCATTAGAAACATTTCGGGCTTTAGCACTGCAAATTACCTGTCACGCAGTCAATCAAGCACGCGATCGCCAAGAAGCTAGTATACTAATGCAGCAAGCGATCGCCCGTTTAACTCAACAAATCGCTGCTAGTGTTGCCTTTATTGGTGGTGATTGTCGGTTAATTGTCTTACCAGAATATTTCCTCACAGGGTTTCCAATGGGGGAATCTATGGAAGTTTGGGCAAATAAAGCTTGTTTAGAAATTAACGGTGCTGAGTATGAAGCCCTCAGTAATATTGCTCAAAAATATAGTATATTTTTAGCTGGTAACGCCTACGAACTTGACCCCAACTTTCCCACGTTATATTTTCAAACCAGCTTTGTGATTGATCCTAGTGGGACAGTTGTGTTACGTTATCGGCGGTTAAACTCCATGTTTGCCCCTACACCCCATGATGTGTGGGATAAATACCTCGATTGTTATGGTTTAGATGGGGTTTTCCCCGTAGCGAAAACTGCCATTGGTAACTTAGCGGCTTTAGCTTCAGAAGAAATTTTATATCCAGAAGTCGCACGGTGTTTAGCCATGCGGGGCGCAGAAATTTTTCTACACTCCACCTCAGAAATTTATAATAAACATCTCACTCCCAAAGACGCAGCCAAAATCACCCGTGCCGTAGAGAATATGGCTTACGTCATTTCCGCCAACACAGCCGGATTAGCCAATAGCCCCATTCCCATTGGTTCAGTAGACGGAGGCTCAAAAATTATCGATCATCGGGGCTTAGTTTTAGCAGAGACAGGTGCAGGCGAAAGCATGGCCGCATTTGCAGAGATAGATTTAACAGCATTAAGACGCGATCGCCGTCGTCCGGGGTTAAATAATTTACTAGCGCGTCAGCGATTTGAACTATACGCCCAAAGTTATAGTCAATCAAACTTTTACCCAGCCAACACCATGCTAAATCAATCAATAGACCGCAAACATTTTATCCAAACCCAACAACAAACCATCGAACGCCTCAGCGATTTAGGGATAGTTTAGGGGTGAGTGCTGAGTGCTGAGTAATAAGTAATAAGTAATAAGTAATGAGTAATGAGTAATAAGTAATGAGTTTTGACTGTTGACTGTTGACTAATGACTAATGACTAATGACTATTGACTATTGACTATTGACTATTGACTAATGACTAACACCATAGAAGTACGTAACCCCCGCACAGGAAAATTTGACTATGTGATTATTCCGCCGCCGCCTCGGTTGTTAGCACAGCAGTGTAATCGGGCGCGACGGGCGCAAACTCAATGGTATCAGTTGGGTTTAGAAGGAAGAATCGCTGCTTTACGGGAATGGAAAGAAGCAATATTAGCTACACGCCAATCATTAACAGATGCTTTAGTAAATGATACCGGCAGATTATCTATATCTATATTAGAAATTGATTCCTTTTTCAGCAGCATTGACCGGTGGTGTGATTTAGCCCCAGATTTACTGCAAGAATCAGCTAAAAATACCAGTATTCCTTTCATCGCTTTGCAACAAACCTCTGTACCTTACCCCCTTGTGGGAGTAATTAGTCCGTGGAATTTTCCCTTGTTGCTGTCGATGATTGACGCAATTCCGGCGTTGTTGGCGGGTTGTGCGGTAGTTATAAAACCGAGTGAAATTGCACCGCGTTTTGTCGCGCCTTTATTGACATCTTTAAATAATGTCGCCAATTTACGGGATGTTTTAATTTTTATTGAAGGTGCAGGCGAAACAGGAGCTGCTTTAATTGATTATGTAGATTTAATTTGTTTTACAGGTAGTGTCAACACAGGGCGCAGAGTTGCAGAAGCCGCAGCTAGACGTTTTATCCCTGCTTTTTTAGAATTGGGTGGCAAAGATCCGGCGATCGTTTTAGCATCAGCAAATATAGATTTAGCTACCTCTGCGATTTTGTGGGGTGCAGTGGTAAATACTGGCCAGTCTTGTTTATCTATTGAACGCGTTTATGTTGCTGAATCAATCTTTGAAGAGTTTTATCATCAGCTAGTCGCCAAAGCTTATAGTCTGCAATTAGCCTATCCCGATATTGAAAATGGGCAAATTGGCCCGATTATTGCGGAAAAACAAGCTGCAATCATTAGTGATCATTTAGCTGATGCAGTAGAAAAAGGTGCAATTATTCATTGCGGCGGTAAAGTCGAAGAATTAGGGGGTGGTTGGTGGTGTCGTCCTACGGTATTAACTCAAGTCAATCATGAAATGAAAGTGATGACTGAAGAAACTTTCGGCCCCATTATGCCCGTAATGCCGTTTTCTAATGTGGAAGAAGCTGTATTTTTAGCCAACGATTCTATTTATGGATTAAGTGCAGCTGTGTTTGCTGGTTCAGAAGCAGAAGCTTTAGCCGTGGGGCGGCAAATTAATGCTGGTGCTATTAGTATTAATGATGCGGCTTTAACTGCCATCATGCACGAAGGAGAGAAAAACGCTTTTAAACTTTCCAGTTTGGGTGGTTCACGCATGGGTGGAGCAGCGTTAACACGATTTATGCGAAAACAGGCGTTTTTAATTAAAACTAACTCTGCCCATGACCCTTGGTGGTTAATCAGGAATAATGGGCTACTGATGTATTAACAATGCAATGAGGGAATTCCTATTGCAAACTAATGTTTTCAAAATCTAGGCGATCGCCAACAAATGCTGCATACTGACCATAAAATAAGCTAAAACGCTAATTTTACTTTCTTAGTCTTTATTCCCCAGTCCCCAGCGATGCACTGAGCTTGTCGAAGTGTCCCCAATCCCCAATCCCCAATTTATCAGGAGTCGCATTATGTCTAACATTAGAGAAGAAATGCCTGTACTAGTCCGTCATGAAGGTGATTGGGTTGGTACGTATACTGTAGTTGATAACTCTGGAAACATTATTGACCATCATGAATCACATTTAACTTGTCAATTTCCAGATAATAGTCCTCATCCTTATTATCAAATCAATCGTTACACATGGGCTAGCGGAAAACACGAAGAACATCAATTTCCTGGCGCATATCATGACAAAGCCCTCTGGTTTGATACAGAAAGAGTAGAAGGTAAAGCTTGGGAAATAGACGACTCAACTATAATTTTGCAATTTTCTTACAAAACTGTTCCAGATATATCTTTATCAGAAATGATTTATATTAGTCCAGATAACAATCACCGCGCCCGCACTTGGCATTGGTTTAAAAATCATCAAATATATCAACGTACTCTCATTAAAGAACAAAGACTAAAGTAAGAATATATAATTTGAAAAAAGTTTGTAGTAAAGACTTTAGTCTTTAAATAAGGACTAAAGTCTTTACTACAAACTTTTTTTATTAACTAAAAATAAAAATTGTTGTATAATTGCAAATTGCGAATTAATAAGGTAGACGCATGGCAAAAGGTGACAAAATAAACTTTTCTACTCCTAGTGGCTTTCCTGAGTTTCTGCCCAGCGAAAAACGCTTAGAATTATATTTACTAGATACGATCCGTAAAGTTTACGAAAGCTACGGATTTACGCCTATTGAAACTCCTGCTGTAGAAAGATTAGAAGTATTACAAGCCAAAGGCAACCAAGGCGATAATATTATTTATGGTATAGAACCAATATTACCACCCAATCGTCAAGCTGAAAAAGATAAATCAGGGGAAACAGGCTCAGAAGCTAGAGCATTAAAATTTGATCAAACTGTACCTTTAGCCGCTTATATTGCGCGTCACTTAAATGAATTGACTTTTCCCTTTGCACGTTATCAAATGGATGTAGTTTTCCGAGGAGAAAGGGCAAAGGATGGAAGATTTCGTCAATTTCGTCAGTGTGATATTGATGTAGTCGGGCGGAGTAGTTTAAGTTTATTATATGATGCTCAAATGCCTGCTATTATCACCGAAATATTTGAAGCCATTAACATTGGTGATTTTGTCATCCGCATCAATAACCGCAAAGTTTTAACAGGTTTTTTTCAATCTTTAGGTATTTCAGAAACCCAAATTAAATCTTGTATCAGCATTATTGATAATCTAGAAAAAATTGGCGAAGCTAAAGTTAAACAAGAGTTAGAGAAAGAAGGCGTTAACTCTGAACAAACGCAAAAAATTATTGATTTTATTAAAATCGACGGTAATAGTGATGAAATTTTAAGTAAGCTCAAACATCTCTCAGAAAATTTACCGGAATCAGCACAACTTAATTTAGGTGTCAACGAATTAGAAACAGTAATTGCAGGGGTGCGGAATTTAGGCGTTCCTGACAAGAGATTTTGCATTGATTTGTCTATCGCCCGTGGATTAAATTACTATACTGGCACAGTTTACGAAACTACTTTAATTGGACATGAGGCTTTAGGTAGTATTTGTTCTGGCGGTAGATATGAAGAATTAGTGGGAATGTTTTTAGGCGAAAAAATGCCTGGTGTGGGAATTTCCATTGGCTTGACACGTTTAATTAGTCGTTTACTCAAAGCGGGAATTCTGAACACCTTACCAGCAACGCCAGCGCAAGTAGTGGTAGTCAATATGCAAGAAGATTTAATGCCAACTTACTTGCAAGTTTCCCAACAGTTACGCCAAGCTGGAATTAATGTAGTGACTAATTTTGATAAGCGTCCTTTAGGTAAACAATTTCAAACCGCAGATAAACAAGGAATTCGCTTTTGTGTAATTATTGGTGCTGATGAAGCCACAGCCCAAAAGTCATCACTTAAAGATTTACAAACAGGTGAGCAAATAGAAGTTGCTTTAGCTGATTTAGCGGCAGAAGTAAAACGCAGACTGCAATAATTGCATTAATTTTGGTAACAGGGGATATTTTTCCCCGACATTTAACAATTAAAATTCTTTTAATCTTAACTATCTAAGTTTATGAGTAAAAATCGCCAAGTTATTATCCCTCAAGGCATGGAAATTTTATATGAAAAATTTCACTATTGTCCTGGGATTAAAGTAGGCAATACATTATATATTTCTGGTCAAGTGGGACGCGATGAAAATTTACAGGTAGTCGAGGAAGTAGAAGCGCAATTTGTCCAAACTTTTGAAAATGTGAAAAAGGTACTAACAGCCGCAGGTGCCACCTTTGACGATGTGGTAGAAATGATTACCTATCATGTGACAGGGTCAAATCTTAGTGATTCCCAATTTACACCTGCTGATGCAGCACAACAGCAGTTTACTATCCCCCATCTGCCGTTATTTATGAAAGTAAAAGACCGTTATTTTACTAATAATTTTCCAACCTGGACGGGGTTTGGTATTACTGCTTTATCTACGCCAGGACTAATTGTAGAAATTAAATGTACAGCAGTCCTAGATAATTGAAAACTTTAACTATTCTGTACTATTTAAAAAATCCATGACTACCTGAGATACTGCTTCAGGTATTTGGTTCATCATGCAAATTGTGCCTTGTTCAAATTCTACAACTTTGCCATGAGGAATTGCTTGAGATAGAAAATAGCGGTCATTGAATTTTGCTAAACTCAATCTTTCAAATTCTTTCATGTCATCCAGTCCCCAAATGATGAGAGTGGGACATTTAATAGCACGAAATCTTTCTGGTGCTTCTAGACAGTAATTACCTACAGCCCAAACCGCATATAAAGGATGACCAAAACATTTTAAATCATCTAAAACCCAACGATGATTTAATTCTGCCGAGCCTACATATCGGGAACGGGCTAACCATCTTTCCATGAGATGAGAACCATCTTCTTTGATTTTAAAACCATCCTCAAATCTTTTAAATAATTCTGCTTGTCCTCCCTCCCCAAAACCGGCTACGTTTCCTAATATGAGTTTATCAACGCGATCGCTATATGCTGCGGCTATTTCTCCCGCCACAAAAGCACCTGTATGATTCCCTAAAATACTTGTTTTTTTTATGCCTAATTCATCTAAAAGTGCGATCGCGGTTTTTGCATAGTCGCCGATAGTATACATTCTCGGCGGTTTATCGGAATCACCAAACCCCATCAAATCCATTGCAATGACTCGTCTATGTGCTGCCAAAATTGGCATAAGTTCGCGGAATTCGTCACTACTGCGGGGGTTCATGTGCAGCAACAGCAACGCCTCACCCTCGCCACCAATGCGGTAGAGAATTTGTCCATCTTCTGTGTCTAAAAAAGCGCGTTTAATTGTCTTTGTCATAATTTTTTAGCGATCGCAATTATATTTTGTTTGTCATTCAAAGCAACAAGAAACAGAAAACAGAGAAAACCCCTCTCCATAGCTTGCTTCCCGAAGGGTACCTCTCCCCTAAAAGGAGAGAGGCTTTCATATTCCCCCTTCCCTAGTAGGGAAGGGGGTTAGGGGGTTAGGTTTCCCCCATGCACTCTACATTTCTAGTTAGCAACTACCTGTAGTTTTTCTTTAACAACAGTTCGCGGCTGCATTTTCAAAATTTCCCGTGCTTGCGCTGGTGTGGCAACTTCCCGGCCTAATGTATGCGCCATGTTAGCAACTTTGTCTACCAAATCGCCATTGTGAGGTTTACCAAAACGCAAATAAGGATAGTCTCCCAAACCAATACCAACATGACCACCCATTGTAATTGCCCAAGCTGCCAAAGGCATGACATCCCCATTCCAGCACATTACTAACCATTGATCATCTTTGGGGATAGAATCTACCACTGCTTGTAAATTTGGTAATGTGGGCAGAATGCCACTAGGGGTAATTTCTCCAGTAAACACAAACTCCCAAAAAGTATTTTTAGGAAGCAGTCCCATTTCTTGGAAACATTTTGCTGTCCGAATTTGTCCTGTGTTCCAACAAATAGTAACGACAAAAATGTTATTTACTTGCAGTATTTCTAATACTTCTTTGATATATGCGCGAGAACTAGTATGTACTTGATCGTAGCTGTCAAATTGTTTAGTTTGTGGATTCCAAAAATCTAAATTAAACGAGCCAAACTCTAAAGGAATCATATCAACTCCTAGTGCTGGATCGTTGTTAGCGGCTAAGATATGTTGAATGCGATCGCTCACATTACTTTCTTTAGTCACATAATTTAAAGTAGGATTAATAATTAAATCCGTCTGCTCTCGAATTCCTTGAATAACTTCTAAATAAACGTTTACATCATTAATCCATTTGCCATCAATTGGATCTCGTCCATGCCAATGAAAAATTGCTGCTCCCGCTTCCCAAGCCCGAACCGCTTCTTGAATAATTTCCTTGGGAGTATATGGACAGTGAGGATTTTCTTGACGATAATCGGAATCGTTACTACGACATTCAATAATTAATGGTAGTTGACTATTCATAGTTATCCTTTAATTTTGGTAGATGTAGGTATTTTTATGTTTAGCCTAAAATAAAAAATTTTTTTCTACTCCTTTTGAGATATTTGCCCAAAAATCACCTAACTTCTTTTTAAATAACGTCCGCTAGGTAAACCTAAAACTTGCCCATTGTGATAAATTAAATTACCTCGCAAAAATGTACTTTTCACCTTTCCTGTTAACTCCATTCCCGCAAAAGGTGTGTAACCTTGTTGTGATTCTGATTCAGCCGCATTCACCACAAAACTTTCATTAGGGTCTAACAAAACTAAATCAGCATCAAAACCAACAGCAATATCCCCTTTTTGAGATAAACTAAACCTGCGTGATGGATTCCACGAGAGCAATTTAGCCATGTGATTGTAAGACATTCCCCGTTTACTACCTTCACTAAATACACCAGATAGTAAATATTCTGTACCACCAAAACCAGATTTTGCTAACCAAATATTATGCGGATCTTTGGCATTAACTTTTTGTTCCGCCGCACAACAAGCATGATCACTAACTATCCAATCTACTTGATTGTTGAGAACAGCTTGCCATAAATATTCCACATCAGCACGGGGACGAATGGGGGGGTTAACTTTTGCTAAAGTTCCGTTTGGCGTATCGACATCTAATAATAAATGTCCAACGGTAACTTCTCGCCGGAAATTAATATGAGGAAAAGCAGTTTGCATGGTCAAAGCTGCTTCCATTGCTTTACGAGAACTCAAATGTAATAAATTGATATTTGCACAGTTAGTTTCATGTGCCAAATAAGATGCAATACAAATTGCTAACCCTTCTGAATGGGGAGGACGCGCCGCACTGTAGGCGTGCAGTCCAGTTAAACTTAAATCATTTTCAACTATTTTGGTATAAGCATTGAGAATTTCTGCCACTTCGCAATGCAAACTTAAACTAATTGTTGCTTGTGCTTCTGGATGACTTGCGCTTAACTTTGTCAACTCCCGCATGATAAATTCAAAGTGAGCAAAATCGTATCTTTCTGTTTTATTAATCATCAAAAATAAATTTTGTTGGTCGGAAAGACCGTGTAAACCATAGCCACCATAAAACATAAAAATTTTAAAGGAACTAATGCCATATTCCTCAAACAGCATTGGTATCTCATCAATATGCTGATTGCTAAGAGGGGCAATATGGTAGCTATAATCAACAAAGAAATTTCCTTGAGATAATGCTAATACTTCAGGAAAAAAATCTTGGTAGGAACCACCTTTATTGAGATAATACTTCCCTGTACGGATGTAATTGAGGCTAGTTGTTACACCTCCCATCGCGGCGGCTTTACTTTCTGTCACTGCATCTTGGTCAAGGGGTTGGTAAATACCGATGTGCATATGAGCATCTACAACCCCAGGAAAACCGAGGAGATTTTTGCCATCAAATACCTCTTTGCCCTGGTCTGCGCTAATATGAGGAGCAATCTGGGCAAATTTTCCATCCTTAATCCCTATATCTAAGAGTGCGATCGCATTTTCATGGGGACGCACAACCCGCACATTCTTGACAATTTTATCTAATATAGGAGGTTCAGACATAGTAGACCTCACATTAACATGATGACAGCAAGCAAGTCGCTTTCACATCCTACAGGAACAATCGCTAAAATAGACAACTATGTAACAGTTGTTTATTGAACCGTTTTGATGATCCAGAAATAAAACGTACAAACTTTTATATGTAGAAGTGCTAAGACTCCCCATTAAACTTATTCCTGGTAATTTAAATTTGGAATTTTTAATTGAAATTTAGGAGCAGAAAAAGGTGTCCAATTTTAACGAGTATCATCTCAATCCTGAAACTTTCCCCTTTCTCCAAAATTTGCAAGAAAATTGGCAGGTGATTCGAGAGGAATTTACTAGTTTTATCAAGCAGGCATCGCCAGAGGAATTAAAATTTACTTACGATGTTCTAGGCCCAAAAAGTAAAACCATTAAAACTAAAGGAGACTCTAAATATAGTGCCTTTGGAATTTTATTCCAAGGTTTATTAATTGAAAAATATATTCAATTTCATCAAATCCAATATCCCGAATATGAGACAGATGTAGCAGCAAAGAAGGCATTAGAACTCAGAGAAAAATATTTTCCAAATTTGGCTCAGATGATCACAGCAGTTAACGTAGAAAATGATGACGTAATCAGAAATGCCTATTTCGGTACATTTCACCCTGGTTTAGATATTAAGCTTCATGTTAACTATAACCCCCACATGAACAGGGGTTATTTAGGCTTAATTGTGCCGCAAGGAGATGTGGCAATGAAAATATGTCATGAGCAACTTTATTGGCATGAAGGGGAATTTATGGTGTTAGATCATAGCTATCCCCATTGTCCACATAATTATACTGAATACGATAGAACTGTATTGGTTGTTGACTTTTTTAAAACAGATCAACCAAGAGAAGAAGTAATGAGATTTGAGCAAGAACAAGTTACCGAAAGAATGCAAGATAATCCTTATAGTTTGGGTGTATTTGGTAAAAGCGATAAAGCCAACATCGAAGATTTTATCAAGTATGGTTTAGCGCATCAACTGGAATGGGATAAGGCTTTATAGGGACTGGGGCATTGGGAATAGGGAATGGGGCATTGGGCATTGGAGACAAGGTGGACAAGGTAGCAAAAACTAATAACTAATGACTAATCTGACTTTTCACATTATGTGGAAAAGTTAACGTAAAACCTAACCCCCTAACCCCCTTCCCTCGGAGGGAAGGGGGAAAATTAAAGCCTCTCTCCTTGTAGGGGAGAGGTTTGGAGAGGGGTTTTCCAGATACCGTGAAAAGTCAGATAACTAATAACTAATAACTAATAACTAATAACTAATGACTATTGACTAATAACTAATGACTAACTACAAAAAATTAATAGCTAAACAACTCCATCAAGATTTTAAATCTGCTGTAGAAATTGTAGAAGTACCTCTGACTGCACCGGCAAATCATGAAATTTTAATTCGGAATAAATTTGCAGGAATTAATGCAGGGTTTGATACTTTACTTTGTCGGGGTGAAGTGAGTTATATAAAATTAACTCCACCTTTTGATTTGGGTGTGGAAGCGGTGGGGGAAGTGGTAGCTGTGGGTGCAGATGTTTCTGGTTTTCGGGTGGGTGATGCTGTTATCACGACTTGGCGCGGTGGTGGTTATCGAGAATATCAGGTGATAGATGCTAGCTTGGCGGTGAAAGTGCGGGAAGCAACGCCGGAAATTCTCAACCTTGTACCGACGGGTGTTTCAGCTTTGGTGGCTTTGGAACAAGCGGGGGAAATGCAAAGTGATGAGGTGGTTTTAGTAACGGCTGCGGCTGGTGGTACTGGCCATATTGCGGTACAGTTGGCGAAGTTGGCGGGAAATCATGTCATTGGTACTTGCAGTTCTGAGGCGAAGGAAAAGTTATTACAGGAGTTAGGCTGCGATCGCATCATTAATTATCATAGAGAAAATCTCCAGGAAGTCCTCAAGCAAGAGTACCCCAAAGGCATTAACTTAATTTTTGAGTGTGTGGGTAAACAGGTGTTTGATACCTGCGTTGACAACTTAGCCATTCGGGGACGTTTGGTGAGTATTGGCTATATTTCGGAATATGGGAAAAGTATCGAAGAAGTAACGCAAGCGCGTATTTATCATCAACTTTTTTGGAAAGCGTCTTCGGTGCGGGGTTTTCTCATGCCCCATTATCAAGAATATATCCCAGAAGCGCGCGATCGCCTCTTAAATTTGTTCTATGCAGGTAAATTGCAAGTATCTGTTGACTCTACCCCATTTCTTGGTTTAGAGTCTATTCCCACGGCAGTAGCATACCTGCTCAGTGGTCAAAATTGTGGCAAAGTAGTTGTCAGGTTTTAGAATCTAGGAAAAACATGGTGCAGAATCCAGAAAATACTTTAAAAGTTGCTCACCAAGCATTTGAACATTTTACCCAGGGTTTAGCAACGGGTGAATGGCAAGCATTTCTAGAAATGCTAACAGAGGATTTTACCTTTTGGTTTCCTATCGGTAAATTCCAAGGTTTAAATCAAGGAAAAGCAAAAGCCAAGGAATTTCTTGATTATGTTTCAACCTCCTTTCCGTCTGGCATCAAATTAGTGTCTTTAGATTGCATTACTAGCAATGAGACAACGGTAGTCTTTGAATTTCGTGATGAAGGAACTTTATTTGGACAGCCTTACAAAAATCGGGTAGCAGTATCCTTTGATGTGCGAGGAGATAAAATTTGCAGTTACCGAGAACACTTTGGTAGTGATGGCAAATCCTCATTAGTAAATACCAACTAAAGAACCAATGTTTTCTGCACTAACTTAATTATTTTGAGCTTTTAATCCTTGAATTTCTTTACATTTAGCTTCCGCCGCTTGATAAGCAGCTAGATATTCTTTACCTCCCAACATCACATCACCATAATATTCATATGGTGCATCACCATAAATAGGTAATGGGTCATCTTCTGGATAATCTTCTTTTGATTCTTCTATAATTTCCTTGAGTTGCTTCACACTGAGAGTATGAGCAGCAAAATACCACATTTCTTGTACATGATTATGCAAATGCGGTAAGTTAGGGTCAACAATTGTCTCCTCTGTTTCAATCCAACCATGTTCTAGAGGTTTAGTTGGCTTCCCTTGACAGACTAAAAATCCTTGAACATATTTAGCACCCTGTGTAGCCAACGCAGCTTTATACGCATTATCAAAGGGTTTTCTAGCCTTACTTTTGATGATTTCAGCAGTTTTTTTTGATAGTTCTACATCCAATATTTTGTTCATTTATAGATGGGAGAGAAATCAGTTACCCCCATATAATATCATTTTTACATGAGGTGAGATTAAATGTAGCCAACTCTCAATCTCTCTTTTACAGCAATTTTGAAAGTAATTGAGGTACATCATGAGTAATAAGTAATGAGTAATAAGTAATGAGTAATAAGTAATGAGTAATAAGTAATAAGTAATAAGTAATGAGTAATAAGTAATGAGTAATAAGTAATGAGTAATAAGTAATAAGTAATAAGTAATAAGTAATAAGTAATAAGTAATAAGTAATAAGTAATGAGTAATGAGTAATAAGTAATGAGTAATGACTATTGACTATTGACTATTGACTAATAACCTATCTAGATTCCCTATTGAATTTCTACACTAAACACCCAGAAATGTTAAGCGCATTGCAAATCAACCCATATACTGGAATCTTCTGGCTTTGACACGCCACTACTTCACAGGTGAAAAATTCAGTCAAACTCTACATTTGTTATTGATTTTTATAAAAAAATCCCAAAATCTGATATTTAAATATTAGTCAAGTGTTTTGCGTGCTACTGGGGAATCAGCGCAAGTATAAATCTTTTTTAAGCATTAAAGACAAAATTCCAATTAAAGCTGATTGTCAAAACAAGCTAATAATTGGCTAATTAAGCATTAATAACTGTAATTTGTCAAGTCACTTAAGTAACAATTTAAAATAGCACTATTGGACTAGTCTATTTCTGCCTAATGACAGATTTTTATACTCAAAATCTCTTTATAATGTCACAGTATTTTTCCAGATTAATAACCTTAATAATACTTAACATATATGTATTGTTTTTTATATTTAGAGGTAAACGTCTCTCTTAGTTATGACGAGGAAAAATAAAAAAATCTCTTAAAGTTGTTCAGTAATATTACTGCGTCATAGGTCATATCCTTTTAAAATCAAGATATTCATAATAGAAGCAGATGTGTATTTATTTACAAGAAACACTTAAAAATCGATTTTATAAAATTACTAAAAATTACTGTTATTTTTTAATTTAAAAACCACAACAATGTGAACAAGTCAAATAAATTAAATCACAAAGTAAGACTATGAAAGCAGTTCTCGCATTAATCGAACAAAAGAAACAAGAATTCTCAAAATTACCAATATGCGAATTCTTAAAAGACAAAAGTATTCCTCCAAGACAAAGATTAGCTTTTGCACCTTGTATTACTCCTTTTGTGATGAATATTTGGGAAGTCAATAAATATTTCTTCCGGGAAGAACCAACAGATGATCCAATTCAAAAATTAATTAATGTTCATTCCTATGAAGATGACCATCATTTTCTTTGGTACTACGAAGATATGGAAAAATTGGGTTTTAATAAACCAATGACATATCTAGAAGCTTTGAAATTTATCTGGGGGGCAGAAAATGACAAAGCCAGACGAGTTTGCTATAAACTCTCAGCCTATGCTTATCAAGTAGACCCAGTTTTAAAATTAGCAATTATTGAATGTAATGAAGCTACAGGAAATGTTGTATTGTCGTTGACAGCAGAGGTTGCACGGGAATTGCAACAAATCACAGGAGAAAATTACCGCTATTTTGGTGAATATCATTTAGCAGTAGAAACCGGTCATGCTATGGGTACACCTGATGTAGAAAATCTCATTGAAAATATAGAAATATCCCCAGAGATGGAAGCAAAAGCCTGTCATTTAGTGGAACAAGTTTTTGCAGATTTTACAGAAATGCTGAATGAATGGATGGCTTACGTTAAAGCTCACAAGTTAGACCAAGTACCTGTGGGAGTGTAAGTAAAGATAATTCTCTAATAAACAAGTCATGAAGAAGTAAAATTTGACTTGTTTCTAACATATTCTGTTTAAGAATAGATACCCGACTTCTTTATGAATTCGGGTATTTTATTAATAAAAAATCTCAAGATTGTTGTAGAGGTATATCTATAATAAATTCTGTTCCCTTTCCAGGTTGAGAATTACAGATTAGTTTACCTTTATGTTTTTCTACAACTATTTGATAGCTCACAGATAGACCTAAACCAGTACCGCTACCGATTGGTTTAGTTGTAAAAAAGGGATCAAATATTTTTGGTTGTATTGTCTCTGGAATTCCACAACCATTATCACTAATGCTAATTTTGACTACCTGAGATTTTGTTAACTCAGTTCTAATGCAAATTTGAGGATTAACTAATAATTCTGCATTTTGAGATTTTGCGTTTTCTATCGCATCAATGGAGTTAGTCAAAATATTTAAAAATACTTGATTGAGTTGACTAGCATAACAAGTAACCAGAGGTAATGTGCCGTACTCTTTAATAATTAAAATTTCCGGTTTTGTTTGTTCATGATGTTTTTGGCTATCATTGCTATTCTTCTGGATTCTATGTTGTAGTATTAACAATGTATTATCAATACCTTCATGAATATCAACTGGTTTCATGTCTGCTTCGTCTAAGCGAGAGAAGTTACGTAAACTTAACACAATGTCTCGGATTCGCAGACTTCCCACCTTCATCGAATTGAGGATTCTGGGTAAATCTTCACCTATAAAATCTAAATCAATTTCTTCACACTTGTCTAAAATAGTAGTTGAGTCTTCAGGATACTCTTGTTTATATATATTAATTAAGTCTAGTAAGTTTTCAATGTATTCTGTTGTATGTAGAAGGTTAGCGTGAATGAAATTGATAGGATTATTAATTTCGTGGGCAATTCCAGCTACCATTTGCCCTAATGAGGACATTTTTTCACTTTGAATTAATTGAGATTGGGTCAATTTTAATTGTTGTAGAGCTTCTTGTAAACTCTGATTTTTATTGTGCAGTTCTGTGGTTCTAGCTGCGACTTTTGCTTCTAAGTTGTGATTGTATTCCTCTAAACTTTCTTTAGCTTCTGCTAGATTTTTATATAGCATTGCATTCTCTAAGGAAATTCCTGCTTGAGTGATAAGTAGTTTGATTACTTCCAGGCGATCGCGTGTAAATGCAGCTGTAATTAGATTATTCTCTAAATATACGATTCCCAGCAATTTACTTTGATTCACCATTGGGATACAGAGAATGCTTTTAGGTTTCTTATTGGTGATATAAATATCTGTGGTCAAAGGAGCGTGATTAGCAGTATCATCAATAACTAATATTTCTTGAGTGCGTTTGACATAATTAATCATAGTGAGAGGTATATCTTCACTAGATTCTACGGGTATGGAGAGAAATTCTGTGTGAGTAGCGGCAAATGTCGAATTCAGACTAACTGCTGTTACATTCAATGATGAAGTTTTCTCTTCATGTAAAATCAAGACACACTTGGATGCTCCTGCATTTTCCATCACTAACTCAATTAGTTTAGAAAGCAGTTCTTGTAGTTCGATTTCTCCAGAAATGGTCTGATAAGCTTTAATCACCGCCGCTAAATCCAGCATATCAGAAATGCTAGTGCTGTGGGAACTAATGACAGTATCGTTACTTGTCAAAGTTGAAGCTTCAGCAGACTTATCTAAATTGATGTCTGAATAAAATTGGCTTTTTGGTATTAGTTTATCTTGTTGAATAAAACTAGCTAAAATTTCGGGGTAGCGTGCTTGTAAATGCCGCAGTTTCGTTGCAGCACCCCAACGCGAATAACTATAGTAAGCATCAATCAGATAAGATTGGGCAAACTTTTGCTTACCCCACTGTAAATAAAATTTAGCCGCTAGTTCATTAGCTAATGCTGACTCATGAATATATTCATGTTCCTGTGCTAAGGCTATGGCACGATCATAGAGTTCTATTGCATCTAAATGCTGTCCATTAATTCGCTGTAACTCTGCTTCTACTAGATAATATTTATGTAGAAAATTCATAGGAGCATTTTCTGCCCACTGTTGCATTTTTTGTTGATTCGCTGCTACTAGTTTTAAAATTTCTCTCTGTTCTTCTGGATTTTTATCAGGATATATTGCTAAAGCTGATAAAGAGCTATAGAAGTAGAAAATAGTCACGACAAATTTAGCCGGGACAGTATCTAAATATTGTTCGGCGCAGATAGCATTTGCCCAAGCCTGTGTATAATCTTCAAATAGGTAACATAAGAATAATTTTTCTACATGGAAATATAAAATAGCCAGTTGATTACCAGCTTGTTTGATCACAGGTAACATAATTTCTTCATCATAAGCTTCACCCTTGAGATCACAGGGAT
This sequence comes from Nostoc sp. CMAA1605, assembly GCF_021596505.1. GTDB lineage: Bacteria > Cyanobacteriota > Cyanobacteriia > Cyanobacteriales > Nostocaceae > Trichormus. The sequence continues at coordinate 53,521 of NZ_PJIZ01000007.1, read as the reverse complement.
ACTCAGAACACAATAGATTTAATCCTGTCTGCCAATTAGTTGCGTGTAATTGTAGAGGAATTTCTTGATTTAACTGTGTAATTTTTAGATAATAGCTCCGCATTTGTTTTTCTAGTTCTACAAGATTTTTACCTAGAAATAAAGAATGCTCAGAGTGCATATATAGAGCGTAGGCGGCTTGCTCTAAATCGCCTGTTTCTAAACCTATTGAATAGGCATTGATGAAAGAATTTAAGGTTTCTTGGAGATGCTCTTGCCAATGTATTGTGAAGTTATTGACGACAAAAATCCCCATACACATCAATTCTCTGGGGTTAAATTTAGCCAATAAATTTAGTCCTAGCTGACCTAGTTGATAACAGGAGTTAAAGTCACCTAATAAATTCCAACGAATGACTGCATAAACTACATAAGCTATAGATGATATACCACAATTACCATAGCTAAAAGATAAATTTACTTGTTTGAGAGCTATCAGAGAAAACATCAGAGGATTGCTAGCATAAGCAATTGGTAAAAGCCTGCCGAATATTCTCATGATTGCTAGTTTATCTGCTTCTATTAATTGGGGTAGCGCAATCAAATCCTCAATTTTTCTATTTCCGAAAGCTAACTGTAATTTTTGTAGTTCTAAGGCAATATCTTGCTGTTGTGGCTGTTCTGGGAAAGGTATTCCTAATAAATTTAAGACTTTAATGCCTGTGTTAATAGCGTCAAAACTACGGCCTTGGGCTTTATAAGCTTCTATTTTAATTTCATACACTTTGAGTTGATCGACTAGAGTTTTAGCTTTCACTAAAACTGTTTCTATGAGCTTTTCCATTTGCTCAAAATTGCCACTTAAATATTTAGCTTCTGCGGTGGTTTCATGTAAGGCTAAAGCAAGTTCATATTGAGTATCCCAGCAGTCCGACTGTAAAAGTTCCAGACCTGTGCTGAGATATTTCAGTGCGGCTGAGTAGGCTGTTGATGCTAAAGCTTTACGTCCAGCCGTTAAATTCATAGTGGCTAATTTATGACGATGTTCTAAATTAGTAATTAACTCTACTGCTATATTAAATTGGTTAACCAATGGAAAAATATTTTCTTCTGTCGCTGACATTGAACTATTCCTGAGTAGGATTAGACCAATTTCTAAATGTATATTTTTGCGTTCGACTTCCGAAATGAGAGAGTAAGTAGCTTGCTGTATGCGGTCGTGGACGAATTTATATTGAGTTGGCTGATAGTTATGATGTGCTTGGTCGCTGGGTGTAACTTCAGCAATATCTAGATTATGAAGATTTTCATTCAGCAGGAAATTATAGCAACTGCCTTGAGCTATAATTAACCCTTCCATTAATGCTTCCCACAAATTAGATGCTGTTTCTGATGTAGATTTATTGTAGGCGATCGCTAAAGTTGGTAAATCAAATTCATTGCCAATACAAGCAGCAATTTTTAAGACTTCTTGAGTTGCTTCTGGTAATTTTGAATTTGCTCCGCCATGAACTCTACAACATCATCAGTAAGAGTCAATTCTTGAATTTTACTAATTTCATATTCCCAGCAACCTGCACTAGTATTTAAAGTGATTAAACCTTGGTCATAAAGAGATTTCAAAAATTTATTAATGAAAAATGGATTACCTTTGGTCTTAGTAAATAAGACTTGAGTTAAAGGTGTAGCTGCTTCTTTACTGCAATGTAGAGTTTCTACAACTAATTGACTTAAATCATCTGGCGTTAAAGGCAGCAAATTGACATTATTGATATTGACATTAGCTTGATTAATTTTTTGGATGGTTAAATATAGAGGATGAGTTGTTGATATTTCATTTTCTCTGTACGCCCCAATGAGTAATAAACCATGTTCAGGTTGATTATCTTGTGCTGTCATGACTTTTAAATCATCAGCAGTTTCCTGACTCATTAAGACTTGAATAAAGTTTAAAGATGCTATATCTGCCCATTGCAAATCATCGAGGAAAATTACTAGGGGATGTTCTTTATTACTAAAAACATGAATAAAATTTTGTAATAATATGTTAAAGCGTTTTTGATCAGCAGTACCAGGGAGTTTAGCTACAGGAGGTTGTTTGCCAATGATTTTCTCTAATTCAGGAATCACCTCAGTGATGATATAACCTTGGGTGTCTAACGCGCTTAATATTTTATGTTTCCATGCTTGAATTTGTTCATCGGTTTCTGAGAGGATTTGATTAATTAAATGTCTAAATGCCTGCACTAATGCTGATAAAGGTGTATCACGTTGAAATTGTTCAAATTTACCCTTGATAAAATAACTACGTCTCTCTACTATCGGCTTATGTACTTCATTGACGATGGCAGTTTTACCAATACCAGAAAACCCAGATATCAAAAGTATTTCATGTTTACCACTTGTTACTTGTTCAAAAGTATTGAGTAAAGTTTCTATTTCTTTTTGGCGGCCATAAAGTTTTTCGGGAATAATAAATTGTGTAGAAATATCTCGGCTACCTAGTGTAAATGGAGTGATGTATTGATGTGTTTGCCATTGACTGTGACAGATTTCTAAATCATGCTTTAATCCTTGGCAACTTTGGTAACGGTCTTCAGGATTTTTCGCTACTAGCTTGTTGACAATATCAGATAAAATTACAGGTATGCAGGAGTTAATCTGGTTAACTCTAGGTGCTTCTTTCGCAATGTGACAATAAACTAATTCCATTGGTTCGTTACTATTAAAAGGTAACAAACCTGTCAATAATTCAAAGAAAGTGATTCCTAAAGAATAAAAGTCAGAACGATAATCAACACCTCGATTCATCCGGCCTGTTTGTTCTGGGGAAATATAAGCTAAAGTCCCTTCTAAAACATTAGGATTGATCAGACTTTGAATTTCTCTCGGTAAAATGCTAGCTAAACTAAAATCGATCAGTTTAACTTCATTGGTTGTAGGATTTATGAGGATATTAGCAGGTTTAATATCTTTGTGAATAATGCGCTCATGATGTAGTCCATCAAGAATAGTTGCAATGGCGATCGCAATATGAAAAAATTCATCCAGAGAAATTGGATTTTTTTGCGATTTTTGCTGGCTTTTTTGCCATTCTTTTAATGATATACCCTGGAAATCTTCCATCACTAAGACATAGCTATTGTGATAGTTTTCCAGAGATAGGGGTTTGACAATTCCAGGAAGCTGAAGATTTTTGGTTAAGGTATATTGATTGCGAAATTGAGCAATTTCATTAAAGGTAGGATATTCAGAGCGCATCAACTTCAGGATGACTGATTTTTTGTCTTGTTCTCTAATGGCGCGATAAACTAGACTTTTACTGCTGACGTAAATTTGCTCAGTGATGCGATAGCCAGCAATTGGATATTCTGTACCAGTTAATATAGACATTAGAGTTAATTTTATGAATTGATTGCTAACATCTATATTTCCCAATTGATACGCCTCATTATCATAGCGAGAAGATTTACGCGATCGCCTCTACTCATGGAAAACCCATTACCCATCTTTGCAACACTTATATACAGACCTGGAGTGAAACTTAAGTTACTATAGTTTCCTATTGCCGTAGTGCAATTTTGTGTGTGGGGAGTAGTAAAAACGCATATGACAACGGTTATCAGGTCGCAAACCTTAGAAAATCTGGTTACAATTGCTGAACAATTCGCGCCTCAAGGTACAGTTACCAACATTCAAGCATTTGGCAGTGGTAATATTAATGACACATTTCTAGTTACTGTTGATGCTCAAGAACCGCATTTTATTCTGCAACGCATTAATACACAGGTGTTTCGTCAACCCCAACTGATTATGCAGAATATGCGTACCTTCACTGAGCATATTTACCAAAGTTTACAGCGTCAGCCTTTAAACCGCCGTTGGGAAATACCGCGCGTATTATCAACTCAGGAAGCTCAAGACTATTGTATTGATACGACGGGTAATTTTTGGCGTGCAATTAGCTTTATCGGCAATTCCCAATCTTTTGACACGATGCAGAGTCTAGAACAGGCGCAGGAAATTGGCTACGCCTTGGGGATGTTCCATAACCTAATTAGCGACTTAGCACCGGAAAAATTAGCGGATACCCTTGTAGGATTTCATATTACACCGCTTTATTTGCAACATTATCAAGAAGTTTTAGCGGGAATCACGCCAAAATCATCTCCTGAAGTTAATTATTGCTTGCAATTTGTGAGCGATCGCACTACCTTTGCTCATATCCTAGAAAATGCCAAAGCTGAAGGTAAGTTACCTTTACGCTTAATGCACGGCGATCCCAAAATTAATAATGTCATGTTTGATACTGCGACTCAAAAAGCAGTGAGTGTCATAGATTTAGACACGGTGAAGCCAGGCTTAGTGCATTACGACATTGGAGATTGTTTGCGTTCTGGGTGTAATCCAGTGGGAGAGGAAACAGCCGACTGGGACACTGTCTATTTTGATACAGATTTGTGTCAGGGAATATTACAGGGTTATCTCGCAGTCGCCAAAGCCTTTTTAACTGAGAACGATTACACCTATATGTACGATGGAATTCGCCTCATCGCCTTTGAGTTGGGACTGCGGTTTTTTGCTGACTATTTAGCAGGGAATGTCTACTTTAAAGTCAAGCATCCAGAGCATAACTTAGCAAGAGCGATCGTGCAGTTTAAGTTGACTGAAAGTATAGAATCTCAAGAACATCAGATTCGCCAAATCATTCAAGATATGAAATGAAATGTAGGTTTAGGGGAGTAATGAGTAATGAGTAATGAGTAATGAGTAATGAGTAATGAGTAATGAGTAATGAGTAATGACTAATGACTATTGACTATTGACTATTGACTATTGACTATTGACTATTGACTAATAACTAATGACTAAACAAACATTTTCTTTACAACCGTTCCCATCGGCTGAACTTTCACCTGATTTAAAAATCACAGGTAATATTAGCCGTGAAAATAATCAACTGGCGATTACATACCAACTAACGGGTGATTTAAAACAAGTCGTTATTCCTCCACTCGTAGACATACCAAATCGCAAAAATGAACTATGGGAAAATACTTGTTTTGAGTTTTTCTTAGGTATGCAGAATTATTCCCGTTATTGGGAATTTAATCTTTCTCCGGCTGGAGATTGGAACATATATAGATTTGATGATTATCGTCGAGGAATGCAAGAGGAAATAGCCTTTAATCAACTTCCTTTTATTGTGCAATCTCAGCCAGATAGTTTGATGCTTTCATTGAATTTTGATTTAAATCAAATTATCCCGTCTGCACAATCTTTAGAAGTTGCAATTACTACTGTTGTGAAACAAATAGATAATCATGTAACATACTGGGCGTTAGTTCATAAAGGTGCTGAGGCTGATTTTCATCTGAGAGATAGTTTCATAATTATTTTATGAGTAAATCTTTAAATCCTATTCCCTACTCCCTAATTTTATATGCGTCCTCAAATTGAAACTAGATTTTTACGCCAAATGGCTTCAGGCGATCGCATATTTTTACAAATATATAAATTCATCGGTGCAAAAACGGGAAAAAAGGTTTATATCCAATCTAACCTCCACGGTGCGGAAATCTCTGGGAATGCAGTTATACACCAATTAATTGAATTTCTCTTATCAGTAAACGAACATGATTTAATCGGCGAAATTTGGCTAGTTCCTGTTTGTAACCCGATGGGAACTAACGAACGCGCACAACATTTTTCACCAGGCCGTCATTGTGCTTATGAATATAAAGATTGGAATCGCATATTTTGGGATTACGAAAAACACAATAATGATTTACTCACCTTTGCTAAGTCGCAAATTCATGAAGATTTAAGAACGATTCGGCAAAATTATTTAAATATCATCAAGAAATACTTCGCCCAAAATTTAGAGGCGATCAATTCTCCTCATAGTGTCCCCTACACCGAACTATTTCGTTATCAACTCCAGTCTCTAAGTCTAGATGCTGACTACTTAATTGATTTACATAGTTCTACAAATCAAGGCTTAGACTATGTTTATTATTTCCGCGATCGCGAGTCAAGTGCTAAATATTTTTTACTAGGTTTGGGAATTCTGTTAGATAAATATGATGGTGATGCTTTTGATGAAGCTTTTATCAAACCTTGGTTAGCTTTAGAAGATTGTTTGCGACAATTGGGTAGAGAAATTAAATTTGATGTCGAAGCATGGACTTTAGAATTAGGTGCAGGTATGCAGATTAATCCTGATTCTGTGACAAAAGGTGTGGAGGGTATTAAGAATTACTTAATTCAAAAAAATATATTGCAAAACTTATCATGTACTTCATCTCAAGAAATGTATTTTGCTAAAAGTAGCTATCGTCAAAAATATCATGCGATCGCAGGTGGAATGATTCAAGCTAGAGTCCCTTTAGGTACAAAAATCAAAGCAGGAGAAAGGCTATATCAAATCCTCAGCTTTAACAAGGAAAGTCAACTACCATCAGTGATTGATGTTTGTGCGGCTGAAGATGGATTAGTTTATGATATTTCCACCAATCAAGCCGTAAATCAGGGTGAATTTGTCATGGGAATAATTAATTAGTTGATATTTGTTAATAATCATTAGAGTCGAAATTATAAATATTTTAAAGATAAACACAGATTTAAGATAATTTGTAAAGCTCTGTAATTTTTATAAAAAAATCACAATATTTTCTGAAAATCAATCTCCTGATAGAAAGATAATTTTCCTTGATTGTCTGTTCATATCTGATTTTCAAGAAATCAAAGCAAAATATATTTAGTAGTAGATTAAACTAAGATTAAAGACTAGTTCCCCGCACTTCTTAGGGTGAATTGATGTTTTTCGAGTGTGTTCGTCAAAACTTATACCTATTAAATCTCAACCATAAAATATAACGGTGGAACTGACAGTGACTAGTATTGATAATCACATCCTATCTTTATCAGAAGCAGTATCGATTCCTCAAGCTCCTCCTGAGTTTAAATCAGGTTTTATCGGCATTATCGGCCGTCCTAACGTCGGTAAATCTACGCTGCTGAATCAATTAGTGGGACAAAAAATTGCTATTACTTCACCCGTAGCACAAACAACACGCAACCGTTTGAGGGGAATTGTCACCACCTCAGATGCACAGATGATTTTTGTAGATACACCAGGAATTCACAAGCCACATCATCAATTAGGTGAGGTACTGGTGCAAAATGCTAAAATAGCGATAGATTCAGTAGATTTAGTCCTATTTGTGGTGGATGGAACAGTAGCTTGTGGTGCAGGCGATCGCTTCATTGCTGACTTACTAGTTAACAGTCCCACACCTGTAATTTTAGGTGTCAATAAAATTGACGAACAGCCAGAAAATCCCCAAAGCCTTGATGAAAGTTATCAACAGTTAGCAGCTACCCATCAATGGCCGATAGTCAAATTTTCCGCCATCACTGGTGCAGAATTACCCCAGCTGCAAACAACATTAATTGAACATTTAGATTATGGCCCCTTATATTATCCACCCGACCTAGTAACCGACCAACCAGAAAGATTTATTATGGGCGAATTAATTCGCGAACAGATTTTGCTGTTGACACGGGAAGAAGTTCCTCACTCCGTAGCGATCGCCATTGATAAAGTAGAAGAAACACCAAACATTACCCGTGTAATGGCTACCATCCACGTTGAACGCGACTCTCAAAAAGGGATTCTCATCGGCAAAGGCGGATCAATGTTAAAAGCCATAGGTAGTTCAGCAAGAGAACAAATTCAAAAATTGATTTCTGGTAAAGTCTATCTAGAGTTATTCGTCAAAGTCCAACCCAAATGGCGACATTCACGCGTCAGGTTAGCCGAGTTAGGTTATAGGGTTGAAGAGTAGTCAATAGTCATTAGTCATTAGGGAACAGGGAACAGGGAACAGGGAACAGGGAACGGGGAACGGGTTTTCTCATCTCCTACCTTGTCTACCTTGTCTACCTTGTCTCCAATGCCCCAATCCCCAATCCCCAGTCCCCGATCCCCAATCCCCAATCCCCAATCCCCATTCCCCATTCCCCATTCCCAACTATGTCTTTGAACACTGGCTATACCTTAAATTTACCCAGAGATGCTTCACCTTTGCGGGTGTTGATTGTAGAAGATGATCCGATGATGCAATTGGGGTTGGAACAATCATTAATGGTGCATCCTCAGTTGGAAATTGTGGGACAAGCAGAGGATGGTTATTTGGGTGTACAAGCAGCACTGAAACTGAAGCCAGATTTAGTGGTGATGGATATTGGTTTACCGCGATTAGATGGAATTGCAGCTACACAACAAATTAAAGCTGCACTCCCCCAAACTCATGTAGTGATGTTGACATCCCACCAAACGGAAACAGAGATTATTGCCGCACTATCTAGCGGTGCAGACGCTTATTGTATCAAAGGTGCGACCGTAGAGCGATTATTAAATGCGATCGCGGCGGCTGTTGATGGTGCGACTTACTTAGATCCGCAAATTGCACGGCGAGTAGTCGATCATCTCAAACCACCCACACCCACAGGTAACACTGCTAATTTATCAGGACGGGAATTAGAAGTGTTAAAACTGATGGTAGAAGGTTTAAGTAACCCAGAGATAGCCGAAAAACTCTATCTCAGTCCCAACACCGTCAAAACCCACGTCCGAGGGATTATGAATAAACTAGCAGTAGATGACCGTGTGCAAGCTGCCGTTGTCGCCTTGCGTTCTGGTTTAGTGTGATGAAGCTAATCGTCATTTAAATTGCATCATTTTCGTGCTGACAAAAGCTGTAAACCCTCTCCCTTGCCCCCTGCCCCCTGCCCCTCTGCGGCCTCAATGTGCCTTCTTATATGCTTAACAGCTTAATTAACAGGAGTGTATCAATTACAGGTTTTGTTCTCCTCACACAATTTCCCATATCTTATGAATCGCTGTTATCTATTCATCTGCAATTTTGGCATTGCGGTTACATTTGTTTGTCTATTGTGGATTTTACCTGCACACTCATTATCTATAGTTCCAGAACCGAACACCGCAGATGTATTTCTCAAGTCAGCGATAGATAAACTACAACATGAGAATTACCAAGAAGCTATTCCCGATTTGACGGCGGCTATACGGTTAAAAAAGAATTTTGCGCCAGCTTATAGCGATCGCTGTCTAGCCTATCTACAATTAGCAGATTATCAAAATGCGATCGCTGATTGCAATCAAGCTCTACATCTCATCCCTCAAAACGTAGAAGCATATCTCAATCGGGGATTAGCATACTACAGACTAGGAAAATATCAGCAGGCGATCAGAGACTATCATCACGCCATACTTCTTAAACCCCATGACTTTAGAGCCTATTACAATCGTGGTCTAGCTTACGCCATATTAGGAAATCATCAACAAGCTATCTCAGATTATGATACGGCACTGAAGAATATTTACCCTACAGCTAATTTCCATCGAGCCGATATCTATAATGACCGAGGATTGGCTTGGTTTGAGTTATCAGATTTATCCGCAGCCATTGACGATTTTTCCCAAGCCATTGTTTTCAACCCCAATGATCATAGAACTTACTACAATCGCGGTTGTGTTTGTGGTAAAGGCGGTGATTTTTCCGGTGCTATCAGAGATTTTACCGCCGCCATCCAGCTCAATCCTCAAAATGCCCAAGCCTACCTCAATCGGGGTGTAGCTTACCATCAAATAGGTCATGAACAAGCAGCGATCGCAGATTTACGACAAGCAGTCAAATATTTTAACCAACAAGGAGAAACCACAAACCTACAAAACACCATCGGGTTACTAAAAAATTTACAGCAACAAATCTCATTGCGCTCAGAAATTGCCATGAACGTAACTCTCATACCAAATTTAAATATAACAAGGTAAACAATTAAAGGTTTGTAGTGAAAACTTTAGTTTTCTCTACGAGACGCTACGCGAACGGAAAAGGACTAAAGTCCTTACTACGAACTGAATCCTAGTGTTTTTACAAAGTTTGCACATACAAAAGTCAAAATTAAAAATTCTGTTTCCTAATGACTAATAACTAATGACTAATGACTAATGACTAATGACTATTGACTATTGACGATTTAATCGTGATAGATGATTAAGTCGCCAACGGCGTAAACCATAAAAACCAGCCGCCACAAGCAATATATAAGGACTGTAAACTATTAACCAAATGCCCAATTTTAATAAACCAACCGTAAAATTGCTTAAAGATTGAGTAGAATTATTCCAAGTTTCATACACTTGTGAACCTACCGCGCGTTGTGGGCTACTGCTAGAAATAGTAGCTTCTAAGTTTAAAGTGATAGTAGAATAGGCGACTTGATTTTGTAAGCTTTTTAACTGAGCATCAATTTGTTCAATAGTTTGTCGGACATTACTGAGTTCTTTTGAAACAGCAAGTATATCCCTCACAGAACCAGCCCGATCCATAATTTTTTGCAAATTGGCTTCTGTTCTACGAAGATTACCTAATCTTGCTTGAAAATCAACTAACTGACTACCTACATCTTCTGCTGTAATGTTACGGTTTTCAACTGTGCCTAATTTTCCTAACTCTTCTATAGTTGGTTCTAAAAGATTTTGGGGAATTCGTAGTTGTATAGATGCAGTATGACGAGAATTACTGCTTGTCGGTTGATCTTCGTTTAAACTAATCAGATCACCTTGTTGTTTACTAATAATTTTTGTCACAGCATCAATACTTTTATCTACGGAATCCACCACTAAAGTCATAGCCGCTTTTTTGATCAATTGAGGACGGTTACGGTTTACTGATGGGGCTTCTGGATTTGCAGAAACATTCGCAGCTGCATCAGCCGAGATTGCAGCTTGATTTTCTGACGCACTTGGCGGTAAGGATTTATTAGCAAAATTGTCAGGCGCAGCTGCACAACTAGAAACAATCATCCCTCCTAATAGCACACTCATCAATAAAGCTGATTGGCGCGGTAATTTCTGGGTGATAGATATACTCATTATTTACCCTCAGATAGATGTAATTAATTTCAGTATCACTGAGGGAAAATTAAAAGCTGGGATTGTTGCAATTTATGTAACCGAAATTTCTATAGAGATAAACTTACTGAAATCAAGACCATATATTTTGCTACATCTTTCCTCCACCCTATTTCTCTAGATGAATGTCAAAATAAATGAAACTCGCTAATAAATAGTTTTAGCAACGCCATCAACTCAAGCGATAAGCATGGAAAACCAACAACTAGGGAAAACGGGTATCTTCGTCAGTGCGATTGGTTTGGGTGCTATGCCCATGTCAATATACGATCGCCCCCCAGAATCGCAATCTATACAGCTAATTCATCGAGCCTTAGATTTGGGGATAACATTTATTGATACTGCCGATTCCTACTGTCAAGATGAATCAGACAAACACCACAATGAACGACTCATCCACAAAGCACTCAGCAGTTACCAAGGGGATGTTAGCCAAGTAGTTGTCGCAACTAAAGGCGGTTTAATGCGTCCGAATCAAAGTTGGGTACGCAATGGTAGCCCCGAACACTTGCGTCAAACTATCCGCGTTAGTTTTGAGGCGTTAGGTGGTGAAAAACCGCTTGATTTGTGGCAATATCACTCACCAGACCCAGAATACACAATTGCCGAATCCCTCGCCCCAGTTAAAGAAGCCGTCGCCGAAGGCTTGATTCGGTTTGTAGGAGTTTCTAACTTTTCCGTCGCACAAATTAAACAAGCACAAGACGTAGTAGAGATTGTTTCAGTACAGAATCAATATAGTCCGTGGGAACGCCAGCCAGAAACAGACGGAGTGTTAGAGTATTGCGAACAAGCAGGATTAACCTTTTTACCTTGGAGTCCCTTCGGTGGTCGTCGTCGCCATCAAAACTTAGAAGAGATTCCCGCGATCGCCCACCTAGCTCAAGCCAAAGGAGTATCTGTATACTGTATCGTATTAGCCTGGTTACGTTCTAAATCTCCTTGTATCTTACCCATCCCCGGCGCAAGCAAACTTTCTAGCATCGAAGATTCAATAAACGCCGTCAACGTAAAACTATCGGAAGCAGAAGTCCAAAAAATAGATCAGCAGACAAAATAGTCATTAGTCATTAGTCATTAGTTAATAGTCATTGGTCATTAGTCATTGATCATTAGTCCGCACTCATTACTCAGCACTCATTACTCATTACTCCTACCTTGTCTACCTTGTCTACCTTGTCTCCCCAGTCCCCAATCCCCAGTCTCCAGAATTTCATCCGTGGTGACACAATTTAAGGTACAATCAAAAACCTGCCAATCAATGACAAAGCTTGCTGACAGGAGATATTTTGTATGGCCCGGATGTACTATGACGCAGATGCCAATTTAGACCTTTTGGCTGGAAAAACTATCGCTATTATCGGTTATGGTTCTCAAGGTCATGCCCACGCCCTCAATTTAAAAGATAGTGGCTTAAATGTAATTGTGGGACTATATCCAGGTAGTAAGTCAGCCGAAAAAGCCCAAGCTGCTGGTTTAACGGTCAAAAGTGTGGCAGATGCGGCTAGTGCTGCCGACTTTATTATGATTTTGCTACCTGATGAGGTACAAAAAACAGTTTACAAAAACGAAATTGAACCAAATCTCAAAGAAGGTGATGTATTAGCCTTCGCCCACGGGTTTAATATTCACTTTGCACAAGTCGTACCCCCTGCGTATGTAGACGTTGTGATGGTTGCACCTAAAGGCCCTGGTCATTTAGTCAGACGCACTTACGAACAAGGACAAGGTGTACCCGCATTATTTGCCGTGTATCAAGATGCTACAGGTAAGGCACGCGATCGCGCAATGGCATACGCTAAAGGTATCGGTGGAACTCGCGCCGGTATTCTCGAAACTACTTTCCGTGAAGAAACTGAAACTGATTTGTTCGGCGAACAAGCAGTATTATGCGGTGGTTTAAGTGCATTAATCAAAGCAGGTTTTGAAACTTTAGTAGAAGCAGGTTATCAACCAGAATTAGCCTATTTTGAATGTCTGCACGAAGTTAAGCTAATTGTAGACTTAGTAGTTGAAGGTGGTTTAGCCACCATGCGCGATAGTATCTCTAACACTGCTGAATACGGTGACTACACCCGTGGGCCTCGCGTTGTCAACGCCCAAACCAAAGCAGAAATGAAGAAGATTCTCAGCGAAATTCAATCTGGTCAGTTTGCACGAGAATTTGTATTAGAAAACCAAGCTGGTAAACCTGGATTTACCGCTATGCGCCGTCAAGAAGCTGAACATCCCATTGAAGAAGTCGGTAAAGATTTACGCGCCATGTTTAGCTGGTTGAAGAAAGTTTAAAAAATTCTTTGAAATCTAGCAATAAGACGCAAAGGTATTCCAAAATGCTTTGCGTCTTTATTTTTTGGTGTTAAATTGTCAACAAAACCCGACATTTAACGACAATTAAATTTATGTTTAACCCCAAACTATCCACAACTTTGCGAATATTTACTATCTTATTGCTGATTAGTCCCCTATATATCCAAAATCAAGTTAAGGCTCAAGCACAGCAGGCATTATTACCTTTTTTCGATAATGTAGATAATCCTGTTCCTGTAGGTTTTCCCAGAGGACAACGAGTAGATATTACACCACCTGCACCAAAGTTAAATGCTTTCGACCAAGCTGTACTTAATACCTGTGGTACTGTTGGTACAAAAGTAAATCGCAATCAGTTTAAACAGTTATTATCTGAGCATCCAGATGTACTGCAAGAACTACAAAAAGTGACAGGTGGTGAACTATTTCCAGGACGTAAAACCAAGACACAATTTATTGAAGACCTAACTAATATTTGGTTTAAACGACGCGGTTTTGAACATATATTCTGTGGTGAAATATATAACGCTAATGATATTGGTGGTTTACATTTTTACGGCAGATATTTACAACTACAAAATCAAGGCATTGCTGGCAGACTTCCAAATAATCAGCAACGAGAACAAGTTATCCCAGGTGTAATTTATACGATGGGTGTAGTAATTAAACAAGGCAATCAAATTATCAGAGATGTCATCAAAGGTTATAGCTATATCAGCAATGCCGAAGAAATGCTGATAGATACTACACTCGCATTTAAAAAGCAAAAGAATAAAGAGGGAGCTTGCATTTACAATGTACGTGATCAAGAAACAGGCAAAACTTTTCCTAACGTTTTTGTCAGAAAGGATCAGGCAATTATTACTTTCTACCCTGATGCTACTCCCCAAGGCGCAAAATGCAGACATTAACGGGGAATAGGGAATAAGAACTGTCAGTGGTGGGGGATTTAAGTATATGTAGTGTATGTAATATTGTAGGGTGTGTTAGGCGTAAGCCGTAACGCACCAAAGCCTCTAGAGGGGGTGCGTTACTCGCTATTGGCTTTCTTAATTGGTATCACGTTGCCAAATTTGGACGGTGTTGAATCCAAGGATTAGCGGCTTCTAGTTGTGCTGCAAGACTAATGAGTGTAGCTTCCGCCGCAGGTTTGCCGAGAAGTTGCACACTCATAGGTAAACCATGACTATCAAAACCTACAGGAATAGCGATCGCAGGTTGTCCAGTTGCATTAGCTGGTGGACAAGGTGCTATCCAATTCACAATTTGTTGAAATGTATCTTCAGGACTTAAAGCCGCCCACTCTCCTACACGGATGGGAGAATGTAAATAAACAGGCAATACCAACACATCTATATTGTTAAACAGTGCCACAATTTGGCGTGCTACTATCTGCATCGCATAAATAGCTTGAATATATTCGCTAACCGAACCAGTCTGCGCTAATAGCCAACGGTTGAGAGGCTGCAAGATTTCTGCTGGTAATCCAGAAGCTGTAATTCCCGATTGCCAAACAATTTGAAATGGTTCAACTAAAGCACTCAAATCCAAAGACATTTCTGCAACTTGATGGCCGAGTTGTTCTAACAATTTGACTGTCTGTAATACAGCCTGTTTACAGGTAGCATCAGCCTCACCCAAGGGAGCAATACCAGTAGTAAAAGCAACACGTAAATTTTTTGGTTGAGTTGTAGCCGCAGTCAAAAAAGATGGTTCTGGATCTGGTAGCCAGTAGGGATCACCTGTAACGTAACCAGAAATAGTATCTAACATTGCTGCCGCATCTGCTACAGTTCGAGCGATAGGGCCATTAACAGCAATTCCCGCTAGACGTTCACCTACGGGTGCTTTACTGACTCTACCCCGTGACGGTTTAATTCCCACTAAACCACAACAAGCCGCAGGCCCCCGAATAGAACCGCCACCATCTGAACCTTGAGCGATCGCACACAACCCTGCGGCCACTGCTGCTGCTGCACCACCACTAGAACCACCAGGAGTGTATTCTAAATTCCAGGGATTTCTAGCTGGGGGAAAACCCGTAGGTTCAGTGTAAGGAAATGAACCTAATTCTGATGTAGCCGTTTTGCCCAGAATAATAAATCCAGCTTGTTTAATACGACTTACAACCCCATCATCAAATTCGGGAATGTTATTTAATAAGGCTGGACTACCGTAGGTACAAGGTACACCAGCCACCGGATTGAGGTCTTTAATCGAAATCGGTACACCAAAAAACGGCGGAAGTTCCGAAGTTTGTGTAATTAGTTCCGTCTTCGCAGTAGCATCAGCGATCGCTAAATCCGCCGTCACCGTAAAATAACTACCCAATTTCGGATTCAACTGCTGAATGCGATTTAAATAGATTTCCACCAACTCCAACGGCGATAACTCCCGCCGCCGGATTAGTTTTGCTAACTCTAGTGCTGGAGTAAAAGCTAAATCAGTTTCATTCATAGGATTGGGGATTGGGGACTGGTGATTGGGGACTGGTGATTGGGGATTGGGGATTGGGGATTGGGGACTAGGGAGACAAGGAAGACAAAACTCATGACTAATGACTAATGACTAATGACTATTGACCATTGACTAATGACTATTGACTATTGACTATTGACCATTGACTAAACAGCGTTGTTACTTTAGCAAAATTTCCGGGAACTATAAATCTATCGTTTTTGCGATTTAACAATTCATCGCTTTTACCTACTGATCACAACAGCAGGTAAAGTTACTCATTCAACAGAAAGTCTAGGGATTATCAGTGTGAGTTGGAAATTGCTTCTTGTTAAGAAATTTTGCAAATCCTCAACGGATGTTTATGACTGATATAGAAGTGCTAATTAATGAACTGCCAAAAATTATTTATAAACTTAGGCTAACTATTGGTAGTTCCCAGGATATTATGCAACAGGTGATCCTGATTAATAATGCCCAAGAAGAACTCCGCAGCATGAGACAGGCGATCGCCCAAGAATTACGTCGTGCAAATAATCAGATAAGTAATATCAGTACCCTACCCCGTACTGCTAAATCTTTGACGATTCCCACTATTTTACAAGTTAATCCTGCCATCACAGGCAACATAGAATCCATTACAGAAAAGTTTGGCAATCCTCATACAGAGATATCTGTAACTACTCTACAATCAAAAATTAATTGCTGGTTAGAATGGGGTGATTTATTGCAGGCGATCGCATCTGATATCTTAAGTGATGCCAACCTCGTCAATCAAACTAACCTCCATCTGAATTATGCTAGTTTGTCAACTCAAATTCTAGAATTAGAAAATAACTTGCATAATGACTTATCTGTCAAACAAACACTAAAATTTGAAGCAGAATTATCACAACTACAAACCAGACTATCATTAGTAAAAAATACTATTCAAAATAGTCAAGGACTCTTAACTATAATGATTGCTTTGTCATCATTCTGTGGTAAAAATGGCTTTGCTATAGAATGGTTAGATGATGCTCACGGATTAATCATATCTACTAATAATAATTTCCGAGAATTAACTGAAATTCTTAATGAATGTGATATTTACGCCCATAAAATCGATGATTTCAAAAATACGATTTCTAAAATAAAACATCAGCATAACCAGCCAAGAAACCATAAAATATCTATCAACAAAAAGGAATTTAACTCCTCATATCAGGCTCTACGAAAACTGTCATTTATTCTTTCAGGGCTAATCGTCTTAGGGATAGGTGGCTGGTTTGCTAAAACTCAGATTATACAAATTCAGCGTATGGCTGTGAATTTGTATCAAGAAAATACTGCTGAAAATACTTTTAAGTCAGCTTTAAAACTAGGGACAGAAGCTTCCTTCATTGCTCAAAATCCCCCCCATACACTTCCAGTGTGGCAAAAAGCAGCATCCAAATGGCAAAAAGCAATTGAACTTTTACAAAGCATTCCCGAAGAAACATCAATATCTGTAAAAGCGCAAGAAAGAATCATTCGTTACCGACGTAATTACATCGCCATCACCAAAAGAGCTAACACAGAAAAGAACGCTGTAGCCAAATTAGCAGCCGCCGAAAAACTTGCCACAGAAGCAAAATTTTTCATGGAAAATGCACCTAACTCACTAATAGCGTGGCAACAAGCAAAAGATAAATGGCAGCAAGCAATTAAATTATTACAATCTATTCCTAAAAGTAGTTCTGTCTACGAACAAGCCCAAGCCAAACTGCCAAATTATCAAACTAATTACGCAGCAATTAATGCCATCATGGAAAATCACCATCAATCTGTAAATTAAGGTAATAGGGCATTGGGCATTGGGCATTAAAAATAATATTCTCCCTTGTCTCCCTTGTCTCCCTTGTCTCCTGATTTTCCAATACTTCGGCAAGCTCAGTACAAGTCCCCAGTCCCCAGTCCCCAATCCCCAAACTATCGAGTAAAAAATAAAAATCCGGTTTGTAATAAACCAACAATAAATCCTAAAATTCCCCCTAAAGTGACAATAGCTTGTAATTCATTTTTGACAATGCCTTCAATTGCATTTTCTAAATCAGCAGGGGATGTAGATTTTACTCGGTCAACAATTACTTGATCTATCGATAAAATCGGAATTATCTGAGTTACTATTTGCTCTAAATCCTTTTCTAAATATCTTTCTAAAATCAGTGCTAACTCTTGAGAGACAACTTCTAAAGAAGTCATAACTACAGGTGAGTTACTCAGGCGATTTAAGAGTAATTTGGCAATATTTTCCCAATTTACAGATTCAGTCAGTCCTTGTAGTAAATCGCTCCCACTAGTTTGGATATACTGACGGACGGTTTCTCGTGTAGTTTTGCGGAGTTGACGAACTGTCCCGATTGGTAGATTTTGCAGCGATAAATTTTGGAGAATTTTTTTGAAGCGATCGCGCATCTGCAAATCTTTAATTAAATCCTGCAACCTCTCATTAGTCGCTTCTTTTTCATCTAAGCAAAAAGTTCTCAAGCGAGTGAGTGTGTTTCGTAAACCAAACAAATTCGCTACTACCCAATAAGTACCACTAGTTTTTTCGCGGAAACTTTCATCGATAGTTTGAATTGTGCGATCGGTTAGAAAATCTATGATTGCTTGTCTTAATACATCTGGTGGTAAAACTACTTCTAAAAACCAGTCAGCCAAACGTGTTGCTTGCTCATCACTCAGTTGCAACTCTAATAATATTTGGTCAAAAATCTGATTGATTTGTGGTTCTAAAAAGTCTTCTTGTCTAGCTAGTACCCTCAATAGACGCGGTAATGACTCTCCTAACAAATCGCGTAGGATACTGGCAACAACCTTACTAGTTTTTTGGTTTTTATCAGTTTTAATTTGGTCTATTGCCAGTTGTAACAACCAGAGAATAGCCCCTTGTACTCGCTCAGTTTCTAATAATCGCCGCGCGAGTTTTTGTAATTCATCGGGTGTTAACAACGACCCCATGATCGTATCAGAAATATTTTTAGCCAAACGCTCCTGATTTGCCGGAATTAAGCCAGGAGTGAAGGGAACTCTCTTACCAGCAAGATAAATTGCGCGGTAAGGACGAAATAGCATCTTGATGGCTATATCATTTGTGAAATAGCCAATAATTCCACCCAATACAGGGGGCGATACATACAGTAAAACAGAAGACCAATCCACAGTTTTTTGGATTTATAATTAGGGACTGGGGATTAGGGATTAGGGACTGGGAGTAGGGGAAGTAGGAAAAAAAACCATGCCCTGTTTGCCCAATTCGCAATGTCCAATACCCCGTTTGTCCCATGACCTATTTAACAACTACCAATACTCCCATCATACCGTTCGCAATGGGGTAGTGTGTGGCTGAGGTAAACCCAACTTCGTAGGCTAACTCTACTTGCTCTTTCCCTTGGGGAAAGCGATCTAAGCTGGGGCTGATGTAAGCGTATTCTTCCTTCATCCCCATACGCTCGGCCATAGGCACAACTATATGATCTAAATACCATTGTTGAAAGGCGCGAAATTGCTGATTATTGGGGCGATGAAAGTCTAAGATGGCTGCTCGTTTTTCTGGTTTAAGGACGCGGTGTAGTTCTTGGAGGCTACGGCGAATATCTTTGACATTTCTTAAACCATAGCCCATCGTAGCAGCGTCAAATTGATTATCTTCAAAGGGTAAATTCAGGACATCCGCCTCTACCCAGGAAATGGCAAATTGGGGGTAATGAGTTTGAGAGCGTTCTTTAGCGGTTGCAAGCAAGTTGGCGGAAAAGTCCACTCCATAGACTTTACCGGTTGTCCCTGCGCGTCTAGCCAAGCTCAAGGCTAAATCACCACTACCACAACATAAATCAAGACAGGTATCCCCACTCTGAACCGAACTCCATTTAATGGCCATTTCCTTCCAGATGCGATGTTGTCCCAAGCTTAACCAATCATTGAATTGGTCATAGACAGGCGCGATACGGTCAAAAATGGCGTGAATATCGTTAGTCATTAGTCATTAGTCAATGGTCATTAGTTATTTAACTATGGACTATGGACTATTGACTATGGACTCTTAATTTAAATTTTTGCTCAACACCGGCTGAGGGACTTCCTATTGAAAAAATATGCTATCACGTTGATGGCAAGGGGGCAGGGGGCAGGGAGCAGGGGGAAAAACAGTTGTTTTAAGGAAAATAAATTTGGATAGTTTATTTTCTAGAAGTCCCTAAACGCTGTGCTACCGCTAAAAAAACTCAGCACTCAGCACTCATCACTTAGCACTCTTCATCGCGATCGCCACTAGTTCAGCTGAGAGATGAATCAGATTGAGTTCATCTTCTCTTAGAGAACTTGGTTGATGCCATTGGAGGGATAATACACCTAAAATTTCACTGCGGTAAGCAATCGGGATGACTAAATGAGCTTGGACACCCGTTTCTTGGTAATGGGTTGCACCTGCTAGTGTGGCTTCTTTGGCAACATTGAGTGCAACTTGCACTTGACCAGTGGCGATCGCTTCACTTGTGAGAGGATCTTGGTCTAGCCAGTTCTTGACTGTGCCTTCTGGAGAATAAAACCCTTGGGTGGCTGTAAGTGTTTTGTTGTTCACTAGCTGCAAAATACAGCTATCACAGGCAAAGCTATCACAAAATGCTGTGGCAACAGGTGTGAGGATGGCTTCTAAATTTTCGGTGGCTTGAGTCACCTGTACTAACACTGTTAACAAGGACATTTGAGCGTTAGCGCGGCGCAGTTCTTCTGTCCTCTGTTTGAGTAGGTCATAGGTTTCGGCGGCGCGTTGTACAACCGCTTTGAGTTCCCCAGGGTCCCAAGGCTTGGTGATATATTTATACACCTGTCCGGCGTTAATTGCTTCCACCAAATCTTCTATATCAGTGAATCCTGTGAGAATTATCCTCACCGTATCTGGAAATTGTGGTACAGTCTTACTCAAAAACTCTGTACCTTTCATTTCTGGCATCCGTTGGTCAGAGATGATGACAGCTACTTCTCCCTCTACCGCTAAGATTTCCAGCGCATTGATACCACTTTCAGCTTTTAGGACTTGAAAATCTCGGCGAAAGGTGCGATATAGCAAATCTAAATTATCTGGTTCGTCATCAACTACTAAGATTTTGAGTTTTTTCGGTCTTTCTAAAGTTGCCATTGTACGATGATTTCTCTGGATTTCGGAAATAGTATCAGCCATAGGACATTACCTGTAAAAATATTTATAGCCGTATATGCTTACCCAGCTTAGTAGATTATTTCTTTTCAGCCTTGCGGAAATCTACCAAGATAGTTCTTGCTAGCTGTGATGTGTTATTTGTAACGCAAAATTTTAACTAACGGTAGGGTGTATATATAGTAGGCGGATAAAGATTACAATAAGATTTACCAACGCGGTGTTAATAAGCCTCTGTGGTAGTAACTGCAATTTGAGATTATGACTGACTTATCACCCAACACTCCCAATCCTGAAAATACTGCTGATTCAGCAGCAGAATTGTTACGCAAATTGAGACAAAAACAAGGTAATTGGGTGGAATGGGGATTAGCGATCGCGACTCTGCAAAAATCCGGTTACAATCCCCAAGAGATTTTTGAAGCCACAGGATTTGAGCCAATTCAACAAAATCAGGTAGTTGTAGGCGCGCAAGTCTATAATTCTTTAGAAAAAGCTGGTGCATCGGAAGCGGCGCGATCGCATTATGCAACTCGCGGTAGTGATGTTTTATATGAACTGCGCCTACTCACCCAAGAACAACGCGCGGCGGCGGCGGAACTGACTTTTGAGCATAAACTCAATTTAGAAGAAGCCAGAGAAATCGCCAAAGCCATTAAAGATTTTTCGTGGTTTCGCACCTTACCAGAAGGGTTTTCTGACCATCCTGGGGATGCTGTCGCCTATCAAGCTTGGAAGTTAGCACGACAAAATACAGATTTGCAAGAGCGATCGCGCTTAATTGCTAAGGGTTTACGTTTTGCTCACACGCCAACAGCCAGAAAGCAAATTGAACAGTTATTAGTTGATTTTACCGTTGTTTCTCAACGTCCTGCCCCCTTCCGCCCTTTTATCGCTTTGATTCCGAAGAGGAATTACCCCGCATTGTCCCTGTAGTGGGTAAATTACCTTTAACACCGCAAGACTTCAAAGCAGTCCCCCTAGTAGAAGAAATTGAACCATTTCGCATCGTCAAATTTGCTGGTGAACAAGCTTGGGTAGCTTTACCTGGTTGGCAAGTGTTGTTAGGTGCAGAAGACCCAGTGGTAATTTTAGCAACAAGCGATCGCTTCCCTAGCCAAACTCACACCCAACCCGGCCCTGTGTTAGTGGTCATAGACCGCAGTCAACGGGAATGGAATGATTTTAGTTATTTTGTGGTCGATAAAGGCGGTGAGTTAGATTTTCAATGGTTTGAAACAGAACCAGAAATTCCCATCCTGGGTAAAATCATCATCATTGTTCGTCCACGGAAAATTCTAGATGAAGAAGTAACTAAAGATTCCTGGCAAATTGATGAATAATCAAAGTTAGAGGAATCTGATTTGATTCTTGAAATTATCTGCGTAGTTAGGGAACTCTTAACAGGGAACACGGAACAGGAAAAAAGTCATAGAGGTTTACCTAGCTTCGCAGAAATCAAATATGATTCCTATATGACTTCATAACCCTTGACTTGCTACTTGATAAATTTAATAAAAATAGTCTAGTGCGTTGACAAAGTATGGTACACAATGATGAAATGCTTGACATTGTAGATAACAATGATTGCATCATTGGGAAAAAGAAACGCTCGGAAATCTATAGTCAAAGCCTGTGTAATTTTAGAGTTGTGAATGCTTTTGTGATTAAT
Source organism: Nostoc sp. CMAA1605 (assembly GCF_021596505.1). GTDB lineage: Bacteria > Cyanobacteriota > Cyanobacteriia > Cyanobacteriales > Nostocaceae > Trichormus. Next base: position 30,922 of record NZ_PJIZ01000007.1, on the reverse strand, counting down.
TCACAAGGACAACTTTGGATACCTCGACGTTCTGCACAGAAAAGAATTTTTCCCCTTTGTCTTGATGTTAGCATGGGTGGTCATGTGGAAAGCGGAGAAACTTACGAAGATGCTCTAAATCGTGAACTCAAAGAAGAATTGAGGATAGATTTAAGCATGGTTAATATTAAGCTTTTGGGGTATTTAACACCACATGATAATCATGTATCTGCTTTTATGAAAGTTTATGAAATTAAATTAGATAGCGACCCAGATTATAATCAGAATGATTTTATTGCCAGTTTTTGGTTATACCCTTCTGATTTAATGGAATGGTTGAATAAAGGTGAACCTGCAAAAAGTGATTTGGCTAAACTTGTGCAGCTTTTTTATACAAAATAAGGTCGAAAATCCTATCTGCTCCGATGATATTGGCGATAATTTTTTACATTTTATTGTGAGATAATTAGTTACCTTTGGATGTAGGATTAAGCATCCGAATTTTAGATTTTGGATTTTAGATTCAATCCAAAATCTAAAATCTAAAATTATTTGACAGTTCCAGCAGTCACAATAATGAGATTTTTGGGATTAATCAAATCTTGAATGGCTTTTTGAACATCAGCCATAGTTACAGATTGAATACGTTGCGGAAATTCTCGAATTTCTGCTGGTGATAGTCCCAAAATCGCATTATCTAAAATGATGCTAGACACATTACTAGGATTAGCTAAATCTACAGGATAACTGTTAGTAATTGAACGTTTCGCCGTGTTTAATTCGGCTTCAGTAATACCCTGTTCACGTAACTGTTTGAGTAATCCTAAAGTGCTAGCGATCGCCCGATTTGCATCTTGGGGTGCAGTCTGCATTTGAATTAAGAAGGGGCCAGGATTCACACCAGCTGCAAAGCCGCTATAAATACCATAGGTCAAACCCAGGCGATCGCGTACTTCTGTACCCAAGCGACTAGATAAGGTATCCCCACCCAAAATCTGATTCAGCACCAATGCAGCGTAGTAACGGGGGTCTTTGCGAGAAATGGCATTGTAACCAAGATAGGTGATAGCCTCAGCTTTACCAGGAATCGCCTTGTTAATGCGGGTGATATTTGGCGGTAATGACACCGTTGGTAATTTGAGGAGAGGCGGTTGACCAATGGCTTGCCACTTACCCAAAGATTGACTGAGTAAATCTTTCACCTCTGCTGGTTCAAAATCACCCACTAAAGCCAGCGTCGTCGTATCTGGTCGGTAATGGTTGCGGTAAAAACGCAGCACATCATCACGAGTAATATTTTTTAAACTTTCCTCCGTGGGGAAACTGTGAAAGGGGTGATTTTCTGGGTAAATTGCTTGCTGAAATACTCTTCTACCTAATCCGCTAGGATCATCTAATTGGACTTTTAAGCTAGTTAAGGCTCTTTGACGGCTGAGTTCTAGCTGTTTATTGGGAAATGTGGCATTTTGCAGGACATCAGCCAGAGTTTGGATTAATAATGGCAAATTCGCTGCTAATCCTTCCCCACTGATACTAACTCCTTCCCGTGTAGCACCAAAATTTAAACCAGCACCTCTATCTTCTAGAGTTTGCGCCAAGGTCAAAGCATCTCTAGTCTTTGTGCCATTCATTAAATTACTAGCTGTGATACTGGCTAATCCGGCGTTGGAGTTACCATCAAACTCACTACCTGCGTCAATTTGTCCACTTAGATTAATTGTGGGGAGGTTGTGGTCAGGTAATAACAGCACCCGCAACCCATTGGTGAGGGAAAACTGCTGTGGTAGAGATTGTTTACTAATATCTGGAGATGTAGTGATAGCAGGCAGATATTTTGCCAATTCCGCCGGATCTACTGGTTTACCAGGGTTGAAGTTCTCGGCGGTGCGACCAGAACCAAGATTGGGAGTTCCGCTTTCACCTGCAATTTGAGTGGGTTCAAAATAGCCGATGGTTTTTTTGTTGGGACTGAGATAGGTTTTAGCGACTCTTTGAACATCAGCCTGGGTGACATTGGCGATCGCCGCTAAATACTTTTCGATATAGTGATAATCTCCAGCGATCATTTGACTGTATGCCAATTGGCTAGCTTGGCTAGTGATGTCTTGATTACCCAGCACAAAGGAAGCTTGTAGTTGTGTTTTAGCACGATTCAATTCTGTTAAGGAAACAGGTTGCTTTTGCAATTGTGTTAAAGATGTTTGCAATACCTCTGTAATTTTGGTTAACTTTTGTCCTGGCGCGGCTGTCGCACTAATTTCATACCATCCTGGTTCAATCGGTTCTACTGCACTAGCACCAACAGAACTCGCCAACCCAGATTCCACCAAAGCTTGATAGAGTCGAGAACTACGTCCCCCCGTCAAAATTGCATCCATCACATCAATTGCGGGAACATCAGGATGTTGGACATCGGGTAAGGGATACACAGCTTGTAATAAAGCCGCACTTCCTGATTCTTGCAAAATTATGGGCGATTTACTCGCAGTATTGATGAGCTTGTCTGGCTGCGGAAGGGGTGTAGAGGAAACTAGTTTCCCCCCTGTTTCTCTCTTGGGTAGCTTGCCAAAGGTATCTCTGATGGTATTCAGAGCATTTTCTGTGACAAAATCGCCGATAATCACCACAGTCGCATTATCTGGACTGTAGTATTTTTGATAGTAATTTCTCACCTGCTCGACTGTAAATTGTTCAACATCAGCTTTTGTACCACCTACAGGTAAACCATAGGCGCGATTGGGAAAAGCTGCTCGCATCACTGCCCGATTTAAACGATACTCAGGAGAGTTTTCATACCCCTGTAACTCAGAAATTACTACCCGTTTTTCACTAGTTAATTGCTCTGCATCAATCAAAGCATTTTTCATCCGGTCTGCTTCTAAAGTCAGTAGTGCATCTAGTCGGTTGCGTTCCACTGTCCCGAAGTAAGCCGTTTCATCGTAACTGGTGAAAGCATTGAATTGACTACCCAAAGCATTAAACAATCGACCAAACTGCACAGGACGTTCTTTCGTTCCCTTAAACATCAAATGCTCAAGCTGGTGGGAAATACCGTTTTCTCCCTTAGTTTCATTGCGTGAGCCGACTTTGTACCATACCTGTACACTCACTACAGGTGCAGTATGCACTTCTTTGGTGAGGACGGTTAAACCATTATCTAAGACTGTTTTCTGCACTCCTTGGGTGAAGGAGACAGCAGCTTGGGGTGAAACAACATCTGTGGGTGTGGCAGCAATCGTAAAATTGTCTGCTACAGGCAAAATACTTAAAATTAGGCTGAGAAGGAAGCCTATGAGCATATATATGCGGGTTTTCATCAGCATTTTACAATTCTTAAGTTATCAAACCGAGAGGTGAAAATGAGGCTTGATAGTGATCAAGTGTAACTAGCGATCGCCTGGATTGTGTTTGCTGATTTATATTGCAGATTGATTAGAGATAATATTGCTATCATTAGCAATTCCCAAAAGCCATGACTCAAGCAGTACCCAAACTTGTCACCTTCCAGGAATTTGTTGATTGGCTACCTGACAATTCGGGCAGACGTTACGAACTACATCACGGCAATATTATTGAAATGGCGCAACCAGTAGGGGAACATGAAGAAATTAAAGGATTTTTAACAATCAAGCTAAGTGCGACGATTGACCGTTTAGAATTTCCCTATTTAATTCCTAACCAAGCCATAGTTAGACCGGATGGTAAAGATTCTGGTTATTTCCCCGATGTTTTGGTACTCAATCGGGCAAATTTAGTTAATGAACAATTATGGAAAAAAGAATCCATTCTTAGTTTAGGCATATCAATACCTTTGGTGATTGAAATTGTCTCAACTAACTGGCGTGATGATTACCATCTCAAATATGCAGATTATGAGCAAATGGGTATTTCCGAATATTGGATTGTAGACTATGGAGCATTAGGTGGACGTAATTTTATTGGTAATCCTAAACAACCTACAATTTCTGTGTGTAACTTGTTTGATGGAGAATATCAAATCAATAAGTTTCGAGATGAGGAACGCATTATTTCCCAAATCTTTCCTGACTTAAATCTCACCGCCCAACAAATTTTTCAAGCCGATATGGTGTAGCTTGAATGTAACTAGATTTGTTATCTAGCTAGTAATCATTTATATCCAGAACTTTAACTAAAAACGCCCACTTATCTGCGGCTTCCTCAATGATTTTGGTTGTGGGTTTACCTGCACCGTGTCCGGCTTTAGTCTCAATTCTAATCAGTGTTGGTGCGTCACCAGCTTGAACCGCTTGCAAAGCTGCGGCAAATTTGAAACTATGGGCAGGAACCACGCGATCGTCATGATCTGCTGTGGTAATTAAGGTTGCTGGGTAGCTTGTACCTGATTTGAGGTTATGTAGGGGTGAATAGGCGTAAAGTGTGGGGAAATCTTCGGGATGATCTGGCGAACCATATTCACTCGTCCAAGCCCAGCCGATGGTAAATTTGTGAAAGCGCAACATATCCATGACACCTACGGCTGGTAAAGCTGCACCAAATAAATCTGGACGTTGAGTCATGCAAGCACCGACCAGTAAACCGCCATTGCTACCACCTGCGATCGCTAACTTCTCAGGTTTTGTATAGTTATGATCAATCAGCCATTCAGCCGCAGCGATAAAATCATCAAAAACATTCTGCTTTTTCTCCTTCATCCCGGCTTGATGCCATTCCTCACCATACTCTCCGCCACCACGCAAATTTGGCATAGCATAAACACCACCCATATCCATCCACACCAACATACTCACGTTAAAGTTGGGAGTCAGTGAAATCCGAAAACCACCATAGGCGTAAAGATATGTGGGATTATTCCCATCTAAAGCAATACCTTTTTTGTGAGTAATAAACATCGGTATGTTTGTACCGTCTTTACTCTCGTAAAAAACTTGTTTAGTTTCATAATCTTCAGGGTGAAAATCTACGCTTGGCTGCTTAAAGATTTCACCTTTTCCCGTCACCATATCGTAGTGATAAATAGTTCCTGGTGTAGTGAAACTCGTGAAACTATAAAAAGTTTCTGTAGCATCCCGCTTACCTCCAAATCCACCCACTGCACCTAGTCCCGGTAGTTCTACCTCTTGGATCAATGTGCCGTTAGTAGCAAATATTTTGATTTGCGAATGAGCATCTTGCAAATAATCAGCTACGAACTGATTATTTAATATCCTGACTTGCTTTAAAGTTGCTGTCGCTTCAGGAATAATTTCTTGCCATAATTCCTGCTCAGGTAGATTAATATCAATAGCAATTAATCTACCTCGTGACGCATCCAAATTAGTGCGAAAATAGAAAATGTTTTCATCATTATTAATAAAACTATAATTTGCTTCCAACTGATGAATTAACTCTATTACCTCCCCATTTTCATCAGTTAAGTCCTTATAGAAAACTAAATTTCTTGAATCTGTTCCTAACCAAACAGAAATGATTAAATACTGACCATCTTCTGTAACTTCACTATAAAATCCCCACTCTTGTTGATCAGGACGATGATAAATTAATATATCTTCTGATTGTGGTGTTCCTAAACGATGATAGTAAAGCTTATGAAAATAGTTAATATCAGCTAATTTTTGGTCTTGAGGTTCATCATAACGACTATAAAAAAATCCCTGATGATCCTTTGTCCAAGACACGCCAGAAAATTTAATCCACTTAATCTGGTCTGGTAAATCTTCGCCTGTTTCTACATCTCTTACTTGCCATTGTTGCCAATCAGAACCAGAGGTAGATATCCCATAAGCCAATAATTTACCATTATCACTAACATCCCAACCAGAAAGAGCTACTGTACCATCTTCAGATAATTTATTAGGGTCTAGTAAAACTTTGGGTTCATCATTGAGGGACTTTAAAGTATAAAGTACACTTTGATTTTGCAGTCCATCATTTTTGAAATAAAAATAGTTGTCTCCCTCTTTAAAAGGAATACCATATTTTTCATAGTCCCAAAGTTTGGTGAGACGCTGTTTAATTTTATCTCTGGCAGGAATTTTTTCTAGATAAGTGAAAGTAATTTGATTTTGTGCCTCAACCCAACGCTGAGTAGCTTCTGAATTTGGGTCTTCTAACCAACGGTAGGGATCTGCTACTGAAGTACCGTGATAATCATCAATTTGATCAATTTTTTGAGTGTCAGGGTAGATCATATAATTCTGTGTCGGTAATGAGCCTAATGGAGATGAAATAGCGATCGCACTTGCGCTATCCCATGCCAATTTTGCATACACTTAGAATATATGTCATTTTGACGAGAGAGACTGAAGTGCAAAATTCTAATAGTCGCCCTCTTATTTTTTTAGATACGAATGTAGTGGCTGCCTATTTGCGTGGTGAGTCGCCCAGTTCTAATTTATTTTCTCAGGAGATACTTAAAAAAGTCCGTCTTGCTATTAATCCAATAGTGCTTCAAGAACTTTTTTCCTTGACAGACACTCGTAAACACCCAGAAGCCTTGGAGGAACTGCAACAAGAAGTTAGCGTACTCCCTCTAAATCTGGAAAAAGCTGAAGAATACCTCAAAAACGCTTCTAGTCTTCGTAATCATCTAGCTCACTCAAATGATGTTTTAATACTTAGTAGTGCAGCAGACTGTGACTACTTGGTTACTTATGATCAAGCTTTTAGGTTTTTATCAAACATAAAACCTCAAGTAGTTACGCCTGAACAATTGCTATCTCAACTGGAAGCTCAAGTGTGAAAGTTTACATTGATACAGGTGTTTTTATTGACTACCTCAGCCCACAAGCCATAGCTGGTGAAACATTACGATCTACAAGTCGTCGTGGTCGTACACCTCAGAAGTTATTTGAGGATGCAGAAAAGGTTCTCCAAAACATAGCTTCTAGTCATATGGGCGCAACATCTAGTCTTACCTACTACGAAGTTGAGGAAGCTTTGTTTAAGCAACTCACATCAGCAGCCACAGGAATGGCGAATGCAAGCAAACTTAGAGTCCTTGCAGCCCGTTCTATTGTTCCTCAAACTTTAACTGCGGTAAGATTTTTTGGAATCACCGCACTTGATCTTACTGCTGCAACTGTGGAAGCACAGTTAAGCAATGTAGACCTTTACTTTAGAGGTGTAAGGGCAGCTGATGCGCTTCATGTTGCCAGTGCGATTCACTTTGAGGCAGAAGTTTTTATCACCGTAGATGAGGATGTCCTGAAACTAGACGGTATCATTCAAAATACAACTGGTGTTTTTATAAAGTTTTGTGACACAGATGTAGCACTGACAATCCTCTAGCATATCTTCTCAAAAAATATGTTTGTAACCCTCGCTGATATATCTGCCAATTAACCATTACCGGCATTGCTGACCAATTTTTCACCTTTCAACATCCGCACAGCAGCTTCTAGTAAGGCTTCTTCTAGGTAGGGTTTTGTAAAGTAGCCACTAGCCCCTAACTGAATCGCCATCTGGCGGTGTTTATCCGCACCCCGTGAGGTGAGCATAGCAATGGGTAAGTGGTTGAGATTTGGGTCTTTTTGAATGCGTGAGAGCAACTCCAGACCATCGCAACGGGGCATTTCAATATCACAGAAGACGATATCACAAGGCAACCCAGACCGGAGTTTATCCCAAGCCTCTTGACCGTCCCGCGCCTGTTCCACACGATACCCAGCTTTGTTAAAGGTGAGTGAGAGCAATTCCCGGACTGTAATTGAGTCATCAACGATAAGTACAGTGGGGTCAATTTTCTCAGTCTGAACTTCTGGCACAATGGGACTAGATGCTTGTTGCCAGGGCGCACCTCCACTATGTTTAGACATCCGTCCTTGGAAGATGTCGATCAGTTCCAGTACGTCAGCAATCGGCATAATGCGACCATCACCCAAAACCGTCGCACCCGCCACCCCAATGGGTTTAGGTGCAGGCCCTTCAAATTGCTTAATTACAATTTCCTGTTCGCTTAAAACTTGGTCTATTTGAAGAGCCAACAAAGTATTTGCCGATCGCACCACCACCACAGACACCATATCATCATCTCGATTACCACCGTAAACATTACCGCGACTGAGTTGGCGATTAAAGGTTAACAATTCTTTCAAAGGACGGAATGGCAGAACGGTATCGCGCCAGGAAATATAGGATTGTCCCTCGGCGTTTTTCTGGATATTTTTGATGGGGATATCCAGAGTATCTTCCACACCATCCATCGGGAAAGCTACCCTCGCTTTATCGGAAACACAACATAAAGCTTTACAAATACTTAAGGTGAGTGGCAAACGAATTGTAAAGGTTGTTCCCTTACCTAGAGTAGAGTCAGTATTGACTATGCCGCGAATTTCACTAATTTCGGAACGCACCACATCCATCCCGACACCACGACCAGAAATTTCATCGGCTTCATCTTTGGTGCTAAATCCAGCTTGGAATAATAGATCATAGATTTCCAAGCGGGACATTGCTTTTGCTTGAGATTGTGTAATGAGGCCTCGTTTCAAGGCTAGAGCTTTAATCTTGTCTGTATCAATACCTGCTCCATCATCACCCACAGAAATTACTGTTTGATTACCTTGATGAAATGCACGGATAGTAATAGTACCTCCAGGTACTTTACCAGATGCTTGTCTGATATCAGGTGTTTCAATTCCGTGGGCGATCGCATTGTTGAGCATATGGGTCAACGGGTCGGTGAGATGATCTAAAATCATCTTGTCAATTAAGGTGTCGCCACCCTCAATCATTAATTCCACCTGTTTACCATACTTGATGGCATTGTCTCGCACGCCACGCCGCAGACGATCAATTGTCTGGGAAAAAGGAACCATGCGCGCGCGTGTGAGTCCTTCTTGCAGTTGACTTGTTACCTGACGGAACTGTCGCGCCACTCGCTCAGTTTCTTCTGTCACGAAGTCAATGTCACTAGCTGACTCACGGACTCTCACAATCAACTCGATCATTTCCTGAGACAGTGTGTGGAAGGGAGTAAAGCGATCCATTTCCAGTTCACTAAAACCCCTATCGGAATCAGAGTCTTCACTGTGGAAGAAAGTTGAAGTTTCCCTGGCTTTACGACTACGTAACAAAGAGGATTCTAAAAGCGATCGCTCATACAATTCCTGCATTCTTGCTCCCACATCTGAGAGCTGTTGCACTTGCACTAACAAATTATCTAAAGACTGTCGCAACCTTTCATGATCCTGTTCTAAAGTGTTGCGATTAACTACCAATTCACCCACTAAGTTACTCATGTCATCCAGTTGCTTGACTGGAACTTTCATAGTTTCTTCAAATTTCGCCTGACGACGATTAGAAGAACGCTGTAATTTAGCAGGTGGTTGTTTTACTGGTGTTGACTGAGATATAGTTTGATCTGCTTGTGCTAGCAATTGTTCTAAATCTCTAAAATCATCTTGCACTAATGGCAATACAGTGGGATTGCTAGGAGTAGCCGGAGTAAATTTTGGCGCATTTGTTGAAATTACTTCAGGTTTTACTACATTTTCTTTTGGTGGAATATCTTCTTCCCCTAACAATGCTTCTAATGCTGCAAAATCATCGTCTTGAATGGCATTAATATCATTACTGGGAGATGATTCCATCTCTAGCAAGGCTTCTAAATCAGCAAATTCTTCTTCGTTTCTAGCGTCTACTTGTGTTACTAAATCAGTTTCATGTGTTGAATTAATACCCCCTAGTTCATCATCAAATATCCCTGTGTTATCTAGTTTGTCCGCAGCGCTATTATCTAGATTTTCATTTATTAAATCATTACTATTAGTTGTTAATTCAATAGTGGTATCAGATAAATCGCCAAAATCTAAATCTGATGTTGTCTCATCCAGGTTTGTTAATAATTCATCGTCTAGATTGAGATTGTCTGGAATGTCTTGAATTGTTGTTTGTGTTAATTCAAGGCTGGGAGTCGATAAATCACCAAAATCTAAATCTGATGTTGTTGCATCTAGGGTACTTAACAACTCATCACCCATATCTAGATTGATATTTTCTAATGGATTTTGAGTTGTTGTCTGTGTTAGTTCACTAGTGGTATCAGATAAATCGTCAAAATCTAAATCTGATGTTGTTGCATCTAGGGTACTTAACAACTCATCACCCATATCTAGATTGATATTTTCTGATGGATTTTGAGTTGTTGTTTGTGTTAGTTCACTAGTGGTATCAGATAAATCGCCAAAATCTAAATCTGATGTTGTCTCATCCAGAGTTGTTAATAATTCATCGTCTAGATTGAGATTGTCTGGAATGTCTTGAATTGTTGTTTGTGTTGATTCACTACTAGGAATGGATAAATCACCAAAATCTAAATCTGATGTTGTTGCATCTAGGGTGTTTAACAACTCATCACCCATATCTAGATTGATATTTTCTGATGTTTCTTGAGTTGTTTGTGTTGATTCACTACTAGGAATGGATAAACCGCCAAAATCTAAATCTGATGTTATCTCATCCAGGTTTGTTAATAACTCATCATCTAAATTGAAATTTTCTGGAATGTATTGAATTGTTGTTTGTGTTGATTCACTACTAGGAATTGATAAATCACCAAAATCTAAATTTGATGTTGTCTCATCCAAGTTTGTTAACAATTCATTATCTAGATTGAGATTATCTGGTATGTCTTGAATTGTTGTTTGTGTTATTTCACTACTAGGAATGGATAAATCACCAAAATCTAAATCTGATGTTGTCTCATCCAGGTTTGTTAATAATTCATTATCTAGATTGAGATTATCTGGTATGTCTTGAGTTGTTGTTTGTGTTGATTCACTACTAGGAATGGATAAATCACCAAAATCTAAATCTGATGTTGTCTCATCCAGGTTTGTTAATAATTCATTATCTAGATTGAGATTATCTGGTATGTCTTGAATTGTTGTTTGTGTTAATTCAAGGCTGGGAGTCGATAAATCACCAAAATCTAAATCTGATGTTGTTGCATCTAGGGTGGTTAATAATTCATTATCTAGATTGAGATTATCTGGTATGTCTTGAATTGTTGTTTGTGTTATTTCACTACTAGAAATGGATAAATCGCCAAAATCTAAATCTGATGTTGTTGCATCTAGGGTGGTTAATAATTCATTATCTAGATTGAGATTATCTGGTATGTCTTGAATTGTTGTTTGTGTTATTTCAATGCTGGGAGTTGATAAATATAAATCACCAAAATCTAAGCTAGGAGTTTCTGCAAAGGGTGTATCGAATATTTTGTCAATAGTTCCTTGATTAACATCATCATTAATGTCATCAATCACAATATCTGTTAACTGACTAATCGGAATAGCCCATGCCTCTAGATCAGTTGTTGGTAATTCATTTTGGATTGCTAGTAAATTCGCAGCTAAGTCAGATGCACCACTCTCATCAATATCAGAAAACTCAATATTTGTATCTAGATCAATAGCAATATTTGCTACAGTTTGTGCATCTTGCTCCTGGTGTAGATTGAGATTATTCGCTGAGTGAAATAAATCATCATCTGCTTGTTCTAGATTTCCCAGGATAAAATCAGCACCATCATTACCTGTCAATACATCAACATCTAATTCAGCAAATGATATTGCACTTTCTATTGCAGATGTTTCCGATAGCTGATCATCCAAATCAGACATGAACTCTAAAACTTCTGCGTTCTGGGATAATTCTGGTGTTTCTACTTGAGAATTATCACTATTAACATGAGTATCTATAAGGGAGGTGCTGTTTAAATCTGCTGTTAGTATTATTTTTACATCTTCTTCAGATTGGAAGAAAGTTGTGTCTAAATCAACTAATCCGAAAGCTTCTACACCTAAATTGTTAGAATCTTCATCAACAGGGAAAATTTCACCAGCCGCAGCAAATAAACTCTCTTCTAACTCTTTTCCTATCTCATGTTCGCCTACAGATGATAATAACTGCTCTGTTTCTCCTGAATTTTCTTGAGTATAAACATCATCTAAATTTTGGTCAGGTGCGGTAAACTCTATTACCGTAATGGGCTGTTCATCAAATAAATTGTTAACTGTTTCTAATGTATTGGCAGATAGTTGAGTATCAGTTTCTAAATTGCCAAATAAATTTTCTAATTCTAGATTTTCTGACGCTGTTTTTACTTGTTCTTCTTGTGGAAGAGTAAGATTAGCTTGCTCAAACGTGCCAGTATTTATTTCTGATTCTATAAATAGATTATCGAAATCATCTGATAGGTTATTTAGTTCCGGTAAATCAGGAATGGTTTGATGTTCTGGAATGTTATTTTGAGCCTGATTTAAGGTGCGATCAGCTACGCTGGGCGGAACGCCATCGCCTGCTGTAATTGTCAGAAAGTCGTTGATATCATCTTCTGATGTGACTTCTGGCAATATTTGCTCATTTGTAGCTGCTGCTGGCGATTTTTCTGGCTCTGATAGATGTTCTCCAAATAATAACCCGAAGTCTTCATTTTTAGTTGTGCTAGTTGCAGACTCCTGATCATCTCCTTCTAATGAGAGAAAATCGGCTATATCATTATCAAATACTTGAATGACGGTTTGACTAATCTCTGCCCCTAATTCACTAGAGTCTGCAATCTCTACAACGTCATCTTGTTGCCAACTTTCATCTAGTTCTGGTGTTTCACCTTCAAATAAATCAGCTAAGGTATTTAACTCAGCTAATCCCACTTCTGGGCCATTCGTCTCTATTGTGGCACTATGAGCAAATGGTGTAGTTTCATTTTCCCAGAACGGATTGCCAGTAGTCTCGTTTTCAGACACAGGGTGTTCTATAGAGGTTGGTACCTCTGCTGCAACATTTAGCTGTTCGGAGACTTCAGTTAGACTAGTGACTCTATCTGCTGATATATCGAGGGTATGATCCCTGGCGAAATCCTCAGTTGAGTCTGAAGAGATTTCATGAGGTATAGATGCTAATGATGGTGTGATGGTGGATGGTACGTCACCTAACAACTCTTGAGCCACTTCGATTAAAGCAGTGTTCGGAGAATCCCAAAGTGCTTCTAGTTGTTGGCTAATAGTAATATCAGTTTCTCTACCTTGCAGCACTAACTCTTGTGCTTGTTTAATCTCTGTAATGACAATCTTTGCTAGGATGATATAACTATTTTCGGTATTCCCAATAGCCGTGGTTGCGGCTTTACATAAATTGCACCAATTAGATAAATTCCAAGTTTGACCTAGTCTAACTAACTGCTGACAGCATTGCTGGAGATTTTGACGAGATTCTGATGTTGCAGGTTGTTTAAATAATTGCAACATTTCCCGCAGTGTTTGTAGAACCTGGGCTTGAAATTCACTCCAACGATCATTCCCTGTAGCTGTCACTGTTTGGGGTGCAGGAGTGTTGTCTGCGGGAGTAGGTACATCTTGGCGTGAAAAGAAGTCTGTGAGTGTACCTACGCTATCTGCGGCAGTTGGTTGATTGACATTTGATGTATCTACTCCAGCATCGGCTTGCTGCACTAATAGTTCTAGATGCTGATTCAGCCATTGAAATACAGGTTCTGTCTCTGACATCAAGGTATTAGCCGTTTCTTCTGACAGTCCGAAGGGGCCGCTTAACTGTTCGAGTAGGGCTTTGAGAGTGTCAGATACACCAAGAAATAATGATTCTAGTTTTTGATCAACCTGAATCGGATTTTCTTTGAGAACTTTAAAACAATCTTCTAGACGGTGGGCGGTGTGCTGAATGCTAGTTAAGCCCAGCATGGCTGCACCACCTTTAATAGAGTGTGCGGCGCGGAAAACTTCGTTAATCAGTTCTGGGTCATTTAAGGTACTTTGAAGATTGAGCAACCCCTGTTCAATGGTGTTGAGGTGGTCTCTGGCTTCTTCAATAAAGTAGCCTAAAATTCGCTGTTGTTGTTCAGGCAGCATAGTTTTTTAGTCAATAGTCAATAGTCGTTAGTCATCTGTCAATAGTCATTAGTAGTTAGTCACCGCTTATTTGAGTTGTTAGTCATCAGTCAATAGCCAATTATGTAAACTTTGAACTTTTGACTTTGGACTTTGAACTATTGACTAATTACTTTGTTTGCATGGTGTCTACGCGGAAACGTTCTACAGAAGCAATCAAGTCACGGGATACACCAACTAAGTTTTGTAGTGCGCCGGAAACTCGTTGTGCTTCTTGGGATGTTTCTTGGGCTGTGAGTTCTACTGATTGCATTACCTGGGCAACAGCACGGGAGGTTTCCGTCTGTTCTACGGTGTCGCTGGTAATTGAGCGCACTAAGCCATCAATGCGATTTGCCACCTGAATGATATTTTCAAGCGATCGCTTGGCTTCTTCAGCTAGTTTTGTGCCTTTAATTACCTGTTGTGTACCTTCTTCCATTGCGGTCATTACTGAGCCTGTTTCGCTTTGGATTTGCATCACGATTTGCTCAATTTCTTTTAAGGATTTAGCTGATTTATCCGCTAACTGACGGACTTCATCTGCCACAATCGCAAACCCCCGTCCCGCTTCGCCGGCTCTGGCTGCCTCAATACTGGCGTTGAGTGCCAGTAAGTTGGTGCGGGAGGCAATTTGAGAAATTAAGGCCACAATCTTAGAAATTTCTTGGGAAGATTCCGCTAATCGTTTCACCTTACGGGTAGTTTCAGCTACAGTTTCCCGAATTTCTAAAATCCCCGCCACGGTGTTTTCTACAGCTTCACCGCCTTTGAGCGCGATCGTACTGGCATCACGGGCTACAGCTTCGGCTTCCCTTGCCGCTTCTGCCACCCGTTGAATTGAGTCAGTCATCACCTGTACAGAATTTAAGGTGACTGCTAATTCTTCGGCTTGTCTTAAAGCATCACTAGATAGGGCAGTAGCAAAGGTTTCCGAGTTGGTTGCACCTTTGGTTACTTCTTTGGCGGCGACTGTTACCTGCTGCACAATGTCCCGCAAGTTCTGAATTGTCAGGTTAAAGGCATCGGCTACCGCGCCTAATACGTCGGCTGTTACTTCCGCTTGGACTGTTAAATCCCCTCTAGCTGCGCCTTCTACGTCGTCTAAGAGGCGAATTACTTGGCGTTGGAGGTTTTCTTTCGCTTCTTCTTGTTCATCGGCTTTGCGTTGCGCTTCAAAGGTGGTAGTTAAAATTACCCGCGCCATCTCATTAAAGCCAGCCGCTAATTGCCCTAGTTCATCTTCGGAATACACCGTGGCTTGTACATTCAAATTACCTTGGCGCACAGCATCAAATTGGGCTTGCAAATCCTTGGTAGTGCGGCGCATTTGTTTCAGGGTGAGATTACCCATAAAAGCAGCCGTAGCAAAACCTGTGATCCCTGCGGCTAGAGACATTGCCCAACCAGTATTGCGTACTGTTTCCCGTTGTTGAGGAGGGGAAAAACTGGTGGATGCAAAGCTGACTGTCGCTACTACCAAAGCGGAGAACACGCCCACCGCCCCCCCAACTAACCAAGGTTTCGCATCGAGGCTAGCGTTTTCTAAGCCGGCTAACCAGCCTTGTTCAACGCTGACTTGGGGTTCGACTTTGGCGACATCCGCTTGGGTAAATACGGGTACTGATTCTTGCGAACCGGTGATGCTAAAGAGTTCTTCATCGCGATCGCTCGCTGAATTAGTGATAGGTTCTACTTTAGGCTGGGCAATGCTGCCCAGTTCCGCAGAATTGGAAAGCATCACATCACTAAAGCTAGAATCGGCATCAGCCAGATCAAACCCTGGAATACTACCTAAATCATCAAATTCATCAAAGTCGTCTAAAAATTCGATATTACTTTTGGCATTGTCTTTATTGAGGATGCTACTAGGATCTTCATCCTCTGCTATGCTTTCTGAACCAAAAGCTGACTCAAACGCTTCAAAATCAAAACTTTCATCAATATCGAAAGTTTGCATTTCTGGCTTAATGTCCTCTGAATATGACTGTTCTACGGGAGAGAACTTACCATTCATCTGTGAGGGAGTCTGGAAGGATTCTTCTTGATCAGCGATTTTTTCTAACCAAGCTGCACTAGAGTCAGGAATCGAGATATCGTTATCCTCTGTTGATGTCAGACTTTCTGGAATCTCCTCCTGCTCTAAGGACAAATTCTCTCTTAGTTGTTCCTCTGACTCCGTTGATATTTCTTCCTCGGAGGAAGTGAAGAATTCCGCCGCTTTGTATTGTCCATTCAGATTGGCGGGTGTCTCAAATTCTCCAAAGGGTGAATCGATAATATTGTGGTCTTCAGGTGAGGACTCTAAGCTACTATCTAAAAAATTAGCATCCGCCTGTAACTCTTCAAAGCTGTCTGTTGATGGTTCTTCTTGCCAAAAAACAGGTAATTCTAATTCTCCTAACCCTTCTGAGGCTGAGAAATCTAAATTCTGCTCATTTGCTGGTTCATCCACCGCAAAAGGATCATGATTCGCCGCCAGTGTAGATACTGGCACGGATGGTGTTCCCAGGGTATCTGTAGGAATTTCAAAGGGGTTATCTAGGGCAATTTCTGCGGCATTGACAGCTTGATTAGTTTCCAAACCGTTTAAATCAAAGCCACTGAGGTCAAAGCTATCGATAGCTCCTAAATCTTCTAATTCTGATGATGCCAAGTCTAGAGAATCGGGTGTACTGGCGATATCGACTGATTCTTCAGAATCAAGTGGCTCTACGATTAGTTGTTGGTATTGGCTAATATTCTCTAAACTCTTTTGTGCTACCCCAATCAATTCAAAATCATCAGTTAATTCCAAAACTTTTTGATATTCTACTTCTGCTATATCGTATTGCTGCAAAACATAGTAGATGTGACCCCGCAATAAATGGGAGTTCGGGTCATCTGGGACATTCTGCACCACCTGATCGATTAAAGTAGCGGCAACTTCATAGTTTTGTTCCGCGTAGGCTGTGTAAGCCTGTTGATATGTTTCGACGTAATCTTCTATACTCGCTGCCATTTCCTCCCTCCCAATATCATCCTGCCCACCGCGCACTCCGCAAAATTGCCATCGGATCTAGTAGTCTTAGACACTGATTGTTCTTCGGGTCTAATAACCACTCTCCACGCAAAAAGGGAGTCATGGTATCCGGTATGTTGGTAGGTGGCATCAGATTTTGAACATCCAGCCAATCCATACCACCAATTGCATCTACTGCTAAACCGACAATAGTGTCTTGTTCTTGCACTGCAATTACCGAAATCTCTGCTTTGTCTGTGTTTAAAGGAGTTGCTTCCCCTAAAAATTGACCCAAATCGGCTACCCAAATTACTCGACCTCGTAGATTTAGAGTACCCAAAAGTAAAGGAGAAGCATTAGGAATCGGGGTAATTCTATCAGGACTTAATTCCATTACTTCTCGGATACCAGTTGCGGGTAGTGCAAACTCCTGATGCGAGGGAATGTAAAACCGCAAATGTAACTCACCTTCAGGACTTTCTACTTGAAATTCAGGACGAAAGTGATCTTGACCACTGCCATTTAAAAAGTCCGGTTTGCTAACCATATTGTGTTCGTCCTTACCCTCGCAGCAGTTGTTTGACTGTTCCCACCAACTCGGTTGGTTGAAACGGTTTAGCTATATAAGCATCCGCCCCTTGTTTCATCCCCCAGTAGCGGTCAAATTCTTCTCCTTTGGAAGAACACATGACGACAGGAACGTTTTGAGTTTTGGGGTCTGACTTTAATCGCCGACAAACTTCGTAGCCATTCATGCGGGGCATGACAATATCTAAAACCACCAAATCAGGAGGTTCAGTTTGAATTGACTCCAATGCTTCTAGTCCGTCAGTGGCATGGGTGACTTTTAAACCACTGGCTTTCAGGAGGTCTGTAATCATCTCCCTTTGGGCAAGACTGTCTTCCACAATTAAAACTGTACTCATAAATGGCTATCTACCTCCTGGTGTAGACGTTCCTGTTTGGAACATTCCCTGCTCTCCCTGCAAATAGTTACTGTATAAATTCAATCTAATATTTCACTAAGTTGAGTGGATAATAACTGTACTCTGAAAGTTGATTGATTCTGTGATAACATTTTTTACCCCATCTTTTATGGGATCAACAAGTGTTGTATTGAGTTTATTTCGTCACACCAGATTAAATATTGAGATATTTGTTGAGCAAAATTAGTAATTCCTTATTCTCAAAGGGTTTTGTTAATAGGTCTGTGAAACCGGCCATCTTCGCCTTAACTCGATCTATAAATTTATCTTTACTAGTGAGCATAATCATCGGTATATACCGAAATGCTTGAGATTGTCGCAGCATGGCACACATCTCATAAATACTTAGTTCCGGTATGGTAGCGTCACATAAAATCAGCTGGGGCTGGAGTTGAAAAGTTAAACTCAGTGCTTCTAAGGGATGGCTGAGGGTGATAACTTCGTAACCTTGTAGACGCAAAATAGACTCTACCCTCTCTCCACTAGTTTGGCTTTGGTCAATACATAGTATTTTCATTTTTGGCCTCTCTGGGGCTGGTAATTGGGAATCAGTGGTTTGTGGGTATGTGAGTTTGAGCCAGCCTTGTTGGATATATGGATATATTGTCTTGGCCACTGTCAAAATATCGCGATCAAGATATCGACTCAGTTGACGTAGGGAAGTTTGACCATCTGCCCATTGCTTGAGTTTATTGACTGTGTTGATGGGTAATGAGGAATAAAGATGCACAGTTTCGGCTAGGATTGGCAGTTGTTCTGGCGATTCAATGTATGGGTACAATAGTTTCCATTCTTGTAATTGTTGGATAATTTTGGCGATTAAGGGTGCAATTTCCCAACTTGTTAATTGTGGAGTTAGGGGTATATCGGTATGAAAAATAAAATTACCCCGATATAAACTCAACAAATCAAACAGGCTCTCACACAGTAAACGATAAAGAATGACCTGTGCTTGTTGGGGATTGATGATATTTTTCTCTATCAGCATCCAAACATATTCATATTCTGAAGTATCTTCTATGTTCAAATCGTCTATGTGTTCATAAGCAGATAATTCCCCACGATACGGACGTAAGTAATCATTAATTTGTGACAAATTATTATGCCCTGCTTGGGAATAAATAATTTGACCATTCTGGAAAAATATCAACCAATTTTTCGGTTCACTTGGTGGAGATACTTGACCATATTGGTGAGAGTCGTGGCTTTCTATGAACAGTTGTCCAGTTCGCTGTCCTAGTTCAATTAATTGCAGGATGCTGCGAATGTCAAGTTCTTGTAAATTTCCCTGCATTGAATCTCAGTAGCTCCTTTGAATGAAATTGCTCGTCGGTGCTGTCGGAAGTAGTTTCAAGTTGCAGGAAAAAAAATCTTTCTTCTCCTACACCCTTACACTCTTTCTTTAAACCCTTGATTTTTAACAACCATACGTCACTTATAAGATGATTTCTTTTGCTTTGTTGTACTAGTTTTGATCAGGGAATGATTTCAGCTATAAACCGTAAATTTTCTTAATAGTTTTAGATAAAGTTAGTGATAACACGGAAGTCATCATAACTGTCATCAGTACAAAATATAAAGGCACGATCAGATCGCTGCTATGGATATGCAGACGTGAGATGAAGCGTCTATAAATAGGTTTGTTTGTTTTGTTTGACTCAAGTTGGGTAAATAAGACAAGTTAGCAGAATTATCTAAAAGTATATTTTCAAACAAAAATATCACGTACCAAGAGGAATATCGGTGTGCTGTATTTAGCGGAAGTACAAAAGCAGAAAGGCGGCTTACTGGGTGGTAATTCCAAAACTGAATTGAAACTGCTAGCTTGTCAAAGAACCGACCAGAATTGGAGTCCTGTGTCGGAAGAAATTATCGCTGCTGAAGAAGCCAGCAAATTAAATGATGGCGCACTGGTTTTGGTGGAAGTCAATCCCAATCGCCAAGTCCAGAGACTGCAAGAAGCTGGTAGGCCATTGGTGAATATTTTGCAAAATTTTTCCCGTCAGTTGGAAAAATACAAGCTCAAGGAAGACGAAATTGATCAATGGAAGGAATCATTGACATTTCAGGCACAAGAGTTAAATCGCCGTGAAATGGATATGGAAGTGCGCTTAGAGCAGTTGCACAATATGGAGGAGGAGTTTCAACGTTTAGAAACACAACAACAAGAAGTTGAAACCTCTCGTGAGAAAATTGAACAGTTACAAGCAGAAATTGACCGTAATCGTCAGGAATTAGAAGGTGCTTGGGAGCATCTGCGGGGTGAGCAGCGACGTTTGGAGGAGCGTCTGCAAGAGGGTGGAGTGTTAGACGCAACGCAAAGTCAGAAGATGAGCGAGTTACTAGAACGCTTATCTAGCCGTGTTGCTCCTATAGAAATCTTGCGGGAACATCTCCATGCGGCGCAAGAAATTGTCGAAAAACAGCAGGCTACACTCAATCCCCATTGGGAAAAATTTCAACAAGAAAAAACAACCGCTCAAGAAAAGCAACAAGAAGTTGAAAAACTAGAAAAAACAGTCAGCGATCGCCAAAATGAATGGCAACAAGCACAACACATTTTAGAGCAACAAACAGCCCAATGGAAAGTCAATACGGCTGCGATCGCCAGTAAGCAAGAACTGATGCAAATCCTCAAACAACAGTTGCAATCTCAAGATGAGTTATACCAACAAATTTTTGCTGTAGCTGCAACTTCTGGTGGTGGTTTACCAGGACAACAAATTGATGTGCAGGCTCTAGAAAATATGCCTCTAGCTGAACTGCAAAAGACTATACAAGATTTATCAGAAAAGTTAGAAATAGACTCTAGTTTTGTTCATGATCAAGAACAAGAACTGACATATAAACAAGAAACAATAGAACAATTAAAGCAAAAAATTAGTCAAGCATCCGGTCAAGATGTCAGTAATTTACAAGAAGAATTAGCCGATGAACAAGACCTTTATCAGATGCTCAATGAGACTTTAGTCGGACAAAGACGCAATTTATTAATGCGGCAAAAGTTGATTAAGCAACACCAAAACATTCTTCTCAAGCGACAAGGTCAGGCAGTTGCTAACAATGATCAAGAAAATAACATTGACTTTAGCCCCATTCTTTCACAACTAGAAAATCAACGACAACAACAATCCCAAGAACTACAAAAATTGGAACGGGAAGTTGAGCAAATGCACGCTGCACTGGAATTAGACCACGGCATGATTGATAATCAAACCCACAATATCCAAGAACAGCAGCAAGAATTGAAAACAATGGAAGAAAATCTTCGTTCCTTACAAAAGGCTAGTGCCGAGTGTTGGGGACGAGTCAACCTTTATCAAGAAACACTGCAACCCATTCAAGACCGTCTAGACGAAATCAAACAAAAACTACAAAACATCGGTGAATCTTTGGGACAAATTCAAGAAACTAGTGATCATCAACTGCAAACAATCACAGAAATTCGTCACACCATCGGCGGTTTACTCTCTCAGCCAGAGTTGTTGGCTTCTTAATGGGGCATTGGGCATTGGGCATTGGGCATGGGGCATTGGTTTTTTCATCTGCTACCTTGTCCCCAGTCCCCAGTCCCCAATATTATCCATTCACCTTGGACTTGAGCGATCGCACCACCAGGAAAGGGATCGGTTTGTGAACGGTTGGGTGCGGTGATTAGGGCTGTTAATTTCTCGATATGCTCAAAATTGGGAGCATCGGGAAGGATTTTTTGTAATATCTGACGCATCACCCGCCGTTGTAGTGCTAATGGTGCTGTTTGCAATACCCGACGGTTTAAACGCAACGGTAAGGAATTTTTTTCATCTTCTTTCCCCAGTCCCCAATCCCCCATCGCTTCTTCCCGCAGCTGCTTGGCTGCTTGTTCTAAATATTCCACATCTGCTTGTAGGAGTTCGGCGGTTTGGGCGATGGCTAATTCGGCTTGGGGGTTAAAGTTTTGTTGTAGATATGGAATTAACTCTTGGCGGATGCGGTTACGGGCGTATTTTAAATCTTGGTTGGTGGAATCTTCCCAAATTGGTAAGTTAAACTCTTGACAAAATTGCTCTGTTTGCTTGCGGGTAACTTCCAATAGGGGACGCACTAGCAACATTTGCTCAGTTAGGGGACGTTGCCAAGTAAGTGCTTGTAAACCATCTGCACCAGTTCCCCGAATTAAGTTGTACAGGAGAGTTTCGGCGCGATCGCTGGCGGTGTGACCTGTGAGAATATATTGGTAGTTGTGAGCTTGGGCGATCGCTAAAAAAGTTTGATAACGCCAATCACGGGCTGCTGCTTCTGTGTTTACTGGTTGAGCAGCTGTTGCTAAATAAAAAGACACACCCCAATTTTTCGCCAGATTTTCTACGTGATAGGCATTGGCTTGGGAATCTTCACGCCAACGATGATCACAATGAATAATACCTAAATCCCACTGCCATTTAGGTTGTAAATCTAACAGGAGTTTCATTAAACACAGGGAATCTTGTCCACCGGAAACTGCTACTAACAGACGTTTTTGGCGATCTAATAAGTGGCGCGATCGCAAAGTACGATGTATTTTGGCGTGTAGTGCAGTCCATCCCATTCCCTAAACCCTATTCCCCAATCCCTGATTTTTTACCATAATGTTTCCTGATCAATTTGCTTTAGCTGTTGATGAATTTGATAGATTTCGTCTAATGGTGAATCAGGGTCATCAGGACAAAATTCTAATGCTAGTCTGACTTTTCCTTTCACCCATCCTTGTGCGCTAAATCTCAAAACCTCACAACTTAAGCCATGAGTATATAAATCTACTTCAACTGTTTCATCTGCACCAATATATTCTTTAATTGCTGTAATTAAATCACGGACTTTAAAAGTTTTTGCAATTTCGAGTTTCTGGAAAGTGTCTGGTTCTATACTGACCACTTCATCATGATTTAGTCGCTCAAATCCGTCTGTCATAAGAATATCCCGCAACTAAATTTATATTTTCTGCTGCTGGGAGAGATTATCCGTAATAAAATTATGGATTAATTGCAATCATTTTTAGTGTAAACAGACCAGCAGGATTGCAAATGTTGTTTTGAGTAATAAATAAACGCAGATGAACACAGATAAACGCGGATGAATTTGTACTTCGGTTAACTAGGAAATACTATGTTTGATGAGGTGATTTAGCTTATCTACTGTAATTACTACAAATCCCCTCTTTGCCAATGAAGAGGGGATAAAACTGTTAAAAAAACCAACCGTAAGAATGTAAACCTTTGCCTAAAAGATTCACACCAAGGTAACAAATCCAAACGACAACAAAGCCACTGGCGGCTAAAATTGCTGGGCGGCGACCTTGCCAACCACGGGTAATTCTAGCGTGGAGATAGGCGGCAAATACTAGCCAAGTAATTAATGCCCAAGTTTCTTTCGGGTCCCAACTCCAGTAAGAACCCCAAGCTTCATTCGCCCAAACTGCACCAGCAATAATTCCGATGGTGAGTAGAGGGAATCCCAAACCGATGACGCGATAACTAATATTATCGAGGGTTTCTGCGATGCTGAGACGTTGGGGTGAAAGGGTTGGTGCTGATGTGAGGGTTGAGGCTGGAGTGGATGTGACTAAGTTTAAAACGGCGGTGTTACCGTTACCGTTGTTATTGCTTTCTAGCCGTGCATAGCCATTGTTTTCTGCTGGTGGTGTTGGGGTTTGTGTAACTAGTTCACCAGCTTTTTGCAGACGGTAGCCGTTGGTACGATAGCCACCGTTACCGAATGAACTACCTTGTAATTGAATATTTTGACCGCGTGTGACAATCAAAAATGCGATCGCTAGTAATGAACCCACCATCAAGGCTGAGTAACTCAACATCATAACGCTAACGTGCATCATCAGCCAATTAGACTTGAGTGCTGGTACTAATGGTTCGGCTACTTGCATTTCTGATGGTAATGTCAATGTAGCAAAAGCAGAAATCCCCATAGCCACAGGGCTGGTGAAAACACCTACTAAGCGGCTACGGCTGGAATTTTCCGCAATTAGATGAATTGTAGTGATTCCCCATGTCAAGAAAAATAGGGATTCATACAAATTACTTAATGGAAAATAGCCAGCCTCTAGCCAACGCGCACCCAAAAGCGTAGCGATGCACAAATTAGCGATCGCCATCCCAGCTGTTCCCAGCGCATTAGTTATGCTGAGATTGGGAAAGGCTGCTCCCACCCAATAAACCAACATGGTGATAAATAAGACAGCAAACGAGGCATTATCTAACCAATTCTGGAGTAAAACCAGACTCATAAAGTGTTCTCCGCAGGGGACTCTTGAAAATTTTAATTCTGACTGTTCTGATCCTATCTGTTTCAGCAAGTCAAAATTCAAAATTTCTGATATTGGGGATTGGGGATTGGGGACTGGGGACTTGTACTGAGCTTGTCGAAGTATTGGGGACTGGGGATTGGGCAAGAAATTCTACCTTGTCTACCTTGTCTACCTTGTCTCCCCTGCCCCCTGCCCCCCTGCCTCACCTATCACCTTTCTTCAGTGTGAAAAAAATATCATAGCGGGTGCTGCGGTTGTCGCTAACGGCTGATGTCATACCGATGGAACGGGTAGCAGCTAGCAAGTTTTGTTGTTGGGGGAGTAGTCTGGGTAGGGGAAAATTTTTCGCTGTCTGTTCTACGTCTATGTAAAATTGACCGTTTGTCGGATTGGGTTCTGTAGGAACTGTTTGCTGAAATGTCGAATTTTTAGCAAGGGTAGTGCTGGGTTGAGGCAGAATCTTATCAGTGACGGGCGCACCTATAGATAAGAACGCCACATTTCCATCTAACCAACCGTGGGTAGCTGTGAGTGTCCCAAATGGACTAATCCAATTCACTACGGCTTTATCGGCTACTTTTGTTGATTGAATTTGGAACTGATATTGATTTTTCATCACATCATCTAGCTGTTTGATTGATGTTTCAGCTAATTGGCGTTCCTTGGCTTGCACCATAAATACTAAAGCCGCACGAAAATCTTGCGAAGTTCCAGGTTTGGGCGTTCCAGGAATGATGGATACCGCAAATTCGCCTTTCATCCAACTGAGTAAATCTCTTTCTAAATCCAGAGTAGTCAGGGATTTTACCCCTGTCCGCAGTTGTTCTGGTGTAACGGGGGAGAGAGGATTACCTTGAGAGGTTAAAACATATTCGCTCCACAAACGCTGTAAGTTTCCACCAGACAACATCATTAAGGTTTCTGCTGGTACACGATTTTGCATTGTACCTGCTTCATTTTCCACCGCCAAAACTCTTTGACTACCAGGATTGAGCCAAGACACGCCTTTAATGCGTAATCCTTCTGTTTCTAGTGTCACAGTTCCGGCTAAACCTTGGTTATTTTGTAGTTGGGCTAAAACTTGTGCAGGTAAACGACGGTTGGGGGCTGTAGCGGCTATTTTCGCAGCGTTAGGTATGTTGATGTAAAACTGTGCTAAAGGTTGATAACCAGATATTTTAGGAAAGTTATCGGCAAAACCGCCGATTGTGGCTAAAGATGTTTTATTTTTGTAAGCGTCTATCGCTCTTTCTACGGTTTGGGGGTTATCTGTAATTACCAAAAATTTCCCATCTAAAAAGGCCGCCGCTAGGTTTTCTCCTGGCTGTCCTTCAATTTGTTTGATGTTAATCCCTTGGTAGGTGCGGTTAATCCATTTACCTTGGGTTAGGGTTTTTGGTTGAGCAAAGACAGTTTGAGCTTTTTGGGGGTTTTTGACTGGTAAAACCATCACCATTGATTGCGAACTATCACCAGGGTTGTCAATGGTGGAAACTGGCTTAGAAACTGGTTTATTGATTTGGGGGGCTAAAATTGCCAAGGTAACTTCATCGCCTACCCAGGGTTGAATATCCTGCTCGAAGTTGTAACCGTAATTGGTCAGAAAGCGATCGCGTAACTGAACTAAGCTTTGATTAACTTGTGCTTGTGTTTCTTTCGTTCCAAATTCCTGTAATTTCTGCCATTGTTTGGTGTCTGTAGTCAAAGAAACCGCAAACAAAGCATCACTAGGAATAATATTCGCACCTGTCAGTAAGTCTCTATAAAATAACTGACCTTGACTCAAAAACAAGTAAGCCGTACTACCTATACCAATTAATAATCCTGCGCCTGAAAGTGTCAGTCTCAAAGAAGATTTCTTTTGTGTCTTCTTGGGAGTAGACAATCTAGGTGATGTCATGAAATCTACACCTCACATTTGCAAATTTTTGATTAGCTTGACTCATTCACTTAAATCAAAAATGTCTATATTTATATAGCAAATAATTTGCTCAGTTTTCCTTCCCTCAAATCTCATACCACCAGGAAATAGGTAAATGGTAACAGGAAGGAATCTAGAGTTGCATAATCACTGGATGAAATGATACCAGCAAAGGAAGCATGATAATTTTACATTACTCAACATAATTATGTAGCTATTCTCAATTATGTATGAACAGCCATTGATTCAAAAATTTTGATTTGCTAAATAACGCTGATATTTACCGTTGTATTAATTAATTTAAATTAATTACATCTTGATTCATTGCAACAAAATCATCCTAACTTTTGCCGTTTTGATGAGAGCCTATTTATCAAATAAGTAGAACGGTGTAGATAATTCAAGGTTTGTAGTGTTCGCGCAAGCGTTTCGTAGAGAGGACTTTAGTCCTCTAATAAGGACTGTTCGCGGAGCGTTCCCGTTCGCGTTAGCGTCTCCGTTCACGTAGCGTCCCGCAGGGAAGGAGAAGGGTAGTCCTTACTACAAACTGGATACCAATCTTTTTACAATGATGCAGGAGTGAACAAAGATGAGCCAATTCTTTCTCGCTCTACTCTCCTGCTTCCCCTGCTCACCAAGACGATAGGATATTTTTTTAGTTAACAGTTTCTAGCTGTGTTGCACCCAAGTATTTTGTTAAATAAGGCGAAAAAACTTCGTAAATCAAAGTCAATGGTTGACCATGATGCCAAAACAAGTAATGGCGACCCCAAAAAGGCCCTTCTACATTAAATCCGACTTCTAGGGCTGGGGAATAACCGTAATAAATACCACGTACATCTCGATATAATTCGGTACGCAGACGCGCCAGACTCGCCCAAATCGGTAATGAACGGTTTTGTAAATATTCATCTACATGGCTAGCTTCCCACCATGAAGTAGCATAGGCTAATCTCTGCCCACCAGGGGTGCGTAGCCACACTTGTCGCCGTAGTCTTGGCCCTGGTACTTTGTGAATCAATTCCGGCGCATCATCCAAATCCATGCCAATAAATGACATATCAATGACATCAACTTCTGTCGGCTCACCTGTCAGTAATTCTAGGTGTCTTGTGGGTGAGCCGTCACCAAGCAGCAGCATTTGCCACGCCGGAGCAAGCTGAGTGTGGGGCAAACTTTTTTTAATTACTTCCTCCCCACCTTGCCAAATTGGGGTTAGGCGATGCCACGCGGCTGGTAGTGTTGAGTTGTTACTTGAAGTAAATATTGCAGTCAATGTTCTTTACAAAAGTTCACCTACTTCTATGAAAGCACAAAAGACTGGAATCTGGTCAATAGTCAATAGTCAATAGTCAATAGTCATTAGTCATTAGTCATTAGTCATTAGTCAATAGTCAATAGTCAATAGTCATTAGTCATTAGTCATTAGTCATTAGTCATTAGTCAGCTACGGGTATGTATGATCGATGCTTCCGTAAAATACCAAGGGAAGACTTTTCCTCTAACTTTCAACATGGCGGTTTTCTCAAGTTGGGAAACCCCGAATAACGAGCTATCGTACTATGCGGCTAAACTAAATGATTCCTAAAGTTAAAAGTCATCAGCCTACAATCTCTCACTTTTGACTGTTGACTAATGACTTTTGACTAAACAATAAATGCGGATGGCGAGACTCGAACTCGCAAGGCAAAGCCACACGCCCCTCAAACGTGCGCGTATACCAATTCCGCCACATCCGCATGAGTTTCACGATTATCAATCGTAGCACAACCTACAGGAATAGGTAAAGATAATTAGGAATTTAGCTAACTTTACCAAAAATTTAATTTTGGGGTATCACAAATTTCCCGAAGGAGGATACCAGACTGACAGAAATGTAGTAGCTCCACAAGTGATACTAAATGGGGAGTAGTGACTAGAAAGTGAATAACCTCACTCATTACTCAGCGTTTATGAAATAAATACTGATAATGAGTCCTGAGTATTGGGTATACAGGAAATCAACCTACTCAGAACTCAGCACTCATAACTCACATTGTGCATTCTACGTTTAGATGAGGCTGGTAAATCTCCTGTCATAATTTGAGATAAAGCCACTGTGCTGTTGCAACTTGGATGGGAGACAATTTCTATCTACTGGTACTGATATCGAAGCTCGAAAATGAAGTTTGACAAAATCTTAATTGCCAATCGAGGAGAAATCGCCCTCCGCATTCTCCGCGCCTGTGAAGAAATGGGGATTGCGACGATCGCGGTTCACTCGACTGTTGACCGGAATGCTCTGCACGTCCAACTAGCTGATGAAGCGGTTTGCATTGGCGAACCTGCTAGCGGTAAAAGTTATTTGAATATTCCCAATATCATTGCGGCGGCTTTAACGCGCAATGCTAGTGCTATTCATCCTGGTTACGGTTTCCTGTCGGAAAACGCCAAATTTGCCGAAATTTGCGCTGACCATCACATTGCTTTTATTGGCCCTACCCCAGAAGCAATCAGGTTGATGGGGGATAAATCCACGGCTAAAGAAACCATGCAAAAAGCCGGAGTTCCCACTGTACCAGGAAGCGATGGCTTGGTAGAAACCGAGGAAGAAGGATTAGCGATCGCGAACAAAATGGGCTACCCAGTGATGATTAAAGCCACGGCTGGTGGTGGTGGTAGGGGGATGCGCTTAGTGCGATCGGAAGATGAATTTGTCAAACTCTTTTTAGCCGCCCAAGGTGAAGCAGGTGCAGCCTTTGGTAATGCTGGCGTTTACATCGAAAAATTTATCGAGCGTCCCCGCCACATTGAGTTTCAAGTTTTGGCGGATAATTACGGCAATGTCATTCACTTAGGTGAACGAGATTGTTCCATTCAACGCCGCAACCAAAAGTTACTAGAAGAAGCCCCCAGTCCTGCACTTGATCCAGAACTGCGGGAAAAGATGGGACAAGCCGCCGTCAAAGCAGCCCAGTTTATTAATTACACCGGTGCGGGTACTATCGAGTTCCTTCTAGATAAATCCGGTAAGTTTTACTTCATGGAAATGAACACTCGGATTCAGGTGGAACACCCCGTGACCGAGATGATTACTGGGGTAGACCTGCTAGTTGAACAAATTAGAATCGCCCAAGGTGAAAGACTCAGGCTGACTCAAGACCAAGTAGTGTTGCAAGGTCATGCAATTGAATGTCGCATCAACGCTGAAGACCCCGATCATGATTTTCGCCCAGCACCCGGACGCATTAGCGGTTATCTTCCCCCTGGTGGCCCTGGTGTGCGGATTGATTCCCACGTTTACACTGATTACCAAATTCCCCCTTACTATGATTCTCTCATTGGTAAATTAATTGTTTGGGGACCAGATCGTGCTACAGCAATTAACCGGATGAAACGCGCTCTCAGAGAGTGTGCAATTACTGGATTGCCTACCACAATTCCCTTTCATCAGAAAATCATGGAAAACGCCCAGTTTTTAGAAGGTCATGTTTACACCAATTTCATTCAGGAAATGAAACTTTAGGCGATCGCGAACTGGTTTTCCATAAAAAAATATCCAGAAAATTTCCGCCTAATGTTCTAAATTTGGAGATTAGGCTGGAATTTCTAGGATATTAACTAAGAATACACATAATCAAAGCCTGATTCTTCTTTGGTTACAGAAGCTCAAGAAATCGATCTACATCTATACGAGCTTGTTTCAAAATACGAGCCAGGGTTGAACGTTTGACTGGTCAATGCGCTGGAACTGTCAACTTGACAACTTCATCAGGTAATTCCTTCTCTAATCGAATGTGACTACCACGCTGACGAACTACCACCCATCCATCTCGCTCTAGAGCAGCAATAATTTGTTTATACGGAAGGCTAGGAACTTTAGTCATAGAACTAGCTCTCGAACAATGATGCCTTCTTTGGCCAAGACCTCATGTTCTAAAGGATCAAGGTAAAGTTCTATAGCTTCCTGAATATTTACCATTGCTTCGTCGATATCTTCACCCTCACTTATACAACCAGGTAGCGAAGGTACATAGACAGTGTAGCCACCTTCATCGCTGGGTTCTAGGATTACTCTTAGCTTCATAGTGTTCACGGTTAGTTCAACCAAATGGAGGTTATCGTAAATTTTAGCAATCTTAAGATTTCTGTATGCTTCAGCTAGCAGGGGCGATCGCGATGGTCTAACAATTAAGATACAAAGAAGTGCATTAACTTAATCTGTGGGATATGTAGCTCAATACACTTGAATGTTCGGCAAGTATGGGAATTGAAGGTAATCTTAGACAAATATCACCGTCCTTACTTGAGATCGCACGACGTGATCTTTACGTGCTAAATCTATATCTTCATGCTAAGAAAACCATAGAAACGGAGGAAATAAAGTGTCTTCCCACTTATCTACATAATAAGAATTTTCATTGTGATTTGGATGGTGTTCTTGCTGACGACCAATGGAGAATCGGTAGGTTAGACATTGACTCAGATTGGCACGCAATACATTACCTACTCACAGAAAATTCATCCTCATGGGAAAAATGCAAATTACCGTTTGTTGTTACTAGACATGAAATTAAAACTCGTCTATTAATCAACGCGGTTATGGGAGGAACTTCCATTGAAGAGACTAGGGGTGGTTTTATGGATTTTGCACCTGTTAGATACTTAACACAAATGGAAACTCAGACTATTTCTGAGGCATTGCTTCAAGTTTCGGAAGAAGATTTTGAGCTTAGGTATAACGAAGCTTGTGAATGCAACCCAAACATCTACAGGACACTATGGGACGAAGAATTTGAAAGATACTGGTATAGGTTTAGATGTCTTTGTGAATACTACAAAATAGCCACAGAGAAAGGAAGAGGTATGCTACTTTATCTTGGTTGTTTTTATGGTGTTGATTTTGAA
>NZ_PJIZ01000006.1 GCF_021596505.1 Nostoc sp. CMAA1605 | reverse complement strand
TTTTCCACACCATGTTACTCACATACATAGCCTCTGCTGACTTTACCCCTGGAACATCTAGTGCTTGATATAGTCGCCGTCGAGAAAAGGTAGAAATGCGTTGCAGGTTGCGAGTTTGTGAACCGATGACAATAATATCTGCTTGTAAGTTGCGATGTAGCTGAGTGTTACTGTCATACAAAGCGGCTTGAAATCCCAGCTGCATAAACATCAGTAAGTCCGCAAAAGCAATACCTGATAATGCTACTAACAGCCGACTTTTCTCATGACTTAATTGCAGCCAACCTAAAGGTGTCCGCCGTCGTAGTTGTTGAAACATAATGTTGGGGACTGGGTACTGGGGATTGGGAGTGAGTTTAGGGATGTAGAGGAAAGATATTTCACCTTTTACCTTTTGCCTTCTCACAACTCGATTACTGCTTTAACTTGCATATTGGTTAAATCAGCAGCTTGTTGACTAGAGGTGGTGTTGAGGCGGATTTTGACTTCTACAACTCGGTTGTCAATGTTGCTTGTGGGGTCTGTGTTGACGACGTTTTGCCGCTTGATTTGTAGGCCTTTGCGCTCAACAATACCTTGCATTTCTGTGGGTAGATAATCACCAATGACTCGCACTGACTGACCAACTTTGACTTTGCTGATGTCGCTTTCGTAAACTTCGGCGATGACGTACATTTGACTAGTCTGTCCAATTTCAGCAATCCCACTACTGGAAACTATTTCCCCAGGTTGGGTGTGAATTGCTAATACTTGTCCATCTTGGGGCGATCGCACGTAAGCTTGGTTAAGATTAACTTGGGCTTGATTCATCGCTGCTAAAGCACTATTGATTTCGGCTACTGCTGCTACTACGTCTACACTCCGAACTTCGGTGATTTGCGCTAAGTTAGCTTGAGCTTCTTGTATTTTTTGCTGGCTACTCATTTGCAGGCGTTGTAGCTGTGCTTGAGCTTCTTGCAGGTTCTTTTGGGCAGTTTCTAGGCGCAAACGTTGGCTATCACTTTGAGAAGCAGAAATTGCTCCTTGTTGATACAGTGTTTGATAACGTTGATTTTCTATTTGAGCGTTCTGCACTTCGGCTTGTAATCTTGCTACCGTAGCCGTCTGAGCAGCTATGTCACCTTGAGCTTCTACTTGCAGACGAGCTATGATGGCTTGTTGGGCTGTAACTTCTCCTTTTTTCGCTCCGGCTTTAGTGCGGTCTAGATTAGCTTGTACAACTTTCACCTTTCTTTTGCTGCTTTTAATGCAGCTTCTAACTTGTCCCGGCTGTCTAAAATTGCAACTACTTGTCCAGCTTTTACCCTGTCTCCCTCTTTTACCAATAATTGCTCTACCCGACTGCCTTCACTGGATGTAGTCGCCGAAAGTTGAATAACATTCCCCTTGGGTTCAATTCGTCCTAAAGCGGTTATTGTTTTTAGCTCTGTGAATAATGTTGTTGGTGCTTGTACCTTCTGAATAGATGCTTCCCTGATTCTAAATGCTGTAAAAACACTGATTCCTATGGATGTAAAAGATACAAAAATAGCTAAAAAAATGGCTCGCCTTAAAATCGGTTGAGGAGAAAATGAGCGGTCTAGCTTTGAATTATGCACAATCGCATACCTTTGTAGCAATTTGAGTGCTGAATTGAAAGTGGTGAGTGGTGAGTGCTGAGTGCTGAGTGCTGAGTAATGAGTAATGAGTAATGAGTAATGAGTTGTGTTAGCGGTAGCGCGGCGTTTAACTGGTGCTAAGTTAGGAAATCAATCCCACCTTGTCTACCTTGTCTACCTTGTCCACCCAATCCCCAGTCCCCAATCCGTCCTGATAACTAATACAGATACTCTTATATGCTTAATGCTGGTTTAATATCTGAACTGAGATATACAAAACTAAACGGTTTAGTCTTATAATATGATTATACTAAACTGACTAGTTTAGTCAAGCGATGCCTTTTTTATAAAGTCGCTACGCCACTCCAAAGGATGGAATCAGATATGGCACGCCCAAAAACTGGGGATACAGAACGCTCAAATTCTACCGAAAAGATTGAAAAAATTCTGCAAGGAGCGATGCAGGAATTTTTGGCGCATGGCTATGCGGCTACGAGTATGGATAAAGTTGCAGAGGCGGCGGGAGTTTCTAAAGCCACGGTTTACAGTCACTTTCAGGATAAAGAGGGACTGTTTAGAGCCTTAATTGAGAAATTGGCGATAAAACGGTTTCATTCAATTTTGGGTACACAGCCTTTACAGGGAGAACCTTACATAGTGCTGCGACGACTCGCTAAAACTGCTTTAAATCAAATGGTCAATGACCTTGAGTACCAATCATTTGAGCGTTTGTTGATGGGAGAGTCGGCACGCTTTCCAGAGTTAGCACAGGTGTTTATTGGTAGTATTGCCAAACCAGCTATAGAAGCTATTAGTAAATATCTTGCTTCCCGTTCTGAACTCAATATTCCCGACCCGGAAGCCACCGCCAGAATTTTGATTGGCTCATTAGTGCATTTTGTAATGACGCAAGAGATTATGCACGGTAAAGATATTATGCCAATGGAGAGCGATCGCTTGATTGATGCCTTGACCCATTTAATTATCAACTGTGCTGAATAGGAAATAAGCAATAGGAAAATAATTAACATAATTATATTAAGAAATGTAATGATGCTGAAAGTCACACTATAAAACAGCCGATAATCCATAAAATTTATATAAAAATCACCTATGTGGATTAATAAGACGCTGCTGACTTGTCTGAGTATTCTGACTGCTGTTTCTCTGACAAAAGCTGAAATCTTGCCAGTTCAATCAAAAAAATTATTGCAGCAAATTCATCCAGAAGCTCTAGCGACAGAGAATATTGCATCTGTTGATGGCAGTAACATTAAAACATTAAGAGAAATATTTGAAATCAGATGGATTCCAGCAGCTTCAATGGCAAATACCTTACAAGGTAGTCCACAGCAATGGCAAGCAGATTTTGTATTAATTGATAAGACGGTTTATGATAATGGACTCCCCAAAAGAGGCGATATTATTATCTTTAAACCTAATGATAACTTAACAAAAGAAGGTTATACAGACCCATTTATCAAGCGCGTTATTGCTCTACCTGGAGAAAAAGTAGAACTGAGAAAAGGTAAAGTATATATTAACAATAAGTTGCTTCCAGAAAGTTATATTGATTCTAAACAAGTAACAAATATTGATGTTTGTGCATCAGGTGAACAACCACCTTTTTTGTCTAAATCTCAAACTCTACCACCTAACTCATATTTAGTATTAGGTGATAATCGTCAAAATAGTTATGATAGTCGCTGTTGGGGTTTGGTTCCCAGAAAAAATATTATTGGTCAAGCAGTGAGAAGAGTTTGGCCGCTATCAACCCAGATTAATTTAGATAAAAATCGCCATCAACAGCAGCATTATTTAGAAGAATTATTCCTGAAAAATGTAGGGTTTATTATACCTCCTAATAACTTAAATGATGGAATTGCCTTTTTTCAAAAGCAGTTAGCTAATGCGCGTAAAAATCAAGATATGACTGGCGAAATTACAGCCTTAAGGCATCTTTCTATGTATAATATTATGCTGGGTATTAAGAATGAACAAGCAATGAATTATGCTCAACAACTTTTAAAGGTCGCTCGTCAGCATAAGATATCAGGCGCAGAAACTCAAGCCTTAGCTTATATGTCGCTTGCCGCTTTTGCCAAATTAGAGCCTAATTTAGCTATCGAGTACGGGCAGCAGGTATTACCATTAGCACAAAAAAACCAAGACCAAATCAGTGAATACATGGCTTTATGGAGTCTAGCGATCGCTCATGTATATTCTAATGATTGTTCTCAGGCTAAGATTTTTTATGATCGAAGTTCATCGATTTTAAATAGTCTTCCTGTCTCAGAAAATAAAAACATGATACAAGAACAAATGTCAGTGATTTTTAAGCAATTAAATATCCAACAATGTTTAGGAATATCAAATATATAAAATTACTCTAAGAGATTAATTTAATGTTTTTATAATAGATAAATGTTAAAAACACAGTATCAGGATACAGACACGACATTAGAATTTTAACTCTTAAGGATTGATAATTATCTATAAAGTCAGCAGTTTCTTGTACTTTCACTTTCTAGATTTTTCCTTCTTACCTGATCTCTCCTATGTCAAAATGAAAATAACTTACTACACAAAGGTGAGCGACGCTCGAAAAGCTAGATAAAGGATTGATCTAAGCAATGGCAGACGAAACCAATCAAAATCAGGCGGGAGAAGCAACAGAAAAACCCGCCGCCGCTAAACCCGCCGCAGCCAAGAAAGAAAAAGCTCCAGCAGTAGAAGACAAACCCTTTGTCGAGTTCATGGAGCAAGAATACTTACCGGCATTGCAAAAAGCGATCGCAGCCGAAGGGGTAAAAGATTTACAATTAGCTTTTAAAAAGCAAAAGCTCCCCGTTGCTGGATTACAATCAGCTGAAGAATGCTGGCAAGTTGTTGGTAGTTGGCAAAACGGCCAGCGTCAGTTTAACGTATACTTCCCTGACGAAGATATCCAAGGTAAAAAAGGCTTTTCTTGCAACGAAGGCAAAAAGCCCAGCACTCTTGAGTCATTCTTAATTGATGAGCGCAAAATTACCCTAGATATGTTGGTATCTCGGTTAGTTTATCGTCTGAACGGTCAAAAATGGCTAGGTAGAAATTAAGTCAGTGATTCAGTGCTGTTAGCGGTAGCGCGGCGTTTAGCCGGTGCTGAGTGCTGAGTTATGTTAGCGATAGCGCGGCGTTTAGCCCGTGCTAAGTGCTGAGTAAAAACCTAGTACCTAGTCAAGAGTTTCCAGTCTCTAGTCACTCTTTAATACAAGACTCGTGAAACAAGTTTCACCGGAACCGTCTTTTTAATGTTGACTATTGACTGTTGACTATTGACTATTGACTATTGATCCAATTCATGGAAGTAGTAGGTAACGGCTCCAGAAATCGGGTCGTTATCTATTTTCACATAACCAGATTTAAACATTTCTTTCAAAGCGGTTTCGACTTCTGCAAAGCTAGCACCTGTAGCTTTGACACCTTGCGTTACAGTTAAGCTACCACCCCTACTTTCTGCCACCTCAATTAGTCTAATCATCAAATCATTACCCTTTGGAACATGAACTTGGGTTGCAACTACTGGCGGGTTCAGTGGTACACCAAAGGCAGAAACACCAGACTGACTACGCAGGTTACGTTTGTATTCATCTACCATTCCAGGGATGAGAAGCAAATCTACAAACTGTCCGACATAAAATAATCCAAACGTACACAACCACAGCAAGCCAGTACCAAACTTACCGTTATAGATACGGTGTAAGCCTCCTACGGGAAAGATAAACCCCAAACCACACAAGATATAAGAAATCGGCAACCGATTATTACCAGTGGGGTTAATCTGGCGATCTATATTATTAATCTCAGTGGTTAATGTATTAATTACTTTCGATATTTCCGAATCACCCTGGCGTGTATTTGATGGTGCGTAACCATGAGATACAGGAGGTGTTGCAAAACCAGGGCGATTTATCATTTGTTGTACAAATTGTCCGTAGGCTTCTACATCAGCGCGCGAACCTTGAAACCGACTACCGTGAGCTACTTCTTGACGCAATTTGTTAGCTTGGAGAATGCGGTGAGAATCATCTGCACTCAAGCCACCATACTGTTGCATTAAGTCAACCAACTCTTTCCATTGCACTTGTTGGGGGTTCTTCACCCTGTCCCGTTGTGCCAAATCAAGAGAATTGTTATTTGCCAACCAGTCACGAAAATAATCTTCTAGCGCGCCATGAAAACTAACTAGGGCGTAACCCAATAATTCTGAATCACTATCAGCTTTTTGTAATCGCTCCCAGCCCAGTTGCAGCTTGTTAAAATGATCACTCATTAGCTTGCCATATCGCTTTTATAGCTTTTCTCAAAATTTTAACCAATAGTCAATAGTCATTATTTTTTTCTCCTCTGCTCCCTCTGCCCTATTCCCAATGCCCTATTCCCTCAGTCCTAGTCCCAATACCCTATTTCCAATGCCCCATATTGGTTACTAAATTCGGTAAATCTTGAACTATTGTTGCAACTCTTAACGTTTTGCCTACCAGTTTACCTCTACATCTTGGTAGACTGAGATTTATACAAACTCATTATTGTCGGCTGTTGTGCCTTGTGAGAGCATCTGCTTTAGTTCTCCAGGTTGTAGTCAAGATAATAAAAACACTCATTGCAATTAGGACATGGTAGATTCCCTAAAGAAGCCAGGCTTTGAAGAAATGCGGCCAGGGATTAAAGTCCCGGCAAAGGAAACTCTGTTAACACCTCGGTTTTACACCACCGATTTTGATGAGATGGCACGGATGGACATCTCTGTCAATGAAGACGAGTTGAGAGCCATTCTCGAAGAATTCCGTGCTGACTATAACCGTCATCACTTTGTACGGGATGCCGAGTTTGAACAATCCTGGGATCACATTGACGGGGACACTCGCCGCTTATTCGTGGAATTTCTAGAACGGTCTTGTACAGCAGAATTCTCCGGCTTTTTGCTCTACAAAGAACTCGGTCGCCGTCTCAAAGATAAAAGCCCAGTTTTAGCAGAATGCTTTAACCTGATGTCACGGGATGAAGCTCGTCATGCTGGCTTTTTGAACAAGGCAATGTCGGACTTTAACCTGTCTTTGGACTTAGGGTTTTTAACTAAGAGCCGCAATTACACCTTCTTTAAACCAAAATTTATTTTCTACGCCACCTATCTATCTGAGAAGATTGGTTACTGGCGTTACATCACCATTTATCGTCATTTAGAAGCACATCCAGAAGACCGGATTTATCCTATTTTCCGGTTCTTTGAAAACTGGTGTCAGGATGAAAACCGCCACGGTGATTTCTTTGATGCCATCATGAAATCTCAGCCACAAATGCTGAACGACTGGAAAGCGAAACTGTGGAGTCGCTTCTTCCTGTTGTCTGTATTTGTCACAATGTATCTCAATGACATTCAGCGTCAAGATTTCTACGCTTCTATTGGTTTAGATGCGCGGGAATATGACATTTATGTCATTAAGCAAACCAACGAAACAGCAGGTAGGGTTTTCCCCGTAATTCTCGATGTAGATAGTCCAGAGTTTTACGAGCGTTTGGACATCTGTGTCAAGAATAACGAAAAACTGAGTGCGATCGCTAACTCTAATACTCCTAAATTCTTGCAAGTCTTCCAAAAACTACCAATCCTCATCTCCAGTGGTTGGCAGTTACTCAAGCTGTACTTGATGAAGCCTATTGACGCTGCTTCTGCTCAAGGTGCAGCACGTTAATTTATCGAAATCTTAACTCCACAAAAAATAACCCCGTTTTTTCCGAAAAACTGGGGTTATTTTTTGTTTTTAGAAGAGGTAAAAAGTGTCTTTTCAGTCAAAATCCTGAGATTTTCGGTAATGAACAAGTTATTGAGGAGTAAGCTACCGCTAATTTTAATCTTCTTTTTATTTAGCGGTTTGTTACCTGCTTCTAGCTCAGTTTTCTGTGCCGCCACAGCTAATGAGCGATACGATGATGATCTCTACACTAACCAAGGTAGTTATAGTGGTGCGAGTGGGCGACATGGTAGAAATGGCCGTGACGGTGAAAATAAAACTTTTGTAGCTGATGGTTCATCTGTCAATTTTGACCTATCAGGTCAAGATGGGGAAGACGGGGAAGATGGGGGAAGTGGTTCTCGTCCTAAATGTCGCCACTCTGAACGCAACCCCAACAACGATATCAAAGCCCCAGATGGTGCGAATGGTGGAAATGGTGGCAGGGGAGGAGACGGTGGAAATGGCGGAAATCTCACCGTTTACTACACAAATTTAGCAGATTTACAGAAAATTCTTGTACGTGCTAACCCTGGAGATCCTGGACGTGGGGGTCGTGGTGGTCGTGGTGTAGCTGGTTGTCGATGTCGCAGGAGTAGTTGGGAGAGAGAAACCTGCACAGGAAAACCTGGAACTCCTGATTATAAATGTACAAAGAAAACCTACAGATGTCAGAGTGGTAGAGATGGTTACAGTGGTAGTGATGGTAGTGATGGGAAAACAGGCAAGTTAGGCGTTTTGAGTATCGTTAAAAGCCAACAAACCTTACCTGAAGAAACCCCCAGTGTTACCCTACCAATATCTGAACTTGGTGGTAAACAAATTAACCTCTCCAAACACAAGTGGAAACTTCATCAAGGTGCAGCATCTCTTTTAGCACCTGGTTCGATAATTGCTGATGAATATCGGGAATTTGAGGAACGCTTAGAAACTGTTTTTCAATTAGTTTGGCAAGAAAGACAACCTATCAGCAACTTTGGCAATGAAAAAGTTAAAGTTAGTCTCAACGATAACAAACAAGTAGAAGTTGAATTTCCTGATGATTTATGGGTTGCAGGTAGCAGC
This sequence comes from Nostoc sp. CMAA1605, assembly GCF_021596505.1. Lineage (GTDB taxonomy): Bacteria > Cyanobacteriota > Cyanobacteriia > Cyanobacteriales > Nostocaceae > Trichormus. The sequence continues at coordinate 114,192 of NZ_PJIZ01000006.1, read as the reverse complement.
AGTAATGAGGCTAACTCTACTAAATTTACAGTTAACCATCTCATCCCCAGAAAAGATGTCACCAGATTAGCCGTAGCAGAATTTGCTGATGCAGGGGAAAACTTGAATTTAAAAATAGTAGATTTAGCGGCTAAGTCTGATGTAATTAACACTCAATTTCGGGTGAAATTTCGGATTAAAGACAATAACGCTGGATTTGGCGACTATCAAACCCAGTATGAAGGTGAAATTCCTGCTAACCTCGTCACCCGTGACTACAACCGCTTTACCCTAGCTTTGGGTAAATTGAACATCAAACGGGAAAATTTACGCCCTGGTGTCAACGTAGATATTGAAGTTGTCGCAACTCGTTCCCTGGGAGAACGTTCAGCCAAGCAAACAATTACTTGGCAAAGTGCTATTCGTAAACCACTTAAAAATCAAAGGTAAATATATTGGGGATTGGGGATTGGGGATTAGGGAATTTTATCGGAAAAAGATAAGTTCAAAACCGGACTTGCATCCAAAAATCCAAGTTTTCCATTGGCGTAGCCTCTCGTAGAGAAGGTAGGTAAAAACCCCACCCCTTGTGGGTGGCTGAATGAATTGCGTTAGCGAAGCGGGACGTTAGTCCATTGCGAATTGCGTTAGCGTAGCGGGACGTTAGTCCATTGCGAATTGCTTTTATTGATCATTGGGCTGTAATTTATACCAGCCGTACCAGTGGCGCACTGCTAACCAAATTACGGATAATAAACCCGCGATGCTTAAAGTTAGACCGCTAAAGGGAACTAGTAAACCCAATACTGGTAAGATTGCACCTGTGATAGTACAGATAATGGCAGCGAGAGAAGCACTGCGACTATAACCTAAACCCCAAGATAACATCAGTAATATCGCGGAAAGCATAGTCCAAGCGAATACAGGATTCATGAAGCGGCTGAGATAGGTTAAAGTCAACAGACAAGCAAAGAAAATACTAGCAGCGATCGCCACATTTCTCAAACTCATGGGGATAGACAAATAGAGCAGCAATATCCACCATAAAAATAAAGCTGGTGCTAGTAACAACAGCCTGGGAAGAATTCCGGTTTGACGGATGGGGTCAGTGTTGGTGAAGACACCAAAGGGATTTTTTACGGACACATTATCGTCGAATATCCAAGTAAACTGAGTGCTACGACCATCAGCTTTAGTTTCGCTGGGGATAATCCCACTAGCAAAATCAGCACCAGCAAAGTTAGCTGTTGCTGTCAAACGGAAGTTAGAAAGTAACTGTCCGGTGGCGTTATAAACCCAACGTGGCCCCCTTGTGCTTGATAAGTAACACGAAAGCTGGCCTCTTCCCCTGGTGGTAACTGGAAAGCAAAACTATAGTTTCCTGGTTCGACAGCTTCTAGTCGGGTGCGATCGCGCTCTACTTTATAGTTAGAAAGTAGGGAATAGCCAATGGGTGGCTGTGCTTCAAAAAAGAACTTCTCAATATTATTGAGGCGGTTAACTACTTTATATTCCGCACTGTAATCTACACGATAAACGGCACTGCGGTTTTGAACATCTGTGCTTTGATCTAACTTCACTTGGACTTGTGAACCAGCAAGGGAAAGTAAACGGTTCACTTCTCTTTTGTCGTTGACTTTAACTATTTTGCCATCTACCTGCGTTGTATAGGTAAATGGCTCTTGTGTCACATAGCGCACTTGGGGGACTATTTGCTCTAGTTTATCTCCAGCTACACTTTGAGCAACTTGAGCAACCTTAGCCTGTTCCCAATGGTGATAACGATTGCTCAAAGTGGAACACAGAAAAAACCCTGCAACTAACAATATCAAAACTAGAGTTAAATGTTGCAAACCCCATAACAGCTTAGAGTAATGAATAGTCCATTCCCCAACGACCATTTTTGGTCTAAAGGATGGGCGCGTAACGCAAAACTGATAAGTGCGATCGCTACTCCCAAAGCTATGATTAAAAATACTAAAAATAAAAAAGCTGGCAGTAATTGAGAACCAATTTGAATTAGTTCTGTGGGATGTGTTAAATCAGGTAGTCCGGGAATTCCCTGGTTAGCAGAATACATTGCAGAATTTTTGCAGAATTTGCAATTTCCAGACTGTTAAAACGTTGCAAATGTTTCTGAAAAGATCATCATCTATTTCTTTTGTAAATAAAAAATCAGATGCCTCAAGAGTAACTATTTTGTCCTATTTGTTGCTACTCGACAAACAATTTCCATAGAGTTAGCATCAGCACTCCTGGGTTTGGGAAAGATTTCTTGTTCTGTTCTATCAACTCTAGTCAAATTACCATTAGACGCGTAGATAGCCAATTTTTTAGAAAATAACTTACCTTGACCACAAGCTGCTCTTAATGTTCTTCTGATTATACTATTACCCTGTTGTTCTAACAGAGTGTACTCAGTTCCTTGCACAGATGATAAATCCAAAACAATAGGATCACCATTCCTATTAGATCCTACTTGAAGATAAAAACTATTTTTTGTAGTTTCAGCCAATGCCACACTACTAAATGTTAGTGAAATAAGAGCAACAAGACCACCGAGTTTTGTTAATCTCATAATTAATATTTTGTAAACTCATACTTTATTTTTATTCATAAAGTGTTGTTTTAGCTGTGGTAAAACCACTGGAAAATCTTTACATAAAGATACAATCTTCAACATAAATAATTAGTATTTTTATCAAGTAAAAAAAACAGGCTTTAACTGAGAATTATGAAATTTACTTAATTACTCACGTAAGATGCTTACATAATTAATGTGGAAATCTCATAGAAGCAATGATATTTACTCAGAAAAATCTCAAAAATCGACGATAAAATTTTCAAAGTGAAGAGAATAAGTAAATCTGCTTTCCGAAAGTTTACGGATATTCATCAATGATCGCAAGATTCCTTAAATTGAAAATTTATCAATTTTAGTAAATAAGAGGATGAAAGTGACAGCAGCAGGGTAATTTTGTCAAACTTCCTATTTTCTGTTTTAGCCTAGATAAATTGACAATAAAAAACCGTAGGGGAACTCTACGGTTAGTTTAAGTGGAATACTGAACTCTAAACCTATTTAAAAATTTGGTGTCTTACAACTTCAGCTCTTTACCTTTCGGTAATCTCTTTATGAAGTAAAGTCTAACTACTTAAAATAGATTTGTCATTACTGAATTTAGAAAAATAAGATAGTGAAATTTTCATCTAAATTCACTATCTTTACTGCAATTGATGAAGTTATTGAAAAGAGTTTATATGTAATAATACTGAATTAATCACCTTGTATTGATACGGTGACTATCATAAACTTAAAGTTTTAGTTAAAAATATTACATTTATGCAAGTGAAATAATTCGGTAATCAAGCAAAAATAAAATTTACTATATACATCGGTTTTCCCTTTGAATTGCCGATGATAGTAGGCTAACACCAAAAAAATAGGTAATCAATCCATATACTCACACAACTTAGATTGGTAATTTTTTCGGGATCTGAGAAAATTGACGACTAGTGTAGTAATTTTCTGATAGAGGAAGCAATGACTAATTACTTCCCATGCCCTCGTTACTGTCCCACACAGAGAAATGGCGGCGATTCCTTCTCTGGTGAGAGATTATGTGATTTTTGCTGGAATGAATATTGCTTTTGTTGGGCGGAGTATTGTCTAGATGGATGGCTAGAAGCTCAAGCAAATCGCACTCATTCCCAATCTCATCGTGATACTAACAATAAAACGCAAGCGAGGTCGTCTTAACCTCGCTTTCTTTTAGCTATGGGTTCTCAAAATTCACACTGAGACATAGAAATTTAGCTCAGTTGACTACTTACACTCCTTAAGTAAATGTGGCATATGCTGTTCTAGTTTTTTCGCGGTTTGTTCTTCCTGCTGCAAGTTTTGCTGTAGTAATTTCACAGCATCTTGTTTTCCTATCTGTTCAGCTACTTGAATCAAACCACGGTAGCAAGCAATTTCTAGTTGTTCTACCTTGGCTTGAGATCCGGCTAGTCCTAACGTGAGAATTTTCTGATTTTCCGCAGCTAGCAGCATGAATTTTTGACCATCACTGACTAAACCCGCAGCCGCATCACAGGTGATCCGCTTAGGTTGTTGTCCCAAAGTATTGAACACCTGTTCTAGATTTTGAATTTGTTGTTCTGTTTCCCGAATGTGAGTCTCAATCAAAGACTTTAACTGACCATTTTGACAACACTGCAACATCATCTGTTGTGCTTCCCAAAAGCGTTGTTCAGCGTCGTACATAGCACAAATTTCGTAAACGAATTTTTCTTGTAAGTTGGTGATTCTGGAGACAGGACGTTCTGTTAGTTGAACCATAGGTTTTCTCCTGGGATGTGAACACCAAGGTATTAGGTGTGTGTTTCTTCCACCTACATTCGCCAATCAACTCCTTGTTCTCGTCATCCTAGAGGAACAACTGACTGTTAATTATCTTTGCTAAGTCAGATACAGGATTATTGACATACTCACCTGCCTGAAGGCGAGGTGATTCTTGACGCTTCACTGACTGATGCTACCGAAGTAGTCTTACTCTGCCTCTGCGCCCGTTTAGAGTCGTGGCAATGCCCTATCCCGACTTTGTTTATGTTTTTTGCTGCATTCTCATCTCGGTCGTGTTCAGTGCCACAATTCAAACACTGAACTGTCCGAACTTTTAAATCGAGTTTACCCCAACGATACCCACAGCAAGAACAAATCTGGCTGGTAGGTTCCCATCTATTAATTACCCTGAAATCTCTATTAAGTTTTTCAGACTTAGCCTCACAAAACACCCGAAATTCTCTCCAACCCTGCAAGCTAATTACTCTTGCTAGCTTACGATTCTTGACCATCCCTGACACATTCAAATCTTCCAAAACAATAGTTTGGTTCTCGCTAACTATTTTGGTAGATAGTTTGTGCAGGAAATCTTTACGGGTATCTGCAATTTCGTTGTGTTGTTTAGCAATCTTTATACGAGTACGTTCACGACGTTTAGAACCTTTCTGTTGCCTCGCTAACTTGCGTTGTAGTTTACGAATTTTGCGGTCTTGCTGTGAGTAATCTAGGCTTATTGCTTTCTCTTCATTGCTCATAACTGCAAAAGTCTTGATTCCTAAATCAATACCAATACTTTGGTTTTTGGCATCAGATTGAATAGGCTCGACATCTACAACAAAGCTGAGAAAGTAGCGGTTAGCACAATCTTTAATAACAGTTACACTACTTGGTGCAGAAGGTAATTGTCTTGACCAGATAGGTTTAACATTACCAATTCTGGCTAAGTATATTTCATCCCCTTTGATTGAAAATCCACCAATTCTGAATCGCGCTGATTGCCTCCCTATCTTCTTTTTAAACTTAGGTGTACCTACTTTTTTACCTTTTCGTTTACCATTGAGTGAATCAAAAAAGTTTTTGTAAGCAACTCCTAAATCAACTACAGACTGCTGCAACGGGATATTAGAAACATCAGACAACCATGAGCGTTCATTAGTCTTTTTAGCTTGCGTAATCACCAACTTTTGTAAGTCGTTGTTGCTAGGAAGCTTTGTCGAGCAGGTAAGCTCGCCCGCTTCTCTACGAGACGCTCCGCGTAGCTTGCTTCCACGGAGTGGTACGCTAACAGACTGCTTGCAAATAGTCAGCGCATCATTCCAAACTACGCGCACACAACCAAACAACTGAGCTAAAAGCTTTTGCTGTTGGTCTGTTGGGTAGAAACGGAATTGATATCTAGCTTTCATTTAATTTACTGACATCTGGTATTATTGTATATCATAACGACATACAAATCAATGAATAAAAGTGTATTTTTCAGGCTAACAGAAGAAGAGTTGTCGCATCTTGAGGAATATTGCCAATCAACTAAAAGAACAAAGTCTGATGTGCTTAGGGAATTAGTTCGGAAGTTGAAAATTAATAAAAAGCCGTCCTAGAAGAACGGGGCTTGTATCCCATTCTTTTGGTCAATAGTCCATAGTCATTAGTCATTAGTCATTAGTCATTAGTTTTTTCTCTCCGGCTACCTTGTCTACCTTTTCCCCAATTCCCAATGCCCAATTCCCACATGAGAGCTTGAGTAAAGTAAAGTAAAGATAGATTAAGAATTCGCTGAAAACTACAATGACTGTTCCACACTTGCAGGAAATTTCTTCTCAGCTAGAAAGTCCGAATTTGCGCGATCGCATGGTAGCCTTAGCTAATTTGCGGGATGTCCCTGCTGAAGATGCTGTGCCTCTGATTAAAAAAGTGTTGGATGATGAATCTTTACAGCTGCGATCGATGGCAATTTTTGCTCTGGGTATCAAGCAAACAACTGAATGCTATGAAATTTTAATTGATATTCTGCAAAATGACCCAGATTATGGGATGCGTGCGGATGCGGCTGGGGCTTTGGGCTATTTAGGTGATATCAGGGCTTTTGAAACACTAGCTAGGGCGTTTTATGAAGATACTGATTGGCTAGTGCGCTTTAGTGCGGCTGTCTCCCTTGGTAATCTCAAAGATCCACGGGCGCGCGACATCTTAATTCAAGCTTTAGATAGTTCGGAAATGGTTTTACAAGAAGCAGCAATCTCAGCCTTGGGAGAAATCCAAGATGTTGATTCAGTAGATCATCTCCTGCGCTTTGCTCAATCTGATGATTGGTTAATCAGACAACGGCTAGCAGAATCTTTAGGGCATCTGCCTACTGCTAAAAGTATCTCAGCTTTGAAATATTTAACCAAAGATAGTCATCCCAACGTTGCGGAAGCAGCAAGAATCGGTCTGAACAGACTTGAGCAAAGTGGTAATCAAGTTTAATATTAAAACCCCCAGCTGCTTTTTAATAATAAGAAGTGGGATTTTCGTATTTTGATGCAGGGTAATTTTAATTATGAATATTGAAGAATTTTTTGAGTTGAGTGCTGGAAAATGGTTTTCCCATCGCAGCAGTCACAGTTTAGACGTTAAGCCATCGGAAGACGGTAAATCCAACCTGATTATTGAGACAATAGCAGCTGATCACCCAGAAGTGATCAAACTTTGTCAACAATATGAAATTTCCCCTAGTGCAGCTGTCTGTGCAGCAACAGTCACCTGGAAAGACCCGATAAAATCGGAGAGAGAAAAACCAGCCTCTACTTTATTAGTTTCTGTGCCAGATGAAGATAATCCCCATGAAGGCAGATTACTGCAAGCAAAGGGAAATGCTCAACAAGAACTAACTATCGGCAGGTATAAAATTGGCACTGATGAGGCGTTGACTATAACAACAGAATCCACAAAAGTCCAGTCAGAAGAACGTTTGTGGTTTGCTAGTCCCAATTTACGGATGCGAGTTAGTGTTTTTAAGGATGCTAGTGGATTTAGTATGGCTGCCTTCACTTCTGAGATTCGTATGGGTGGTGGTGCGCCTGCGAAGACAACTTCGGAAGTGGCTAAGTCAGCAAATTAGGAGACAGAGGATTTTAGGTACTTCCAGCTAAAAAGTATACAATCGCTTAGGTGAGCAGGGGAGGCAAGGGAGGCAGGGGGAGGAAATATCGAATGAACCTATTTGCTAATCAGCTAAAACCCTCTTTCTCCCTGCCCCCTGTCCATTTCAACTACAAATATTGACACCATTCTACTGCATCCCTTTGTGCTGCTAAATTCCTAATAAATTGGCGATCGCCTGGGGCATGGGCAGTATAATTACCACCAATAAAGCCATTGCCATTAAACCGAGGATGTCACGTTTGTTATCTAGTTCGGTGACATCATCTAAAGCAGGTTCATCAATTAACGGTATAAACAAAAGAATAATTGCCCAGACAAAAAATTCTGGTTGCACTAAGGACAGCATAAGTAATAACAAACGGGCAATTTGACCAATTAACATGGCTGTGCGTTGTCCGAACATCGCATGGACAATATGTCCGCCATCTAGCTGTCCCACAGGCATTAAATTCAAAGCTGTGACGATTAACCCTAGAAAACCCGCCACTGCTACAGGATGTAAATCAATAGCCGATTTTGCAGTTAATGCACCACCTAGAGCGATTTTAGCGAGTATTGCTATAAGAATAGAGTATTTTGGGTTGAGTGCATCGGGGTTCAAAATACTGGTTTTGTCATTCAAAGGGACAATATCTGAGTGTGCCAAACCCCAAATCACTAAAGGCAATGTCGCAATAAAACCCGCCAGTGGCCCAGCAATACTGACATCAAATAAAGCTTTGCGGTTGGGAATAGGACTTTTCATTTGAATAAATGCCCCAAAAGTTCCCAAGAAAAAGGGCATCGGTATAAAGTAAGGCAGTGTAGAGCGAATTTTGTAGAATCTAGCAGTTAAATAATGTCCTAATTCGTGGATACCCAAAATAGTCATCAAGGCTAAGGCATAGGGTAATCCTTGTAAAAAAAGCAGTGGGTTTGATGATAGAGTTTTAGGATTAATGTCAGCAATGGTCAGACCCACCCATGAGGTAGTGACTAAAGTGGCTAAAACGAGCAAAAGTGCTAATCCAGGTCTGGTTAATTGTTCTTGCTTGTTAGTGCTTCCGGCTCTTGCGGCTTGCGTATTAGGAACTAACACAAAGAAAGGCTTACCGTTAAAACCTTCTTGAAAGATAATCAAAAAGCGATCGCCAAATTGTGCTTCGATATTGGCTCTAATCTGCTGATAGGCTTGAATAGGTGTTGTTCTCAACTGACCACGACAGATAATTGCTTGGGGTCTATACTCAATGTTCTGAATGTAGTAAATAGACCAGGGAAAGCAATTTCTGAGTTGGGTTTCTTCCGTAGGTTCAATGGGACGCACAGGTGCTTGTTCTGCGGTAGGATGGATAGCCGATTGTGATTCTGGGGTTTGGGTTGTGGTTTGGGTTTGTTGATCCCTTGGTGGTTGCCGTCCCCACTGAAACAACAGCCAGTATAACAAAAGGCAGATGATTGCCGGCCAGATAATCAGTGATGGTGGTGGAGGTTGTTTGACCCCATACACCAAAGTCCAACCACTTAATAATAATGCAGGTGTCATTAATACCAACCATAACAACCAAATTGGTGTGCGGGTGATATTGACGACACTACGCTGCACCATGAGATAAGTAGCTAATCCCAGTAGGAAGAGAAACCAAAATGTCATTTGCTTTTCATTAATTGAGAAAAAACAGCCTGCTAACAGAAGGCAACAGTAAAAGTACAAAAGTAAAAAGAAAGAACTTTTATTGTCTCAGCTTTTTACCTGTTGAATTTAACTTAGTCCCTACTCCCCACATTTGCTCATGTCCCCCGTACCTCAACCATCAAGCCCTACAACTAAATCCCCAAGGTTTGTCCTAGACAATATTTTTGCTTTTCCACCAAATCGGGACACACTAGGGGGAACATCTTATTTCATTGTAGGAAATGAAGGGAATATCCTCATAGATTGCCCATCATTAGACGAAGTAAGTCAAGATTTTTTGCGATCGCACGGTGGTGTGAAATGGTTATGTATTACCCATCGTGGTGCTATTGGCAAAACTTCAGACATTCAGCAGCATTTTGGTTGTGAGGTCATCATTCAAGAGCAAGAAGCCTATTTACTACCAGGATTAACAGTCACTACTTTTACTCAAGAACTAACCTTAGATGCTACAACCCAATTAATTTGGACACCAGGACACTCCCCTGGTTCATCTTGCCTCTACTATAACAACTATGGAGGCGTGCTGTTTTCCGGTCGTCACCTAGTTCCTAACCTGCAAGGTGAACCAGTGCCAATTCAAACCTCAAAAACCTTTCATTGGCGAAGACAAATTAACAGCCTGCAAAAACTTATACAAATCTTTACACCAGAAACACTCCACTACATCTGTCCTGGAGCTAACACCGGCTTCTTGCGGGGACAAAGAATTATAGACCAAGCCTACCAACGCTTAACCGCAATTGATTTATCAGTGTTTTAGGGCGTGGGGTATGGATTGAGAGTGCTGAGTAATGAGTAATGAGTGCTGAGTAATGAGTAATGAGTAATGAGTAATGAGTAATGAGTAATGAGTAATGAGTAATGAGTAATGAGTGCTGAGTAATGAGTAATGAGTAATGAGTAATGAGTGCTGAGTAATGAGTTCTGTTAACCGTAGCGCGGTGTTTAGCTGATGCTGAGGTTAGGAAATCAATTTCATCTTGTTCCTAGTCCCCAGTCCCCAGTCCCCAGTCCCCAGTCCCCAATCCCCAGTCCCCAGTCCCCAATCCCCAGTCCCCAATCCCCAATCCCCATTCCCTATCCTCTAGCTTCTACACCCGCTACCACAGCATTTTTACTCAACATTTCCACGGCTGCTTGATATTGCAAATCAACTGGAGAGCCGATTTGATCGCGGTTGATGGGCGGCTGGGATATGACTTGATCTGGTTTAATGCCTAATTTATTAATGTCTCGATGATTAGGAGTTTCATATTTGGCAATAGTAACGGCAAGACCAGAACCATCGGAAAGTTCAAATAAAGATTGAATTAAACCTTTGCCGAAGGTAGTTTCACCTACTAATGTGGCACGATGATTATCTTGCAGTGCGCCGGCTAAAATTTCGCTAGCACTGGCTGTCCCCTGATTGACTAAAATAGCTAGAGGATCTTTAGTTAAGGCCGGGCCAAAGGCATCAAAACTGCCTTGGATACCTTGGCGGTTGACTGTGTAAACGATAGTGCCAGCATCTAACCACAATCGGGCAATTTCAATGCCTGCTTGTAGTAAACCGCCGGGATTATTGCGTAAATCTAAAATGTAGGCATCTGCGCCTTTTTTTTCTAGACTAGTAATGGCGTGCGCCAACTCTGTGGAAGCGTTGGCGTTGAATTGAGTCAGGCGTAAATAGCCGATAGACTTACCTTGAGGGGATGAGCGTAATTCAGCCACAACGGGATTAAGAGCAATGCGATCGCGCACAATTCTAACTTCCCTCTCGCCATCGCCTTCTCGCTCAATTAACAGTGTGACCAAACTACCAATTGGGCCGCGCATTCTGGCGGCGGCTTCATCTAGAGCTAAATTGTCTGTGGAAGTCCCTTCAATTTTGAGAATGCGATCGCGGGGTCTAATTCCCGCCTTATCGGCTGGTGAACCCTCAATAGGGGATACCACCTCTAGTCTGCCAGTTTCGGGGTTAAGGGCAATTTGTAAGCCCACTCCAGTCAATTCTCCCGAAGTATTGACCTGCAAACTCCGGTACTGCTCAGGATCTAAAAACCTTGTAAAAGGGTCATCAAGAGACTTGAGCATATTCTGAATGGCTACATAAGCAGCTTTTTGGTCTTTGAAAGGCTTTTCCAAAGCCTTCTGCCGCACAGCTGACCAGTTTTGATGATTAAACGTATCATCCAAATAAGCATGATTGACAATGCGCCAAACTTCTGAAACTAATTTCTGTTCCTCCGTCAATGCGTCGGCTGGTTGGATAAGTGTGCTGAACACCAAACCACAAGCCACCAAAAAAGCAAATCCCAACCGAAAAAACTGTTTGTGCATGAACCCCATCTTCAAATTTCACCTCAACCCAAAATGCCTAGTAGAATTACCCAGTTGACTCTTCGTTGATGAAATCTATCTCTCGATTATGTTACTTTTTTTATAGAAGTGGTGCATTGTTCTCATCAAGTTGTTAAAGGAACTATGCAAATAACCACCTCAACAAAAGATAAAATCTACTTTGTAACCATCATTATGGATGTTGGCTTGCAAAGGGAACGCAATATATTCCATATTTACAGAGTGTTAAGTTTCTAAACTTTTAGCACTCTCGCAGTGCAGAAGTAAACGAACAAAATCCTCTTAAAAGAAAATCCCAAAACTGCTAATTGGGAGATTGAATCAACCGCAACCGATTTTTAGGAACTTGAGATTGTATGGCCAACGTTTACGACTGGTTTGAGGAACGCCTGGAAATTCAGGCCCTCGCTGATGATGTCACCAGCAAGTACGTCCCTCCCCACGTCAACATCTTTTACTGTCTAGGTGGCATTACCCTGGTTTGCTTCTTAATCCAGTTCGCCACAGGCTTTGCCATGACGTTCTACTACAAGCCAACAGTGGCCGAAGCTTACTCCTCAGTACAGTACATCATGAATGAGGTGAATTTCGGTTGGCTCATTCGTTCCATCCATCGCTGGTCTGCCAGCATGATGGTGCTGATGATGATTCTGCACGTCTTCCGGGTGTATCTGACTGGTGGTTTCAAAAAGCCCCGCGAATTAACCTGGGTAAGCGGTGTCATTCTAGCTGTGATCACCGTTTCCTTCGGCGTTACAGGCTACTCCCTACCTTGGGATCAAGTTGGTTACTGGGCGGTGAAAATTGTTAGCGGTGTACCAGAAGCAATCCCTGTAGTCGGCGTACTCATCTCCGACTTGCTGCGTGGTGGTTCTAGTGTTGGTCAAGCAACCTTGACACGCTACTACAGCGCACATACCTTTGTATTGCCCTGGTTAATTGCGGTCTTCATGCTGTTCCACTTCTTGATGATCCGTAAACAAGGTATTTCCGGCCCCTTGTAATGCTAATAGCCACAAAGTCGATAGACAACAACACTCACCACTGGCAAAACAACATAATCAATTCACTAGTGATTTAAAGTTTCCTTAAAGGTAAGTGTTTGTGATTCATACTTGAGGTAGGCTACCCAACAACACAACAAACAGGCTAGTTTACTAAAAAGTTAGTCTAGAGACTAAATGGCTTAACCTCAAAGCTTGAACTGAAATTTTCGCAGGAGAGCGCATTCTTCCTATGTCGATACAAAAAAAACCCGATCTGAGCGATCCTAATTTAAGAGCCAAACTTGCCAAAGGCATGGGTCACAACTATTATGGTGAACCTGCTTGGCCTAATGATCTACTGTATGTATTCCCAGTAGTAATCATGGGTTCATTCGCTTGTATTGTAGCTCTAGCTGTATTAGACCCTGCTATGACAGGCGAACCAGCTAATCCTTTCGCTACACCACTGGAAATTTTACCAGAGTGGTACTTGTACCCTGTATTCCAAATTTTGCGATCGCTTCCTAACAAATTGTTGGGAGTGCTAGCAATGGCTGCTGTACCCCTGGGACTGATTCTCATCCCCTTCATTGAGAGCGTCAACAAATTCCAAAACCCCTTCCGCCGTCCAGTTGCAACCACAGTTTTCTTGTTTGGAACTTTGGTTACTCTCTGGTTAGGTATTGGTGCTGCGTTACCCTTAGACAAATCCCTCACCTTGGGACTGTTCTAAGCTGAAACTGTCAGGCAACAAAACTCTTTGACGCTTGTAGTTTTCAATAGTGCATAACTAAAGTTATGATGTCTGATGACAAGCCGCCCTTGAGGTGACTACGACAAAATAGTCGTTCATTTCTCTGGTATATGTACTATTGAAAACAAGTTACAAGCGTCAATTTTAGTGAATAATTTCAGAACCTGAAATAGATTGAAGAACTCTAGACTACGAATATTCTCCTACGTATTAAATTCGAGCCACGGTCAATGCTTGGCACTATGCAGCAAGACCATCTAAAAGTAAAAAGCGAACTCAAACTCCTAAACCAAGTTCAACAGTGGTTTGAGGACTTTTGTCTCAAACATCTGTTTCAACTAGGTTGGTCAGAAACTCAACTTTATCGCCTCAACTTGGCTTTAGCCGAGGGCTTTACTAATGCAGTTCGTCACGCCCATCACACTTTACCGCCCGATACAACCATAGAGATTGCAGTCAGTCTATGGGTTGACAAATTAGAAATCAGAATTTGGGATTATGGTAAACCCTTTAATCCAGACGCGATCGCAGAACCAGCACCAGGTACTTTACAAGTAGGGGGCTATGGTTGGTTTTTACTGCGCCGTCTGACAGATAGTGTTGTCTATGAACGCAGTGATGATGGGAGAAATTGTCTAGTCATACTTAAGTATCTCAAAGATCCTTTGGAAACAGGCAGCAATTTACGGTAAAGTGACCGTGAGTTAACAGGGTCAGTATATTTGCTTTATGTATTAAATAATATATTATTTTCTAGTCAATTTCACTTATTTGAACCGAAAGATAGTCTGTTATAATTGGCGGTTAATTACTTCATATTTGAACTGATATATGGCTGTTTCCATGTCTGAGAATAGCCAGAATCTCTTCCAGTTAATTTTTAGCATAAAAGTATTATTTTATACATTTTAATAATGATGGCTTTGAAGTTGATTTTCAGGTCATCACTACTTCCTTGGTGAGAATTCACACTTCTCAGTAAAGTGAAAAGAGAGTGAAGACTAATGACTAATGACTAATGACTAATGACTAATAACTAATAACTAATGACTAATAACTTGAATTTGGGTGACAGTACCAATCAACAAGCAAACCATGTTTTCGTGTTCCTAGAAATTTTTGCACGAGAAGGTGGAATCCAATCCTACGTCAAAGACATTTTCCGTGCTTATTTAGGTTTAGACGCAGGTTATCAAGCCGAAGTATTTTTATTGAGAGATAATCCTGATAGTTTGAATCCGTTTGAGTGCGATCGCCTCAGATTTAATTACTTCCAGAATAAATCCCCTCAAATGGGGAGAATCACAATGGCTGGGGCATTATTCAAGTATTTATTGCAAAAACGCCCGCAAAGAGTTTTTTGTGGTCATATCAGATTAGCCGTACTCATTCAAACCCTCTGTCAACCATTAGGAATTCCTTACACCATCCTTACCTATGGTAAAGAAGTCTGGCACCCACTCACCAAACGAGAACAACGGGCTTTAGCAGTAGCAAAAGACATTTGGACTATTAGCCGCTATAGTCGTGATCAAGCCTGTGCCGCTAATAGGATAGAGCCTCACAACGTGAAAATGTTACCCTGTGCTATTGATGGTGATCAATTTACCCCTGGTGTCAAGTCAGCAGAACTATTAATTAAGTATGGTCTAGCAGATAGCAAAGTAATTATGACCGTAGCGCGATTGTGGTCAGGAGATATCTACAAAGGTGTAGACGTAACAATTCGCGCCCTACCCAAAATATTGCAGGCTTTTCCAGAGGTCAAATATTTAGTTATTGGTCGAGGTGATGATCAGCCAAGATTAGCACAATTGGCACAAGATTTAGGAGTCAGCGATCGCGTAGTTTTCGCTGGTTTTGTCCCTACAGAACAATTAATTGCACACTATCGCCTTGCCGATGCTTACATCATGCCTTCACAAGAAGGTTTTGGCATAGTTTATCTAGAAGCGATGGCTTGCGGTATACCAGTATTATCCGGTGACAATGATGGGTCTGCTGACCCCCTCCAAGATGGAAAAGTAGGTTGGCAAGTCCCTCACCGCGACCCCGAAGCCGTAGCCGCAGCTTGTATAGAAATTCTTCAAGGAGAAGATCAGCGTTGTCATGGACAATGGTTAAGAGAACAAGCGATCGCTAATTTTGGTCAAGCTGCTTTACAACGGCAACTTTTATCGCTATTGGAATCTTGAAGGACTGGGGATTGGGGATTGGGGACTGGGAGAAAGGAGACAAGGTAGCAGGGAAAAAACTATTGACTATTGACTATTGACTATTGACTATTGACCTTTGACTCCTCCCCAAACTCGTTATCCTAGATAAAGAGCATAGATAGTATTTAAAAATGCGGCTTAACAATTCTCAACTGAATCTTTTGAATCTTCGTCCTTTGCTAACAGTGTTAGCAGTTACTTGGCTGCTGGCTTCTTTGGGTTTGGGTTGGTTAGTAAATTCTTTAGTTATTCTCTTTGGATTACTATTGCTTGCACCTGTGGTGGCGTTTTTTGGCTTGCGTTGGTGGTTGGAACGCAATCTAGTAACGGATCAATGTCCTGTTTGTGGATATGAATTTGCTGGCTTAAACAATAGTCAAACCCAATGTCCTAACTGTGGAGAGGGAGTGACAGTCAACAAAGGACATTTTCAACGCTTTGCGCCGGAAGGGACAATTGATGTCTCAGCCGTGGAAATACCTTCTCAGCAATTAGAAGATTAATGGTCTGGGATTTTAGATTGAACGTCAAGCTAAAATCCCCTCCCTTCTAATTAGCAGTAGCTAATTGACTCTCAATCTCTGATACTTGGATTGCACCAGAGTAATTTTGACCATTCATGACAAAAAATGGTGTGCCAGGAATTCCCAATGTTTTGGCTAGTTGTATATCCTGCTTGATATCAGCGTCAGCAACTAGGCGATCGCGGTTAAACTTATCCATATCTAGATTCAGTTTTTTGGCGACATCTATATATAAACTCTCACCTAGTTGTTTTTGATTGGTGAACAGCTGATCATGATACTGCCAAAACTTACCTTGTTGATTTGCTGCCCAAGCGGCTTTTGCTGCTGGTACAGCTTCAGGATGAGAAGGTAAGGGAAAATGTTTGTAAACTAAAGTGACATCCTGTTGATGCTTAGATAACAAATCCCGCAGTTTTTGATGCGCCTCAGCACAATAAGGGCATTGAAAGTCCGAAAATTCTATCAATACGGTTTTTGCTGGGGTTGTTCCCGTTGTCGGTGAATTAGCAATTATCGCTTGTGGATTTACTTTTAAATCCTGTAAAAACACCTGTCGTGATTGATCAACCTGCTGCTGTTGCTGTTGTTGATATCCTTGGACAGATTCAATAATTGCCTCTGGGTGTTTACGGAGAACTTCCAAAATTTGCTGTTCTAGTTGAGGGCTGGGATAAATAGCTGCTTGTGCAGGAAATGACCACCCTAAAACTAGACAAAACCAGCTAATTACAAAATAGATGCTTAGATAACCAAATAATTTAGGCATAGCAGAATACTAGAGATATAAACATTTCCCTAGTATTCCCTAGAATTAGAAATAATACCAAGTTTGTAATTCTTAATGAAGAGATGCGGAGAACAGATGATTGAGACTGTAAAAAGGTACTCACACAAAAGACGCTATTCTTTTTACTTCCTGGACTCCGAAGCCAGCACTCTTAAGAACCTGTAGCGACTGCTTGCGGTTGCAAATAAACAATTAAATCTTGAATGCCTTTTTGCAAGTATCGGGTAACTGTCATGGGGCTAGTACCAATACTTTTAGCTGCATCCTTGCGAGAAAGTTCTTTCAGGAATACCATTTCCACAGCTTGACGGGGCTTGTCGTCTAGCATATTGATTGCCCCTTGCAATTGTTGACGTTCTTCGTTTTGCTGTTGCAAAGCTGTGGAACGGGGACAAGGAAGTGCTTCACCTAAGGTGATTTGGCAATCAACATAATGAACTGCTGTCGCATCTAAACTCAAAGGCATCCGATTTTGGGCTGCTAACTTAGTTTCTTGCCATTCTTGCACAGATACTTTGAGTTCTTTAGCAATTTCTGTATCTTTGGGCGGACGACCTAAAGAGATTGCTAATTCTTTGCGGACTTTCTGCCCTTCATTGTATAATTCTTGCCAGCGACGGGGGATTTTTAATAGGGTACTGCGATCGCGCAAGAAATGCAGCATTTCACCGCGAATATACGGAACAGCAAAGGAACTAAAAGCATATCCCTGGCTGGGATCAAAACGCTCAATCGCCCTAATTAAACCAAAATAACCTATTTGTTCTAAATCTTCATAAGGTTCATTACATTGATGACTAAATTTATGAGCCATCTTTCTGACTAATCCAGTATGTAACTGTACCAGTTGATTACGAAGTTTAATAGAAGGATTTTGGTGGTATAAGTGTAATAACTCCATACCATCAATTTGCATAGAGGACTCACTTGCAGCCATATAAAAGTTCCTTTGTTGTAACTCCTTTTTTGGCAAAATGGAGTTGCGTATCTCTTTAAATCTGTAATTATTTTCCTCAGATGATACTTATTAAGCCATCGTCGTTTTACTGAACTTATTGGCGGGACATCTGTCGTATTCAGTATTTCTACGCATGATTTTTATTGCCGTTTTCTGGCAGCTACTTATGTTTTTCTAATAGAAAATACTCTTTAGATAAAGTTTATTCTTCGCAACAAAACTAGCTATTTATCCTGAGAGATGCTTAATTAATCTCTAGCTGCAAGTCTAAAGTTAGAATCCAAAACTTTCTAGACTGAAACTGAGTCTCAAAAGATAAATTTGATTAATACTCCAGTTAAATTAGCCAATTACTTGAACTTTTATCACAAAACTACAAAATCTATTACTAATGATTTGCTCTCTAGCTAATAACAAGAAATCTTGCTAAAAATAAGAATAATGAGGAAGTTTTCTCAAAATACTTATTCTTGTCGTATGAGCAATACTAGCAATTTTCGCGAAGCGTTTCGTAATGCCCAGTCTCACGGCATAATCGGCCCTAATGTCATTGCCAATGCCCTACCTTACGTTGGTGCGGGTCTGATACTGACAGCCTTGGGAACTTACGGTGGTTTGGGTGTTATCCGTACTAACCCTGGAATATTCTTTCCCACTTTTATCGGTGCATTCATTCTAGAGTTAATTCTGTTCTTTGTAGCCCAAAATGTCGCCGAAAAAGGTAAAAAAAGTCTGGCTTTGCCACTTTTAGCTACCTATAGTCTCTTATCGGGATATACCTTGAGTGGTTTAGTGTTTGTGGCATTAAAAACCCCAGGCGTAGGGATTCCAGGTATTGGTTTCGCTGCCCTTGGTTGTGGTGTCACCTTTATCGTTGCCCGTCCCATTGGTTCAAATCTCTCAGAACAAGATGGCATAGCTTTAAATAAAACCATCTCTCTTGGCATTATCGCCTTGATTGTTGTCTGCTTAAGTCAATTTGTTTTCTCTCTGTTTGGTGTTTACACACCCACTTGGTTAGAAATTGGCATCTCTGGTATTGGCGTATTTCTCTTTGCTGGGGCATCAGTGGTAGATTTCTACATCTTGCCCCGTACATACCGCAATGACCAATATCTACCTGCGGCTTTGTCGATGTATTTAACTTACATCAATTTGTTTATCTTCATTTTACGCTTGCTAATTGCCCTCAACCGTCGCTAGACAAATATTTTCAGTACAACAACTTAAACACTGATTAACCGTAGTAACAGCATGAGTAACTACGGTTTTTTTGTAGCTGTGAGACGTTGCAACTAGTTTTTGTAATACAATATGTATTAGTATCTAGTCACAACTCGGCAAAGCTATGCTAGAACTTGCAGATATTAAAAGCAAAGTAGAAAGGTTATCGAATATTTTAGGCAAAGCTGAAGACTGTCTTTGACTACAGGTATTTAAATTCTATCAACTACAGGCTATACCCACTGATTGCTCAAGCTAACTTGGAATACACTTCTACTAACATTCAAACAGTTCAAAAAATTCAGTGGGGAATATCTAAAAATCTGAAACAGAAGCAGCAGTGGTACTCTAAATTAGAAGACATCCAAGCCGCTCTAGAATTACTAGAATCATCCGTAGATCAACATCTGCTATTAGAGGCACAAACTAACCTAGTCCAACTCCAGCAAGAGCTTGAGCAAGAAACGATAGTAAATTTACTATCTGATCCTTGTGACCAACACGGAGCATATTTGACTATTACTGCTGGAGTGAGTGACCAAGAAACAGATGCTTGGGCTAACGCTTTACTTCAGATTTACTACCTTTGGGCAACAACTCATTTGTACAAAGTATCTCTATTTGATACTGCCAAAAGTGATATCACTAAAGTTAAATACATCTTACAAATTCAAGGACGCTATGTCTATGGATACTTGAAGTCAGAGCAAGGAATTCATACAAGAATAGTGCGGATATCTCCTAAAAATGGCCAAGGTAAACGACTTACTTGCTCAAACACTATATAAGTAAGTCCAATTTTGCCTAAAGAGACTGAATTTGAAATCCCAGAACATCATTTAGAAATTATTCTGCCTTGTAACTATGGCAATATTAACCGCCCAAAAACATGGGTGCAAATGGTTCATACTCCAACTGGTGTTGTAGTCTTTTGTGACCATGAACGCAGTCAAGTAGAAAACAAAAAGCAAGCCCTAGCTATACTTAAGAGTAAACTAGTGGCGATCGCACTAGCTCAAGGTGTCAAATCAATTGCGGATATTCAACCTGGGCAAATCAAATCTCTATCCAGCCAGATCATTCGTGAATATGTCTTACATCCCTACACCAAGGTGAAAGATTTACGCACTAAAGTCGAAACAACAAATGTTCAAGACGTATTGAACGGCGATATTGATTTTTTGATCAAAGCCTATCTGCAACAGCAAAGTTACATGACTGCTGAAAAATCATCGTGAATGGTGCAAGAATTTCACCAATTACAGCTAAAATCAGAAAGTCAAATACAATAAATAGCAATCCCGCAAAATTTATTCGCAGCGATTTATTTCAAGCTAGCAAAATGGACGTATTAGAACTCAAACGCGAAATCGAAATGTTGTCTAGTCGCCTGGGTAAGACCCAGGACTATCTTTGACGTACCTGCACTGACAGCAAAAATTCAAGACTTAGAACAAATAGCGGCACAGCCAGAATTTTGGGATGATCAAAACACTGCCCAAAAAACACTGCAAGAACTCAACGAGCTGAAAGCCCACTTAGAACAGTATCATCAGTGGCACGCCAGTTTAGAAGATACGAAAGCTGTGGTTGAGCTTTTGGAATTGGAAACTGACGCAGCACTTTTACAAGAAGCTGACTCTACCATTACCAAGCTAAATCGTGAACTTGACCAATGGGAATTACAGCAGTTGTTGTCTGGCCCTTATGATGCCGAAGGGGCAGTGTTAACTATAAATGCTGGGGCTGGTGGTACTGATGCTCAAGACTGGGCATTTATGCTGCTGAGAATGTATACCCGTTGGGCGGAAGCACATGGTTATAAAGTAACTTTGGCGGAAGAGTCAGAAGGTGACGAAGCAGGGATTAAATCAGCCACCTTAGAAATCACCGGTCGTTACGCCTACGGTTATTTGCGTTCGGAAACAGGTACACATCGCCTGGTGCGAATTTCACCTTTTAACGCCAATGGGAAACGCCAAACCAGTTTTGCTGGGGTGGAAGTAATGCCACAAATAGATGATTCTGTACAGTTGGATATTCCCGAAAAGGATTTAGAAATCACTACATCCCGTTCTGGTGGTAAAGGTGGGCAGAATGTCAACAAGGTAGAAACAGCAGTGAGGGTAGTTCACTTACCTACAGGGTTGGCTGTACGTTGTACAGAAGAACGTTCTCAGTTGCAAAACAAAGAGAAAGCATTAGCACGCCTGAAAGCCAAGCTGCTAGTGATTGCCCAAGAACAACGCGCCCAAGAAATTGCCGATATTCGGGGCGATATGGTGGAAGCCTCTTGGGGAAACCAAATCCGTAACTATGTCTTTCATCCTTACCAGATGGTAAAGGATTTGCGTACCAATGCAGAAACAACTGCGATCGCTGACACAATGAACGGCGACCTTGATATGTTCATCCAAGCCTATCTGCGTCAGGAAAACCAACTGGTGGAGTCGGTTTAATTGGGGATTGGGGACTGGGGACTGGGATAAAGGAGGCAGGGGGCAGGGTGCAGGGTGCAGGGGGGAAATTCTTCTCCCCCCTGCACCCTGCTCCCGTTCGGCTGACGCTCACGGCGGAAGCCTGCTCCAATTCCTCTTCTATGCCCCATTCCTCATACCCTAAGTAGAAGACACTTGATCAATTTGGCAATATAAATTCTAGGAAACTGTTACATTTATATATAAAAGAACTTGTTATTTAATTATGAGTAACTCACCTTCAACAGAACCTCAACCCAGCTACGTCAAGTTGGCTATGCGAAATATGGTGCGAAAGGGTGGTACTTCATTGAAGCATTTCCTCCTAACTACAGTGGGATTGTTAGCCGTTTTTGTAGGCTTGGCTTACCTAACTCGCTAAATACCTAGCTGAAGAGTGCTGAGTGCTGAGTGCTGAGTGCTGAGTGAGTGCTAAGACAGAAATAAATACTCCCTTGTCTCCCTTGTCTCCTTTCCCAGTCCCCAGTCCCCAGTCCCCAATCCCCATTCAACTTGGAGCGACTTTTCTGCTAACCTCTGCGTTAAAATTTTTCTCTGCGATTTGCCACGATACTCGACTCTGTTAAACTTAAAATTCCTCATAGTGGTGTAAGGAGATTTGGCAATTGGTGGAAGTTGAACTAGATGTACAGGATATTTTTTGTGAGTCTTCCTCTGAAGCGGCTCTGAAATCTTGTTACCTAGAAAACCAAATTACACCTGACACTTGGGAAAAGTGGTTTCATTGCTGGTTAGAAATTCTGCAACCTCATCTTCCAGCAGCATCTAGTTATGAAATTAGCCTGCGACTAACTGATGATACAGAAGTTAAAGAACTAAACAGCCAGTATCGTCACCAAAATAAAGCTACAGATGTCCTCTCTTTTGCAGCCTTAGAGGTGGATTTTCCATATGTGGCGGAAATGTCTCTTGCACCTTTGTATTTAGGAGATATAGTTGTTTCAGTAAATACGGCACAGTTTCAAGCCCAACAACAGGAACATAGTTTATCTACTGAGTTGGCTTGGTTGGTGGCTCATGGTTTACTACACTTATTGGGCTGGGATCACCCTGATGAGGAGAGTTTAATGCGAATGCTCAAACAACAGGTAACTTTACTAGAGTCTGTTGGTATTGGCATAAACATAGAATATTAAATACTTATGTGTTTATGGATTTGAAATTTAGAGCATCCTTTTATAATACTTCTGTGAAAAGCTGCATTAAAGTTTATAGCAATAGTAAAATCATCGCAGGTTCTCAGTAAATATACCGCACTGTACTAAATTTTAGCCTATGTCTCAGCAAATCTCACCGCCACCAACACAAAATCAATTATTTACCGTAGTCAAAAAAGAACGGGAATTTTCTTGGCAAGTGGCTTCTAGTTTACTAGTGAGTTTTAAGTATGCCTGGGCTGGAATTATTTACAGTTTTCAGACTCAACGGAATTTCCGTATTCATATAGCGGCTTGTACTTTGGCGATCGCCTTAAGTGTATTTTTACATTTATCCGCCGTGGAAATTGCCATTATCGGCATTACTAGTGGTTTGGTTTTGGCACTAGAGTTGTTAAACACGGCGATTGAGTCTTTAGTAGATTTAACTGTAAAGCAGACCTACCATGAATTAGCGAAAATTGCCAAGGATTGCGCGGCTGGTGCGGTGTTAGTGTCGGCTTTAGTGGCTGTATTTGTCGCAGGTGTATTGTTGCTACCGCCATTGTTCACTTTGGTGATTTCGGCTTTTTAGAGTGCTGAGTGCTGAGTGCTGTTAGCAGAAGCGGGGCGTTTAGCCCGTGCTGTTGGCGGTAGCGCGGCGTTTAGCTGGTGCTGAGTAGTGAGTGATGAGTAATAAGTAATAAGTAATAAGTAATGAGTAGTGAGTGGTGACGCTTACAGCAATTTTTTGCTGATGATGGGTTTACAATGGCGCAAATCTGGTGACAATTAACATGGTGAGAGTAGAACCCAGGAGCTATTACACACTGTGATTATAGTCATCGATAATTACGACAGTTTCACTTACAATTTAGTACAGTATCTCGGAGAACTGGCGGCTGAATTTCCCGTGGCATCGGATATTCAGGTTTTCCGTAACGATAAGATATCTTTAGACGAAATTCAGCAGTTCCAACCCGATGCGATCGTGATTTCTCCTGGGCCTGGTCGTCCAGAAGATGCGGGAATATCCTTAGATTTAATTAAAGAGTTAGGCTCTAATTTACCGATCCTGGGTGTTTGCTTAGGACATCAAAGTATTGGTCAAGTCTTTGGTGGTAATATTATCTCTGCTCCAGAATTAATGCACGGTAAAACTTCTCAGGTAACTCATACTGGAGTAGGTGTTTTCCAGGGGTTAGAAAATCCTATGACTGCCACAAGATATCATAGTCTGGTGATTGAACGGGAAACTTGTCCAGAAGTTTTAGAAATCACCGCTTGGGTAGAAGATGGCACAATCATGGGAGTGAGACACCGGAACTATCCTCACATTCAAGGTGTCCAATTTCATCCAGAGAGTGTTCTGACATCTTCAGGAAAACAATTACTCAGAAATTTTCTGCAACAGTTACAAGAGAATCATCAATGAAACGACGACAGTTTATTGGCTATGCTGGGGCAGGATTATCCACAGCGATATTTTCTACCTTAGTTTCCCATGTTGAAGCTAACGCCCAATCTAGTGGGGTTTCTGTACAGTGGTTAGGTCACACCTGCTTTTTATTCACAGGTGGGGGTAAGAGAATCCTCGTTAATCCCTTCCGCACTGTTGGTTGTACTGCTAAGTACCGTCTTCCAAGGGTGACAGCAGATTTGGTGTTAATCAGCAGTCAGTTGCTAGATGAGGGTGCAGTTGATGGTTTACCTGGGAATCCCAAGTTAGTGTTTACACCAGGCGCGTATGAATTCCAGGGGATGAAGTTACAAGGAATTGCAACTGACCACGATCGCAAAGGTGGTAAGCAATTTGGTATTAATACAGCTTGGAAGTGGACGCAAGGCGGAGTTAACATTTTACATCTAGGGGGAGCAGCTGCACCGATTTCCATCGAACAAAAAATCCTCATGGGACGACCAGATGTATTGTTAATTCCCGTGGGTGGTAGCGATAAGGCTTATACTGCTGAAGAAGCAAAACAGGCGATCGCAGTTTTAAATCCCAAATTGGTCATTCCTACCCACTACCGCACACAAGCTGCTGATCCTCAAACCTGTAATATCACACCAGTAGACGACTTTTTAACCTTGATGCAAGGTACACCTGTGCGTCGTAGTAGTAGCGACACCATTAATATTAAATCTGGAGATTTGTCTGATAGTACAGCAATTCAGGTATTAACTTACAAATTTTGATTCCATATTCATGGAAATAGGGAATAGGGAATGGGGCATAGAAGAGGAATTGGAGCAGGCTTCCGCCGTGAGCGTCAGCCGAACGGGTGCAGGGTGCAGGGGGGAGAAGAATTTCCCCCCTGCACCCTGCCCCCCTGCCTCCTTTATCCCAGTCCCCAATACTTCGACAAGCTCAGTACAAGTCCCCAATCCCTAATCTGCACTCTTAGTAGCTTCTAAGATGCGGGAGAAGTAAAAGCGAGTCTTGGTGAATGCTTTTCTTTGAATAGTAAAGCCGTTGCTTTCTAGAATTTTGATGACATCAGTTTCACGGTGGAGATAGGCGCGGGTGGTTTTACTGGGGCCTGGAAAGAAACTACCAATTTTTTTGAGTAAAGCTAAGGCGCAGGTTTTTGGCGCAAAACTGAGAATAATTCTTGACTCAGACAAAGAACAGAGGTGAGAAATCATCTCATCGGCTTTATCTTGGGGATAGTGAATCAGGACATCTAAACAGATGACGGTATGATAACTACCTGTCAAAGATTCTAGATCCTGAACGGCAAAGGTGGGATTTTCAGCAGTTCCCAAGGCGGCTAACGCTCTTTGTTTGCCTTCTTCTACCATTTTCTCGGAAATATCGCTGGCGTAAACCTTCGCACCGGCCGTAGCTAAGGGAATGCTGAGACTGCCCACACCGCACCCAGCATCACAGATTGACAAGTCTGCTAAATTACCATCATCTTTGAGCCAGCCGATGACGGTATCCACGGTTTTTTGGTGGCCATTGCGGATATCTAGCTGGACTTTGTTAACTTCACCATCGCCATAAATCCGTCTCCATCTGTCAAACCCTGTGGAGTTGAAATACTCACGAACAATAGTTTTATCGTCGGCTGCGTTCATAAACTTCGATTTTTAAGGCTTCCCGATTCTTAAAATTATCATTGATAGCCAACATTCAGAACACTCTTCCAGATTTTTCTGGAATTATGTCTGGTGCAGCATTACGATGAGGCGGCAATAAGGCTACGATTACTAATCGGCTGTTTGGTAAATTGTGTGGGTCAATACAGTTTTGTGAGGTTATGGGAGGTAAATATCTGGTGTAGGTATGGTGAATTGTGTCGATACATCATGATTGAGACTGTATTTTCTCTAAATTCAGATGTGAGAAATTTTTAATGGCGATCGCCCCTGTAAACTCTCATTAATACTAAATTAATTCGCATATATATAGATTTTTCTATATTTGAATAAAATTATCATAAAGGTGCCATAATAGCCTACGACATAAACACCATATAGGAGTTGATATCCAGAAAATATAGTTTGTCCCATCAAATTGTTTATAGATAGCCAATTTATCAAGTATCGCCAAGAATACTTTCTTAGTTATATTTTAACCTTTAAATAATAATCACAATATATGGGTTCTAATTTACTAGTTGACACTCCTATTATTGCTTTTACGATTCTTTTAGCAGTAATTTTCACTGTTCCGCCGATATTTGAACGCTTAAAATTACCTGGATTAGTCGGACTTCTGTTAGCAGGGGTAATTTTAGGACAAAGTGGTTTAAAGCTTTTAAATCCCGATTCCGAAACTGTGAAATTACTCTCGGATATCGGTAAAGTTTACTTAATGTTTGTCGCTGGTTTAGAAGTTGATATTGAGCAGTTTCGCAGAACAAAAAATCGGTCGATGGGATTTGGCTTCTTGACTTTTATAGTGCCAATGATCGCCGGAATTTTAGTTGGCCGCATTTTTAATTTTAGCTGGAATACATCTGTTTTAATAGGTTCTTTACTGGCTTCTCACACTCTTTTGGCATATCCCATTGTTAGCCGTCTAGGAGTAGTAATGAATGAAGCTGTCACAGTAACAATTGGTGCCACAATTTTTACTGATACAGGTGCTTTACTAGTTCTGGCTATTTGTGTAGGTATTCACAGTGGTGATTTTACAACGTTAAGTCTCTTAACTTTATTAGGCGGGTTGACAATTTACTCGATTACGGTGCTGTTTGGTTTTGATTGGTTGGGTAAGGAATTCTTTCGGCGTTCTGGAGACGAGCAAAGTAACCAGTTTTTGTTTATTTTACTGGCATTATTTTTAGCTTCCGTAGGAGCGCAAATCATTGGCGTAGAGAAGATTGTAGGCGCATTTCTTGCAGGTTTAGCTGTTAATGATGTTTTGGGACGTAGCCCTGTTAAAGAGAAGGTCGAATTTATTGGTAGTGCCTTATTTATTCCCTGCTTTTTTGTGGATATGGGATTGTTGATTAACATCCCAGCCTTTATCAAAACCCTTTCTTCTTTTTGGTTAACTTTATTGATTGTTGTGGCTTTGATTGGGAGTAAATTTTTAGCTGCATTGTTCGCTAAATTAATTTACCGCTACAATAATGCAGAACTGATTACTATGTGGTCTTTATCATTACCACAGGTAGCAGCTACATTAGCAGCTACATTAGTAGCCTATCAAAGTATAAATGCGGCAGGGCAAAGGTTAGTTGACGAAGGTGTTTTAAATAGTGTTATTGTCTTGATGCTAGTCACATCAATTATCGGGCCGATTATTACTGCTAAATCTGCAACTTTATTACAATTGCCTCAAACAGAATTAGACACAGATAGTCTGGCTATGTGGTGGGGAAATGCTGAAGAACAACTATTAGAAGAAAATCATTATCCTTTTACAGTTTTAGTCCCAATATATAATCCTCAAACCCAACGATACCTTATAGAAATGGCGGCAATTTTAGCTCATCACGAAACTGGGCGGATTGTTCCATTAGCTATTGCTAAATCTCATGTGCATATGGATGATCCCCAATTGGGAATAGCACTAGAACAAAGTCAACAAAGACTGAGATTAGCTAAAGATATCGGTCAAGAATTTGGCGTGGAAGTACAATCTGCTATTCGCATTGATGATGATGTGGCTTTAGGAATCAGCCGCGCTAGTCGAGAACAAAATGCTAGTTTAGTGGTGATGGGTTGGTCTAGAACTACGGGTTTACGCGCCAGATTATTTGGTAGCGTCATTGATAGTGTTTTCTGGTCTTCTCATTGTCCGGTAGCGGTGGCACGCTTGTTAAATAGCCCCAATGCCATCCGCAAAATTTTAGTCCCTGTTGGTGACTTAAGGCCACAAACTGTAGGTGCTTTAAGGCTAGCGCAAATTATGGCTGACAGTAATCAAGGTGAGGTGGTATTACTGCACGTTTGTGGTTTGAGTACACCAGCACCGCTATTAGAAAAATTTGCGACTCAGTTATCTGAGATTATCGTTAATAGTCAAGTGCAGGCGCGAACAGAAATTAAGATAGTTCGAGATGATGATGTTGCTCAAGCAATCATCAAAGAAGCAGCAACTTTTGATTTGGCAATTTTACGCGCTGTTCGTTATCGAACCACAGGTGGATTTGCTGTCAGTGAAGTTACAACCCAAGTTATTAATGAGTTAAACTGCTCAATTGTTTTATTGGGTGCGCCTCATTCATAAACTACTGACTGGCTTTTTCCTTTAATTGTTCTGTTTGTAATTTGATGGAATATGTATTTCCCCGAAAGCTTAATTTACAGTCTGTTGATGGTGTATCTGTTGTGGTGTGGGAGTCATTGCCATCAGCGCACACTGAGTAAATACCCCCCCTGTAGTGTAGTTTATGAGTAATTGGTGATGTTTTGACTTCATCAGATTTATGATGGTTGTCAGCGTGATATATCGCACCACGATAAATTAATTTATCTTCTGGTTCGTTCAGCAATACAGGTGTTTGTGCTGCTTCTGTCTCTATAGAAACACGAGTATTAATGTAGTATTCGTAACTTGTACTGATAACTACAGGAATCAATAGTAAAAGTAGGAATTGCCAGGGAGCTAGGATTAAGATGGCAATTAAGCTGATAATCGCAAATATACCTACTAAATATGCAATTTCTCTGTGATTGTTTTTTAACAAAAAACAAGCAGACATTAAACCAGCACACAACAAAATCAAGAAGTAGAGTGCCATTTTTACTTAACTTTTTCTACTAAAGAAGTTGATTGATAACCCTGATGTCACACCAATTCACAATACGCCTATGATAAGGCTTGCGCCTGCAAAATTGAAAATTCAAAAAGTGATACTCAGCAAAACTTTTAGCGTTTGCATCTTGATCAAACTTTTTGTGAATTGGTATCAATTGCTGGGAAAGTATCGTTTATTCTAACGCTAATTAAGATGTAAAGTTAAAAGCTATTGCTAAAGAAATGTAAAAATTAATGCAATATTCGCATAACCTGAAGTTCTTTAGTGGTCTGATTTTGATGCCAGCGTAAGCAGTTAGCGGCTTGCTTAGGGGAAATTCCAGGTAAACCGATCGCCTTTCGAGGTGCATCGGTAGCGAGGGCGATCGCAGTTTCTATGTCACAAATTCCCCATTTGACTAAATTCTGCACTCCCACTAATAAAGGGAGAGTCGTCCCCGATAATGTGCCGTCGGGTAGTCTGGCAGTGCCGTTTTTTACCTCTATCTCCCGACTATCCCAGGGATAAACACCGTCGGGTAATCCCAGAGGTGACAGCGCATCACTAACTAAAAATAAGCCTGGGCAAGCACGGAGGAGAATTTTTAACATTGTGGGTGTAATGTGTTCCCCATCAGCAATAAAGCCACACATGACACCAGGGTGAGTCATCGCTGCACCTAATAATCCTGGTTCGCGGTGGTGGAGGGGTGGCATAGCATTGAAAGCATGAGTTACCATCGTTGCGCCTAGTTCAAAAGCTTGTTTTGCCTGCGCTTCCGTGGCTTGGGAATGTCCTAGACTGACGGTGATACCCAAAGAACGCAAATAGGGGATGACTTCCCCTGTGGTATCTAACTCTGGTGCTAAGGTGATCACTTTTACAATATGAGCATAATCACCTAATACCCGCTTGACTTCATCGATAGTGAGGGGCAATAAATACTCGGCTGGGTGTGCGCCGCGCTTGTGATAGTTTAAAAATGGCCCTTCTAAGTGGACACCGAGAACTTGCGCTGTAGTTTGGGGAGTAGAAAGTAAATCTGCAATCACAGCCAGCGATCGCTGTATATTCTCTACAGAAGTAGTTACAAGAGTTGGTAAATAAGCATCAATTCCCTCATTCCAGAGATATTGGGAAATTTTCGCCATCAAATGAGAATTTTCCGGTGCTAAATCGGGAAACGCCAAACCTAAAGCCCCATTAATTTGTAAATCAACCCCTCCTAAAGAAATCCAATCTCCAGCTACGTCTAATATTTGCAAATCCTGTGGCGTAATTCGCTTAAATACTGTTCCCATCGGCAGAATTTGCTCAATTATGCCCTGAGAATTCACTAAAAGCATTTGCAAACCCTGATAACCGGGAATTCTAGCGTTGATAATGTCTATAGGTTGGGAATGGGGCATAGGGCATAGGGCATAGGGAATGGGGCAGGGGGCAGGGGGAAAAACTGTTGACTGTTGACTGTTGACTATTGATTAAATATGAGATGATATTTGCACTTCACCTTCTGGTGTGGCTAAATTTTGAAGTTTTAATTTTTAATTATTATGTCTGTTGTTGTTGGCATTATTATGGGCAGTGATTCAGATTTGCCTACGATGAAAGATGCGATCGCTGTTTGTGATCAATTCGGTGTTGAAAGTGAAGTCGCGATCGTCTCTGCCCATCGTACCCCAGAAAGGATGGTACAGTACGCTAAATCTGCCCATCAACGCGGAATTAAAGTCATTATTGCGGGGGCTGGTGGTGCGGCTCATCTTCCTGGTATGGTAGCTGCTTTAACACCTTTGCCTGTAATTGGTGTTCCTGTTGCTACTCGTAATTTACAAGGTGTGGACTCTTTGTATTCTATCGTCCAAATGCCAGCCGGGATTCCCGTGGCGACGGTTGCTATAGGTAATGCGAAAAATGCTGGACTTTTGGCGGTGCAAATTCTGGCAACTCATCAACCGGATTTATTAGAAAAGGTGCAGAATTATCGCCAAAGTCTATGTGATATGGTGATGGATAAGCAAGCTAAACTAGAACAGCTAGGATATCAGCAATATCTGCAACAAGAACTTTGATTTATTTTAGTTAGAAACTTCTTCGTGGACACACACATAATTCTTAGAGGCGCAATGATGTGCGCTTCAATCAATTTGTGTTTTTACCCACTTCCTAAATAACCTAAGTGTGGGACTTCTCCCTAAAGTTCGGCTTTGTTCATCAAATTGGGAAATTGCTTCTATAATCGGCAAGTTGGGAAAATTAGGGCTGATTTCTGATTCAACATATTTTCCATCTTGCAGAATATTTATTTGCAGTTTACCTTTTTCATATCGCCACAATTCAGGGACTTTTAAGGCTTCGTAAGCTTCCAGTTGAGTTTTAGAAGTAACATCAACTTCAATGACTAAATCTGGTGGTGGGTCAACTGTTAAGTCTATACGTTCTTTACCAATCATTTGAGCATGATTTTGAATATAGAAAGAATCGTCAGGTTCTACACCACAACTCATATCTTCTCTTTTAAATGTGGTTGAACCAAAAGATTCACAATCAATTTCTAATTCTTCTAAGAGAATTTTTACCATATCACCGATGATAACTTTGGCTACTTCGTGCTTTGGTAATGGCATTCTTATCTCCAAAGTTCCCTGAATGTAAGCCAACCGAGTTGCACGGTGTTCGCCTAGTTCTGCGAGAATTGCTTCAAATTCTTGCCAGCTAACATTTTGTAGTATTACTCTATGTCCCGGCGGTACACTTAATTGTCTTAATTGAAGTGTTACCATCACTAAATATAATGAGACTATAACAGCTAATTTTAAAATATTATAACAGTGACTTTAAAAACTTTTAATTAATATTGAATCTTGATCTAATGAAATCTTGAAATTTTTGGTATCCTGTTTCACCCCATTTTTGTTTAAATGCCTTGAGTTCTCTTATTTGATGTGCAGAAGAAAATGGAGTGACAATTACTGCCACTCCATGATTCAAAATAGAGGAGACATTGAGTAAATTGAAACTATTTGCTGTGACCGTTGGAACCGTTACCAGCAATAACACGTTCAGCAAGTTTTTCTGGGACTTCTTGAAGATGATCATATTCCCAGTGGAAATAACCAACGCCCAAAGTGAGCGATCGCAGCTCTACAATAAAGTCTTGCATCTCGGCTTGGGGTAAGTAAGCAGAGATATTATCCCAACCTTGCCAATCGTTTCTACCTTCATAGCCTAAAATTTGACCTCTGCGTCCACTCAACAGTTGCAGGACTTTAGAGGTAAATTCGCTGGGTGTGGTGACTTGTATCCGCAAAATTGGTTCTAAAAGCGTAGGTTGCGCTTGAGGTATACCTGTTTGCATTGCTAACCGCGCCGCTTGCTTAAAGGCTTGTTCGGAACTATCAACGTTATGATATGAACCATTAGTCAGCGTTACCGCCACATCGACTACAGGGAAACCCAAAGGCCCATGAGACAGAAATTCTCTCACTCCCATTTCTACGCCGGGAATGTATTGTCTAGGAACTACACCACCAACGATAGTTTCTTTAAAGTTAAAGCCTTCACCCCGTGGTAAGGGTTTAATATCTAGAAAAACATCGCCAAATTGACCATGACCACCACTTTGGTGTTTGTAGCGTCCATGTACTGAATTTACGGTTTTGCGGATGGTTTCTTTATAGGGTACTTGGGGTAAGTGGGTAGACATCGGTAGGTTATATTTGCGCCGCAGTCTATCTAAAGCGACTTGCAAATGTATTTCACCTTGTCCCCACAGAATCACCTCATGGGTGTCCCCGTGTTGTTCCCAAGCTAAAGAGGGGTCTTCTTCTAGTAACTTAGTAATGGCTGCACTGAGTTTCACTTCATCGTTGCGCTTTTCTGGGGTGATGGCTAGTGCATACACTGGTTCTAACTGTTCAACTTTGGGTAATGCAATGGGTTTTTCTGTAGACAGGATATCCCCAGTTTTAACGCCTTCTAATCTGCTCAAAGCGACAATTTCACCCACGCCAGCTTCATTGACTGAATGTTGTTGTTGTCCCATGAGGCGATAGATTCCACCAGCGCGCACACCATTGAGAACAATACCATCGGTTAATTTGCCTTGCCAAACCCGCACGAGAGAGAGTTTACCACCTTGGGGAGTGTAATAGGTTTTGAGGACTTGGGCTAGGGGTGTATTGCTGGCTTTACTATCTTTGAGGCGACGTTGGGCGGTTGATTCTGGTTCTGGTGCTTCCCGTAGCAGTGCTTCTAATAAAGGTCTAACCCCATAATCTTGTTCGGCTACGCCAAAGAATACAGGAACTACTAAATCAGCTCCTAATTCCATTTTTAAATCTGAGAGAATTTCTTCTTGGGGAGGCTCGATGTCTTCTAAAAGTTCTTCAAGTAAATGATCATCAAAATTGGCTAAAGCTTCTAACATTTCGGCTCTAGCTGTATGTTCTTCTGCTTTTAAATGTTCAGGAAAAGGAATAGGATCAGCTGGCGCACCTGGGTGATATTGATAGGCTTGTTCGCTCACCATATCAATAAAACCTGTGAGTTGTTCCCCTTGCATGATGGGGTATTGATGCGCTACTAATGGACGACTAGAAACAGCTTTGAGAGCGTGTAATGTTTCTAAAACATGAATATTAGCTCGATCCATTTTATTCACAAAGACTAGATGGGGAATTTCCCAGTCATCTAGGAATTTAAATAGAGGAGCTAGGGTTAAAACTCGATCGCGGATAGGTTCGCAGACTACAATTGCTGCATCAACACCAATTAAAGCGTTATAAGTTTCTTGGGCAAACTCTACACTACCGGGACAGTCAATAAAAGTAAAACGCGTGTTGTTATACTCTGTGCTAGCTGCACTCACTTCGACACTCATCCGGCGATCGCGTGCTTCTCCCGCACTATCACCGATTGTGTTACCATCCTTAACGCTACCTTTGCGAGAAATCGCACCGGTCACAAATAACAAACTTTCTAATAATGTGGTTTTTCCACTTAAATAAGGGCCGACAATAGCAACGTTCCGTGAACCTGATATGACTTTTTCGCTCATAAAACCTCCCTTGCAGTAACTCTCTCTTACCGCATAGCCCTGTTGTTTTCAGGGATGAATAATTGTTCTCTTGCTGGAGAATTATCCCCCCTTTAACTTGTCATTATCTCTTGTTTAACTAAAGGCAAAAAAAATTGTAGCCTGTCGTAAGATTTACCTTAAGAAAGGTTAAGGAAAACTAACTTTAATACCAAAGCTAAAAGTTTTGTTAAAACCTAATTGTTTAAAAAACTTTTTATGAATAACAGTGACGGAAATTAGCTAGAGTCAATACATCAATGAAATTATCTATCTATAACTATCCGCTAATTGCAATACTGGGGTTAACATTATCCTGGGGAATGATTGCGCCGATCTCAGCAAAATCCCCTACTACCCAAGCTTTCAACTTAGATACTCACAATTTCAGCTTACAAGAAAACGCCCACACCCCTAAACTCTTAGCACAAACTAGCTTACCCACAGCCACAGCCTTATTAAATCAAGGCTTACAAGCAATTCAGGCGGGAAGGGTGCAAGATGCGATCGCAGCTTTTCAAAGCGCATCACAATTAGATCCCAATTTAGCCGCAGCC
The DNA here is from genome assembly GCF_021596505.1 of Nostoc sp. CMAA1605. Classification (GTDB taxonomy): domain Bacteria; phylum Cyanobacteriota; class Cyanobacteriia; order Cyanobacteriales; family Nostocaceae; genus Trichormus. The sequence goes on along the minus strand of NZ_PJIZ01000006.1, from coordinate 79,783 downwards.
CATTACAATTTAGGTTTAGCATTGCGACAAACTGGACAATTACAGCCAGCAGCTAACGCCTTTTATCGAGCAACTCAAGCTGATCCTAACTTTTCTCTTGCCTTTGCGAATTTAGGAGGAGCATTGTTAGAAGGAAATAATTTACCACAAGCAACTGAATATTTACAACGCGCTTTAGAACTAGATCCACAACTAGGATTTGCCCACTATAACTTAGGATTAGTCAAACAACAGCAGCAAGATTGGGAAGGTGCGATCGCATCTTTTCAAAAAGCCGTGACTTATAGTAAAAATGCGCCAGAACCTCACTATCATGTTGGTTTATGTTATCTGCAACAAGGTAAAATTAGTCAAGCTCAAGCTGCCTTTGAACAAGCCATTAAAATTAACCCCCAATATCCCGACGCGCATTATAATCTCGGCGTAATTTGGTTTAATCAAGGTAAATTACAAGAAGCTTTAAACTCTTTTAGAAAATCAGCAGAAGCTAACCCTAATTATCCCAATGCTTATTATGGTGCAGGTTTAGCATTTATGCAGTTAAATCAATATGGGGAAGCGGTGAAAGTGCTTACCCATGCCAAAAATTTATATAGTTCACAGGGTAATTTACAGTGGTCAAAAAATGCTGAATTATTGTTGCAACAAGCACAAAAGTCTCAACAATAAATAGTCAAGAGTGAACAGTTTTATATACTAATTTATGATGTTTATTCGTTAAGAAATTACAAAGTAATAGTTCATAAATAATAACTCTAAAATTATTATTTGTGCTGATGCAAGAATAATTGACATTCGGTAACAATGGGAGTATGTCATGAGTTGACTGTACTGCTGTTTAACCATTGAAAACCGGAAATTTACATGAAAAAGCGCATCAAAAGTAGATTTTTATTTTGCGATCGCTGGTTAGACCGTCATGCGATCGTGCGTAATATGGAAGCTTTTCAAGACTTATTAGTCATAGTTTTATGTTTAGCTTTGTTTAGTTTCATGGTTATAGAATTATGGGGAATATTTATTGCGATCGCCCAACCCCTAAACTATAAACACGTTACAGCGAAAATCCTCTTTGTCTTAATTTTAGTTGAGTTATTTCGCCTATTAATGGTTTATCTCCAAGAACACAGCATTGCTGTAGGTGTAGCCGTAGAAGTAGCGATTGTTTCTGTCCTCAGAGAAATAGTAGTCCACGGAATCTTAGAAATTTCGTGGCTACAAACAGCCGCAATTTGTGGTTTGTTATTTATTTTAGGTGGATTACTCATAGTGTGTGCCAAAACACCACACATGGATTGTATGAGTGCCAACACAAAACTTTGCCCCATAGTTTACCAAAGAACCAGAGACACAGAAAATGAACTCGAATTAAATTATTTACATACCCGTGACCAATAACTATTGACCATTGACTATTAAACCTCTTGCACGAATAATTGAACACTCCAAATACATAAATTCAAGAGTGACTTTCTGCGTTCTTCTTTGCGTCTCTGCGCCTACCCTGCGGGAACGCCTGGCGGCGAATGCGTGAGCTTTTAAATAGTCTTGTCAGCAACACCAAAGTATTTATGCAAGAATCCTAATGACTAATAACTAATAACTAAATCCCCAACCTCAACTCCCAACTAATGAGTTTACCAACATCTTGAGGTGCATAATCTACAAGCCATAACTGCCAACTACCCTTAGTAGACTGAGAGATTAACTGTTTGAGTAAAGGCTGCGATCGCAGTGTATAAGTTGTTTTTAACTCAGTGCGACATCCTAAAGTCCGATTTTGTAATAGAACTTGCTGATTATTAGGTGCAATTAAGTAAATTTCTAAATCACCTAAAAAATTATGGGTGAGATTGACAGTAACTTGAATATCTTTAACTGTACTCGCTTCAGCAATCGCGATCGCACTCTTCACCCCTTGAAGATTACCATCAGGAATTTCGACTGGATTAGAATTACTCCCCTGAATTTGCTGATTTGCATTGATATTATCAGCGCGCATTTGTAAAGCAGCTTGCACCGCCTTAGCTGCATTCACCTTCCCATAACCAAACCATTGAGAATGGCCATTGGTATCATAAGTCCCGCCATACAGTCCCAATTGCGGGTCAGGTTCATTGTCTACAATTTTATCTGCGGTAGTTTCTAAAATGCGTTTTACTTGCTGCGCTGTCAAATTAGGATTAGCAGATAACACCAAAGCCGCTACCCCAGCTACTACAGGTGTCGCACTAGAAGTTCCCCCGAAATTGTTAGTAAAATTTCCTACATCGTAACCTGCTGCCCCTATCTGGTCAGTGGTCAACATTCCCTTACCCATGATAGAAGTCTTGATTGTGGGTTGTGTATATAAAAAACCCTTTCCTGGAAATGACATTCCCGGAGGCGCATTATTGCTAGGGGCGCACACAGAAATATTCGTCCCCCAATTGCTGTAAGCAGCCTTTTTCCCCATGCTAGTCGATGCGGAAACGGTAATCACATCAGGATGAACAGCAAAACCACCGAGCCAGTCTGTCAGACCTTGTAAAACATTATTAGGCCAATCCTGTTCATATACAGTTCCACTCACAGGACGGTTAGCATTACCAGCCGCAAATAAAACAACGCAACCTTTACCATTGCGCCCCTGTGTCACAGCCCTAGTAATAGCCGCCTTTTGCCGCAAAGATAAAGGAAAATAAACCGCCGAAGCTCCCCAACTACAAGAAATTACACTAGCACCCTTTTCTATTGCCCAGTTAAATATCTGTTCAATGGATTCATCATCTAAAAATCCAGTGGTACGAATCGGCATTAAAGCACAACCAGGGGCGACTCCCACAATCCCCGCACCGTTTTCTTCCGCTACCGCTAACCCAGCGCAGGCTGTACCATGACTACTACCTTTGCCATCTGGTAAAGGTAAAAAGTCATTGTCCCTTAAATCCCTGGGTGCAACCACCTTACCACTACCTTGAAAGTCTGGGTGATTCAAATCAAAAGAATCATCAACCACCGCCACAACCACAGACCGAACCCCACGGGTAACATCCCAAGCTTGTTCTACTGCAATATGAGAACCAAGGGATAGGTCACTACCGCCATTATGGTTGAGATACCATTGCTGACTATACAATGTGTCACTGGGTTTATAATGTGGTTCGCTTTCAATTAACACATTAGCCTCAGCCGCCAATACCTCCGGCATTTTTTGCAATTGGTTAGCAATTTTGAGGGGATTTTCTGTAGCTTGTTTGCTCACCAAAAATACAAAAGCATTGGGTAATCCAGGTATGGGTTTATCTAGAACTAGCTGAAATTGGGCAGCGATGAGATTGATTTTAACGCTATCTACCCCATCAGCAAACTGAATCGTCATTTGGTCAGCCAAATAAACGTAAGTTTCAGGATTATTCTGAACGGTGTAGACATGACTAGCAAAAACTACATTATCGTCATGACGTGCTTGGGCGATCGCAATTTCTATCTGTTCTGGCGTAGTTTGAAATAGTTCTAATTTGGCTTGAATGATACTACGCTGCCAAATAGCCCAACTAACCTGAGATAATTGTTGCACAGGAAAGTCGGTGACAAAACGGATGGTGAAGCGGTCTAAAGCTTTCGCTAAGATTAATTCTTCACCTCCCCGTTGCAGAACTAATCCCATACTGCTGGCTGGTTCACCGTTATTTGCGGAATCAGAAGATAGATTGCGATTGTTCATAGGGGCGATTGTGGTTGATGCAAGGGCAATGGGAACTCTGTAAAACCGATTTTCAGTCTAAATCAAAGAAACTACGTACTTAGCTGCGTTTTGTTAAAAACGAAAACAGAGTTAAGATACCCGAAGTTTGCCTACCTTGTTCGATTTCTTAATAGTTGTTGCACAAATTGACCCCATGAAAGTTGCTGCTCCTGCTCCCTTAATTCGTCTGACTACTCTAGCGGTGTTAGCAACCCTAGCCCTGGTTGCACCTGCTCAAGCTCAAAATCAACCAAAGCCGATTGATCCTAATAGTCCCAATAATTTACGTCCTACAGCCCAAAATAATAGCCTACTGAGCATAGAAGGTGGCGATCGCTTGATGAAAGAGGCAGAGCAAGCTGTAGCTGCCCAAAACTACACCCAAGCTGCTAAAAAGCTCCAAGAAGCCCGTCAGGTATATAACCAGCTATCCAATTTTTATCAAGAGTTAAACTCTAGCTTTTCCGGCATAGACCTGCGTGTCTCTGATTCCCAGCGTGAAAAAGCTCGCATCACAGCCCAAAAACGCGATGAAGCCACATATCAACTAGCACTTGTGCATCGCGCCCAAAATCAACCAGAATTTGCCGTACCTCTATTAGTGCAAATTATTAAAAGTCAAAGCCCCACACGCGAACTAGGCAAAAAAGCCTATCAACAACTGTTTGAATTAGGTTTCGTTGACGCTCCCTACCCCCGACAAGGCGGCAGTTCTTCTTCATCCCAGAAGTAGGAAGCAGAGGAAGCAGGGGCGCAGAGGAGGCAGGGGCGCAGGGGAAGAAAATACAATTCCCAGTCCCCAATCCCCAATCCCCAACTCCCAATCCCCAATCCCATAGACTCCCACCAATACCAGGGGAGTAAAAAACCAATGTTGAAATCAAACTGCCATAACCGCAATTTGGCAGAGTTAATCATGCCATATCTGTTAATAATATATAAGTAGGTTTTTCAGGAATTGCGATGATTACTCCGCAGCAAGTTGAAGCAATGATCAAAGCGGAAATGCCAGATGCTCAAGTGCAAGTACAAGACTTGACCGGTGGTGGCGACCATTATCAGGTGACAGTAGTTTCATCGCAGTTTGCAGATAAAGGACTGGTGCAGCAGCATCAGTTAGTTTATGGTGCTTTGCGCCAAGCTATGTCCACTGAAGCTATCCACGCCTTGGCATTAAAAACATATACCCCAGAAGCTTGGCAAGGGGCTGCTTCTTAAATAAATTAGTCCATAGTCAACGACTATTAGCTATCAAAAATATCAGCAAAAATAGGGAACAGAACAACCATGACACCAGAAGTAAAACAAAGAATTGAAGAATTAATTAACAATCATAAAATTTTCGTTTTTATGAAGGGAACTAAGTTAATGCCCCAATGTGGTTTCTCTAACAACGTTGTGCAGATTCTTAATACTCTGGGCGTTCCCTTTGAAACCATTAACATTTTAGATGATTACGAAATTCGCCAAGGCATTAAAGAATACTCCAACTGGCCTACAATTCCCCAAGTTTATATTGATGGTCAATTCGTTGGCGGTTCTGATATTATGATTGAACTTTACCAACAAGGTAAATTACAACAAATGGTAGAAATCGCACTAGCTTCTTAATCAATTCTGCATCAGTGAAAAATAAAATTTAAATTAGCTTAATTTGGGTTGCAACAAAGCATCCCTTTTTTTTAATCCAAAATACAACGCCATCATTAAAAGTCCGCGCCCCTCTGCGTCAACCTTCGCGATACTTTGCGTTTAATTTTTCGCAAACCCTAATTAAATACCCCTCAAAGGTTGAGGGGTGATTTTTGTAATTACAAGATTCCCAAAGTTAACATGAATACAGTTGTTGACATTACCAGATAATGTGCTATGATTATCTGCGTTGCTTTATAGCCACTATGAATAGCTTTTGAATTAGTAATAATCATGCTGTGGCTGTGGTTGTGGCATAACAAAATTTGACGCATCGTATAAGTAACGACTAGCTTCTTCCTCCAAACGATGGATCAGGAATGGTTCAATAACGTTGCCATTTCGCAGTGCGGCTAGATAGCCATCCAAATACATCCGCATATCATCCGAGCGATACCCGCGATTCCATAACTCGACGAAGGCGTCAGTAATTTTTTGGTAATGGCGGATGGTTTGTGTGTCTTGGAGCATAACTGCTATGTTGATCTCTTTGGAATGAGAATTTTAATTGATTCCGACTAAAAAGTGAAGGGGGTCTGTTTCCGGCTCTGCTCTCAAAAGCTCTAACATCGACTGGTGGCAATGCCTCCAGCAACTACAACATAGTTACATCCTATTCCAGAAAACATCGATTAGATAGTCTCATCAGCTATTTTTATACTTTTTTAGGATGGTAGCTTGTTGGGAAACATCACATCGCCTGGACTTAAATCTGGTGTTGTCTTACGAGAAATCTTCATCTTGGGTGAGGGTTGTGCTGCTATTAGTTAGCTAGTATGGGTAATTGCAACCATTAAATCGGTTAAGAACATCAAACACCGACGGTATGATTGTCAGTTTGGTGTGTCAATTTGATTTTGGCCACTTTGGCTATTGTGATTAATTCTTGACTGGAAAATAGCGAACAGGATAATTGGCAGGAAAAATTTTAATAATCATAACAAAAATTTAATAAAAATCCTAATTTATCTCTGGAACAGGCAGAAAATAAACATTTGGTCAATTTTTGTATTGAGGAAATATAAAGGGAATTATTAAGGGAGTAACAAAGACTACAAAACCTTGAGCATGGGCTTGTTACTTTGAAATTCATCAGACGCTAAGGGGTCTAGCCGCCGTGGGTTCGGTTTGTATTGAAATCGTTGAGGGGAATCCCCATCTTAGGTCGTTGCTTGGTTGGCACTTGCAACAATTGGAATATAGAGTTCATCAAGCTGCTAGCATTTATCAAGCTAGAGAAGCTTTCTTGAGCCATCAGCCAACTTTGGTGATTCTCGATGCAGATTTGCCAGATGGAGACGGTATTGAGTTTTGTCGGTGGTTGCATCGTCAGCAACAGCCGTTAATCTTAATGCTGTCGGCTCGTAGCAATGAAGCTGATGTAGTTGCTGGCTTGAAAGCAGGAGCAGATGACTACTTGAGTAAACCCTTTGGAATGCAGGAGTTTTTGGCGAGGGTAGAAGCACTAATTCGGCGTAAGCGCACGCCAACCGCACCTGCCTACCTGGACTATGGTACTTTGCAAATTGACCTAGTACAGCGTCGTGTGCGCTTCCAAGGGGAGTTTATCGACCTCACACCCCAGGAATTTAGCTTGCTGTATGTCTTAGCCCAAGCTGGTGGTGTACCATTGAGTCGGTCTGAGTTGTTGCGCCGTGCTTGGCCTGATGCTATTGACAACCCGCGTACCATTGATACTCATGTGTTATCGCTACGCAAAAAAGTTGAACTTGATCCCCGTCAACCAAGTTTGATTCAAACTATTCGGAATGTGGGATACAGATTTAACATGGAAATTTTGAATGCTAATGTTCCCCAAACACAACCAAAGTTACCAAAGGAGAGATTTAGCAATCAACGCTCAACACTAAGTGGACAACTATCATAGGTCGATTTTCCATCAACAAAATGCTGAGGATGTAAACCAGTAGATTGTTAAATTGCACCTAATGGTATTAGCTCCATTCTTCACTGATTTGAGCTTCAGTGTGCAGTAACCTTTCTCGTATATTAACCCAGTCGATATGAGAGGCTGTTTGGTCAGATAACAAACTTCCTTGCTGGAGATTTAACAACCGGGTGCAAAATATCTGGGTTAAATCTAATTGATTATTGACCATCAAAATTGTAGTTTGATGAGTTTGATTGAGTTTAATTAAAACTTCCATTAAATGGGTAGCTTTGCCACTATCTAGACTTGAGGTTGGCTCATCTAACAGCAGAATTGGCGGTTGAATGATTAAAGCACGCGCAACTGCTACTAGCTGTCTTTGTCCAACTGAAAGCTGTAATTCAGTGCGTCCTAACCAATCATTGGGAATTTGTAGTTCTTCTACCCAATAATTCACTCTCTCCTGAATTATTTGTTTAGGTAATTTTCGTAAAACTAAAGGATAAGCCAAGGCTTGCTGGACTGTCATCCCCAAAAGTCTTGGCTCTTGTAATACCAGTGTGAGCATCTGGCGCAGTTTGATAATCGGAATTTGACGATAATCTTGATTATCTAGATAAATTTTGCCGCTAGCAGGTTCACTCAGCCGGTTAATTAAGCGTAACAGTGAAGTTTTCCCAGCACCAGAAGCACCAATAATAGCTAAACGTTCTCCAGGGGAAACAGTAAAAGAAATATCCCGCAAAATGGGGTATCCCTGAAGCTGCGTTTTCAGCTTGGCAAACAGATTAACTTGTTCTAGCCGGAGTTGGTGCATTAGGGGTGTAGGGGTGTAGGGGTGTAAGGGTGTAAGGGTATGAGGGGTAGGATAGAGCTTTTTCCTAGTCCCCAGTCCCCAATCCCCAATCCCCAATCCCTATCTAAATAGCTAAGGCTGTGGTAATAGTCCAGCCATCAATTAACAATAACAGGACTGTACAACCGAATAAAATCATATACATCCAAGGTTGTGCTAAAGGACGTACATCTGTGGTGTCTATCCCCGTTTTAGCTTGAACTATATTTACTAAACGGGCAAATCCGACTACGCGCATTGGCAGTAGATAAGCTTTGCCATCTTGACTGAGAAAATAATAAACTAACCCGCCTTGACCTGTAGTGCGGGGTTTAAGCTGTTTAATTTCTGTCCAAGCTAAAGACCAACCTTTACGCCAGAAGCGAGATACCCAAGCGGGGTAAGTGACTTGTATGGTTTGGTCGTCTACAATAACTCTTTCAGTTAACACCGCATATAAACCAATGAAGCCAACACAAATTCCCACCCACAACAAAGCGGGGGGAGTGGGTGCGGCGGTAGCTTTGGCTAAAAACGGTAAAGGTAAAGTGAGTGCAAGATAAAGACTCAACAGTGTGATCCGAATTAGGGGAGATAAACGGAAAATCGACACTGAAGTATTAGCTGAATTTGTGGTCACAGTTCAATCAATCATCAATTATGGGCTGTTGATTTTAGTCTAACTGAACTGGAGATTGGGAAATATGGTGGCGAAAGGTAAAAGGCACAATTGCAAAAGAGAAAAACTGTACATCTTCATACAGAATTGGTATTAGCTTTTACTTTTTACCCTTCCCTTAGATTTGAGTCCGCCCCCAGGGTTGATTTATAATTTAGCTGGATAGTTAAAAGGTAGCAGGCATGACCATTCAAGTGAATTTGAAGCCAGAAATGGAAGCACATTTGATTGCCCAAGCTACTATGCAGGGAATATCCGTAGATCGTTATCTCGAATTGCTGATTGAACGCCATTTAGCAACATCGGCAGAATCTGAATGGAAATTAATCCTTGATCAATTGGGCAGAAGTCCTTCTCTAGCGAAAGCACTGCCACTATCAGATGAAGCCATCAGCCGCGAAAGTATCTACCAAGAACGAGAAGAGCAGCAGTTATGAGTTATTTGGTAGATTCAAATGTTCTGTTGCGTTTGGTACATCGACTTGATCCCATGCACAAAGATGCTGAGAAGGCCTACGTATTGCTGCGGCGGAAAAATGAATCACTTTATGTTGTGTCACAGAACTTGATTGAGTTTTGGGCAGTAGCAACAAGACCTACAAGTGCAAATGGATTAGGGTTAACAATAGAAGAAGTAGCTCATGAAAGTTCGCTTTTGAAGAGTCTTTTTACTTTAAAATCCGATACTCCTGAAATCTATACAACTTGGGAGCAGTTGGCAATTAAGTACCAAGTTAGAGGAAAGCAAGTTCACGATACACGACTGGTAGCTGCGATGATTGTTCATCAAATCAGTCATTTGCTTACCTTCAATACAGATGATTTCAAACGATTCACTGAAATTACTGCGATCGCTCCTCAGAATCTTTGAAATATTAAGATTATGGTAAATATTTCTGCACTACACTCCAGCCTGTGAGTGATACCCAGGTAAAGCCGAAAAATAAAATAATATTCACAGTAATATGTAAAGTTCTAACCCAAGGTCTTTGGCTATTAATTTGTGTGGCACTAAAAGCTGAGATTAAAACTAATCCTACTACTGCTAATCCTGCCCATAGGTGGGAGGAGTGTCCTAGCGAACCGAAGTGACCTAAAGTGCCGACTATACCAATAGCCAGCAGTAACAGCACTAAACTAACCATGCTGATGCCTATTGTATAGTGGAGCGATCGCCACATTCCCAGAGTATCCCAATTACCTAACCAAAAATCCCGAACATCCTCACCATTTCGCACCCGCCACATCCAAAAACCTGTAACAGCCAAAAATAGATAAGCCACTATCGATAATCCCATCGACCAAGCAGCTATTTTCCACAACCAGAGAAAAGAAGGTAGGTGCATAAATGGGGAATGGGGAATGGGGAATGGGGACTGGGGATTGGGGAATGGGGACTGGGGATTGGGGACTGGGAGACAAGGTAGACAAGGTAGACAAGGTAGATTTTACCCCAATGCCCAATGCCCAATGCCCAATGCCCAATGCCCAATGCCCAATGCCCAATAACTAATGACTATTGACTATTGACTAAAAATAAAAAGGCTGCTGCAATCAGCAACCTTTGAAGTTTTAAATTTGTTTTTTTATCAATTGATGCTTAACCAGAAACTGTTAAAGGTTTTGTTGTATCACTAGATTTTGTATTATTTGGTTGCACAATTGCCTTTGTACTAATAGGGTCTGCACCGATTGATTTTGTATCTAATTCACTGTTGCTGTGTTCGATCACGGCCAAGCGATCGCACGGTATTGTATCCGATAAAATCGCACTCGCCATCATACCTGTATGAATCTCCATGTGAGCATCTAAAGGAGCTTCAAACACGAGGCGTTGTCCAGGAAAAACTACCCTTTCAAAATACCAATTGGGAATGTTGGTGATGCGGGCTACCTGAATTTTGCTCGTGGCATTGATGTAACAGCAGAGAACTTTCCCCAATTGCTCAGGTGGTAGAGGATCTAATATTTGAGCCATAACTGCCGAGGAGCTTTACGCCACAATTTTACATTACACCAGCAAAGTTAACACTTGCTGATCCCTATATGCTGTAACTCCGACTACCAACTGAAATTTTCTGCCTTATTTCTATCTAAAGTTATGTTCAAGTTATGAACTTTTAATAAAAAATTTTACGCCACATATAATTTTACACTACAAATGAAATTTTTTGAGTTTTTACCTAAATTAATTAACCTTGAGCATCGCCATACTGTTTACGTTCAGCACTCTTGAATCTTAAGTATGGGGAATTTCTGCCTTTTTTTTATCTGGTAAAGATGAAGACAGGGATCACAGGTTAATGGTTAACACTCTGCGTAGCTCAAAGGACTTCAAACTTAAAAAATATACTATCACTCTGTAGGCAAGGGTCAGAGGACGGGGGGCAGTGGGAAAAATCACGATGTCTTCTCACAGAAATGGGATAGTTTATTTTCTGGAAGTTTCCAAGAACACACTAAAATTTTCCTCCCCATTCATCAAATCACGTGAACGGAGAGCAACTTTCTGAGAAACTCAATGTTATGGTAAAGATATATGAAAATTTTCTTCATAAAACCTGATTCATACTCGCCAAAACTAAGCAAACTTACTTATCAAGAATCTGCTTAAATGTCAAGTATGATTGCTAATTAAATGCTTACTCAATTAGCACATAAGAAATTAATAGTTTCTCAGACTTTCCCCAAAACCGGCAAGATGATGGAAAATCGAATTTTGTATGTTCGCCTTCCTTGTAACCCTATCTTCCCCATAGGGGTTGTTTACTTAAGTGATCACGTCCACAAGGTTTTTCCCCACATCGAACAACGTATTTTTGATTTGGGAACAGTCCCACCTCTAGACTATGCCTTAGCCTTAGATCGTTGTATCGATGAATTCCAGCCTACACTACTAGTATTTTCTTGGCGGGATATTCAAATCTACGCCCCAGTGGGTGGGCGTGGTGGGAATCCGCTACAAAACGCCTTTGAATTTTACTACGCGAAAAACCCCTTCATTAAATTGCGTGGTGCTTTGGGCGGTTTACGCATTTTCATTGCTTACTATGTAGAGTTGTGGCGTAACCTGGGACTCATCAAACGGGGTTTGAAACGCGCCAGACAATATCATTCTCAAGCCCGTGCTGTCGTTGGTGGCGGTGCAGTTAGCGTATTTTACGAACAATTAGGAAAAAGCCTACCCCCAGGCACAATTATTTCTGTAGGTGAAGGGGAAACCCTGCTGGAAAAATTTCTGAGTGGTAAAGAATTTCGAGATGAACGTTGTTATGTGGTAGGGGAAGCCCAACCAAGACAACGACTCATTCACGAACAACCCACGCCCCTAGAAAAAACCGCCTGTAACTATGACTATATAGAAACTATTTGGCCAGAGTTTAATTATTACCTCCAAGAACAAGACTTTTACATCGGTGTACAGACTAAACGAGGTTGTCCCCACAACTGCTGTTATTGTGTGTATACCGTTGTCGAAGGGAAACAGGTAAGAATTAACCCCGCCGAAGAAATAGTGGCAGAAATGCGCCAACTATATAATCGTGGTGTTCGCAATTTCTGGTTTACAGACGCTCAGTTTATCCCGGCGCGGCGATTTATTGACGATGCTGTAGAACTCTTACAGAAAATCGTTGATTCTGGGATGACGGATATTCATTGGGCAGCATACATCAGAGCTGACAACCTCACACCAGAGTTGTGCGATTTGATGGCGAAAACAGGGATGAATTACTTTGAAATTGGTATTACTAGCGGTTCTCAAGAACTCGTGCGGAAAATGCGGATGGGTTACAACTTGCGGACTGTACTGCAAAATTGTCGTGATTTAAAAGCAGCTGGTTTCAACGATTTAGTCTCTGTTAACTATTCCTTTAACGTTATCGATGAACGTCCCGAAACCATTCGTCAAACCATTGCTTACCACCGAGAACTAGAAAAGATTTTCGGGGCGGATAAAGTTGAACCCGCCATTTTCTTTATCGGTTTACAACCCCATACCCACCTAGAAGAATATGCCTTGAAACAAGGTGTTCTCAAACCAGGGTATAATCCCATGAGTTTAATGCCGTGGACTGCTAAAAAACTACTATGGAATCCTGAACCCCTTGGTTCATTCTTTGGTGAAGTTTGTTTGCAAGCCTGGCAAAGAAACCCCAACGATTTCGGACGAGAAGTCATGAACATCTTAGAGGAAAAGTTGGGTTGTGCCGATTTAGAAGCAGCACTATCTGCACCGATAGAAACGAAAGAGAAACAGTTAGTGAGTGCTGAGTTGTGAGTGCTGAGTGCTGAGTGCTGAGTTGTGAGTAATGACTCATTAGTTTTTCTTCTTTGCTTCCCCTGTCCCCCCTGCTTCCCCTGCCTCCCCTGCCCCCCTGCCTCCCCTGCCCCCTGCCTATGCTAGAAGGTTCAATTCTCCAACTACTAGAAACCGCCCATCGCTCGACTGTTAGGCCGATTCACTTTGGGGTGTATTATAAAAATACGCTGGTGGCTTTGTGCCATGCGCTGGAAGACCACATATTAAGCGATGACAGCACACCCCTAGTCATCACAGCTTTTCAACGAGGTAAGTGGTATTTGCAGGAGGCGGAAAGATACGCAGACATTGCCAAAAATAGCCGCCAAATCGTGATTATGGCTGCACCAGATACGGGCTTTGTGGAACATCCTACTAGTCAATTGTCGAATGTGGACTTGATAGGACTGGATGAAACTGATCCAGTGGCACAGGAATGGCATTTGATTATTTTATCGCCCAAATACACAGCAATGGTACTTTGTCAAGAGTTGTCAGATGCTGATTATGGTGCCAGAGGATTACCTGCTACCGATTTAGAGCGTAAGTTTTATGGGTTGTGGACATTTGAGCCGACGTTGGTGAGTGAGACAGCAGAATTAGCGATCGCTCACATTCAAAAGTACAATCCAGAATTAGCACAGAAACTCTCGGCGCATCAACAAGCCATTCCCCCAGCCATCATTAACCCAGAAGACTTAAGTACAGTTGTCTCCCGTGTTGTAGATTATTTGCAAACTGGACAGGAACAACTATCAATTCCTACCACAATGCGTCAGCAAGCCTTAGATAGCAACTTGCTTTCTAACGAAGTGCAAGCATTTTTGCGGATGGCGCAGTTGATGGAACTAGGGGATATTAATAATCCTATGGCCGCCACGGAAGTGAGTGCGATCGCGGAAACAATGGCGCAACTTCTGGATCTCCCTGCATGGCAAATCAAAAGACTAAAACTAGCAGCATTATTACATCGCATAGATCCATTCCGCACAGCACCCAGTGTCCTCACTAGCAGTCATACTACAAATCAGCAAGAAACCGCACCTAGTTGTCCACTAGTTCCAGGCGCGCAAGTATTACGAAAAATGCCCAGATTAAGGGCAGTAGCCCAAATTATCACACACCAAACCGAACATTGGGATGGTACAGGAGAACCAGCCGGATTAGTCGGTGATGCGATTCCTTTAGAGTCCAGAATTTTGGCTTTAGTTGCTGAATTTCAATGGCGAGTTAATCAACAAAAATCTTCCCAGCAGCCACGAGAAGAAATATTTGCTCAAGCCTTAGCCGAATGTAGACAACAATCTCACCGCTTTGACCCTAAACTATTAGATGCACTCACTTTGTTAGTTATGGGCTTACAACAGGGTTTAGACTTACCCCTAATGACAACCAAAGCTAGCACAGGTATGTGGCTGCTTGATTCCCGGTGGCAAAGTCAAAACCAGGCCAGTGAAGAGATGAGAATTTACCCATGATGAATATTGAAGCTATCAAACAAGGACAACTGAAACATCTTCCAGGGGTAAATTTAGAAGATGAGGAACTCTCTCAACTGGATTTAAGCCGCATTAATTTAGCCGGTGCTACCCTTGTCGGGACTAATTTTACAGGTTCTAAACTCGAAGGCGGACATTTAGAAGGCGCAAATTTAATGGGTGCTAACCTCCAAGCCACCGACTTACGCGCTAATCTGATGGGGGCTAACCTCATGCAAGCAGATTTAACTGGTGCTGACTTACGAGGTAGTAACTTGCGTGGTGCTAGCTTGATGGGCGCAAGACTGAGTGATGTGTCCCTAGCTGGTGCTTTTTTAAGTGGTGCTAATTTGATGAACGTTAATTTGCAAGGCGTTGATTTACGCGGTGCTGATTTGCGGGGTGCTAACTTAACGGGTGCAAATCTCAAAGGCGCAGACTTAAGCCGCGCTGACTTGCAAGGGGCGTTGTTGAGTGAAGCCAATTTAGAAGAAGCTGATTTACGAGGGGCGAATTTAGCCGGGGCGAATTTCATCGGGGCTAACTTGCTTTGTGCTGAGTTGGAAGGTGCGAATTTAAATGGTGTGAATTTAGAGAAAGCTTGTTTAGTCGGTACTTTAATGGAGAAAAGGTTATAACCATAACCTCTGAATTGAATAAGCATCAAAAGCTGAATCTCGGCTCAATAAAACTAACCCATGATTCATTGCTTGCGCCACCATAAGCCGATCAAATGGATCACGATGGTTAGTTGGAAAAGAGAGTTTAGCATATAATTCAATGTCTTCAAATCCTATAGATAAAATTTGAGCATTGATATACTGCAATTCTGCCAACAACCCGTCAATCGGTCGATTAATTGTCAGCTTGCCAATGTTAATTTTAATGGCAATTTCCCATAAACTAACAATACTAAAATGTAAATTCTCTTTAGTATCAATAATTTCCTTTGCCTTCAGTCCTAAATTGCGATCGCCAAGTAAATACCAAAGGAATGTATGAGTGTCTAAAAGATATTTCATCTTACATATATTCCTCTAAATCTGCTAGTGGTTCATCAAAATCATCAGACATAATGATTTGAGTAGCCCAACTACCATAACCATGTTGTTTTTCAAGCTTTTCCGTTGGTTTTGTAAGATTTGGGTAATTTGCTAGTAAATATTCTGCATAATGTAAAAGTTCTGTCTTAAGAACATCTGGCATTTTAAGAACGGCTTGCCATAAAGCTGCATCTGTATTCATAAATACTCCTTTTCATTAACTAAAGTTAAATAATAAAATTTAGTTAATATTTCCTTAAACAGTCATTACCTACCATGTAGTAATTGTGAATTTGACTTATATATTGCTATAGCACAAAAATAATTGTAATTACCTATTTATTAAAAAAACTACAAATCATTTCACCAGGACTATTCTCAGTAAATTGAATGACATTCCTATCTTTTTGTAATTTAAACTTACCTCGACAATTGTAAATTTCTACAGGTGTTTTCACTCCATCAACACTTACAGATGCTTGATATTCCCAATATTTTTTCGCACTACGTTTGATACTGAGAATGCAAATTTCATGTCCTTCATAGTGGCGGCAGACTATAGCCCAAGCAGGAGACATCCAAGAGCAAGATACTATTAATATTAATATTAATAAAATCACACCGTATTTATTCATCATTAACCTTTCACACTCCGCCGCCACATCCATATTGCTAAGATACTCATAAAAAATACCCCCATTAATCCTTGTAAGGGATTATTATTAACGCCAGTTACCCAGTTGGGAACTCGACCAGAATATTGACTTAATCCCCCCACATTAATAATGTAGTAACCACCTACTAAACCACCATGTAAACCTATAGGTAAGCCCAAAAGTCCCCGCCGCCAACGCTTTCCCCATACCTGCGTTAAACCTAACAAGACTAAAGCGGGAAACTGTGGCAATGTTTCAATAATTGCTGCTAGTGGTTTGATAAAGTGTAAAGCTGCAAATATGAGTGCATCTGTCCACAATGCTACAGGCTGAGTGTAATCTCTTTGCAACTCATCTAATAACCAGCCACGAAATAATAATTCTTCCGCAAACCCTACACCAATACCCACAAGTAACCCTTCTAAAATTAGCTTTGGCAGAAAGATTTTCGGTGACTGCCAAACTAGCCAACCTAAAAGACTTTGCGCTCCAAATAAAATAAAAATATTAATTATGCCTAAAATAAATCCAAAAAGTAGTTCTACACCATTACGTCGTGTGAACTTCAACCCATAAAGCTTTAATATCTGTGGTTGCTGATAGACTTTTTGACCCCAGAATCTCAACAGGAAAATAAACTCTACATATAACACCACCATTGTGATGATGCTGACTCTATTAGAATCATCTACTAGTAAATAAATTGGTGCAGCTATAGGCAACCACAGCAATAATAGGACTAAAATAAAACAACCCAGCCGAATGGGGGCGGGGCGTTGAGCTAAGTTCATCAAATTAATTTTCATATCGAATTGAGTCCAAAGTCACAACTTGATCATTTCAGATTATGACTAATGACTCACAACTATTCTTCAGGTTCTATCGTACTACTAAGTCCATGACTTTTGAGAGTTTCACAATAAAACTCGGCGTGTTCTTGCGCGCAGGTAATGACTAAAGCTAGCCCATTGGTGTGGGCTTCCATCATAATGCTGACAGCTTGGGGCTGGGTCAGGCTGGGTACTGTAGTGATTAGCACTTGTACCACATACTCCATAGAGTTGTAGTCGTCATTATGGAGCAAAACGCGATACCGAGGCGCAAGCTTGCGGGATGTAGAACGCTTCTCAATGGTTTCGACTGACACGACTTTTGCTCTTCTAATTTGCTGGTTTACTACAACAGGGTTCTGTTTAGGCGATCGCTTAACAGTTATTCACTTATTCTAGGGCATTTTTACCAAAACCTGATATTTGATCAAAAGTTCCCCGTCGAAAAGGTAGAAGATAGAAGGGAAGAGGGTTTTCAGGTGTCGGGTTCTCCCCATCATTCTACTGAGCTTGACGGTAATTCGTCCCTTTCACTTCTACAATAAGGTTAGAAGAAACCATCAACTAATCCGTGCTACTGCCTTAAATCAAGTAATTATGGACATGAGTTTTGATTTTCAACCAGGACAAATAGTGTCTTTAGAGCATGATGATCAAAATCTGTATGCGGAAGTAATTCAAGTTGTGGTTTCCCGTCAGTTATGCTGGGTGCGTCCCTTACTCCTAGTCACACACACCCCAGAAATACCCACAATTACTGACTTGCGGGATGGTTCTGACTTGTTGTGGCCTGGTGAGTTGTTTCGGCCAGCCCTAGACACAGAAGTCATCACCTTTTTAGGTCAACTTTTGGCTAAAGAACCAAAATCAGAACTAGACACAACAGCTACAAGCAAACTCCATCAGTTTATTCACCAACTTTGGCAAGCTTATCAGGAGAGAGTGAGGAGTGCTGAGTGCTGAGTGCTGAGTGTTGAGTGCTGAGTGTTGAGTGCTGAGTGTTGAGTGCTGAGTATTGAGTGGGGTGAGACTATAGCTGTGTCAGGTGTTATACCAAATTGGGACAAGTGGTATTGTTTCAAGATTCTGGAATAGGCTATGAATCTAAGCTTTTAATCCAAAATCCAAAATCCAAAATCCAAAATTGGTGTACTCGCTATCAACTGTAGCGAATTCCCGCATCTCGCATCCGTTCTATTGCTGTTTGTAAACGTTCGTCAGAGATAGTCAACGCAATTCTGATGTAACCTTCTCCTGATGCACCGTAGCCGTTACCTGGAGGGACTAAGATACCGCATTTATCTAGGAGGAGGTTAGCAAATTCAATAGAAGAATATCCTGAAGGTACTTGTACCCAAACGTAGAGAGTGGCTTTTGGTGGTTCAATAGGCCAGCCTAAAGATTGTAGTCCTTGAATAACTATGTCACGGCGATTTTGATACACTGACATCAAACTCGTTAATTCAGCTTCATCAGTATTGTAAGCTGCGATCGCTGCCTGTTGAATAGCTTTAAACACGCCCGAATCGACATTGGTTTTGACTTGGCTTAAAGCTTTAATCCCGTTGGCATTGCCCACGACAAAACCAATCCGCCAACCTGTCATATTGTAAGATTTAGACAGACTGTGGAATTCAATAGCCACATCTTTAGCACATGGTACTTGCAATACACTCGGTGGCTTGTAACCATCGTAAGCCATTTCGGAATAGGCATGATCATGACACAGCAAAATCTCATAATGCCGACAAAACGCCACCAATTCCTCGAAAAACTCTAGGGTAGCTAAAGCCCCAGTGGGATTATTTGGGTAATTAATCCACAATAGTTTTGCTTTTCGGGCTACAGTTTCAGGAATGAGACTAAGGTCAGGTAAGAATTTATTTTCTGCCTTTAGAGGCATAGTAAATGGCTCACCCCCAGCAAAAATTGTGGCAGTTCGATACACGGGATAACCAGGATCAGGTATTAATACATAGTCCCCTGCTTCTACAAAAGCTAAGAAAGTATTATGTATAGCTTCCTTAGAACCAATGGAAGATATAACCTCTGTATTCGGGTTTAATCCTGCAACACCAAAACGCCTTTTCATCCACTCCACTGCTGCTTCCCGAAAAGCTGGCATACCATCATAGGGTGGATAATTATGATTACTCGCTTGATCAATTGCTGTGTGCATGGCCTGGAGAATATGAGCAGGAGTTGGCTTATCAGGATCACCCACTGCCATATTAATGATGTCAACTCCTTGGGCGACAAGTTCTTCCCGTTTGCGGTTAATCTCAGCAAATAGATAAGGAGGAATTTTTTCTAAACGTTTAGCAGGCTGCATGGCGACTTTTTACTAATGCACAAGTGAAGACTCACTAGCACAGTTTACGCCACACCAGGTAAATAAATAGTAAATATCGTGTAGAAGCAGCAGGTTTTCTAGATGCTTGTCATCAATGAAATTTAATATCCCAGACTTGGCACTAACTGAATACGCCCAGCATCCATTTCGGTCATTAACAATTCCAAAGCCTCGTAATCTACATCCGATATGTAACCTTGTTGAGTCAATTCGGAGTTGATTTCATTCTCTATCTCTGGAGTTAATTTCTTGATATCGAGGGCTTTCTGCACTAACTGACGAATTACGTATCTAGTTCTCATAGGTAATGAACCCAATATAAAGTGATACTAAATTATCCAGGATGAAGCTCAGTATAAAATGTGATTGTCACACTATTGTACTAGTGATTTAAATCACACTTAATTCAAGTAGATAGTTCCTGATTAAACTTAACAGTTGCCACAAATATCATCAACAGCAAATGCCCTTCAACCCTGGCCATATAACAATTCAATTTGCTGTACCTCTCAAGACGGGCATGATTTTTCCGCACAATTATGGATGACTGTTTTCCCGTCTTTTGCTTTGTGGTTATCTATGTTGATTTTTTTGGTAACTCATTAGAAAAAAAGTATATATAAATACTTTTTACTCCGAAATTATGACAACTTTAAACATACACAGGAAAAAAATAAAGATTCAGCAAAGAGATGTAAGACATCTGGTCGATGTATGAGCTGACAGTTTATGTTCAAATAAATTCAAGCTTCATGGTTAAATAACTCTGATTAGGATGCCTATATGCAAGCACTACTAAAGAGTCAAAAGGTAGCAGTTACTTGTCCCCATAACTGCCTAAATGCAACTAACGCGCTGGAGTTTGAGCGAGAGTTGTCCACAACGCTAGCTCAAGAAGATGTGGCTGGGTTATTAGTAGACCTAGCAGCAGTAGATTCTTGTGACAGTTCTGGACTGATGGCTTTAGTATCTGCGCTGAAGTTAGCTCAGAATCTAGGCAAAGGCTTTCAGCTTGATTCCGTATCCCCAGCGATCAAAATAGTTTTAGAGTTGACTCAACTTGATCAGATTTTCGAGATATCTCAGGGATAACTTCTTGCACACAGGCTCGCTAGATTAACACAAGCCACGCCTTTGAGCAACTAAGTGTAAAACACTTGTAACTTGCTACAACAAAAGCCACCCAAATAGCTAATCAATGCTAATGTTGGAGGGAAGACGTAGCTGTAATTCGAGTAGCGCAAAGTTGGCAAAGTGGCTATTGCATTTGAACAATTAATCACATCTGATATCTTAAAACCAGGCCGTTACTTGGGTAACGAACAACTGGCGGTACATAAGCCTTGGAATCAGGCAGTTATACGCTGGGTGTTGACTTATCCAGAAGTATACGAAGTTGGTGCATCTAATTTAGGGCATATCATCCTGTATAACATTTTGAATGCCCAACCCCGACAGTTGTGCGATCGCGCTTACCTACCAGGTACAGACTTAGCCGACAAACTCAGGGCGACAAATACCCCCTTGTTTGCGGTTGAGTCGAAGCGAGAGCTAAAAGAATTTGATATTTTAGGTTTTAGTCTCAGTTATGAATTAGGAGCAACCAACATTCTCGAAATGTTGGACTTAGCGGGAATTCCCCTGACATGGCAAGCAAGATTGCAGGGGAATCACCCGCTTATCTTCGCAGGAGGGCAAACAGCAACATCCAATCCTGAACCCTACGCCGACTTTTTTGACTTTTTCGCCTTGGGAGACGGGGAAGAACTTCTCCCAGAAATCGGCTTAATTTTAGAAGAAGGCAAACAAGCCGGACTAAGTCGGGAAAATTTACTCCTAGACTTGGCGCAAATCCCTGGGGTGTACGTACCGCAGTTTTACGCACCAGACAAAGATGGTTCAGTCAAACCAGTCCGTCCAGATGTACCCCAACGGATTTTGCGGCGAGTCGCTACCCCAATCCCCGCCTATTCCATTGGACTAGTACCATACGTCCAAACTGTACATGACCGCCTGACAATAGAAATCCGCCGTGGTTGTACCCGTGGTTGTCGCTTCTGTCAACCAGGAATGCTGACTCGACCCGCTAGGGATGTCGAACCAGAACAGGTGGTAGAAGCCATTGAACAAGGCATGAGAGCCACTGGCTATAATGAGTTTTCTCTCTTGTCTTTGAGTTGTTCTGACTATTTATCCCTACCATCTGTGGGGATGGAAATTAAAAATCGATTAAGAAATGAAAATATTTCCCTGTCGCTCCCTAGCCAGCGTGTAGATAGATTTGATGAAAACATCGCCAATATTCTTGGTGGTACACGCCAAGGTGGCCTCACCTTTGCCCCCGAAGCTGGCACACAGAGAATGCGTGATATCGTCAATAAAGGTTTAACTAACGAAGAACTATTACGAGGTGTCAAAACTGCCTGGGAACAAGGCTGGGATAAAATCAAGTTATATTTTATGATCGGCTTACCAGGGGAGACAGATGCTGACGTTTTGGGTATTGCCGAAACAGTTAGTTGGTTACAAAGGGAATGTCGGGGTAAAGGTAGAAGACCACTCAACTTCAACCTGACAATTTCCAACTTCACCCCCAAACCCCATACACCATTTCAATGGCACTCAGTTTCTACGGCAGAATTTCGCCGGAAGCAAGACCTACTACGGCAAGCGTTCCGCCGCATTCGGGGCGTAAAAGTCAATTTTACCGATGTGCGAATTTCCGCAATGGAAGACTTTATTGGTAGAGGCGATCGCTCTTTAGGTAAAGTCGTGCAACGTGCTTGGGAATTAGGCGCAGGGATGGATTCTTGGTATGACAGCCTAGACAAAGCTTTTGCCGCCTGGGGAGAAGCGATCGCAGAAGCTGGTCTAGATTGGAAATACCGCCAGGTGGAAAACGGAGAATGGAATCTGTTTGCAGCCGAGGCGGGTAGAGGAGACAAGGTAGACGAGGTAGAATTACTTCCCAATACCCAGTCCCCAATCCCCAGTCCCCAGTCCCTCGAAAACCCCCTACCCTGGGATCATATAGATACCGGCATTGACAAAAAGTGGCTGATTGAGGACTTACAACGCGCTCTGGAAGCGGCTGTTGTCCCAGACTGTTCTTTTGATGGTTGTTCCCATTGTGGTGTATGTGGCACGGATTTTGGCCATAACATCGTTATCGAACCACCTACCATTCCAGAATTCGCCGGTGAATTCGTCCCTAACATTAACAAAGCCCAACGCCTGCGCGTTTGGTTTGGTAAACAAGGTGACATGGCTTTGCTCAGTCACTTAGATTTAATGCGGTTGCTGGATCGAGTGGTGCGGCGTGCTAGTTTACCAG
Source organism: Nostoc sp. CMAA1605 (assembly GCF_021596505.1). Lineage (GTDB taxonomy): Bacteria > Cyanobacteriota > Cyanobacteriia > Cyanobacteriales > Nostocaceae > Trichormus. The sequence continues at coordinate 56,965 of NZ_PJIZ01000006.1, read as the reverse complement.
TCGCTTACACTAACGGTTTCCATCCCAGTCCTAAAATTGCTGTCGCCAGTGCCTTAGCTTTAGGGGCTACTAGTAGCGGTGAGATTGTTGATTTTGAGTTAACTGAACCTGTAGATTTGGCAGTATTTCAACAAAAACTGACTCAAGAACTGCCCCCAGATATCCCTGTGTATCGTGTGGCAGAAGTAGATTTAAAAGCTCCCGCCGCTAATAAATTATTGGAACAAGCAGAGTATTTAATTACTATTGCTGCCCCCAGTGAAGTCACACCAGCACAATGGCAAGAGTGGATAGCCGCAATCGAGCAGCAAACAGAACTTTTGTGTGAGCAAACAACTAAATCTGGCAAGACTCAGATGATAAATCTGCGCTCACGGTTGTTTGAGTTGGAATTAATTTCTACCAGCAGTACGGAAACTGAAGCGATCGCTGTTATCCGCTATGTGGGTAGCTGTCGCCAAGATGGTTTTTTATTGCGCCCAGAACAAATTCTGTCTATGCTAGAAGTAGTGTCTGGGGAAAACTCAGCCAACCTGAGAACAGACTTCACAAAATTTCATCTTCTGCATATTCACCGCAATCAGCTAATCTTAGCGGTATAATGCTAGAGGGCAACTGGCTAGTAGTTGCCCCCAGTCGCAATCATAGGAATTGATTTTTGGCAAGGTTGCGTTAGAATGAAATGAAGAGAAATTTTCTGACGCTGCATTGAAGAAACTGGTTCACAACTACCCTGGTCGTCAGGGAGCAAACGAGCAAGATATCAGAGTGAAGCTTCTTGGATTTTATCCCAGACAAACTAAGGCAGATTAAAGAACACTCTCTCTATAGCTACCTTGTGAATCAGTAATTAACAGCAGATTCCAGTCAACTTCTCTATCTATGCTTTTTAAAACACCTGCTGAATGCCCAATCCCTAGAGGGTGAAGGTATCGCATCAGAAATCAACCACGGACGGTTGATTTATTTGCTTAAACAGTATGCAGCCGTTCTGGAATAATCAGGCGTGTGAACGCAATTCCTTAGCCAATAGCTCTTTAATTTTGAAGTTCGACTTCACAATTTTTATTACTAACAGCGTCTTTGGAGGCTGGCAGGGGCGAGAGGCATAACAAACCTCCAAGCCCGTTGACGCTGCCGATTTTTGAGGAAATTGAATGCCAAAACAAATTATTATCGCGGAGCAGCATCAAATCGCTGCCGTGTTTTCGGAAGATCAAATACAAGAGTTAGTTGTAGCCACAGGGCATCATCAAATCGGTGACATCTACTTAGGTGTAGTAGAAAACGTCCTACCTGGAATTGACGCGGCTTTTGTCAATATTGGTGATCCAGAACGTAACGGTTTTATTCACGTAACAGATTTAGGCCCACTGCGAATCAAGCGCACAGCAGCAGCAATTACAGAATTATTAGCACCACAACAAAAAGTTTTGGTGCAGGTAATGAAAGAGCCAACAGGCACAAAAGGGCCAAGACTGACAGGTAATATCACTTTACCCGGACGCTATGTAGTATTGATGCCCTATGGCAGAGGTGTCAACTTATCTCGACGCATTAAAAGCGAAAATGAGCGTAATCGATTACGGGCATTAGCAATTTTAATTAAACCCGCAGGTATGGGTTTACTAGTGCGGACAGAAGCCGAAGGTAAACCAGAAGAAGCAATCATCGAAGATTTGGAAGTGCTGCAAAAGCAGTGGGAAGCGATTCAACAAGAGGCTCAATCTACCCGTGCGCCAGCTCTATTAAATCGAGACGATGATTTTATTCAGCGTGTATTGCGGGATATGTACGGTGCGGATGTCAACCGGATTGTGGTGGATTCCAGCACCGGATTAAAGCGAGTTAAACAATATTTACAAAACTGGAGTGGAGGTCAAACACCGCAAGGATTATTAATTGACCACCATCGCGATCGCTCCCCAATTTTAGAATATTTCCGCATTAACGCTGCTATTCGCGAAGCCCTCAAGCCCAGGGTAGACTTACCTTCTGGTGGGTATATTATTATTGAGCCAACGGAAGCCCTAACTGTTATAGATGTTAACTCTGGTTCCTTCACGCGATCGGCAACAGCCAGAGAAACCGTATTGTGGACAAACTGCGAAGCCGCCACAGAAATTGCCCGTCAACTACGTTTAAGAAATATTGCAGGGGTAATCGTCGTAGACTTCATTGATATGGAATCACGGCGCGACCAACTACAAGTTTTAGAACACTTTAACAAAGCCCTGAGAGCAGATAAAGCTCGTCCCCAAATTGCTCAACTGACTGAGCTAGGTTTAGTAGAACTGACTCGCAAACGCCAAGGTCAAAATATTTACGAATTATTTGGTGAAACTTGCTCTACTTGCGGTGGCTTAGGACATACAGTCCGCCTACCAGGGGAAACTGAAAGCCGCTTACCTACCCCAGTAGACGTACCAGATAGATTTGTATCTTTACCCCAAAGAGAAACTCCAAGAGAAACCCAAAGAGAAACCCAAAGAGAACCTCGTTTACCCGTGACTCGCCTTACAGATATGCGGGAAACTTACGATGGGTTTAATGAAGGATTTGATAGTGATGCTGACTTGGGATCTTTCAATCTGATGAATCATCCCAGCTATCAAGAACTCAATGATCACAACAAACGTCGCACCCGCACCCGCCGGAGTCGCATTGGTATCAATGGAGCCAATGGTAAAGATGAAAATCGCATTTCCCACAATTCTCTAGGTTATATCAACGAGTCAGATTTAGATTTAGATAACGACACAGAACTGGGTACAACACCAGAATTACCCTCACCGAATTTGGGGAAATCCGGCTGGGTAGAAAGGGGAGACAGAACTAAAGTCAGCAAAGCCGAGCCGATTAAGCCTGTGGTAGAACCGCCGGAAATTCGCACTGTGGAAATGACACAACCAGAGCAAGATATCTTTGCTTTAATGGGAGTTTCACCGCTAATTAAATTAGAACAAGAGGTGAAAAATCCGAAATCGGTCATCATTAATATTGTGCAACCAGGACAACCATCAACGCCGCCCCCAGAAGAAATCCCCAAAGCAACTGTTGTTGAGTCAACATCCTCAGAATTTACCCCGCCCAAACTCAAGTCAGAACCCAAGCCAGAACCTAAATCATCCCCTGTCACCGTACCTGAACCAACGGTAACAGCAGTCAACACAGAAGAAAATGAAACCTCAATGGCTGCTACTCCCAACCGTCGCCGTCGTCGTCGCTCCTCTGCGGCGGAATCTGATGGTGACGACATCTAACAAGCCGATATGGTAGAGAGGAGGAAGCAGACTGTTCAGGTATCGCCCTCATCACCAACGGTAGACACCACAACCAATCACCAGGAAACTCATTGGCTAGAGTTTTCTTCCACCTTGGCCAATGTTTCTGGGTTAATAGCAGGAGTGGATGAAGTAGGTAGGGGCTGTTTGTTTGGCCCTGTAGTCGCAGCAGCAGTCATCTTACCTACCCATGCTTTACCCGAACTGATAGCGGCTGGGGTGAGAGATAGCAAAAAACTATCTAGTGTTCGCAGATGTCAGCTAGCGCAGCAAATTTGTACGCTAGCGACAGATTGGAAAATTGGTTATGCTGCCACTGCGGAAATTGACCAGATCAATATTTTGCAGGCGACACTGTTGGCGATGAAGCGGGCTGTACAGAAACTTCAGGTACAGCCTGCAATTTGCTTGATAGATGGCAATCAGTTGGTCAAAGATTTAGCGATACCACAACAAACTATCATCAAAGGGGATGAGCGATCGCTCTCCATTGCGGCTGCTAGTATTGTGGCTAAAGTTTGGCGTGATGATTTAATCATGCGTTTAGCTGCCAAATATCCCATGTATGATTTAGCAAATAACAAGGGTTATGGCAGTAAGAAACATTTATTAGCACTGCAAAAGTATGGCTCCTCACCGTTACACCGTCAGTCTTTTAGTCCTTGTCAGGATAGGGGTGTAGGGGTGTAGGGGTGTACTTCGACTGCGCTCAGTAACCAGGGTGTAGGGGAAAGAATTATAGATGATTCTTCCCCTACTATGCCCTTTATTCGGGATTGAGGAAGGGTAAGTTAGGATCATCGCGTCTCAAACTCTGGTTGTGAGTTTGAGACACTACCCATTGACGATAGTCTACTAAGAGTTGATGTGTTAATCGCTGTTTAACTGTTAATAAGACACTCTTGAGTAAACCATTACCTGTGGTTTCTAGAATGGGTTTTGGTGTAAAAGAAAACGGTGGGGGTAATTCCACTTGAACTTCTAAATCAGCTTGACCCCGCAGACGTGTGTCTTCACCCTGTATGAATGGAGACAAATACCCTCTTAGATTTAAGGAAAAACGCTGATTAATATACTCAAAACCTAGAATTTCACAGCCTAGCGATCGCAAGTAAATTGTGCCATTTGATTCTGCCCAGATTCTCATATCTACAGTAGGTTGAATACTCAAGGACATAAAACTCAAAGGCCGCATTTTTAACCGAAATACTTCCTCAGAAAGCTGCTGAATGCGTCTTTGATCAACCAAAGCATGAACGAGACGTTGCGGCTGACGCAAGTAGTGCTGAATAGGAATAGTTTGCTGTTCCACAGCAATTTCTACCGATTGGGAGGCAGTAAACCTGGTAGCCATGAATTAAAGACAGTAATTGTTTAATAATTTTATTATTAATTAATTTACGAATTTATTGTTTTTCATTCGTAAAAGATTATTGAGAAAATCTCATTGCTCAGACAAGATATATTTGCTTATAGCAAACCTCAGATATTCCAATGCTTGATGAGATTTTTGGCGATTAAAACAGTAAAATCATAACTTAAATATTGCAAAATATCTCACAATAATTTCTAGTATTCTCAGCAAACTAGAAATCATAGTTATATTAATAACCAATTATTATCATCACTACGGATAGCTCTCACCCCACTTTTGCAATTTGGAAGTCCTGGATGAAGACTCACGCTCACCTATTATTGTTAATGCTATGGGTCGTTATCGGCACTAGTTTACGCTTTTTTGATCTGGATTCCTTGCCACCTTGGACTGATGAGTGTGCCACGATGGTGTTTAGCTTGGGGAATAGTTTTCGGACAGTACCACTCAATCAACTAATTAGTGCAGATATTTTGTTACAGCCACTCCAACTAACATCGGTAACTGGTATCAGCACAGTCATGCAAAATTTATTACAAGATAGTACCCATCCCCCTGTATATTTTGTCTTGGCTCATGTGTGGATGAAGTTGTTTTCACCTGTTGGGGAAGTTGCATCTATCTTCACAGCGCGATCGCTCAGTGCTTTACTGGGAGTAATATCAATTCCCGCCATGTTCTGCTTTGGCTATTTGACCTTTCGCTCGAAATTAGTTGGTCAGTTAGCAGCAGCAATGATGGCTGTTTCCCCTTACACAATCTTTTTAGCTAGAGAAGCCCGTCATTACAGTTTAGTGATGTTGCTGGTAATAGCTTCTTTATGTTGTCTCATCACGGCTATGGAGAAAATCCGTCGTCAGCAATCTTTACCTATATGGTTATTGTTGACTTGGATAGTGATTAATTGTCTTGGGGTAGCAACTCATTATTTTTTCATGTTGACCCTGGGTGCAGAAGGTGTAGTTGTACTCAGACAAGTTTTGCTACTGAAAAATCAGCAGATCAATTGGTGGCGTTTGGGGATAGTTGCTTTGGGTACTGCTATCGGCTGTCTAGTTTGGATACCTAACCTGCAAAATATTCCTGGTAATGATTTAACCAGTTGGGTAGCCGCTAGTAGTCCCCATAGTAGATGGTTAGAACCGTTAGCGCGCTTACTGCTGTGGCTGATGAGTATGCTGTTGTTGTTACCATCGGCACTCACAACTTTACCCCTAACAGTGATAATTATTTCTGGTGTGGTGACTTTGGTGTTTTTACTATGGAGTCTGCCACAAATAATTCATGGACTGAAAAGTTATCAAAGTGATGCTGATAAAAATCCGACTCTGCAAATTTTAATTGATTATGTCTTAGCGGCGATCGCTTTAACTTTGCTATTGACTTATGGCTTAGGGAAGGATTTGACTTTGGCGGCTCGTTTCCAGTTTTTTTATGCCCCAGCAGTCATTTTACTTTTGGGTGTTGCTTTAGCAGGCTGTTGGCATCAAGTGGCGAAATCAGGACTATTCACACATGGTAAAGTTGCAGTCAGTGTGATTTTATTGATGGCAACTCTGGGAGGCGTGATAGTTACGGGGAATTGGGGTTACTTGCAAAACCAACGTCCTGATGTGCTGGCGGCAATCATTGAAAAAGCTTCAGGGAATAATGTATTGATTGCTACAACACATATCCATCATGGTCAAACTGGCAGAATGATGGGTTTAGCATGGGAATTGCAAAATCAACCCAACCAGAATCTACAATTTTTCCTAGCTGCTCAAGACCCAAATACTCATACTTATACTCAAAGTCAACAAATTTTGGTACAAAAACTCACTCAAGTTCCCCGACCTCTAGATTTGTGGTTAGTGGAGTATCGCAATCCAGTTGATTTAGTATCCCAAAACTGCACTTTGGATAAGCAATATGGCAGCTTTGCTGGTGAATATAGTTATAAACTTTATCGTTGTCTAGCTTCAGAAACTTCTAGTTAAAAATAGACTGATTTTGCTTATGATACAGTCTATCACCCTAGCAAAGATAAATATTTTAAGTCTGTAATCAAAACGCCAACATCATAATCTAAATGGCGTTGGAGTAATTAATTTTCAAGTTGGAATTTGGAATTGGGAGTGAAGTAATATGACTATCTCAATTGCCCATTTAGGGCCACCTGGAACTTACGCAGAACAAGCAACTCTTTTTTATGTTAAATGGCTAACAGAGAATACAGGCATCGAAGCAATTTTACATCCCTATCCTAGTATTGCTCAATCATTAAAAGCTGTTGCCCAAGGTCAAACCCAATTGGCTGTTGTACCTGTGGAAAACTCCATTGAAGGTAGTGTCACCATGACAATGGATACCTTATGGCAATTAGATAGTCTCAGGATTCAGTCAGCCTTGGTGATGCCTATTGCCCACACGTTGATTTCTTGCGCTTCTAGTTTAGATGAGATTCAAACTGTCTATTCTCATCCCCAAGCTTTGGCACAGTGCCAAAACTGGCTAGGAGAGTTTTTAGCTCATGTGAGTTTGATTCCTACTAATTCTACTACCGAAGCATTACAGGCATTAGAAAAAAATATACAAGCTGCCGCGATCGCTTCTACAAGAGCCGCACAAATTTATAATTTACCGATACTAGCTCATCAAATTAACGACTATCCAGAAAACTGTACGAGGTTTTGGGTGATCAGTCAGGGAGAAACGGAGATCACAGAGCAACTGCGCTTACATACTCCAACTCATACGTCTGTAGCTTTTAGTGTCCCTGCTAATGTGCCTGGAGCGTTGGTGAAAACTCTACTAGTATTTGCGCTACAAGGAATTAACCTCAGCCGGATCGAATCTCGACCGACAAAGCGATCGCTAGGTGAGTATTTATTTTTTATTGACTTAGAAGCTGCCGTCAACACACCGCAAATGCAATCTGCTTTGGCTGAACTAACTACCTATACAGAAGTTCTCAAAATATTTGGTAGTTATAATGTTTTACCAATTAGCACGCAAGAGTCTTGACAATTAACTCACAATTTATGAATTTTGACTAAAGGTGTCTTTGAGTACAGAACGAGCCGCTAAGTGATTACGAGTAGTCATCAAGATTTCGGCTTCTCTTTCTAAGCGGGCAGCTGTATCTTGCATTTCTAGTAAAGACTGCTGCTCTGCGGCGACACCATAAAGATTACTTGCTACCCAATAAGACAACTCTGTGGGTAAATCGGGTAATTCTTCTGGAAGTTCAATATTTTGTTCTGTAATCTTTGCTGATAGCCTGACCACATCACGGAGTAGTTGTTCGACTTCTGTAGCTAAAGGATATAAATCTTTACTGGGTGACTGGTCTTCTATCCATTCTACCAAGCCTACACGGTAGGGTTTTTCCCGCACATACTCTAAAACGCGAAACCGTTGCTGTCCCAGGGTGAGCATTTTCATGCGGTCATCTGGTAGACGCTGGTAGTGAATAATTTCCGCACAGCACCCGACGTTAGCAATTTGGCCTGTCACTGGGTCAACCATCAGCACACCAAACCTGCGATCGCTCTCCAAAATCGTGTTCATCATGATTCGGTAGCGAAACTCAAAAATATGCAGTGGTAAAGGTCTAGTGGGAAAAAGAACTACTTCGGGTAACGGGAACAGAGGTAGTTCACGAACTGCTATTCTGGAAGAAGATGTCATTGTTACCTAAGTATAAATTTAATGCTAAAAATTGATGATTCTCTGCTTTCCCCGTAATATCAATTTTGGATTTTAGATTTTAGATTTAGTGCCTTTTTTCTTGGGCTAGGTCAACGGTTTCAAGCAAGACTACTTATCTCAACTTGGCGGAATGTGTCTACATTCTATCATCTGTTTTAGAGCTAATAAAAAAGCCCTGAAATAAATTTCTCCAGGGCTAAGTTAATATTCATACATTCGTCAATAATTCATAGTCCAGGAATTCTTCACTGTTGACTGTTGTACGGGCGGGTTTAACAAACATATCTGTTTTTAAATGTGAACATCTGCCAAAACCCGCCCCTACTGACTCTGGACTAATTACAGTTTTACTTCAATGTCTACACCAGACGGCAAATCTAGTTTCATCAGAGCATCAATAGTTTTAGAAGAGGGTTGGTAGATATCAATAATGCGACGATGGGTACGAGTTTCAAAATGTTCCCGTGAGTCTTTGTCTACGTGAGGAGAACGCAGTACGCAGTAGATTTTCCGTTTTGTCGGTAAGGGGATAGGGCCGATAGCTGTAGCGTTAGTCCGATTAGCTGTGTCTACAATCTTCTCGCAAGATGTATCCAATAATCGACGGTCAAAAGCCTTGAGGCGAATTCTAATCTTTTGCTGCTGTAGAGTTGCCATCTTTAGTTTTCCAGGTTCTGATTTTAAGTGTGAAATTGAGGATAATGCTTTGGTAATTGAGTAATTAGAACTATCTCATCACCAGTTTTTAATTCCCAAGATTTAATATCTAATTCCTTTATCAAGGTTCAGATAAAAGAGCAGAGAGGATTTTCCCGTCTCTGCTCTTATTTATTTGGGTAACAAGGTACTATTTGAGGATTTTGGAGACGACACCAGCACCAATGGTGCGGCCACCTTCACGAATCGCAAAGCGCATACCTTGTTCGATCGCGATGGGGTTGATCAATTCTACGGTCATTTTGATGCGATCGCCGGGCATTACCATTTCAGCTGCACTACCATCATCAGAGGTGAATGCAGTGATTGTGCCGGTTACATCAGTTGTCCGTACATAGAATTGGGGACGGTAGCCAGAAAAGAAGGGTGTTTTACGACCACCTTCTTTCTCGGTGAGTACGTATACTTCACCTTCAAATTGGGTGTGAGGAGTGATAGAACCAGGTTTGGCAATTACCATACCGCGTTCAATATCAGTCTTTTGGATACCACGCAGAAGTACACCAGCGTTGTCACCAGCCATACCTTCGTCCAAGCTCTTCTTGAACATTTCAATACCAGTAACTGTGGTGTTACGGGTGTCTCTGATACCCACTAACTCTACAACATCGCCAACCTTGACCTTACCACGTTCAATCCGGCCGGTTGCTACTGTACCACGACCAGTGATTGAGAATACGTCTTCTACCGCCATCAAGAAGGGCTTGTCAATGTCACGCTCTGGGTCGGGGATGTAGGAATCTACAGCATCCATGAGAGCATAAATTTTATCTACCCAAGGATTCTCACCACGGATGGTTTTGTTACTCTTGGTCATGACTTCTAGAGCTTGCAGACCTGATCCTCTAATGATGGGAATCTCATCACCATCAAAGCCATACTCTGTTAGTAGTTCTCTCAATTCGAGTTCTACTAGTTCCATCAATTCTTCGTCTTCCATCATATCTTCTTTGTTTAAGAAGACGACTAGCTTAGGAACACCCACCTGACGCGCTAACAGAATGTGTTCACGGGTTTGGGGCATGGGGCCATCGGTCGCAGCTACTACAAGAATAGCTCCGTCCATTTGTGCTGCACCAGTGATCATGTTTTTCACATAGTCAGCGTGTCCGGGACAGTCTACGTGAGCATAGTGACGGTTTTCAGTCTCATACTCAACGTGAGCAGTGTTGATAGTGATACCCCGTGCTTTTTCTTCGGGTGCGTTGTCGATTTGGTCGTAAGCTTTAGCTTCAGCTTTACCCAAAGCAGCCAAGGTCATGGTGATAGCTGCTGTTAAGGTAGTTTTACCGTGGTCAACGTGGCCAACAGTACCGATGTTAACGTGGGGTTTGTTTCTTTCAAACTTTGCGCGTGCCATGTATGCTCGTTTCCTTTTCTAATTATGCGTTCCCTTTGCTTTTTGCTATGATTGCCTCGGCCACGTTGCGAGGCACTTCTTCGTAATGGCTAAACTCCATGGAGAAGATACCCCGACCTTGGGTTTTTGACCGGATATCGGTAGCATAGCCAAACATTTCTGCCAAGGGGACTTTTGCTGTCACTTTGGCAAGACCTTGTTCAGATCCCATCCCTTCAATTTGACCACGACGAGAATTGAGGTCGCCCATTACATCACCAAGGAAGTTTTCGGGAACTTCTACCTCAACTTTCATCATAGGCTCTAAGAGTACAGGTGAAGCTTTGGATACTGCCTCTTTCATCGCCATTGAACCAGCGATTTTGAAAGCCATTTCTGAAGAGTCTACGTCATGGTAAGAACCATCTACTAAAGTAGCTTTCACATCGATGAGTGGATATCCAGCTAATACACCAGATTCACAACATTCCTTCATTCCCTGTTCTGCGGGGTTAATGTACTCTTTGGGTACAACACCACCGACAATTTTGGAAACAAATTCAAAGCCAGTTCCAGGTTCGCCGGGTTCTAAGTCAATCACAACGTGACCGTATTGACCTTTACCACCACTTTGACGGATGAATTTACCTTCAATTCTGTTGACGGCTTTGCGAATGGTTTCACGGTAAGCTACTTGCGGCGCACCTACGTTAGCTTCCACTTTAAATTCGCGTAACATCCGGTCTACGAGAATTTCTAGGTGTAATTCTCCCATCCCCGCAATTACGGTTTGGTTAGTTTCTGGATCAACACTGACACGGAAGGTGGGGTCTTCTTCTGAGAGTGATTGCAGTGCTTTGGACAATTTGTCCATGTCGTTTTTCGTTTTGGGTTCGACCGCAACTGAAATTACAGGCTCAGGAATAAACAAGGATTCTAAAATGACTGGTGCGCTTTCATCACAAAGGGTGTCACCTGTCAAGGTGTCTTTTAAACCTAGTGCTGCACCTAAATCACCTGCTCGCAGTTCTTCTACATCAAGTCTTTCGTCTGCTTTCAAAACCACGAGGCGAGAAATTCGTTCTTTCTTATTCTTGGTAGCGTTGAGGACGTAACTACCTTTTTTCAGTATGCCAGAATATACACGAACGAAGGTAAGGCGACCATAGGGATCAGCCATAATCTTGAAGGCTAGAGCCGCTAGGGGTTCGTTGTCATCAGCACGACGCTCAACTGTGTCGCCACTACCGACTGTACCTTGAATAGCTGGCACGTCGATGGGTGCAGGTAGATAGTCTACTACTGCATCCAGCATCAACTGCACACCTTTATTCTTAAAGGCTGAACCACAAAGTACGGGTACGATTGTGCCGGCAATTGTACCTTTACGCAGTGCATTTTTGATTTCCGCTTCTGTGAGTGCTTCGCCCTCGAAGTACTTATTCATTAAGTCGTCATCGACTTCTGCAACTGCTTCTACCAGTTTGGTGTAGTGTTCTTCAACCAGGTCTTGCAATTCTGCGGGGATATCGGTTTCTTGGATATCTGTACCTTGGTCGTTGGTGTAAATATATGCACACTTGCGTACCAAGTCTACAATGCCTTGAAATTCGCTTTCGCTACCAATTGGTAGTTGAATTGCAATAGCATTGGCACGTAGGCGATCGCGCATTTGCTCATGAACTCTGTAAAAGTTCGCACCTGTACGATCCATTTTGTTGATAAAGGCAATCCGAGGCACTTTGTAACGGTCTGCTTGCCGCCAAACTGTCTCTGATTGAGGCTGTACACCACCAACGGAACAGAATACCGCAATTACACCATCCAACACCCGCATAGAACGTTCAACTTCGATGGTGAAGTCTACGTGACCAGGAGTATCGATAATGTTAATTTGATGATCTTTCCAACTGGTACTAATTGCCGCCGCAGTAATGGTAATACCGCGCTCCCGTTCCTGATCCATCCAGTCAGTAACGGCAGTTCCTTCGTGTACTTCGCCAATTTTATGAATTATCCCAGAGTAAAATAATATTCTCTCTGTTGTAGTTGTTTTGCCCGCATCTATGTGCGCCGCAATACCGATATTGCGTACTTTCTCTAGCGGGTTGGTACGTGCCACAGTAGCCTCCTATGGTTTTTGCCTCATGATATCTTGTATATTACTCTTTGTTAAGATTCTATACTTTTAAAGAAAACCGACTTTTGTTTGGTAATTCTGCGATATACCGCTTTTAAATGCACGATATACCGCTTTTGTACTTAGTAACGATAATGTGCAAATGCTTTGTTTGCTTCCGCCATCCGGTGTGTTTCTTCCCGTTTGCGGATTGCATTCCCGCTTTCATTGGCTGCATCAAGTAATTCGTTAGCCAGTCTGCTGGCCATTGTGCGTCCTGGTCGAGACCGAGAAAACTGTACTAACCAACGCAGTGCGAGGGTAGTACCGCGATCTGTACGCACTTCCATTGGTACTTGATAGGTAGCTCCACCAACACGGCGAGCTTTTACTTCTACTAGAGGGGTAGCATTTCGCACTGCTCTTTCAAATACTTCCAGTGCATTTGTGCCTGTGCGTTCCTCTATAGTCTTCATTGCATCATACACGATGCGTGCCGCCAGTGATTTTTTGCCATGACGCATTACCCGTCGGATGATCATACTCACAAGCCGACTGTTGTATACAGAGTCAGGCGGAACTGGACGCCTTTGAATAACACCACGACGAGACATACTATACCCTTAATTCGGATTTTGGCAACGAAATTATATGCTATCAGACAGATGTTTATCTGAAGCAATGGTTAGCTACAGACTTGTCTATTGCAAAGGGTTGCTTTACGGCTGCAATCACCCTAATTTTACAGACTTGTTTCCTCAAAAACTGGGATGACAAAGCGACAACGTCTTTTTTAAGTGGAATGTCATTATGCAAACGTTGCTGTCGCTTACAACGGTTGAAATTTTTGCTACACTTGCTCGCTGAGTGTAGATTGGTGGGAGAAGCTGGAATAATTTCTGGAAACTGGTTTCAGAATTAGCGACCAATGAGTTGGTTATGCAATCTGGACGCTGTAAATTCCAGGGACTAATCGCAATAGATTACGATTAATCACCTGCTTTATTTTTTCGCTTCTTTAGGACGCTTGGTTCCATATTTGGAACGGCCTTGTTTGCGGTCTTTAACTCCGGCTGTATCCAAAGTACCGCGAATGATGTGGTATCTCACACCAGGTAGATCCTTGACCCGACCACCACGAATCATCACAACTGAGTGTTCTTGTAAGTTGTGACCAATTCCAGGAATGTAAGCTGTGACTTCAAACCCAGAGGTTAGTCTGACCCGTGCTACTTTACGTAGCGCGGAGTTGGGTTTTTTAGGTGTAGTCGTGTAGACTCTGGTACAAACGCCCCGACGCTGTGGGCATTGTTTAAGAGCAGGGGACTTGGTTTTCTGACGCGCTTTTTCGCGTTCACTACGTATTAGTTGCTGTATGGTTGGCATGAGTTACAGCGCGTGAAGCTGCTTGCTAGTCTAAGTTTTAACAAATCCTGATTATAGCTTTTTTTATGAATTCATGTCAAACTTTCATATTATTTTTAATTTTTGGATATAAATTAGGGGATTGGGGACTGGGGACTGGGAAATACAAAATTTAGGGGAGTAATCTTTTGCTGGTTGCTTATTTAAGCTCGCATTCCCTGTCAAAAATCAAGTTGCAAAAGAATTACCACAGCCACAAGTGACAACAGATTGGGGATTATGGAAGCGGAAACCACCACCCATGAGATCCTCGGAGTAATCTATGGTTAAACCATTAACGTAGTTGCAGCTATCAGCATCGATGACTACTTGCAGGCTGTCAATTTGGAAAACGCGATCGCCAACTCTGGTTTGATCATCAAAAGACAAATCATAAAACCAACCAGAACAGCCACCTGATTTAACCGCTAACCGAAAAAGTGTATTAGGCTGCTGTTTTGCCTGTAAGCGAGTGATTTCACTAGCAGCAGATGGGCTTAAATGAATCATGAAACTGTTGAAGGCAACTCAAGACATTATATCTAAGTATCGCAGATGACTGAGCTACCACAATCATTAGTGAGAAAAGAAAGGACTTTGGGGAAGTATGGGGGTGTATGGGTTTAAGGGTGTAGGGGTTTAGGGTTTAGGGGTTTAGGGTTTAGGGGACAATATAGAAATTGTTTCCAGACCTTTTTGAATTTTTAATTGATGAGTCCCCACCAACAATTTAGCAGGGACTTAACTTAAAGATTGCCAGGTTGAATTAAGACGGTTTGCGAAATGATGTTAACTTAAAACCATAATAGTTTTATCTGTAAATTAATTCGCAGTACGGGCATAATCATCTTGGTAGCGAATAATATCGTCTTCACCTAAGTATTCGCCATTTTGGACTTCAATCAAAATTAGGGGAATGACTCCAGGATTTTCTAGACGGTGAGCTGTACATTGAGGTACATAGGTTGACTGGTTATTACTGAGTAATATTTCTTGTTCTCCACAAGTTACTCTAGCCGTGCCAGAAACGACAATCCAATGTTCACTGCGGTGATGGTGCATTTGCAGGCTGAGTCGGTGTCCTGGCTTGACTTCAATACGCTTAATTTTGTAGCCGCGCCCTTCTTCTAAAACCGTGAAAGAACCCCAAGGGCGTAATTCAGTGGCAGCAACACTCCGGCTAGCGATCGCACTTGGCAAGGTGAGAGTGTTAGTCTTAGTATTTTCTTGATGTTGAGCCATAGTTACCTCATTTGAAGACATAATACAAACCGTCGATACTCTTATCCATTGATGGAAAATTGAGGGGCAATCTTACAACCGTAAAAATCAGCAATTTAGTTTCACCTTGCTAAACATAGCAAAGTGAAACTTGGATGGAGCGTTCATTTTTGCCCAAAATAGATGGTCTACACCAACTCTTCATTAAGTCTCAGGGTAGCTTATTCTCAACTTTAAAGAGGGATTGGGGACTGGGGATTGGGGATTGGGGACTGGGGACTGGGGAATTGCGAGACAAGGTAGATTTTTCCCAATGCCCTATGCCCCATGCCCCATGTATTATCTTGGCTGAAGAAATATACCGATGCCGTTGTGTACACGGGCGGCGGTGTTAGGATAACGGTCGAGTAATTGTCCTCCTAGATAAAGACTTGTGGAACTACCACCATCTAAATTGAGGGCATTCACACAACCTAAAAGCTTCATTAGTTGAGCGTGTTCTGCCAAAGTGGGGCCAGAACCTCCTACACGGTTATGTACGGCTGCAATTAATACAGTATTGTTGGCAGTTGTACAAATGGCACTGCGACTGGCTTTTTGAGTGATAAAAGCATTGCTGAATTGTTCACTTTTGGCATCAAGGACAATTTTCCCATTTTGTAACAATAGTGGCCCTGCCCCTACAATGTTGGGGTAACTATTAAATTCGCCTGGAGTAGTCCCTGTTGTGATTTGCACATCAGTACCAATGGTTAACTGTGATGCTTGGGCAATAGCATTACCCCCGAAACACTAGTAAGTAGCTATTTGGTGGAATGGGAAAGTTGGTTTGATTAGCTTTGTCACCTACAAATTGATTGGTGACTTTGTTGTTTTGGACAATAAACACCCGTTCGTTATCTGTGAGGGATGTATAAGTCTGTCCCCAGGCGGGAGTGTAACGGGCTATACCACTCTGGACATAACCACTGTTGAGAAAGAGAATTGGCGATGGCGTTCCGCCCAGCGTAGCTGATCGCAAGTTACTAGATGTTGTTAAAGTTTCTTGGAGGGTGAGACGACCAAAATAAAATTGTCCCGCATCGTTCCAAGCGATCGCACCTCGGTTGAGAATGGGACTAGATAACCATTGACCATCCCGACGAATTGCACCCAGGGGTAAGCGATTATTGCGGTTAAAATAACCCGCGTTAATGGCGGCTACGGCTAAATCCCTTTGGGCTGTTTGAATTAAGGGTGCTGTCCCAACTAAAGTATTGGCAGTTGCCCAAATTGGTTTAATGGCTAAACCCGCAGCGCGGGGGTTGACTTCTAGCCAAACTATACCAAAGCGGTCTTTGCCTAAATTGACGAAATCTTGTCGCCACTGTAATCCCCTCGCCCAGTTGATATTTTTAGGTTCAAGGGCATCAGGACGCAGATTCAACACCAGGCGATGAGGATTATTGATTGTGGTAGCTTGCAAAGATAAATTTAGGGGGACACTGAGAGTAATGACTGTTTGATTGTTCACAACCTCAACTTTTTGAATTAGGGACGCGGATGTTGAGGATTGTTTGAGTAAATCTGGTGGGGGTGTGTAGCGTTGAATTAAACTGGAATCGGCGATCGCATCTAAAGTGATTTTCCACTCTCGGTTAGTTGGTGCAGCATTATTGGAAGTGGGTGCGTTAGGGTCATCCTGGAGGGTTTTGATGGGTAATCCTTGTTGGATTTGCCAAGGGGTAGGACGGTCTAAATCCAGTACAATCTGAGAAACTGAGCCAGGATTGATATTTTCACTAATATTTCTTATTTGTGTTGACGGTGTGACAATTACTAAGGTGTTACCTTGGGCTTGCATTTGCCAGCCTGCTGCTGTGGCTAAATTAGTCACATCTAGATAACGATAGCCTCGCCAAAGATTGGCAGAGAGAATCAGGGGTTGATTATTGCTGGAAAACCACTCTATAGGCTGTCTTTCAGGGTTATTAGTGCTTAATAGGTCTATACCAAGCAGTTGCCTGAGTGCTGCATCACTAATGTATATTTTGGCTGGGGTTGTTTGATTGAGTTGTTGTAACCAAGCACCTGATAAATTACGCCCATTCAGAGAAATTTGACTACCAGTGGATATGTTACGCGGCACAAAGGAAGCAGGAGACTGGGAAAGTAACTGCGAATTTGCCGGAGTGTTAGCTAAAGACTTTTGGGGAATGGTAGCAGATAAATATAAGGCGATCGCGACAATTGTCACTCCCGTCTTCTGAAATAAGTGGTGATTTAACTTGTGGATAATCATCTGATGATTTGTTAGTCGGCAGTAGTTTGGCATTTTCACCCTGATTGATGAGGAATGAGACAAAATTAGTTAGATACATTGTCTTGGCGTTGCCTTTTTCTTGTTCCCCATCTTTGCGCCTGAATTTAATTGCGGAAAACAACTCATAGGTTCTGTGAAAAAATATCACTCAACTTAACAGATTCACCAAATGTCTGGAAATCTTAAAAAATCATGATTCATCTTATGTGAAAACGTGATAGTCTATATATTGGCTAGTTATCTCTTATAAACTAGATTCAGCAATCTGTCGCTAAAATCATTGTCACCAGATACATAACTAGCATGAGCGATCGCCAAACTATAGCCAATGGTTTTGGTAATCAAATTTAAATTAAAATATTAGATCCTGACAAGGATGTGTGCTGCTGTCACCGCTATTTAGTTAGTGCAGGATAGTAGCTATATTTTGGTGGCAAAAATTATTAGTAAAAACTCAAATCAAAACCAAAAACACTGGAAAATTGTCAAAGGAGTCCATAGTGTAATACGCTGATTTTGCTACTAAATCAGGATAGTTTCTGTCTGTCAAGCCATGCAGTATTTAACTAGAGTTTTGTTCTTGCTTGTCAAAATATTTTCTGTTTGAAAATTATATTCACCACAGGAACAAAAAACTGAAGAAAGTACCGAACTTTATAAAAGAAATAAAATGTCAAAATAAGGTATTTTGTCCTCCACAGGATAAACACATAAGAAATAGTGTCAAAATTTTAACGTGGGCAATTTGATCAACCGCAGTTAAAATTTTTTTTCTCTAAAATTTCGTTGATGTTTATGTATTTGTACAGGACGAAATTGGGAAATTGCTCTCACCAGCAGTGGCGAAGTTAGTGACTCAACATCTCAGGACATCTCAGGAATAGGCTATGAATGATCAACCGATGAATCTAAACCAACAAATCACAGCAAGTATGAAATCAGGGGATACCTACCAAGGGCAAAGGTGGTTAGTAGAAGAACGAGATGCCTGTGGTGTAGGTTTTATCGCTCATCGTCAAAATCAAGCCAGTCATGAAATTGTGGCGAAGGCTTTAGTAGCACTGACCTGTTTAGAGCATCGGGGAGGTTGCAGTGCAGACTATGACTCTGGTGATGGGGCAGGAATTTTAACGGCGATTCCTTGGGAATTATGGCAAACAGAATATACCTCTGGACAGATAGACTTTTCCTCCCCCAGTCATCTGGCAGTGGGGATGATCTTTTTACCCCAAGATGCAGAAATCGCTCAACAAGCTAAAGCCATCTTTGAAAAAATAGCGACAGAAGAGAAATTAACTGTACTGGGTTGGCGCGTAGTACCAGTAAAACCTGAGTTACTGGGTGTGCAAGCCAGAGCCAATCAACCCCGAATTGAACAAGTTTTTCTCCAATCGGCGCAAAGTGGGGATGAGCTAGAAAAGCAACTCTACATTGCCCGCAAACGTATATTCAAAGCAGCGAAAAGCGTCACCGAAGAACTTTATATTTGTTCTTTATCTAGCCGCACAATCGTCTATAAAGGCATGGTGCGTTCAGCAGTTTTGGGAGAATTTTACGAGGATTTACAAAATCCTGCATATAAGAGTGCGTTTGCTGTCTACCATCGTCGTTTTAGCACCAACACTATGCCCAAATGGCCGCTAGCGCAACCGATGCGGTTATTAGGTCACAACGGGGAAATTAATACCCTGTTGGGTAACATTAACTGGATGATGGCCAGGGAAGCCACCTTAGAGCATCCCATTTGGGGCGATCGCATTGAAGATATCAAACCGGTCGCTAACATTAATAGCAGTGACTCCGCGACCTTAGATAATGTAGTGGAATTATTGGTGCGTTCTGGCCGTTCACCAGAAGAAGCATTAATGATCATGGTGCCAGAAGCGTATAAAAATCAACCATCTTTAGTTGATTATCCTGAGATTGTTGATTTTTACGAATATTACAGTGGTCTGCAAGAAGCTTGGGACGGGCCTGCCCTGTTAGTATTCGGTGATGGTCAAAAAGTAGGTGCAACCTTAGACCGTAATGGCTTAAGACCAGCTCGTTATCTAATTACCAAAGATGACTACATTGTTGTAGCTTCCGAAGCAGGGGTAGTAGACTTCCCCGAAGCTAACATTGTCGAAAAAGGTAGACTGGGCCCCGGACAAATGATCGCCGTGGATTTAGTCAACCACGAAATTCTGAAGAATTGGGATATTAAACAGCGCGCAGCCAAGAAACATCCCTACGGTGAATGGTTGCGCCAGTATCGCCAAGACCTCAAACAGATTGTGGGAGAACCTTCAGCCCACAATGGTAACGGGAACGGTCACAAAGCAGCCGAAAACGGGCATCTGACCACCAACACCATTGATAAACAAACCCTCCTGCGCCAACAAATCGCTTTTG
This sequence comes from Nostoc sp. CMAA1605, assembly GCF_021596505.1. Taxonomy (GTDB): domain Bacteria; phylum Cyanobacteriota; class Cyanobacteriia; order Cyanobacteriales; family Nostocaceae; genus Trichormus. The sequence goes on along the minus strand of NZ_PJIZ01000006.1, from coordinate 37,117 downwards.
GTTACACCAACGAAGATGTAGACATGGTGATTAACCCAATGGCTAGCAACGGTGCAGAACCAACCTTCTGTATGGGGGATGACATTCCTCTGGCAGTGCTGTCAGAAAAACCCCACCTGTTGTATGACTACTTTAAGCAGCGTTTCGCCCAAGTCACTAACCCTGCAATTGACCCCTTGCGGGAAAAACTGGTGATGTCTTTGAAAGTGGAACTAGGTGAAAGAGGAAACTTACTATCACCCAAACCAGAATTTGCCAGAAGAATTCAACTAGAATCCCCAGTTTTAACAGAAGCAGAACTAGAAGCCATTAAGCTTTCAGGGTTTGGGACAGCTGAATTATCCACCCTATTTGCCATTGCCAACGGCCCGTCAGGGTTGCAAGATGCGGTCAAAGCTTTACAACAACAAGCCGCCGAATCAGTGCGCGCTGGGGCGAAAATTTTAATCCTGAGCGATCGCGCCAATGATGGCATTACATCAGAATATAGTTACATTCCTCCCTTATTAGCAGTGGGTGCGGTACACCACCACCTGATTCGGGAAGGTTTGCGGATGAAAACTTCCCTGGTAGTGAATACCGCCCAATGCTGGAGTACCCATCACTTCGCTTGTTTAATTGGCTACGGTGCAGGTGCGGTTTGTCCTTACATGGCTTTGGATACCGTGCGTGATTGGTGGTATGACCCCAAAACCCAAAGCTTCATGGAACGGGGTAAACTCAAAGCCATGAGTTTAGAACAGGCGATCGCTAACTATCGCAAAGCTGTGGAATCAGGATTGTTGAAAATTCTCTCCAAAATGGGAATTTCTCTGCTTTCTAGCTATCAAGCCGCCCAAATCTTTGAAGCGATTGGGATTGGTGGCGACTTATTACAACTAGGATTCCAGGGAACAACCTCCCGCATTGGTGGCTTGAGTGTCAGTGATTTAGCTCAAGAAATCCTCTCCTTCCACAGTAAAGCCTTCCCAGAACTCACCATTAAGAAACTAGAAAACCTGGGCTTCTATAACTACCGTCCTGGTGGCGAGTACCACATGAACAGCCCAGAACTAGCCAAAGCCTTACATAAAGCCGTAGACGGGAAGCATTACGACCACTACGAAGTTTACAAACAACATCTCCAAGGCAGACCAGTTACAGCTCTACGGGACTTATTAGACTTCCAAAGCGATCGCTCTCCCATCCCCGTAGAAGAAGTAGAGTCAATTACCGAGATTGTGCAACGCTTCTGTACTGGTGGGATGTCCTTGGGTGCATTGTCACGGGAAGCCCATGAAGTTTTGGCGATCGCGATGAACCGCTTGGGTGGAAAATCCAACTCTGGGGAAGGTGGCGAAGATCCTGTACGTTACAAAGTCCTCGATGATGTAGACGCTTCCGGTCACTCCCCCACCCTACCCCACCTCAACGGCTTACGTAATGGTGACACAGCTTCTAGTGCCATCAAACAGGTAGCATCAGGACGCTTTGGTGTCACCCCTGGATATTTAGCCAGTGCGAAACAAATCGAAATCAAAATCGCCCAAGGTGCAAAACCAGGGGAAGGTGGACAACTACCAGGGCCAAAGGTCAGTCCTTACATTGCGATGTTGAGACGCTCTAAGCCCGGTGTCACCTTGATTTCACCACCACCCCACCATGATATTTACTCCATCGAAGACCTCGCCCAGTTAATCTTCGACTTGCACCAAATTAACCCCAAAGCCCAGGTATCGGTGAAGTTAGTTGCAGAAATCGGTATCGGAACGATCGCAGCTGGTGTAGCCAAAGCCAACGCTGATATCATCCAAGTTTCTGGTCATGACGGCGGTACAGGTGCATCTCCTCTGTCATCCATTAAACACGCCGGTTCACCTTGGGAATTAGGGTTAACAGAAGTGCATCGTGTGTTAATGGAAAATCGCCTACGCGATCGCGTAATTTTACGTGTAGATGGCGGTATCAAAACAGGCTGGGATGTAGTCATGGGTGCGTTGATGGGTGCAGAAGAATTCGGCTTCGGCTCCATCGCCATGATTGCAGAAGGTTGTATCATGGCGCGTATTTGCCACACCAACAACTGTCCTGTGGGTGTAGCTTCCCAAAAAGAAGAACTGCGGAAGCGGTTTCCAGGTACCCCCGAACACGTTGTGAATTTCTTCTACTTCATTGCAGAAGAAGTCAGAAGTTTACTGGCGAGACTCGGTTATCGTTCCTTGTCAGAAATTACCGGACGTGGCGATTTACTCACCACCCGCCAAGGCGTAAAACTCACCAAAACCCAATCTCTCAACCTCAACTGCTTGCTGCAACTTCCAGATAGCAAGGCTGACCGCAGCTGGTTAGTCCATGAAGAAGTTCACAGCAACGGCCCAGTTTTGGACGATCAACTGCTAGCTGACCCAGAAATTCAAGCCGCGATTCGCAATCAATCCACAGTCACTAAGAACTTAGCGATTGTGAATACTGACAGAACCGTAGGAACCAGATTAGCAGGTGCGATCGCTTCCCAGTATGGTGATAGTGGTTTTGAAGGTCAAATTAACCTCAATTTCACTGGTAGCGTCGGACAAAGCTTTGGGGCGTTTAACCTTCCTGGCGTAACCTTGACCTTAACTGGAGAAGCTAACGATTACGTCGGTAAAGGAATGCACGGCGGCGAAATTATTATTAAACCGCCAGTTGATGCTAACTATGAACCATCACAAAATGTCATTGTCGGTAACACTTGCCTTTATGGTGCTACAGGTGGCGTATTATTTGCCAATGGTTTAGGTGGAGAACGCTTTGCTGTTCGCAACTCCAAAGGTGTAGCCGTCATTGAAGGCGCAGGTGATCACTGCTGTGAATATATGACCGGCGGCGTGATTGTAGTGTTAGGTAAAGTCGGACGCAACGTCGCGGCTGGGATGACTGGCGGACTGGCGTACTTCTTAGAAGAAGACAGCGCATTCCCTGATTTAGTTAACAAAGAAATTGTCAAACTCCAACGGGTGATGACAGCCGCAGGTGAGAAGCAATTGAAAGATTTAATCACTGCTCACGTAGAACGTACAGGTTCACCCAAAGCCAAGTTTATCTTACAAAATTGGTCAGAATTCCTACCCCGATTCTGGCAATTAGTACCACCTTCTGAGGCGGATAGTCCAGAGGCTAATCCCCAAGCTGTGGTGGAAAAACACCTGAGTTCTGTGTAATTAAATCAGGTTCAGATTGATCAATAAATAATGAGAAGAGACGCTGGATTGCAGCGTCTCTTTTTTAGCAAAGACATACCAGAAGTTGGAAAATTAGATGAACTAGAAACACAAAATTTGGTTGTGTACAGCAGTAAATTACTTCCGAGAAGGGATTTTAACCTGGGTCATCGGCGATGTCTGCGACAAGCAGTAATACCAATTCACTAAAATTCTGATACAGATCGAAACCCAGAAAACCTTGTCAAGTCAGGATTTATCAATTGCGAATTGCGTTAGCGAAGCGGGACGAAGTCCATTGCGAATTGTGAATTGGTATTACAAGCTTTCCTTGATGAACAAGCAATGTTAAATAAAGAGTAGGGCATTACGGATCAATCTATTTGTGTAAAATCAAAGTGCAGCAGAGATTTTTCTATATAAAAGTGTGCGAGTCATCCAACGCAGGAGTTTCCCCACCATGACCGCTACCAAAGAAAATTTCCCCACCCTAACCCCCGAAGAATATTTCTCTTGGGAAGAACAGCAACTAGAAAAACACGAACTGATCAACGGTCAAGTTTATGCCATGACAGGTGGCAGCGTAAATCATAGCCGCATTGCCGTCCGCATTACCACACTATTCTCCAACCATCTAGAAAATAGCCCCTGCGAAACTGGTAACTCCGACCTCCGGATCAATATTGTCGGCACAAATAACTATACCTACCCAGATGTCAGCGTTACCTGCGACGTTCGCGACAAAACCACCACCCAATACATCACCTACCCCTGCTTAATCGTCGAAGTCCTCTCCGCCAGCACCGAAGCCTACGACAGAGGCAGTAAATTCCGAATGTACCGCCAAAACCCAGCCTTAATCGATTACCTCCTAGTCAGTTCCACCAGCATCGAAATCGACCTGTATCACAAAAACGACGCAGGCGATTGGTTGATCATCAACTACAAAGCAGGCGACACAATCGAACTCAAAAGTATTAACCTCAATTTCCCCATTGAACAAGTTTATCGCGGTTTAAGCCTCACCACAGACACCCCAACAGACATCATTAGGGAATAGGCAGTGTTTTATAGTTAGTAGGCAATAGATAATACAATGAAAAAATTAATCACTGTACAAAAAAATATGGACGTAACTGGATTCGAACCAGTGACCTCTACGATGTCAACGTAGCGCTCTAACCAACTGAGCTATACGTCCTTGCTGCACGATTTATCAATATAGCATACATTCCTCGTAAAGCAAATATTTTTTCTGACAAATTTCTACTGCTGAAGTCTGTTCTTTGCCTGCGATATTAGTGTCTGTGCTTCCGCGTAGGCTGTTGTCCCAGGTTGTACTGTATTTAGCTGATTGATAATACCTTGGATTTGCGATCGCAATTGCTGTTGCTCAGAGGCAGGCGTAGCAATCAATCTTTGAATGTTCTCATTCGCCTCTTTCAGTGACAATTGTGAGTCTATCTCTGCTTGCAGTCGAGTTTCTACAATTCCTAAATTAGTTTGATAAGTTGCTAGCAACTTCTGCGCTTCTAAATAACCTGGATCTTCTACTTGAACGGTTTGTAATTGTTCAATGGCTGTTGACCACAATTTAGCAATTTGCTTCCATTTCGTCTCTGTATGTGGTGGCTTTTGAGCCAATTTAGCAGCCGCCAGCGCAAATTGTTTCGCACCATCAATTAATTTGCTACTGCGAGGATCAACGATACCTTGAATTTTACTTTGATAACTGACTAATAACTTTTGGGCTTCTAGATAACGGGGATTTTCTAAGGGAACTTGATTAATGCGATTAATAGCTTGTTGCCATAATTCTGATGCAGCTTTTGGCTGAGTTTGCTTGGCTTGTTCGGCGGCTAAGTCAAATTCCTGTGCAGCTGTGATGAAATTACCAACCCGCGCATTTTCAAAATCACGTTGGTAAGCATTGACCTTCGCTCTTGCTGTTTTGGCTGCTAATGTTTGTTGGGGAATTTGTTCTAATTGGTCTATTCCTTCTTGCCAAATTGCTAAGGCTTTCTCTCTATCTTGAGTATTAGTAGCCTGTTTGTATTGCTGCTTTGCGGCTTGTAGTGTTTGTTCAGCTTGAGACAATGGAACTAAAGCATTTTTGTCTTGAAATACAATTGCTTCTATTCTTCCTACCCGTTGACGAGCTGTTTCAAACTCATCTACCGTAAATTTCCAAGTACACCCAAATAAATTGCAGTAAGTCTGCGGATAGTATCCTAAAAACCAAACTGGTAAATTATCCAAATTTCGTTTTGCTGCTTTGACCTTTTCCCCACCTCGTTCAATATCTGCTGGACTAGTAGATTGATTAATTAATTGGTCTGCTTGTTCTAAATTGTGAATTGCTTCACGGTAGTTATGATCCATGTTGATATAACTAGGCAACAACAGAATAGGTACAGTTTTAGCAACAGGCCAGCGAATCATCGGATAGGGTAGATTGACCACCCAAAGCACCCCAGTCGTACCCCCTAAAATAATCACAGCCCATTTAATTTTGTTTAGCATAGCTATAAGTAGATATAAGCCTTAACCTATAGCTTTAGTATTCCCACTACGGGTGACGTAAATTACAGTTACTGTGGGGATTGGGGATTGGGGACTGGGAGAAGGAAGAAGAAGTATTTAAGGACTATTGACTATTGACTATTGACTATTGACTTTCCCCCCTAAAAACTATTGTTAAAATTTATAAGTATTATAAGAAAAAACTGATTATCTAAAATGTCAACGGCTTTAATCACTGGTGCATCAAGTGGTATCGGCCAGGCCTTTGCCCAAGAATTAGCTGCGCGTCAAACTAATTTAGTTCTTGTTGCACGTTCGGCAGAAAAATTACATCAGCTTGCTCAAGAATTACAATCAAAACATAAAATCCAAGTGGAAGTGATAGTTAAAGACCTCACTGAACCAAATGCGGCGGCGGATGTCTTTGATATCACTAAAACTAAGGGATTAACTGTTGATTTATTAATCAACAATGCTGGTTTTGGTGATTATGGTGACTTTGCAGAAACAGAGGAGGAACGACAAGTCAAAATGGTGCAATTAAACGTTTTGGCTTTGGTGGATTTAACTCACAAGTTTTTACCTTTGATGCGACAACGCCGTTCAGGAAGCATTATTAATGTAGCGTCAATTGCTGCATTTCAACCCATACCATACCTTTCGGTATATGCTGCTAGTAAGGCTTTTGTTTTGAGTTTTAGTGAAGCATTGTGGGCGGAAAATCGTAAATATGGGGTTCGTGTTTTAGTTGTTTGTCCTGGCCCCACAGAAACAAACTTTTTTACTGAAGCTCGTTTTCCCACAACTTTCACTGGCAAAACTAGTAAAATATCTACGTCGGAAGAAGTAGTAAATGATGCTTTAAAGGCTTTGGCAAAAGGTGAATCGACCGTAGTTAGTGGTAGTTTCTTAAGTAAAGTAATTACGAATATGCCAAGATTTTTACCGCGAGAAACTTTAGTAAGAATTTTAGCAAGCCAATTTAAAGCTTAAGTGTTGGGTATTGGGCATTGGGCATTGGGCATTGGTGATATTTCCTATTCCTTATTCCCCATTCCCCATTCCCCATTCCCCATTCCCTAAATATATCTAGTTAATTGAACGCGGTAGCGTTCTTTTTTTGTGACAGCGATTTCACCAACTTCTAAACGTCCTTTACCGCGAATTGCGATTAAGTCACCGGATTTAACTTGAGAACTAGGTTGAGTGACTTCTTTCCAATTGACGCGCACATCCCCTGCGTCGATGAAGTCTACCATTTTACTGCGAGACATCCCAAAACCAGCAGAAGCGATCGCATCTAATCTTAAAGAAGCTTCTACTGTAGTTAATTCTTTTTTCTTGGGTTCGCGGATTTTTAACTCACTCAAATCTATCGGCTGGGTTTTCACAGGAACAGAACGCACCTGCTGGAGATTCATAGTTAAAAACTCTGCCAACTCTGGAACAACTATTGCTTGCGCGCCACGTTCACCTAAAACAATAATGTCCCCAGTTTTTTCTCTGACAATACCTGTTCCTAGCATCGCGCCTAAAAAGTCGCGGTGTGTCGCTGAGTCAAATAGAAAATTACCAGCAATTTCTAGTGCTACTAAGCTAACTTGAGATTGATCCAAGGGTAAATCAGAACGAGCGATCGCAACTCTTTGGCGTTCAGCTTGCGGATACCCACCCCAAGGTAACAATTGCACTTCTGTTAAACGATTAAATACCCGTTGCATTTCCGCTAATTCAGGAGGTGACAAAAAATCTGTCAACACCACTTCCCAAGTTTTAATCGCCTGTTCCGCTTGGTCAATAACACGAGCTATACTATCTCGATTTTCAACACCCTTTAATAATTCTTCTCTTGGCAACATGATTAATAGTCAATAGTCAATAGTCATTAGTCAATAGTCATTAGTCATTAGTCGTTAGTATTTTTTCTCCCTTGTCCCCCTTGTCCCAGTCCCCAATCCCCAATCCCTACCCCGCGTAACCTTGAATATTCTCTGGCTCAAACTGTCTTAAAATGCGAGTAGCTTGGCGAGAGAGAGTTTCCGAACCTTGAACTACAACCAGATATTTACCTGCATCTAAACGGTTGCGGTAGGGTAAAGCATCACCGCTACCCACAACTAAGCCGATTCCGCCACCGACAAATACGCTACCCATTGCACCACTAGCAGCACCTAATAGTCCACCAATGATGTGATTACCAATTTCACCCGCCCAGGCGAAGGTATCTAAACCAGTAATCAAACTAAAAGTAAAACCAGCAAAAAAGCCAAATGGTACTAGCCAATAGGCCATAAGTTGCGCTTGTTTTTTGGCTTGAGTGTTGGGATCAATTAAACCAAACTCATCGGCACTTTTATAACCTCTACCCAAAATTGTGCTGTCTATGCCTTCTTTTTCTAACGCTAAGTAAGCAGCTTCAGCTTGGATACGGTCTGGTAACACGGCCACAAGGTAATTCATTGATGCTATCAATAGTATTTTTCTGATGAAGTTTTGCCTTAATTAACAGCGTATCAGGAGTTGTTGGGCATTGGGCATCGGGCATTGGGCATTGGGCATCAGAGTAAAATCTACCTTGTCCCCTATTCCCCATTCCCTATTCCCTACCTTAACGTATCCATTGGTTCACAGAAGTTATTTACACCTTGCTTCAGGATGTACATCAAAACTGGTGTGGCTAAAATCTTGGGGAATGTGGGGCATAGTTTTGAGATGTGCAATCATCTCTTTGATGGAACCGTTTTGTAAGTCTTCTCGAAATTGTTGTTCACAAATGACAGCACGCCACCTTTTTGCCAAGTCGCCCAGCCACTCTGAATTAGCTTGCTCTGGTTCTTGTCCAGCTTTAATTGCTAGAGTCATGGCTGCGTCTTCTAAATCTCCTTCACAGTCCTCAATCAATTCCAAGGCTTCCATAGCTGCTTGATCATCTACCAATTGAGAACGAAATGTGGCAATTTCTTGGGATGTGACTGTAGTCATGAGTTTTTACATATTAGTCAATAGTCCATAATCTCTAGTGTGTCATTTCTAAGTCAATATTGATTCACCCCAAAAAATTAAGTGATGAGTGCTGAGTCTGGATAACTCATCACTCATCACTATTAAGTCTCGACAAAAGATATATCCGAAAAAAGAAGATGTCTCCAGTAAAACTATTGACTAGTGGTTGTTCTGGTCAATGCTCTGGTGGTAACAGCTCTTTGCAAGTCAACTAAGGCTCTGTTGTAATCTAGTATCGCTGTGACACGATTACCTTCAGCTCTAGTTAATTCGTTTTCAGCGTTAATTACGTCTGTTTGTGTTCCTACACCAGCTTGGAACCGCAAACGCGCTAGGCGTAGTGATTCTCTGGCTTGTTCTAAAGCTGTGTTGGCAGTTTGAACGTTGTTGAGGTTTGCTTGCTGTGTGAAGTAAGCTTGCTCAACTTGAAAACGAATTTGATTGCGTTGTTCGGCGAATTGAGTTTCGGCGATCGCAATGTTCTTTTTGGCTTGAGCAGCTCTTGCTCTGGATGCACCACCGTCAAATATGTTCAAGCTGGCTCTGACTCCGAAGGAATAACCATCGGTGACGCTGACATCATCATCAAACTGATCTAGTAGGTTATAGTTCGCTACTAAGCTGACTTGTGGCCCCAGGTTAGCTAGTGCTTGTCTGCGCTGTTGCTCGCTGATGTTGCGCTGTGCTAGTTGCTGTTGCAGTTCGGGGCGATTTTGATAAGCTAGGACGATGCTACTTTCTAAGGACTGTTGCCAAAGTCCTGCTACTTGCACGGGATCGGCAGCTTCGATGTTGACTGTTTGGGGCAAACTCAAACGAGTTGCTAGGGTGCGACGAGAAATTTGTTGCTGAGAAATCGCACTGGTGAGTTCTTGTTGCGCGTTGGCTAAGTTAACTTGCGATCGCAATACGTCAAACCTTGTCCCTACCCCTGCTCTTTCTAATGCTTCTGCATCTCGCAAGCTGGCTTGGGAGTTTTCTACGGCTGATCTAGCAATGCGAACTTGTTCGTCTGCCTGTTGTAAGTTGTAATATTCTGTAGCCACATTCCGCCGAATTTCTTCGGATTGGGTTTCTACAGCTAACTCACTAAAACGCACCTGTTCTTCTGCTTCTTTGATGGCGGCGTTGCGTCTACCTGATGTGTAGATGTCGTAGCTTAACTGGGCTTGACTGGTGAAATCTGTACTTGGTTCATCGGTACCGCCTCCTGCTCTTTCTACGCTCAGTTGGGAACTAGCGGACTGGCTGCGGGTAATATCAGCACTTACAGACACACTGGGAAATAAAGCCGCCTGTGCTTCTTTTAAAGAGGCTTGCGCTCTTTCTAATTCCAACAACGATACCTGCAAATCGCGATTATTGCGCCGCGCGATTTCTAAAGCCTGCTCTAAGGTAATACGCTGATTCTCTTGGGTTGTGACTTCTTGAGGTTGCGTAGGAAAGAGCAAGGGATTAGACTTGGGAGTCAGGCTAGCTGGTACTTCCACACCATTATTAGCTGGTGCAGGTGTAGTTGCTGGTGCTGACTCTACAGGAGACGGTGCAGGTGTAGTTGCTGGTGCTGATTCCACAGGAGACGGTGCAGGTGTAGTTGCTGGTGCCGACTCCACAGGAGACGGTGCAAGCTCAGGATTATTTTGTGCGAGTTGCTTACCTGACCATTGAGACTGGGGACAATTAGTCGCTAAAATCAGCGTTGCCGCAGTTCCTGGTTGTAGAGAACAACTATTGGCTGCCAACAATTGAGCTGCACCTGCACCTTTGACAGATGCTTGTAATGCTATTGGTAACTGAGTTTTGAGATTTTTTGCTGTGGCTAGCTTAGATAGAGAATTAGTTGTAGGTGCTACAGATGCGACTAACTCTAGTTGATTACTAGCTAAGTTACTTGGCTTTTGATTATTTGTTAACCGATTCTGCTTGAGCCTTTGAATCCAATCGCGATTAGGTGACAGACTGACAATTTTAACTTCCTTTTGGGATGATTTTTGTTCGTTAGTAATACCAGTATTTTCTGTCAATCCCACTGCATTACTCTTACTACTTAAATCTGCTGCATTAACTTCAGATAAATCAGATTTTTCAGTTATCTGGGAAAAATCTGAATCTCTATCTTTTGGTAGTTGTGTTTGAGCATTATCTGCTACCAAGGTTTGACTATCGTTAGCAGTCAAAACACTAGGAGAAGAAGCTAATTGTACACTACTTACCTTCACGCCCTCAGCCACAGCTGGCTGAGTTGCCAATACAGCTGCTGTTACACCAGGTAAAAAACAGAAACTATAAAGTAATTGTTGTCCTTTCACCGCATCCCCTCACACGAAAATCAATCTGGCGGCAGAAAACTTTTCTTCACAACAGAATATAGCACGATACTAAATTAAAGTAGGAATATAGTACGATACCAAATCTAGGAATCGGAACCCTGTTTATCTTCAAAACGTCTAACTATGCGAGAAAGTTCCGCCTTTTCATCAATACTAACGCGGGTAGGCGCACCACTCACAATTCTTTCATAGTTACGGAAAGAATCTTTAATTTCTGGGCCGTCGGCAGTGATATTGTACTCACGAATACCTTTATCATGCCATGATCCCCGCATCTTAAATACGTTGATTGCCCGTGACATTTCTCCACGAATTTCGACATATTGTAGCATCAAAATTGTGTCTGTAATTGTGGAAATATGGGAATCTGTAATGGAATGTGATCCCATAAATTGGTCGGTAGTGTTAGTAAAGAAACCAGTGATTTCTTCTTGTTTGGCATACCCTGTAACACCAATGACAAATTGCCGGAAAGCATTATTGCTGACTCCTCTGGCCATAGCAGAAAGAGAGTCAATGGCGATGCGTGCTGGTTTAAACTCAGCAATTTCTGATTTAATAATTTGCAGGTGATCTTCTAAACCAGTAGATTCAGGATAGGTACAAATGATTTTGAGTAATCCCTGACGTTCTAATTCTTCAAAGTCAATGCCCCATGAGTAAGCATTCCGAGATAATTGAGCGCGTGATTCTTCATAGGCAAATAAGATGGCTCGCTCACCATTAACACAGCCATTTTGTAAGAACTTACTGACTAGTAATGTCTTACCTGTACCTGTAGCACCAGTTGCTAAAATAATTGAATCCTTGAAGAAACCACCACCACACATTTCATCCAAGGTTTTGACACCGGAAGAAACACGGACATTAGATGATCTTTGGGTAAGGCGCATTGCACCCAAGGGGAAGATATTTACTCCCTCATTGGTAATGGTGAAAGGATATTCTCCTTTCATGTGGGTTGTTCCCCGTAATTTGAGGATTTCAATGGTGCGGCGGCGACGTTCTCCTTCTAAAACGTTGCGAACAATCACCACATTATCAGAAACAAATTCTTCTACACCAAAAGACGCAACAGGCCCATATTCCTCGCTTCTTTCTGTGGTGATGACGGTGGTGACATTCAATTGTTTTAAGCGCGCCACTAAGCGAAAAATTTCGCGGCGGACTACTCCTACTGCTTCATACTGTTGAAACACGGCAGTGATGGAGTCAATAGAAACCCGTTTCGCTTTGTATTTGCGAATAGCATACTGTAATCGCTCAATTAAAGCGGACAAGTCGAAATTCCCTACGATGTCTTGACCTTCAGGATCTGGAGACGCATCGAGAATAAATAATTTACCTTCGTTAATTAACTGTTGTAAATTCCAACCAAAGATGTGAGCATTTTTAATGATGTCACTGGGGGATTCTTCAAAGGTAACAAACACCCCTGGGTCATCAAAATAGGTGATGCCGTTATAAAGAAACTGTAGAGATAATAGTGTTTTCCCTGTTCCTGAAGTGCCACTGACTAGAGTAGTTCTACCTACTGGTAAACCCCCATGACTGATGTCATCAAAGCCTTCAATCATGGTGCGGATTTTTTCCACACCAGCACTCGATATAGGGTTTGCTGCTTGTTGTTCGTTATCGCTCATTGTTGCTTGATAAATGGGTACTGCACCCAGATTTTTAATTATTAAATGTTGTTGATTTTAATCGTTTTTTTAGAATTTTAAAGATTGTCTTGCTCTTCCCAATCTTCTTCATTCAATTCTTCATACAGCAAATCTAAACCAATCAATACCCTTTCTCGGTCTGAAAGATCACCAATGATTTTGCGGACGGGCGGCGGCAAAATCTTAGATAGTGTTGGTGTAGCTAATATTTTATCTTCTTCTGCTAATTGCGGATTTTTTAATACATCAATGACTTTCAGGGCGTAAATGCCTTGAAATTCCTGCTCTAAAATATTTTTAAGAGTTTTGAGGGCCCTGACTGAATTCGGCGTGTTCCCTGCCACATAAAGCTTGAGAACATAGGTTTTTCTGGCTTTTGTCATACAGAGAAAAGTTAAAAATTCACATGATAAATGAGGGGAATTGAGGATTTATATCTATTTAAAAATAGCACTCCGATAAACTTCACATAGATGCGCTAGGATTTCTATGAGAGTAAGGCGGTAGTCTAGTAATGTTTCATCACTCCTCCCTTCTAATTGTAGCTGCTTGGAAAATTCATCAATTAGTTCCATATGAATTTCTATAATTTGTGGCACAGGAATATTAGCACAAAACACTGCATTGATAAATTTATCGATTTTTTCTTTTAGTGCTTTGTCTGTAGTAAAGTAATTAATGAGAATTTCTCGATAGTCTGATTTGAGTTGCTGCAACAATACTTGTCGTTCAACTTCTGGATTCATGTGCTGACGAACCTGCTGTGTTTTTTGCTGTTGGTCGGCAAAGGCATAGGGATATTTACCAGTAAGGTTTTCATTAATTGTGAGATATAAACATTTGAGTCGGTAATAAATCTGATCTGTAATTGTGACCCCTAAAATTAGAGAGCCACTAAAATCACGTAACCACCCATTTAGTCGAGAGTTGTTTGCTATTGTGTGGGATGAGTGATCTAAATTTTTTTTAACATTTGGTCGGGGAATCAAGATTGGTAGTAGCATTTACATACTTATATATCTCTCTTTAATCACTATGCAAGATGACAGGTGCAGTTAGTCATTGATGGCAATTACGTACATCTTCACTCAAGAATTGAGAGCAAGATATGTATATATCATCGGCTTTTCTCGCAATCACAATCACTTGGCGGGTGGGAAAATTGGGAGAAAGGTCAGGATAGCTGGTTAGTATCTCAGTTTAGTTGCCGAAGAAAAACATAACTTAATTTATGATTTGCATATGTATATCTGTCTAAATAAGGATTTTCTATTTTACTCCTTGATAAGATACTTAAACGAACTTAAAGTATTGTCGCATTTTCAATAATTATAATTCCTCAAGGTTCTAAAGCGAATCTTTGAAGGCATAATTGTTTTAGCTGTTGCTATTGATGACAAACAAACAAATGCCAGTGGCGAAGTATTCATGGTTGTTCAAAGAGATTTGAACGTGGTCGGAGTAACAGACCGCAGTTGGCTGACTATTGAAATGAAACGCCTTTGTTCCAGAGAACCTATGCCATTAATTCAATAGTAAAAAAGCTGGACAAGATCGCTGATATGAGTCTTCTGAAAGAATACTGCTTCAGGCGCGATCGCTATTTGCCCCTGCGCTGATGGTGAAGCCAGAGGCGTTCACAAGAAGAATGACCCCCCAAGCCGTATGTCAATGCTACAGTATCCGCTTTATGAATTTCTAGCAACTGGCAATAGTTGCTTGGAAACCAGCACTCTGGCAGAGACGCTGGAGATGTTTGAGCAGAAGCAGTGCGATCGCTTAATCATAGTCAATCAACACTATTGTCCCATCGGGGTGCTTCACTCGGCATGGTTAACGCAGCAGGTGATGCTCAATGCTGGAGATGGGCAAATTGCAAATTATTTACAACAACCAATCTCGCAATTGGGTCAAATAGTCATTGAGCCAATACAAATATTACCAGCTAGTTATTGTGTAGAGCAATTGAGTTCGTGGTGGCGTTATCAGATCACCCAAGCCAGCACATTCGAGTTAGTCTTAGTAGATGCGGATGGGAAATTTTTAGGACTACTCAATAGTGTGCGCCTCTTAAACGCCTTGGCCAAAATCCAAGTAGGCATGAATTACAATCACGGCCACCCAGCATCAACACATCAAGATAGCACCATTATCAGTAACAGTAGAGTGAGGCGATCGCGATCGCCACAACGCCAACCCCAAGGATACAAATCACTAGTACAATTATTAGAACAACTACCTTGGCCGTTAATGTTGCAAACTAGTACAGGTCTGGTGTTAACGCAAAATCTGGCATGGTGGCAGCAATTAGGCACATTAAAAGATCCCGAAGGTATTAGGCAGCAAGTTGAGGCGATTTTAGCCGCTACCCGCATCAGACAACCAGAATACGCCAACCCCAAAGCCGCCAAAATTTATGCTCATGGCTACGGTAAGATTTTCCAGCAAAATGAAACCTTACCCATCACCGAATTACCCAGCTACAAACCCCTGCACTCACAAGCCACATCACCAGATAGCATCTCCGGCGCAGGCCGTTGTTTTTTAGACAGCCGCCTGGGTATTTGTACTTGCATTGTAGAGGTGCAGAGTGGTCAAGAACGGATTTGGCAGTTTACCAAAATTCCCCTAGATAGTCCAGATTTAAAATTTCCTCACCCTGAGTCAGCCGCAACCATAGAGGATGATAACTTGTGGCTAGTTTCAGCCACCGATGTCACCGAACAACAGCAACTTTATAAAGAACTATCAGCCAAAAATGCTGACCTGATTCAACTCAACCGCTTAAAAGATGAATTTTTAGCTTGTATTAGCCATGAACTCAAAACCCCCTTGACCGCCGTTTTGGGACTATCGCGGTTATTAGTAGATCAGCAATTAGGGGAACTCAATGAACGTCAAGCCAGGTATGCAGGCTTAATTCATCAAAGTGGTCGCCATTTAATGAGTGTAGTTAACGACATTTTAGACCTCACCCGTATGGAAACGGGACAAATGGAGTTGACCCCATCACCTGTAAATATACAATCTGTCTGCGATCGCGCCCTGGCAGAAGCCAAAGCTATTCACAGCCAAACCAGCAAAACGAACTCAACAAGCCAAAAATCTCCCCCTCGGTCATCAGAACCTGTCTTTACAATGACCATTGAACCAGGGTTAGAGTCAATTACCGCCGATGAATTACGCCTGCGTCAAATGCTGGTACATCTCTTGTCCAACGCCTTTAAATTTACAGAAATCTCTGGTGAAATCGGCTTAAGAGTCAATCTTTGGGAAGGATGGATTGCTTTTACTGTTTGGGACACAGGGATCGGCATTCCCGAACATCAACAGCACTTGATTTTTCAGAAATTCCAACAACTAGAAAATCCCTTAACGCGTCAGTTTGAAGGTACAGGCTTGGGACTAGTCTTAACCAGGGCTTTAGCGCGTCTTCACGGTGGTGATGTCAGTTTCCTATCTCAAGAAGGTAAAGGTAGCCAATTTACTCTACTTTTACCGCCCAGTCCACCCACCACAGGTTTTGTTGAATCTGAAACCAGAAACACAGAAGTAAATAACAGCGATAAATTGGGAAATCTCCAGCTTGCCAACCAAAGCGGGAAAAATCAAGCAATTTCTTCCCAACGCTTAGTTTTAATAGTCGAAACCGTCGCCAGATACATTCAAGACTTAACCGAACAACTCAAAAATCACGGTTATCGAGTGGTTATCGCCCGTTCTGGAACAGAAGCCGTAGAAAAAGCTCGTCGTCTACAACCACAAGCCATATTTTTAAATCCCCTCTTACCCCTGCTATCTGGTTGGGATGTTCTCACATTACTCAAATCCGATCCCGCCTTACGTCATTTGTCCGTCATTGTCACAGCCACCGGTGCAGATAAAGAACAAGCACTGGCTAATCAAGCTGATGGTTTTTTGAGCTTACCAGTAGAAGCCCAGTCCCTCACACCTGTGTTAGAAAAACTCCGTGCGCCAAGCAAAAATCAACAACCTAGTATTAGCAATACTGAAGAAAATCCACCCCATAAAACCCTAAGAATTCTCAGATTAGTTGATCCTGATGCCCAATCAATCAATCCCCATTCTTCATTACAAGAACATCGGGTGATTGAAGTCGATGATTTAGATCAAGCCGAACTACTAGCCAGAGTCTGGCAATTTGATGTGGTTTTACTGGATGTAGATAATTCTCTCGCACAAACCTACTTACAACAACTCAGTCAGCATCCCCGATTAGCTAGCTTACCTTTAGTAACTTGCGATGTTAACACCACCCTCACCGCATCGCAAATTCCTGGTTTGTCAGTATTTCCCTGTTTAACACCACTCAATCAAGACGATAGCAACAGTCAAAAAGACACCCTATTGTCTGTCTTGCAAATCGCCTCTGGAGTTTGCTATCCCCCAAACATTTTAGTGGTAGATTTAACCATGCTCCAGGATTTACCACAGACTAAACGCAAACCAGTCAAAGCTTATAAGGAGAAAAATTCCTCTGTAAATCCAAGCAATAGCGAGAGAGGTACAGAATGGTTTCAAGCCCTCATTCAATATTTGCAAACAGCCGGATTCAAAGCGACAATAGCCCGTTGTTGGGCAGAAGTTTTACAACAAATACGTCATCAAAGTGTAGATTTATTACTAATCTGTTTAGGCACTGCCACTATCCATCCAGAAGTGTTAAAAGCCTTAAAAACCTTGCAAGATTTACCCTTAGATTTACCACCAGTTGTAGTTATTGATCAAAGATTCAATCGGTCATCACTTAATTCCCGCAATAAAACTGCTCAAGACAAACATGATCTGCAATCAATGGCAGATATGTTAAATGCGATCGCCACTAAAATCGTCCCTCGTTCTATCTCAATGGAAGAACTCTTAAACCAAATCAATCAATCTTTAAAACTCAAAGTAAGACAGTAAAAATCTTAAAGTATTGCTCATCCCAATTTTGGATTTTCAATCTATTCTATCTAAAATACCCAATCCCCAGTCCCCAGTCCCCAATCCCCTAATCTATTGACTAAGATATCTCTAACTTCTTCGGTTTCATTTTTTTGAAATTAATGCGAGTTAATTGGTAAGCTCCTTTAATAGCTAAATTCTCGTAAGTCTCTGGCTGTAAATCCATTTTGAAAAAGTTTCTTTTTTCAGTTAAGAGCAGCATAGAAGGAGGTATATTTGATTTATTGGCTATGTCTTTGATGTACTCTGTAGCGTCCTTAGTTAATTTAATAAATTTCATTGGTTTGTGGCTATAAAAAACTACACTCGGCTTTTTAAAGCCCACCATGATAATTTCTTCCTTTGGTTGCTGAAACTGGACAACAGCCGCAGATAAATTTCTCAAAGGTAATTGACGTTCTTGATCCATTAAGAATAAAGCAGGCATTAAGACAATAATTAAAAATGCTGCAAATCCTAACAACTGCATCCCAACTATGGATTGCCAATGGCGGCGTAATGTTAATACGGCAAAAATCACTGCAAATAATAGCCAAATCCAGCCACCCATTGCGGCTAAACCAGCATTCTGAAGACTTTGCTGAAAATTAGGTGCAGCTGGATCTTGTCCTATTAAATGAGGTAGATGAAATAATGCTACTGACAATACGGACAAAAATACCACATTAATCCAACTACTCACCAGCAAAAACCACAGAGGATAAGCTTTAGCTTGCTGGTGAGAATTTAACTCTGAATTTGAGAAAAAATCACCCCACAAGAGGGACACCAAAATAGCGGCGGCTGGCATTAAAGGTAAGACATAACTGGGTAGTTTAGTAACCGCAATAGTAAAAAAGCTAAAAATAGTAATAAACCAAATAAAGGCAAATAAACCCAATTGTTGAGAACGGGCTTGAGTGCGCCATTGCGATCGCTGCCAAAACTTGAGTCGCACCATCGCCACCGGCAAGTACACTGAGTATGGTGCAAACAATAGCAGCACAATCAGAAAATAAAAATACCAAGGTGCTGAGTGACCATTAACTACTTCCGTGAAGCGTTCTAGATTGTGATAACCAAAGAAAGAGTTAATGTAATTCCAGCCATTGCGCCAAATTACCAGCACATACCACGGGACAGATAAGACAAAAATCATCGCCAACCCGAACAACAGGCGCATTTCCCGCACTACTGCCCAAAATTGACCCACATACAACAAAAATGCCCCAATAATCAACCCTGGTAACACAATTCCTACAGGGCCTTTCGTCAAAATCCCGCCAGCAATCAAGACATAACAAGCCAAATACCATTGATTAGGCAATGAAAATCGAGAACGGGGCTTGATTTCCTCTGTTCCTCTATTCCCAGTTTCTGATTCAGCGTATCCCCGAAAGAAGCACAACAAAGATGAAGCGATACAACCAGTTAGCAGCATATCCGAAACGCCGGTTCTACCCCAGATAATCATTTCGGGATTTAGTCCTGTCACTGCTGCTGCAACGGCTGCGGTTACATAGGGATAGGTGAGGGACGCACTGGAATCAGACTTACTTTGTGGCTGCAAAGCCCACTGTACGGTATAAAAAACCAAAGCCATTACACCGACTGCGGCTAAAGCAGAAGGCAGACGTACCGCCCATTCATTGACACCAACTACAGCATAGGCGATCGCCTGACACCAGTAAATTAAAGCAGGCTTATCAAACCGAGTTTCACCGTTGAAATAGGGAGTAATCCAATCTCCTGTGACTAGCATTTGACGGGAGGCTTCGGCAAATAGTGGCTCAGTTTCATCAATCAAGCCCACATTGCCTAAATTCCAACCATAACCCAACCAACCAATCACAACTAACCACAGAATAGCCATAGTCACAGCAAGGGCTGGACGTTTCACTATATTATTCAGCCACTGCTCAATGGCGTGGATTAAGCTCAATTTCAACTTCATTAGTCAATAGTCAATGGTCAGTAGTCAACAGTCAATAGTCAACAGTCAATAGTCAACAGTCAGTAGGGGTGGGTTTTGGTAGATATTTACCCTGGAAAATAGTTATCAGTTAATTGATAACTATTCACTGTTCACTGTTTACTGCTCACTGTTCACTGTTAAACCCGCCCGTACAACAACAGTTAACAGTTAACACTCATTTAGTCGTTGAATGACTCAAGTTTGTTCTTGAGCATCTCGACTTTCTTGACTTCTCTAATTGCCAGTCAGCACCAATAGCCATTCTCGCTTTTGAGCATCCCAGGTAGGCAAGGATGTTTCCCCCACTACATATGGCCCCCAATAGCGACGAGAACCGTCTTGAGCAAATGCCACTAAAATGTCTCCTTTTTCAACCTTGAGATTACCCTGGGGTAGAGACAGAATTAGTCCTTTTGCACTCCCTTCTTGGGGATCAAAATCCCAATGAGCAGGAACATCTGTTGTTTGTTTCACAGAACCCTTATTTTTTGACTGTCTAGCCAACAGAGCTAATCGCACAGGCTGATCTGTTTGATTACTCATACGTAAATCACCCAAAAGCTGAGTATTATTATTTTCTGATTGGCGCGAGGTCAACACGGAAATAGTTTTTTTGGTGTTTTGTTCTAACTTTTGATCAGAAACACTGGGGTTAGAGTTAGCTGGAGAACTACTGTCTGTAGAAGCTACAGGAGATGCTAAATCTTGATTTGGTGGGATTACTTCAGTAGATACTGACGAAGGTGTATCGATATTGCCTGCATCAAAAGATACACTCATGTCTAGACACCCCAACAGTAGCCCCAGCAATCCCAAGCAGCAAGCTGTCAGCGCAGCGTTACGATACACGGAAGAATTCATATTGATATTGATTTAGAAATAATGATTTTGTCTAGGCTTGACCAAATACTAGCCTATTATCATTAGCTGCGTTCGAGGAAATTTTTCTACTTGCCTACTATAGACTCTCGTAGAATTCGGTTGATCACCGTATCATAAACATCATTTAGCAGAAGTATAACCCGTTTGAGGGATTACTTGAGTTAATTACGCTAAAAGTTGGTACAAGCGTGATGATACAGGAATTTATATCAAGCATCATCATAGCAAAGTACAACAGATGATACATAACCTGTGTATTTCCTCGGATAAATAGCCACGGAAATCGATAGTAGTTTGGTAACTTGAGTCACAAGGTAACATTGTTCAAGCTACTGGAGATAGCTAGAGAATATTATTTACATCTTTTAATGTATCGTACAGCTTATCATTTGTGTGTAGGGGTGTGGGGGCGTAGGGGGAGAGGAAGGAGTGGTGAGTAATGAGTAATGAGTAATGAGTAATGAGTAATGAGTGCTGAGTGCTGAGTGCTGAGTGCTGACTAATGACTAATGACTAATGACTAATGACTATTGACTAATGACTATTGACTAATGACTATTGACTATTGACTATTGACTAACCAATGCAAACACTCGTCTTAATAACTTATTCGATAATATTGCTAGAAATTTGGGGCAATGGTTTGCTAATCCTTGGCGAAGGATGTCGCTGCTGTTGATTAGCTTTTTGTTTGGCTTTTTTTGGGGACAGCAGTTTCTACTACCGCAGGACAAAAGGCAGAAATAGATATTGTGATCGCAGCAGTATTAGTTGTCTTGACGGAGGTGACAAGCCGAATTTTTTATAGTCAGAGTTTTTTTGCTAGGCGCGCTTTGTGGGTAGAGGTGGTGAACCTCCTGAAAGTGGGTTTTACCTATAGTCTGTTTATTGAAGCCTTTAAATTGGGTTCATGATGAATGATTGGTTACACATAATTGGAACTGCGAGTGGAAAAAAAGCTTTACAAGCCGCAGCTTTAAATGATGTTGCTAAGGCAAAAGCCTTTGGGATCAATTCAGATAATGTAGAGCAAGTTATCGAAGAGCGATCGCAGCTTTTACAATCCGTATTACCAGTATTCAGTCAATTTTGCCAACATCGTCTCCATAGACCCTGGGAATCTATGCTACCTGTACTGTGGGAATGGTGGCTACCCCTAGCGATGAAAATAGCATCGCAAAAGCAACAACTACAACGTCCCTTTATTCAAGGCATTTTAGGAAGTCAAGGAACTGGTAAAACGACGATGTGTCAAGTTCTGGGTTTAATTTTCCAGGAAATGGGCTATCGGAGTGCGAGTTTATCACTAGATGATTTGTATAAAACTTATGATGAGCGTCTAGCTTTAACGCAAGCAGATCCCCGTTTAGTTTGGCGTGGGCCACCTGGAACACACGATGTAGAATTGGGTATCGATGTCTTAGAGCAAGTTCGGCAAGCAAAAACCACTGTAACTATACCCCGTTTCGATAAATCTGCTTACAATGGTGCAGGCGATCGCACTCAGCCAGAAGTTGTCCCAGGGATTGATATTCTGTTATTTGAAGGATGGTTTGTGGGTGTGCGTCCTATAGATTCACAATTATTTGATCATGCACCAGCACCGATTTTTACGGATGCAGATCAAGCATTTGCCCGTGAAATGAATCAGCGATTAAGTGAATATCTACCCTTATGGAACAGACTAGATAGTCTCATTGTTTTGTACCCCATAGATTACCGTTATTCTGTAGAATGGCGCAAGCAAGCCGAACGACAAATGATTGCATCTGGTAAATCTGGTATGACAGATTCCGAGATTGAAGGATTCGTCAATTATTTTTGGCGATCGCTTCATCCCGAATTATTCATTAAGCCCTTAACAACATCTCCTTCTCTAGTTGATTTAGTCATTGAGATTAATCAAGACCATAGTTGGAAGTAGCGGAATCTGAATTGATTGGGGATTGGGGACTGGGGACTGGGGATTGGGGAATAGGTAAAATTTTACTTTTGCCTTTTACTTTTTTACTTTTGCCTTTATTGCGAATTGCGAATTGCGAATTGCGTTAGCGAAGCGGGGCGTTAGCCCATTGCGAATTGCGAATTGCGAATTGGTTTTACTCACCATTCTTTCCATAAATCAACTGTAGAAGAGGGGATTTTGTCGTATTTTTGACAGCGATCGCGCCCGGCGATTTTGGCTTGATATAATGCCCGATCCGCTTCATCGATAATTTCTTGAAAATCAGAGTTGGGTTGAGGAATAATTGTCGCTACACCTGCGCTAATCGTGACACAGATATTGACTTGTGAACGGGAATGTGGTACGAGCAAATTCCTTACTGATTGGCAAATTGACTCAGCCAAATGTAGCGCGCCTTCCGATTCAGTTCTAGGTAAAATCACCGCAAATTCTTCACCACCGTAACGAGCCACTAAATCGGCTGGACGTTTGACAGTGTCTTGAATAGCTTTAGCAACCATTTGCAAACAGTGATCGCCTGCTCGATGGCCGTAGGTATCGTTGTATTCTTTGAAAAAATCAACATCACAGAGAATCAAGGATAGGGGAAGTTGCTCTCTGGCCATACATTGCCATTCTTGCAAGCAATATTCTTCAAACCTGCGACGATTAGCAATTTGAGTCAACTCATCAATTGTGACTAAGCGTTGTAATTCGCGGTTAGCAGCTTCTAATTTTTGCTGGAGATAAGATTGCTGAATTAAGCGTTTAACCCGTTGGCGCAAAACAGGCCAGTGAATAGGTTTAGTCACATAATCAACTGCACCCACCTCAAAAGCCCGATCTACAGACTCTTTATCTTCTAGTCCAGTAATCATTAAGACTGGTGTATGTCTGGTACTGTCTAGCAATTGTAAACGGGTACAGCACTCAAAGCCGTCCATGTCCGGCATAATTGCATCTAGTAGCACTATATCAGGTTGCAACTGATGGAATACACTTAAAGCTTCTCTTCCATCTTGAGCCTCTACTGTCCGATAGCCTTCATATTGTAGAGACAGCCGTAACTGCGCTCGAATAAATGGCTCGTCATCAACAATGAGAATTAAAGACTGTTCTTGGCGGACAGTATTGTTCATGGTTTCTCCCGATTAATTTCTCTTTGCAAGGCAATTTTGACTCGTTCATACTCTTGACACAGTTTGTCAGCAATTTCTGGAATTTCTGTCCAATCGTTACTGCGTCCTTGACTTTCTAGTTGCTTGCAAAGTTGTGTTAATAACACTGCACCCACTGAACCACTGCTTGATTTAAGTTTGTGAGCTATATGCCATATAGCTTGACTATCTTTAGTTGCAATCGCTACATTAATATTCTGGATCAGTTTGGGAGCTTCTGTCAGGTAACAATTAATTAATTCTGTAAATGACCCTAACTGACCTGATAACATTGCCCGTAATTCTTGCAATATTTTAGTGTCAATAACATCTTTAATTGACACATCAGCCCTAGCAAAGTGAGGGTGGGGATCAAGAACTTTCACAGGAACTTGATCATAAAATTTGAGGGGTTGACATTTACTGAGGGCTTTAGCTAAATCATCAATCTGAATGGGCTTACTGATATAGTCATCCATTCCAGCAGCCAGACAGGCTTCGCGATCGCCTTGCATAGCGTTCGCAGTCATCGCAATAATATAAAGATGAGTATCGCCATGCCTGGTTTGACGAATTCTCCGGCTAGTTTCTAAACCATCCATTTCTGGCATATTTACATCCATCAACACTACATCATAGGTCTGATGCTGTAGTGCTTCTAGCACCTCCAAACCATTACCCACTACATCAGCCCGATAACCAATTTTTCTGAGCATGAGGAGAGCAACTTTCTGATTGATTACCATATCCTCAGCCAAGAGAATTCGCAGTGGTAATTGTTCAGCTAAGTTTTGCGTGATGGAACTCAGGTAAGGGTGAGCAACATTGCCTGGAATCGGTTGATGACCTAAATTACTAGTCAACACATCATAAAGTTGTGACTGTTTAATTGGTTTATGTAAATAGGCAATGTATTTCATATTCTCAAAATCATGGTGATGATCTGGCTTTCCCCAGGAAGTGAGAATGACTAAAGGTAAGTATTGATAGGTAGAACGCTTGCGGATTTCTCGTGCCAAGGTTAAGCCATCCATGTCTGGCATTTGCATATCTAAAATTGCTATGTCAATTTCAATTCCTCGGTCGATGAGAGCTAAAGCGGCCATACCTGAAGGAACTACATAAGTTTGCATTTGCCAAGACTGGGTTTGTAAACGCAAAATGTAACGATTTGTAGGATTATCATCCACAATTAATAAGCGTTTACCACTCAAAATCATTGGGGAAGTAATTAATTCCTCTGTGGGAGAATCAGTCAAGATCGAGGCAGTCATGGCAAAGTAAAAAGTCGAGCCAGAGGGGGCAATAGCCGTGGATGTAGATGTTTTTTGTTGCCATTTCATAGGAGGATTACCGCCTACACATCCTTGACTTTCTACCCAAAGACGGCCTCCCATCATCTCCCCTAACCGTTGGCTAATGACTAAACCTAATCCTGTACCACCGTATTTGCGAGTCATAGAAGCATCAGCTTGCACAAACGGTTGAAATAGGCGTTGCATTTTCTCAGGGGGAATACCAATACCTGTGTCTTGGATGCTAAATAGTAGTTCGCAGTTATTCTTAGTTTTGGCAGTGGTGCTGACAGATAAAATCACTTCACCTTTTTCGGTGAATTTAATAGCATTGTTGAGTAAATTGGTGATAATTTGCCGCAGACGAGTTAAATCCCCGATGATTTGCGCCGGGACTTGGGGATGAATCCAATAAGCTAGTTCAATTTCTTTTTGGGCAGCTTTGGGAGCTAACAAATCAATTACTTGCTCTATACAAGTTTTGACATCAACAGGCCTAGCTTCTAGTTCTAATTTGCCTGACTCAATTTTAGAGAAATCGAGAATATCATTAATAATGGTGAGCAACGCTTCCGAGCTGGTTAAGATAGTCTCTAAAAAATCTCTTTGTTGTAATGTCAATTCAGTATTGAGCAGTATGCCTGTCAAGCCGATGATCGCATTCATGGGAGTGCGAATTTCATGGCTCATCATGGCTAAAAACTCACTTTTGGCACGATTTGCGGCTTCTGCTGCCCGTTTTGCCTGCTCTAGCGCAAAGTTTTTGACTGTCAGTTCTTGACGTTGGCGGGTTTCTTGTTCTAAAAGATGAGACTGAGCCAAGGCAATGCCTAACTGAGCCGCTACGGCTTGTAATAATTCAATTTCTTCATTTGTCCATTCGCGGAAGTGACTACACTGATGCAAACCAATGGCACCATTAGGTTCTCCTTGATAGGAGGTGCGAATGGCTAGCATGGATTTTAAACCAATCTCCTGACAAATAGAAATTTCATCTACTAGGCGGGGATCTTGGTAGACATTAGGTAAGGCGATCGCGCGATCATAGGACATCATCTCTAGACAATGGGGATTCCCTGAGATCGGGACATCTATTTTGTGCATAGAGTAGGAGTGAGAAACTTGGTTGTACTCGGCAACTAGGGGAATCTTGGGAATGGGATCGCTCACATAAGCATGAATTAAACAACGATCCACTGCGAAAGCTTGACCTATTTGAGTAGCAGCTGTTTCAAAAATCTCCTGACTATCAAGGCTTTGGCGGATTTTCTGGGTGATTTGTTCGAGTAACAGTTTGTGATTTAATTGTTTTTCTAGTGCTTCTTGAGCTTGTACCCGTTCAGTAATGTCCTTGATGGAACCAACCATACGGATGGGATTACCTTGCTCATCCCATTGGGCAGTAGCATGAACTAAGACCCATTTATAAGTACCGTTTTTACAACGTAGGCGATACTCAATTACATATTTGGAAATTTTGCGTTGCAGATAAGCTTGCGTGACACCCACCACCCGTTGATAATCTTCAGGGTGAATATAGTTACGACAATCTTCACTATTACCGATGGGTTGATAGTCAGGATCTCCAATTAACTCTGCCCAGCGTGCAGAACGAAAGGTTTCATTAGTGAGAATATTCCAATCCCAAATGGCATCTTGATTGCCTTCAACGACTAATTGCCAGCGTTCTTCACTGCGGCGCAGTGCTTCTTCGGCGCGTTTGCGTTCAGTGATATCAATGGCAATTCCTCCCACTAAACATTCCTCGGCTTGGCGAGAGATGGGAAATTTATATACTAAAAAATCTCGTTCTGTGCCGTCTTGACAAGGGGCAGATTCTACGGCTTCAATAACTTGATTGGTACGAGCTATTGTTTGAATGGCATCTAGATAATTTTGAGCAAAGTGGGGTTCATAAATATCAAAAATGTTCATGCCAATCAATTTTTTGAGTGGTAATTTCAACGCCCGTCGGTAATTTTCACTCAGATAGATAATTTTTCCTTGAGCATCTGTAATCCAGGCATGGGTAGGACTATGATTCATGAATGCCCGGAAGCGTTCTTCTGATTGCAGTAGTAAAGCCTCTGATTGTCTGCGCTCAGTGATATCACGGTTGACGCTAATGGTGGCTACATTTTCCCCTTGTTCATTTTGCAAAGGAACTATGGTAGTTTCACAAATACCCTCACTGCCATTTTTCCGCACAAAGTTGATTTCACCTACCCACCGACCATTTTGAGCCATATCTTCTAAGATGGCGGTGTTCAAGGCTGTATCTGTTCCAGGTTTATGTAGAATCCTGATGGATTGTTCACAAATTTCGGTTTTAGTGTAGCCAAATATGCGCTCGGCAGCAGGATTCCAGTCGAGAATCTGACCTTTTAAATCGGTGATAATTACGCCATCGTACATATTGGCAAAGGTGAGGGCTTGACGACGCAAGGCCATCACTGCTTGTTGGCGATCGCTAATATCTGTTTGAATGCCTAGAAAGTGGGTTAATTTTCCGGTTTCGTCATAAATTGGGGAAATACTCAGTTCATTCCAAAATAATGTGCCATCTTGGCGATAATTACGCAAAATCACTTGACAGCTTTTACACTCCTTCAGTGCTAGTCGGAGTTCTTGGAGTCCTGGTTGCTGGGTATCTGTACCTTGTAGAAAACGACAATTCTTGCCAATGACATCTGTGGCTCTGTAACCAGTAATTTGCTCAAAACCAGAGTTAACATAAATGATGGGATGATCCGCTAATCTAGCATCGACAATAACAATACCATTACTAGTAGCAGCTAATGCTCTCTCCCGCAATCGCAAGGTTTCTTCTACTAGTTTTGAGTCAGTAATATCAAACATAAATCCCCGTAATAGTACGGGATGACCATCGGTTTGCACTACACTTACAATGTCTCGCAACCATACAACCCGACCATCGGCGGCGATCATGCGATATTCCATTTCATGGTTTTCGCTCCTAGCTACTGCCGCTAGAATGCTATTCTGGGTTTGCTCCCTGTCATGGGGATGGAGATGATTAATCCAAAAATTTTCCTCATACCACTGGTTTACAGGGTATTCTAATAGGGCTTGGGCTTGTGGCCCGACATAGGTAAAACGCCAAGTTTTTAAATCTAATTCCCAAGGAATGACTTTGACTGTTTCTAGTAGCTGTCGTAATCGGGTTTTACTAGCGCGCAAAGCAGTTTCTGTTTGCTCTTGTTCAGCAATTTTTCGCGCTAATTCTGCATTGATAGCGGCTATTTTGCCATTACTAATGTGAGTAACTTGCACAAAATAAGTTAGTAATGTCAATCCGGCGGCTGCAAATATGCCCGACAGTAAGACAAAATTAGGTAGGGGTGAGTGTAAATGCGCTAATAGTTCTTTTGTCGGGTAAATCTGTAGTTGCCACTTAGCTCCATAAAAGTCGATATATACTTGCTGCTGCCAAGTTGATACTGTGGTTGTTAGTCTCTCTTGGCTATAAATTAAATCTTTTCCTTGCCATAACCTGATTTTATAGCCTGCTGGTAAGTGTAAAACGGAGTCAAACAGAGATTGAATGTGTAGAACTCCTAAGAGCAATCCCTGAAATTGACTTTTGCCATATAAGGGTACACAGGCTAAAAGTATTTTCTTGCCTGTTGATGAATTTGTAGTATTGGTTAATGTCGTTTGACGATTGCTGATCGCATCTTCTAAAACTGGGTATCTTTGGTGAATTTTTTCTAGCTCAATATCTAAATCTAATAATGCTGGCTTTTCCGCCGATGGTACAGTCCAACGCACCTGCTTGGACGAATCTAGCTTGGCAATTGCTTGGTAGCCACTATAGTCTTGAATGTATTCTCTGGCTTCTGCTTCCCACTGTGTTTGCGAAATCCCATTGTGCAGTTGCCAATGTTTACCCATGCGCTCTAAGGCAAGTATGCGATAATTCAGCTGGGTGACTAATTCTGTTTTGGTGGCGATCGCCTGCTGTTGAATCAGATTCTCTACATTCTTGTGTTCTGCAATAATTAATCTCTGCCAGAGAATAATTACCAGAAACATGATCACCACACCTACCAAAAAAGATAGTAAATGCTGGTTGCTCCAAAATTTCACAGACCGACATCGGTGATGCTTGTGCTGTCTGTACATTGATTCACCCCCCAGCACCTGAAAAATTGTCTAGCTAGTTCTTTCTTTGTCAGGAATGGAAATTTCACCAGAGCAATAGTGCAATTATGCAAAATTGTCTCAGTACAACAATTTATGCACAACTTCTTAATTTAAGCCATTAACTTTATATTTCTTTTTTAATCTTTCCAACGATTTAGATTTTTCTCCGTCTAAAATTTTATAAATTGCCATAAATCAATAGAAAAATTCATCTAGATGTAGGGTCAATCCCTCATTTTATCTGTGTTATCTTCTGCTACAACCCTGGACAATAGATGCAGTTATTAACTTGATGACATAACTCTAAAAAATACAGAATAAAAAATGCGATCGCATAAAGCAGGCGATCGCATCTTACAATCTAAGTTCTATTTCCCTGACAATTGGAAACATCATAGCGACAAAGGTATTTCTGCAAGGCTTACCAGTCAAGCATTCCAAAAACCCAAATAGTCTTAACCTCGCGTCTTGATTGTTTGTAGTAGATGATTAAAAGGTTGCCAATTATCTTCCTGCACAATCGGTTCCCAAATCGATTCAATTACAGGTCTTAATAATGCGGTTTTGGGATTGTAATAATTCAGAGTTTTGGCAATATTTTCCATTTCATCAGGATGAAAATTATTCAAGATTTGATGATAAATGAAACACCAATTATCAAAGATAGCTGACTTATCTGCTGTAGGAAGAACATCAGATAAATTAAGTATCAATCCTGGCTCATCTCTCCATTTAGCAGAAAAAGTCCGCGCCATTTCTGCGAAAAAGTGATGATATCCGACTTGACTATCTTGCAAAAATTGCATTGTCAAACGTAAAAGTTCATCAGCTTCAGGTATAGTCAATTGCTCAAAACCTAATTTTTTCAGCATCAAAGACCGATAAGCAGCAAAATAATCATCACCAAATTTTGCTAGTCCAGTTTCTAAATCAGCTTTATTCACCACTGACCTTAATGGTTGTTGCAGTAATTCCAGATTTAACTGGCAAATTCCTGGTTGTT
Source organism: Nostoc sp. CMAA1605 (assembly GCF_021596505.1). Lineage (GTDB taxonomy): Bacteria > Cyanobacteriota > Cyanobacteriia > Cyanobacteriales > Nostocaceae > Trichormus. The sequence continues at coordinate 7,047 of NZ_PJIZ01000006.1, read as the reverse complement.
GACTATAACAATAGCGTTTGTAATAGTCGAAGTATGCAGCCGTAAAATAAGGGTCATAAGTAGGAATAAACGCATAAGGCCCGTAGTCAAAACTTTCCCCAGTAATGGACATATTGTCAGTATTGAGGACTCCATGACAAAAACCAACAGCCATCCACTGTGCAACTAGTTCTGCAACACGTTTGACTAATTCGCCATAAAACAAAGCATATTTATCTGGCTCATTCACTAAGTGAGAGTAGTAATGCTCAATTACATGATCTAATAACTTTTGAATCAAATCGTGACGCTGGATGTAATACAACCGCTCAAAAGTCCCAAAGCGAATGTGTGAACTACTCATTCTCACCATCACCGATGAACGGGTAGGGGAAGGTTCGTCACCACGCCACAGAGATAAGCCAGTTTCAATCATACTCAGACAGCGTGATGTCCGTACTCCTAGCTGATGTAATGCTTCTGCTGCTAGAACTTCCCTAACTCCACCTTTGAGAGTCAACATCCCGTCACCACCACGGGAATAAGGTGTTCTCCCAGAACCTTTAGTCCCAAAATCATAGAGTTGACCGTCGATACCACGGACTTGACCGTACAAAAAACCCCGTCCGTCACCTAATTGGGGGTTATATTCCCCAAATTGATAGCCATGATAACGCAGTGCTAAAAATGGTTTACGTCCTTGAAACAGACTAAACGCTGTAAGAAAGTCTTCATCCTCAACATCTTGGGGGTTGAGTCCCAATGTGGGTAATAGGTCATCGTTACGCCAGCGTAAAGTATGTTGGGGAAATTCTGCTGCGACTACTTCATCATAATAATCATCACCCAAGGATGCTAAAGCCGGTTCGTAATTCAGGGTGAGAAAAGGATTGAGAGTGTTTTTGGTATTGGGAGTTTTAGCCAAGGTCATTATGAGCCAAGCATGATTGATTCTTCTCTCAATAGTAACGCTGAGAACCACCTCAGCGTTAACAGGGAAGCGGGAATGGGGAAAGTGTTGGACAAGGACTTCTACACCACCCAATGCTATGCTGACCATCCTCTCAATCATCAGTTTTATTAAATAGTTGTCATTATTTCAGTAGTGCTGTTAGCGGTAGCGCAGCGTTGAGCAGCGTGCAATTAATCTTACTTTTTACTCAGCACTCGTTACTCAGCACTCAGCACTCTTTTGATTAGTGTAAACAAGTGACTTATGAAGACGACAAACTACTTAGGTTATCAGCATCTCATTTTATCTATAGAGATAAAATTATGATTACTATTACGGATTATATTTTATTACTCAATAAAACTTAAAATACAGGCATTTCCGAACATATCAGCTAAAATCAATAGCTATTATCAGTAAGTCTCGATACATTGAAACCCTCTTGGGGCTTTGGTTTGGGACGATAAATTTTTACTTATATGTCTAATCTAATATTTATTTAAGAATTCACTTTGCAGAGTCAACAAATTGGGCATAAATACCTGTAAACTGATTTCAATGAATGAACGGCTACCGTAAATCAATCCCAAAAAAAATCAAATCATAAACATTTAGTCTTCACTATTATTTCTCACAAGAAGTAATTCGTTAGGGCTGGCTGATTATAGTGAAAATTTTCCTAAATCTTGCAAGAGACACAAAAGTTTACTTGCACAAACTGTTGTGCATAAAAAATCTCATGGTTCAGTGAAGGAGTTGTGATGTCAGATTTTCTCAATCAAATTTCTCGGCGTAAATTTATTGTCACAGCAGGGGCTTCGGCGGGTGCTGTGTTTTTGAAGGGTTGTCTGGGAAATCCCCCAGAAACCACCACTGGAGGAAATACCCCATCTACGCCAACTGCTCAAACAGTGGCAAATATTAGCCCAGAACAAGCTCCAGAAGTAACTACAGTCAAACTAGGATATATTCCGATTGTAGAATCTGCACCTTTAATTATTGCCAAAGAAAAAGGCTTTTTTGCGAAGTATGGTATGACTGGTGTGGAGTTGGCGAAACAAGCTTCTTGGGGTGCAGCCAGAGATAACGTTGAAATTGGTTCATCTGGCGGTGGGATTGATGGTGGTCAATGGCAAATGCCCATGCCCCATTTAATCACAGAAGGTTTAATTACCAAGGGCAATCAAAAAATCCCCATGTATGTGTTGTGTCAGTTAATTACACATGGTAACGGGATTGCGATCGCCAACAAACACCAAGGTAGTGGTATCAGTTTAAAATTAGCGGGTGCAAAATCTGTATTCTCTAAACTGAAATCTTCCCCCACTCCATTCACCGCAGCTTTTACCTTTCCCCATGTTAACCAAGATTTGTGGATTCGCTATTGGTTAGCCGCAGGTGGTCTTGACCCTGACGCAGACGTAAAACTGCTGACTGTCCCCGCAGCGCAAACCGTCGCCAACATGAAAACCGGGACAATGGATGCTTTCAGTACAGGCGACCCCTGGCCTTACCGCATTGTTACTGACAAAATCGGTTACATGGCTGCGTTAACAGCAGAGATTTGGAAGAACCACCCCGAAGAATATTTAGCTATGCGGGCTGATTGGGTTGACCAAAATCCTAAAGCCACCAAAGCCATACTCAAAGGGATTATGGAAGCTCAACAGTGGTTAGATAACTTTGATAACCGCAAAGAAGCAGCCTCAATTCTAGCCGGGAGAAATTACTTCAACTTGAATTCACCAGAAATTCTGGCTGACCCATTCCAAGGTAAGTATGACATGGGTGATGGCCGCAAGATTGATGATAAATCAATGGCTGCTTACTACTGGAAAGATGAAAAAGGTAACGTTTCCTATCCTTACCAAAGCCATGATTTGTGGTTCATCACTGAAAACGTGCGTTGGGGATTCTTGCCCAAAGATTACATTACCAACGGTGCGGCTAAAGCTAAAGAATTAATCAAGAAAGTTAACCGGGAAGATATTTGGAAAGAAGCAGCAAAAGAAGCAGGAATTGCGGCTGCTGATATCCCCACCAGTACATCCCGTGGCGTAGAAGAATTTTTTGATGGTGCTAAGTTCGACCCTGAAAATCCAGAAGCCTATCTCAAGAGTCTGGCTATCAAGAAAGTGAGTGTTTAGTCATTAGTCATTAGTCATTAGTTATTAGTGACTAAGCATAAAAAAGTCAAAAGGCAAAAACTTTTGAATTTTGTTAGCGCAGCGTTAGCGAGTCTGCGAGCGTCATTTTGAATTTTGAATTGATTGCGTCATCTGAGGAACATAAAGTCATGACCGTAGCACAGAGAAGACCTAGTAACCCTAAGTTGGATAGTGGATTCTTAGCCCAACTACAAAAGCAATTTCCAAATATTGTTCCACCTGCGATCGCCATTACTATTTTCTTGGTAGTCTGGCAGTTATTCGCTTGGACTCCCGGCGCAACCCTACCAGGGCCAATTCAAGTTATTGAAGATACTTGGATCTTAATTTTGTATCCTTTCTATGATAAAGGCGGCACTGATAAAGGTTTATTTTGGCAAATCTTTGCTAGTTTGCAACGGGTTGCCATTAGCTACACCTTAGCTGCCGTAGTTGGTATTGGCTTAGGAATTTTGATTGGTGTTAACCAAACCATGTCCAAAGCTTTAGACCCCATCTTCCAGTTACTACGGACTGTACCTCCCCTCGCTTGGGTTCCCATTTCCTTGGCTGCTTTACGTCAAAACGAACCCGCCGCATTATTCGTAATTTTTATCACCGCCATTTGGCCTATCTTAATTAACACAGCCGTTGGCGTTACCCAAATTCCCCAAGACTACAACAACGTCGCCAAAGTATTACAACTGAGCCGCAAAGAATACTTCACCAACATCTTAATTCCCGCCGCTTTACCCTACATTTTCACCGGCTTGAGAATTGCGATTGGTTTGGCTTGGTTAGCGATTATTGCGGCTGAGATTGTCATGTCCGGTATCGTCGGTATTGGTTTCTTCATCTGGGATGCTTACCAAAATAACAACGTCAGTGAAGTAATTTTGGCACTAGTTTACATCGGTGTTGTCGGTCTCATCCTCGACAAACTCATGGCTTGGGTGCAGAACCTGATTTTACCAGCAGAACAGAAGTAGGGACTGGGGACTGGGTACTGGGGACTGGGTACTGGGGACTAGGAAAAAATCCTAATACCTAATCCCCAATCCCTAACCCCCCCAATCCCTAACCCCCCCAATCCCTAACCCCCCCAATCCCTAATCCCCAATCCCTAATCCCTAATAACCAATACTCGATACCTCAAAACTATGGCTGTATTTGTTGCTGTTGACCAAATTGATAAAGTATTTAATCTAACTGGTGGTGGCCAGTATATCGCCCTCAAAGGAATTGACCTGCAAATTAAAAAAGGTGAATTTGTTTCTTTGATTGGTCACTCCGGTTGTGGTAAGTCCACACTATTAAATATGATTGCTGGTTTGGATTTACCCAGTGAAGGTGTTGTCACATTAGAAGGACAAAGAATCTCCAGACCAGGGCCAGACCGGATGGTGGTTTTCCAAAATTATTCTCTATTACCTTGGCGAACAGTTAGAGAAAATATCGCCTTGGCGGTTGACTCGGTAATGAAAGGTATGCCCGCAGCTGAACGTAAGGCGGTTGTGGAAAAACATATTGATATGGTGGGTTTGCGTCCCCATGCAGATAAACAACCAGGGATGCTGTCAGGTGGACAAAAACAACGGGTGGCGATCGCTCGCGCTCTGGCCATTCGTCCTAAACTACTACTATTAGATGAACCCTTCGGCGCACTTGATGCTCTGACACGCGGTAACTTACAAGAGCAGTTAATGCAAATTTGCGAAGAAAATGAAGTTACCGCCGTCATGGTAACTCACGACGTAGACGAAGCTGTGTTGTTATCTGACAGAATTGTCATGCTCACCAATGGGCCAGAATCCAAAATTGGTGACATCTTAGAAGTAGATATCCCCCGTCCCCGCAAACGTATGGAAGTAGTAGAACACCCCAGCTACTACAGCTTGCGGAGTGAAATGATTTACTTCCTCAACCAACAAAAACGGGTGAAGAAAATCCGCGCCCGTAAAACCGCAGATGTGGCTCGCCACGGCTTAGAAAAAGTTAACTTAGAAATTGGCTTTCTACCCCTCACCGCCTGCGCTCCTCTCGCTGTCGCTAAAGAAAAAGGTTTCTTCACCAAGCATGGTTTAGATGAAGTCAACCTCGTGCGGGAAACTAGCTGGCGCGGTATCGTGGATGGGATGGCTGGCGGTTATATCGACGCAGCACAAATGCCTTCCGGGATGCCCATGTGGCTAACATTAGGAGGACATAATAATAAACCCCTTCCCGTTGTCACCTCCCTCACCATGACTCGCAACGGTAACGCCATCACCTTAGCTAAACGCTTCTATGACCAAGGTGTGCGTACCTTATCTGACTTCAAAAACTACCTGTTGCGTACCCGTGAACAACGCCACATCATGGGAGTGGTGCATCCCGCATCTATGCACAACCTGTTGCTGCGTTACTGGTTAGCGGCTGGGGGAATTGACCCCGATTTAGATGTGGATATGAAAACTATCCCCCCTGCCCAAATGGTAGCTGACCTACAAGCCGCTTCCATTGACGGTTTTTGTGTAGGTGAACCCTGGAACTACCGCGCCGCTATGGAAAATACAGGCTTTACCATCGCCACCGACTTAGAAGTCTGGTTAGGACACCCTGGTAAAGTTCTCGGCGTGCGGGAAGATTGGGCAGAAAGATATCCTAATACTTATATTGCCCTCACCAAAGCCTTACTCGAAGCTTGCCAATATTGTTCCAAGCCCGAAAACGCTGAAGAAATAAGGCTGATTTTAGCTGGTAGAGATTACGTCAGCACCGATGTAGACTACATCCAACTAGAAGACCCAGATACCAACAGCTGTAGCCTAGATCATCCCATGCGGCAGTATGCTCACCATCAGTTTTATGCTGATTCTGCCATTAACCGTCCCAGCCGCACCGAACAAATGTGGATTATGACGCAATTAGCGCGGTGGGGAGACACACCCTTCCCCAGAAACTGGGTAGAAGTAGTAGAAAGAGTTTGCCGTGTGCGCGTCTTCAGCACCGCCGCCAGAGAATTAGGCTTAGATATTAGCTACACTCGCCAACCCATTGAATTATTTGATGGTACTCCCTTCAATGCTGACGATCCTATCGCCTATCTCAACAGTTTAGAGATTAAACGCGATGTTTCCGTTGCCGAAGTCGTTCTAGACTCTCCCACTAGAAGAGTAGCCTAAGCCCAGCAAGGGAAAAACCACACTAGGCGCGAGTATTTTTACTGCACCGATGAACCTTAGAAACTCATTCACCAGCAATCAAAAACTCGCGCCTAATACCAATTCACGAAAATTCTGATACAGATCCAAACATAGGAACCCTTGTCAAGTGAGGACTTATCAATTGCGAATTGCGAATTGCGTTAGCGAAGCGGGACGTTAGTCCATTGCGAATTGTGAATTGGTATAACTCCCTTCCTCATTCTCCGCGTACCACCCTCTGCGTTAAAAATTTCATCCTGATCACCGCCATGCAAAACCGTAGTACGACTCTCAGAGACAGACAAACCTCTTCTTCCTTTGCTAACTCCAGATCCTTTCTAGAAATTAAAGACGTTACCAAAGTCTACCCCACCAAAAAAGGCCCCTTCACAGTCCTCGATGGTGTTAACCTCAACGTCGAACAGGGTGAATTTATTTGCGTCATCGGTCACTCTGGTTGTGGTAAATCCACTTTATTAAACATGGTGTCCGGTTTTAACACCCCCACCACCGGACAAGTTTTACTAGAAGGTGAACCCATCACCAAACCCGGCCCCGACAGAATGGTAGTGTTTCAAAACTACGCCTTGCTACCTTGGCGTACAGCTTTTGAAAACATCTACCTCGCCGTTAACGCCGTTTACCCCAACAAAATGGAAGCGGAAAAACGGGCGATTGTGCGGGAACATTTAGCAATGGTGGGATTAGCTGACGCAATGGAAAAGAAACCCCCCAAATGTCCGGCGGTATGAGACAACGGGTATCCATTGCGCGTGCTTTGGCT
>NZ_PJIZ01000005.1 GCF_021596505.1 Nostoc sp. CMAA1605 | reverse complement strand
TTTGGGGTAAGAATTCAAAACTAGACAACAAGCATTACCCCTGGGTATAAATTCGCAAGCCAAACATCAAGGTGAAGTGATTGATTTGCGCGGGATCAATCAAGCTGTGAGAGCCGATTTTCTTCTCAATAGAGAAGCCGTGTTTGATAACTTGATTGGTTTTTATCGGGTAGTTGATGAGAATGGCGGGATTGATACTAACGGTGATGGTACAGCAGATATCTTAGTAGGGCAGAGTGGTTATACACAAGCGGCTGTAAGCGGACGGATTAGCGGGATGGATTTCAGAGTTAGCAACCAAAGTACAGCCACCTACACTGGTATATTTGAACCTGGGGGAATTTATGCACCGTTTATTGTTGTTAATGGCTTACCCGATGCGGTGATTGATCAAAATCGGAATAATGATCCGAGAGTTTACTTCCCCTTTTTAGGGGCTAACCCTGACAAGGCTGATCATATCCACCTATTGGGTAATAATACTTTTGGCTTTGAAGATTTATTTAATGGCGGCGATCGCGATTATAACGATTTGATAGTACGCGTGAACTTAAATCTTGTCTAAAATCCAAAGGTTTTGCTAATAATACAGATACTTTACCTACAGTTTACGCGCTCCAATCATTTATCAACTATGCTTTTAATTTTGCGTTTGATGAAGTTTGGATAAACAATTAAGCGTTCATTAAAGCGGTTTTGCCATGATAAAAATTGTTCGTAATAACAGTAGCAGTTTTTATCTAAAGAATATCCTTCCTTGGCAAAATTCCAAGGTTTGAGAGGCCCGATAAAGTGGACAATTTTTATATCTGAGTTAGATAACTGGGGAAACAATATACCTGATTCAGTAACTTTAGTCTCATGTGTAGGATTTTTATATATTTCTGCGGCAAATTTGTTGTAAATGTCAGGGAGATTATTTTTAATATGATGTCTCCAAGAAATTATATTAAAAAATCCCTGGTCAGGATTTTTAAAAGCATACCATCCATGTTCTTCTGCTAAAGATAAAAACTCTTGCTTTAATTGACCACTTCCCCAATATTCCATATCAAATAGAACTACGCCTGTATTGATGCAATCAGTAACTTGAGGAACTTGCTCTTTTTGCATAATAAGTTTGTGATCTACATATTCAACTGATAGATCCCTTGCAAATCGCCTAGCAATCAACTTTCCTTCGATTTCAAATAGAGGTTTTAGATCCCCAAGAACAACTATATCTCCATCAAGATATAGAGCTTTTTTATAGTGGCTCAATAGATGTACATAAAATATGAAATATACTCCTATACCTAAATCTTGACGCAATCCTAACTGGAGTTCTGAAGGATCAATAACAATGATTTCGCAGCCTGCAAATAACTCACGAATAGCTGATGAATCATCATCGATAATTACGGCGATAGGAATATCAGGATTAGAAATACGACAGCTTTCAATTGTGATTCGCATTCCTTTAGCCGCATAATCCCAATTATGTTTGACACTACCAGCTAAAAAGATGCAGTAAGGTGAGTCTGACGAGGATTCTGCATGAAAATTCTCTTTTGTACTCATAACTTGATGGTAAGCCATTTAAGCACTAATTATAAGTTATTACACTATACATTCAGTGTAATAACTTAGACTATATTGGGAATTTTACAATAACTTTATCCCCTCATTTTTAATTCAAAAGCGATCGCTCAATTTCTTGACTGACTATCTGATTACCTTGTAAATTCAAGTGAATATGGTCTTGGTATAGGGCTTGTGGGTTAGTATTGACGTTGAATATCGGTAAGAAATCAATATAAGCAATCTGCTGCGCTTGGGTAAAATCCTGGAGGCGTTGACGGGCTGTAATTTCGTAGTCACGGGGGCCTGGTTTACCGAGTTCTCGCAGTAGAGGAGTCATCACCAACAGGAATTTACTCTGATTTTGCTGGGTTAATGCTTGGATTTGAGCAATGGCCTCTAGATTTACACCCACGCGATCGCCTGCTTCTTTCTGCACTGCTGCTAGTTCAGGAATCGGCTGTTGCTTTTGTACATAACGCTGCCATACTTCTATTAATCCCAAAGCTGGTTTTTGATTGGGATAATTGCGATCGCGTCCCACTGGTAATGATGTTGGTGCAGTAGCAAATAAGTCATCTGTATTAATTAATAATACTATCATCTGAGCTTGGAAAGTCCCATATTTCTTGAGATAAGCTAATTCATTTCTCGGCCCCCAAGAATTAGCGGAAGCATTTAATACTTCCGTTGGCTGCTGCTGAGACAAGCTAGCCATCAATAAACTAGAAATAGTATTAGCTTGGTCTGTCCACCATCCACCATTAACTATAGAATCTCCCAACATGAGAACTCGCCGTGTTGGGGGTGTCTGAGCTACCGCCCCACTCCGCATAGAATATTCATTAATTTCAATGAAATTACCAAAGCGACGAGTGCGTTGATTGGGTGCTAATAAATAGCCAATTTGGTCATCAGCAATATAAGTGAGGGGATTACCAAAACCAAACAGCGATCGCAACCCAATCTCTAACAGCACTAAAGCTACTACCACCACCCCCAAAATCAGCAAAAATAATTTCATCAGCAAACGCCCTCCTAGTGATTCAGCCCCATAACTGAATTGAAAGTAAATAATTATACTCTAGAAAGGAAAACCAGGAATTTTTACAGGAATGGGAATATTTACGCGCGATCGCACTTCATCCAAGGCGCGATTTACAGCCCGATCAACTACAGTATGAGTTAATACATTCACCATATTTTTAGCAAAGCCACTTTCCCCTGTAAACCCGACATCCAGAATACAGCCTTCGAGCATGAAATCATTGACTCCAGCTTGACGACAGACATTTTCTGCTTGGCTGATTTGGTTCGGCATCAGGGACGCTATATTATGGTAGCGTTTGGGAAAATTACGGTCTGTAAATGTCGCCGTTGATTGTCCCTTTTCATAGTCAAATAGTGAGTCCTCTTGCTTGATCCGCCAACTATCACCGAAATCACGGTAAAGTTTGTCAAAGTAGCTTTTTTGAAACTCATCTAAGGGAATGGGTGTCGGTAAAAAATTACTTAACGCCAGTTTGACATTGCTATAGCTAGATTCACTAGGTATGAGTTTCCCACCGCGTGTTTTCAAGTCATTATTGGCGTTTTGGTCAAAATCTCCTAACAAACCCGTCATTTGGCCTTGATAGTTGTTGGGAACTGTCACAGTCACATTCACAAATGGTAATCCTGCAACCTTAATCGGGCGAATGATTACCTGTTCCCCGCGAGGACTTTCAATGGTGTATTCGGTGCTTTGTTTTTGCAGAAAACCACCATCAGGTAATTTCACTGTCTCATCTTTGAGGGTGATGACTTCGCCATTGACTCGTAAAGCTGCTTCAGATTTGCCGGAACTAGGAGCATAATAACCGATGCGATCGCTTCCTACTTTCACAGCCACAGCCGTATTTAAACTCAGTTCTTGTTTAGGGACTTTTTCTTGGCGAGTTTGAACGATAAACTTGCCATCAGTAGATTGTTCTAGGAGAAACTCACCAACTGTCTGGAAACTATAACGAAAACCATCCAAGGTGATAATGTGGGGGTCGCCATAGCTGCTACCTGTGCCTTTATCGCCTGTATTTCCTGGATTAGAGGCGTTACTTGATGAGTTATTGCCATCATTATCAGTGCCGCTAGTGCCGTTGTTAGTACCGTTGTTAGTGCCATTGTTAGTACCGTTACCAGAACCTGGATTAGCAGGCTGGAAAAGCTCATTAGGCAGCTTCACAGAATTATTTGCATTTTCAGTATCTTCACAAGCTTGTGCTGGCCCTACTAAATAATTCTGATAATCATTGGGATCTGGGGTATCAGGGTTACTGTCACGCACTAAAGAAGGAATTTTCAGTCCGCTTGCTTTGAATTTATCTGCTGGACTAGGCCCAACGTCTTTGTATTTCGGGTTGGGTGGATGTGTGTGGTACATCCCGACTGTAAAAATATTCTCGGTATCCGGTGGTGCAGAACCAATATCAACCTCCTTATCACCCGTTGTGGGATCTCCAACTTTCACCGCCGAAACAGAAAATGCTCCTGTTTGCTTGTTCCACAGAATCCATCGTCCTCGTTCAAGTTGATCTTTCAGCCCAGCTTTCCAGTCTAAATCCATCGCCTCTTGTACAGCTTTGCTCGTAGCAATACCGAGAATCCCAGGAAACTCTGGGTGGTTTTCCTTACAACGGTTAGTCAATTCAGCTTTGGCAACATTAGACAAGTTGACCAATAAGAGTACAGTAACTAGGAACAGAATTAAAGAGAATTTAACCCTGCCCAGAAATCGCCTGCACAGGATGAGGAGAGAGCGAATTATTGACATGAAGCTGATCTCCGATTGTTCATTAAGGGTATAGGGGTGTAAGGGTTTAAGGGTTTAAGGGTTTAAGGTGTTGGGCAGTAATTGAAAAAGAATCAAACACATTTGCCCCAAGGAGCAGGGCTTTTAACCCAAGGATTAGGTTGGCTGCTCTTTCTTTCCCCTAAACCCCTACACCCCTATACCCCTATACCCGCCCCAACGGGGCTTAGTATGGATATCTGTTATTAGGACTGAAACACTTTTTTTATGCCTGAATGAAGATTTTTAGTATAAAATTAAACACTATTTTTAATAACAAGCCGTAAAATTAATGTGGAAAACGTTGCAAAGCTTAAACAAATTCTTATGTAAAACATAACCCTATCTGCATAGAGAAAGACTAAGATGAAAACGGACAAATTAGCACTGTAATAAAGGGAGAACTACAAAGCTATGTCCGACCTAAATCGAGGAATTATGAAATTTGACGGGGCAGACACCCCCAAAGTAGTCACCATCTCTACTGTGATACTATTAGGGTCAATTGCTGTCCTGATTATTTGGGCGTTACAGTCTGCTTATGCTTTAAATTGAGCCAATAGCAGCCTCAAAGGACACTTAGCAAGTGCTAAGTGTCCTCACAGAGTTGACAGGCAGAAAACCTGCTTCTTTGTTATAAATGCCTTTTACCTTTTTACTTTTTCCTAATTGCGCCCTAAAATTTAGTAAAAATTGGCGGAAATAACTATAAAATTTTAGATTTGAGATTTTAGGTGCAAAATCAATCTAAAATCCAAAATCCATAATGAGAGAACTTTGGGGTGCTTTAGCTATTTTAATCGTCTGTCCCTTCTTGGGTGCGTTACCTGTAATCGCTTGGATTACTTACGCACTTAAGAAAAAGAACATAGCGCAAATTGGGACAAAAAATATCAGTGTTTCTGCCGCTTTTTACCACGGTGGAACTATAGCAGGGGTTTTGGCGGTAGCGTCAGAAGCCATCAAGGGTATGACTGCGGTTTATCTCACCCGTGCTTTCTTTCCAGAGGGGTCATTCTGGGAAATACTGGCTTTAATAGCCCTAGTCTTTGGCAGATACTCAATGGGACGAGGCGCGGGGACAACTAACGTAGTTTGGGGACTGTTAGTACATGATCCCCTGTTAGCCTTATTTGTGAGTTTACTGGCAATTATTAGCTTCACCCTGTTGCAGTCAAGAGTTTTGGTAAAGTACGGGGTGTTACTTTTGTTTCCATTATTTGTAGCGATTCTCCACGCTGAAGATTTCCCGAAAATTATTGCGGCTGTAGCCTTAGCGGCGTTACTAGGTTGGATTTATAAGAAAATACCCGATGATTTAAAGTTACCAGCCCAAGAAGTTGATGCCCAATCCCAAGCTGTATTTGAATATTTACGTGGCGATCGCGTTATTCTCTCTTTAGATGATGAGTTAGATACTGGCCTTGTCGGACAAAAAGCCGCCACTCTCTCACAAATGAAGCGGTGGGGTTATTCTGTCCCCAAAGGTTGGGTGCTAGTTCCTGGTGATGATCCCGAAAAATTATTAGCATTTCTCCAACCTTCCGATTTATCTCCCCTCGTAGTCCGTTCCTCCGCCATTGGGGAAGACTCCGAACAAGCCTCAGCTGCTGGACAATACGCCACAATTATCCATGTCACCAGTAAGGCACAATTACAACGAGCCATTGTCGAAGTTAGGGAATCTTACAATTATCCAGCTGCTGTGCAGTATCGACGCGATCGCGGTTTACCCGATACAGCAATGGCGGTACTCATCCAACAACAAGTGCAGAGTGCTTATTCAGGGGTAGCTTTTAGCCGTGATCCCATCACCCAACAAGGCGATGCAGTCATCATTGAAGCTTTACCTGGTAGCCCCACACAGGTAGTTTCCGGTAAAGTCACACCAGAACAATATCGCGCCTTTGTCGTCGAAACAGATAATCTTTCCTCTGTCCAGTTAGAAGGGACAGGACGAGTTCCCCAAGCAATTATCAAGCAAGTAGCATACTTAGCCCGCCGCATTGAAAAACGTTATCTGGGCGTACCCCAAGATATTGAATGGAGTTACGACGGTCAAACCCTGTGGTTACTCCAAGCTAGACCAATTACTACTTTACTCCCCATCTGGACAAGAAAAATCGCCGCCGAGGTGATTCCTGGGGTAGTTCATCCCTTAACTTGGTCGATTAACCGTCCTTTAACTTGTGGCGTGTGGGGAGATATTTTTAGTTTAGTCTTAGGTGATCGCGCCACAGGGCTAGACTTTGCCGCTACAGCCACACTCCATTACTCTAGAGCCTATTTTAACGCCTCCCTCTTAGGGGAGATTTTCCTGCGGATGGGACTACCGCCCGAAAGTTTGGAATTTTTGACTAGAGGCGCGAAAATGACCAAACCGCCTTTGCAGTCTACTCTCAAAAATCTACCAGGGTTATGGAAATTACTCCAGCAAGAACTAAATTTAGAGAAAGAATTTAAACGAGACTATCAAAAAATCTTCATTCCTGGTTTGTCAAGATTAGCTAACGAAAGCACAGAAGAGTTAGAACCAGCAGCAATCTTAGAAAGAATAGATTTTAACCTAGAATTGCTCCGTATCGGTACATATTACAGTATTTTAGCCCCCCTAAGTGCAGCCATCCGCCAGGGGATTTTTCGCGTCAAAGATGAGCAAATTGACAACAGCGTTACCCCTGAAATAGCCGCCATGCGTTCCTTGAGAACCTTAGCCGCCGATGCCAAACAGATACTAGCAGAGTGTGAGCCAGAGCAAGTATTGGATTTATTGAGCCAAACCCCAGAAGGGCAGAAAATTCTCTATGAATTAGAGGAATTATTAGAAGATTACGGTTATTTAAGTGATGTGGGTACAAATATCGCCATCCCCACCTGGAAAGAAGAACCCCAACCCATCAAACAATTATTCGTCCAGTTAATTCAGTTAAGTGAACCAGACAAGATTAATCTAGAACCAAGTAAACGCAAACGCGGCATAGTCCAGCGACGGATAGACATTAAAGGCAGAGTCACAGAGGTTTATTCGCGCTTACTTGCCCAATTAAGATGGAAATTTTTAGCTTTAGAACAAATTTGGTTGCAATCAGGCTGGCTCAAACAACCAGGAGATATCTTCTTTTTAGAACTAGAAGAAGTGCGTTTACTAGTAGCCGATGCTAACCCCCAATTATTACAAGAATTAAACCAACAGATTGCATTTAGGCGATCGCAATTCTCCCAAGATAGCCAAATCGAACAAATTCCCCTCGTCGTCTACGGTGATATACCCCCCCATCCCACAACCACTATCGGTGTTTACTCAGACCAAATTTTACAAGGGATTCCCGCCAGCCACGGACAAGCAGAGGGACGGATCAAAGTAGTCAGAAGTTTACAAAACCTACCAGAGATAGACAAAGACACAATCCTCGTAGTACCCTACACAGATTCCGGCTGGGCCCCTTTACTAGTCAGGGCTGGCGGCTTAATTGCCGAAGCTGGGGGTAGACTTTCCCACGGTGCGATCGTCGCCCGTGAATACGGAATTCCCGCAGTGATGGATGTTAAAGGAGCTACATGGATTTTACAAGACGATCAACGAGTGAGAATCGATGGCTCTAGGGGTATTGTAGAACTATCGAATGATTTGAGACCGGGTTGATTGGGGATTGGGGATTGGGGATTGGGGATTGGGGACTGGGGACTGGGGACTGGGGACTGGGGATTGGGGATTGGGGGGACAAGGGGGACAAGGGAGACAAGGGAGACAAGGTAGATTTTTCTTCCTATGCCCTATGCCCTATGCCCTATGCCCCATGCCCCATGCCCACAATTTCAACATTTGGATAAATTATGATCGCGACATCGTTAGGCGAAATACCAGAAGAACCAGTTTCTCACAACCCAGAGATTAAAAAGAAAGTAATGCTAAGGTTTGGTGATTTACCCCACCTTACCAATTTTTCCCAAGCCCGTTTCGCACCTGGACAGAAAGCCGCAGCCCACGCCCATCAAGATATGTGCGAGGTCTTTTTTGTAGAAGCAGGCGCAGGCATAATTTACATTAACGGTCAAGAATACCCCCTACTTCCCGGAAACTGTGTCGCTGTAGAACCAGGAGAAATTCACGAAGTCGTAAATAATAGTACAAACGAATTAGTGTTAACTTACTTCGGCTTAACCCGCTTTTGTCACTTTCCGGGAGGGCAATCGCTAGAAACCTTATGAGGGCATCAATACAAGCTATACTATTAGAAAAAATTTGGTCTTGTATTTATTGTCAAAAAATAATCGCGCAAACGCCTGTTATACAAAAGCTATAGAATTCAGAAAAGGCAAAAGTTTTCGGAAAGTGACAGAACAGGGTTAAGAGTAAATCCAGTCATTAGTTGACTAATGACTAATGACTAATGACTAATGACTAATGACTATTGACTATTGACTATTGACAAAATAATCCACCTTCCCCAACCAAGATACGCTAGGAACTTGATAGGGTTGGAAATTTAAGCTTTCTAAACCACCAAATTTGACTAAATGAGACAAAAAATGTAGAGAACCAGTCAATAAATCACTGGCATTAGGGATATTTTGATTTTCCGATGCTAACTGTGGTTGTAGCTTAACCAAGTTTTTCACAGACTTATAAACATTAGATGCTGTGCTAGATAACCCAATATAGGTAGATACAGTCAAACGCATCTTAGCTTCTACTGTATCTGGATTCTGGAGTGTGTTACCTGAAATATTTGCCCCAAAACGTTTGCTGAGGAATGTTTGGATATGCACTGCATAGCTAGTAGCATCGTATTGCCTAATTGCCTGAGAGATGGTGAGTTTGCGATCGCGATTTAATAGATTACCGATGACATAAGCTGCTACATTAGCACTACAGTCAGTATCACTGGCTAGTCTTCGCAAAGCTTCGTCAAGACTAATTTTGTTAGTAGGATCAGATTGGGAACGATAAAACACAATTGCAGAACCAATATCTCCCGCCCATGAAGTGTGGTCGCCAGTCCAACTAGTTAAATCAGACTTGCGTATTCCCTGTTGGTTAATTTGGTCGGAAAGAGACGCAATAAAATGACCAAAATCAACTTTCTCACCGCTTAAGACCACTTCCAAACTCAGCTTTCCCTGAAATTCTCCTTGAATATAGTTCTGGTTATACCCTGTCGCTAACGTCCATAACTTAGTTGTGTACTGCGGTTTTGTATATCCCCGCAGTTGATTAGCTATTTCATAAACAGATTGGCCAAGGTTGTCTTTTTCTATTTTTTCAATAAATTTTAACGCTTCTGTTAATTCAGCCATAAAGTTTATAGGTTATATGTTACAGGTTATAAAGCAATATGGTTCAGTTAAGAAATTTCTTCTGTGGAGGTAAAGGAACAGCACAAGGAAAAATAGTCTTATCTGAACTGTATTAGGTTATGAGGAGGAAAGCAGATGAGAGTTACTGAAGAACCACATACATTAATCTACCCGATGCTAGAATATTTTTCCGAATTAGTATTTAGTTTTACAAAACATTTGATTTTTTGGTGATTATGGATAAATATTTATACTGAATCTAGAAGGACTTGACTATTGAAATTACTGGCGTAGGTAGGGAAATTTTAACAGGGTATAGGGAACAGGAACAAAGGGAACACCATAATCTTGAAACAATACTACCTATAACGATAGAGTATAACTTTAGAAATCAAAGCAGATTACTATAAAATGAATGTAGAGTTCGCAAAATAAAAATATGAAAATTTTGATTACTTAATATATGATTGCGAAAATAAAGCTATCATCTGAAATAAGTAAAAAGTTGACGACATAATCAGTGTTATTTCTTTTTACTCCCCTGTGGGTAGAAATTTTCGCATCTACAAATCTGAATCTTTGTATTATTGTGCGAGTCCCGCTTTTCAGTAAAAATTAGCCCTGAATTACCGGACAATTTGATTAGTGAGTTAGACAGGTAAAATAATGGAAGTAAAAGAAATCAAGAAACCCTACAAGCCCAGACATCATGACAATGAAATCAGGAATTTTCAACACGTTAAAATTTTAGATTGTAATCAGCCAGTACATCGCATCATTTTTGAATGTTGGCACTGTAAACAAGGCCTATTGAGTGAGGTAGAAGGAGTATCATCACAAATGCTAGATGTTCCTTGCCCCAGTTGTGGTAGAACTGCGATTAAACTGATGGCGAATAAAGTCATTTCTACAACGCCAATTCCTTCTCCCTGGCAACCATAAAATTCTCCAGCAATTAATTATCTTACTCAAAAAGATTAACCCCATTTTCTAGAAGAAGGTGGGGTTAATCTGTAGCACCTTTAATTTGCATATTAATATTCCTATGGAGCATAGGGCTACTCAATTCAAAATTTAAAATTAAAGAATTTTGGGCATAGGGCATTGGGGTAAATATTTTTACCTTGTCTACCTTGTCTATCCATTCCTTACATAAGAAAGTAGCTTAGTCATCAAATCCGATTCCTATATTCTGTTTTATGAGATTAATGGCCAGTTGTTTGAGGCGGTGGACAAGGGCTGTAACTTGAGTATTTCAACTATGTAGCGTTACTCATCAACCCTTAGTCAACAACTGGCGATGGGCTAGGAATATGGAGACTATGATTTATCCCTGCTTGATTCGTCTCGCAATACTCGCTGTCCCTGTGAATATATCCATTAAATCTACTTGCTGATAACTTTGGCTGCCAAATTGCCAGAATATTCATTCTCCCCGTCCTTTTTTCCCTAACCAATTACCTATTTCCTCCATGACTGTAACAAGTTAAACTCAAACACAAGCAAGATATAACTAGATTGGATAGGTAAAAACCTGTTTGACTAATTTGCAAACCACATTAATTCGTGATTGACCAATCCGAAATTCTTTGAACCCAGCATTTACAGAGAAATTCAGATGACTTTTTCAGAACCAATCCTTCAGGCGATGAATTCTTTGACACCCCTAGTTTCGGCATTGCCATCTTTGTTGTTGACAACAGAAGCTAATAATGCCGAAGATGCTCCCATTGTGTTGACTGGTGTACTACTGAGTTTAGTAGTCATTTATTTGGCTAGTAAAATCGGCGGTGAGTTGTCGAGGATGATTGACTTACCACCGGTTTTGGGTGAATTAGTTGGTGGCGTAATTGTGGGTGCTTCCGCACTGCATCTAGTTGTGTTTCCCCAAAGCGGTGCAGTAGCAGATGACTCTATGATTATGAAGGTGCTGCAATTGATTAATAATCTTACCCCTGATGCAGCTACAGCAATTTTTAGCTCTCAGAGTGAAGGTATTTCTATACTGGCTGAGTTGGGTGTAATTATTCTGTTGTTTGAAATTGGCTTAGAATCAGATTTAAGAGAACTGCAAAAAGTTGGTTATCAAGCAACAATAGTGGCTTGTGTCGGGGTAGCAGTTCCTTTTGCTGCTGGTACAGCCGGGTTAATTTTATTATTTCATGCCCCAGCGATTCCGGCGATTTTTGCTGGTGCAGCCCTAACCGCGACAAGTATTGGTATTACCTCCAAAGTCCTCTCAGAACTCGGTCGTCTCAAATCCAGAGAAGGTCAAATTATTGTTGGTGCAGCAGTCATTGACGATATTTTAGGCATTATCGTCTTAGCAGTAGTTGCAAGTTTAGCAAAAACTGGCGAAGTCGATATTTTCAACGTCATCTATTTAATTGTCAGTGCTACTGTTTTTCTGATTGGCTCAATCTTACTGGGTAAGTTCTTTAATCAAAGCTTCTGTGCAATTACTAGCATTTTAAAAACGCGGGGTAATTTAGTCATTCCAGCGTTTATTTTTGCCTTCTTCATGGCGTTTTTAGGTAACGCTATTCATTTAGAAGCTATCTTAGGTGCGTTTGCGGCTGGCTTAGTTTTAGATGAAACTGATAAACGCAACGAATTGGATGAGCAAGTCAAGCCTATTGCTGATATCCTCGTTCCCGTTTTCTTCGTAACTGTGGGAGCGAAAGTAGATTTGGGCGTGCTGAATCCCATAGTTCCAGAAAATAGAGAAGGACTAATTATTTCTACCTTCTTAATCGTGGTAGCAATTATAGGTAAAGTTGTTACCGGTTGGGCAGTTTTCGGTCAGCCTGGAATCAACCGTGTAGCCGTAGGTGTAGGAATGATTCCCCGTGGTGAAGTGGGTTTAGTCTTTGCAGGCATTGGTGCCGCTAGTGGTACGTTAGATAAACCTCTGCAAGCTGCGATTGTGATTATGGTAATTCTGACAACATTTTTAGCACCCCCTTTATTAAGGTTTGCCTTTAAGAACTCCGAAAATGTACCAGAATCTTTAGAGAAAGCCGATGTAATTAGTTAATTGGGCATGGGGCATTGGGCATTGGGCATTGGGCATTGGGAAAAATCTACCTTGTCCACTTGTCTAGCAATTCCCCAGTCCCCAGTCCCCAGTCCCCAGTCCCCAGTCCCCAGTACCTATTCCCACTCATTGGGCTGCCAGTGAGGATTGATTAAACTCGTGAGAATATGGTCTTGCCATTGACCGTTAATTAGTAAATAGTCTCTAGCGTAACCTTCAACCACAAATCCAAGTCGCTTGAGGACGTTGCCACTGCGTTGATTGTGGGGCATATAGTTAGCCATGATGCGATGAAAATTTAATTCTTGAAAAACATATTCGGTAGCTACCTGTAAGGCTTCTGTCATATAACCTTGACCTTGGGCGGTTTCGGCTAGACCATAACCTAAATGACAAAAATGGGCTGCCCCACGGATAAAATTATTGAAATTTACAGTACCAATAATTGTTTTCGGTTGTTTTTTAGGAAAAATAAATAATTTTAAAGATTGGTCATGAATAAATTCTAAAAAGTTGTTTTCGACTTGATTGTGCCAGTAGTCTTCTGTAAAGAAATGTTCTGTCCAGGTAGGATAAAAAGGTGTGAGAAAATCTTTATTTTCTCGAAAATACTGCACAATTCTAGGGATATCTTCTTGAATACCTATGCGTAATAGTAGGCGATCGCTGGTAATGATGGGTAGTTCTGATTTCATATTCAGGATAGGGTGTGTAGGGGTGTAGGGGTGTAGGGGTGTAAGGGTGTAGGGGAAAGACATCTTTACCGCAGATTACCAGTGAGTTAAATCATAATCTTCAGAAAAATTCATATATCAAGATAATTACCCGTTTCCTGTTCCCTATTCCCTGTTCCCTGTTTTCTGTTATATATTGTCACTAAATTTACAGAAATTTTTCGGCATTTCTGTGACTGGTTAATCATACCCTCTAGCATCTTGGTTGAGGATAATAGGTGCGATCGCCTGCGCCAAAAGATGCACGTTAGGGGATATAACAAGAAGACAGCTGTTAATCAATCCAGTCTAGAAGAAGGATAGTAATGTCGGGAATACGCTACGATTGGCAAGAACTAGAAATTCGGGAAATATATAATACACCTTTGCTAGAGCTAATTTATCAAGCTGCTAGCATTCATCGTCAATATCATGACCCCAAACAAATCCAAGTATGTAAGCTAATATCGATAAAAACTGGCGGCTGTCCAGAAGATTGTAGTTACTGCGCCCAGTCTTCCCGTTACCAAACTGAAGTCAAGCCCCAAGCACTTTTAGATAAAGAAACAGTAATTAACATCGCCCAAACTGCAAAACAAAAAGGTGTCAGTCGTGTGTGTATGGGTGCGGCTTGGCGGGAAGTGCGGGATAATTCTCAATTTGAGAAAGTCCTGGATATGGTCAAAGATGTGACTGACATGGGTTTAGAGGTGTGCTGTACTTTGGGAATGCTGACAGCAGACCAAGCTAAACGTTTAGAAACTGCGGGACTGTATGCTTATAACCATAACTTAGATACCTCAGCAGAATATTACAGTACAATTATCACCACTAGGACTTATGGCGATCGCTTACACACTATCGAAAATGTCCGACAAACCAACGTTACAGTCTGTTCCGGTGGTATTCTCGGCTTAGGCGAAAGCGTTGAGGATCGCATCTCCATGTTACACACCTTAGCCAATCTCAATCCTCACCCAGAATCAGTACCAGTTAATATTCTTTCCCAAGTAGAAGGTACACCCTTAGAAAATCAGCCAGATGTCCCCATTTGGGATGTTGTCAGAATGATAGCCACAGCCCGCATCATTATGCCTACTTCCGATGTGCGTTTAAGTGCAGGAAGGGCGAGACTTTCGCAAGTTGAACAAGCTTTTTGCTTTATGGCGGGGGCTAACTCCATCTTTTCTAGTGACGACAACAAGATGTTAACAGTCACCACTCCCTGTCCAGATTACGACGCAGACCAAGAAATGTTGAATTTATTCGGCTTAGAAATGCGTCCCCCTGCTTCAAGACCAAATCGGGTAGTTAGTCAAGTAGGGGTGTAGGGGTGTAAGGGTATGGGGGTGTAGGGGTGTAGAATTCTGCCTCACTTCCACCCCGAAACCCCCATATCCTATATCCCTAAATTAAAGAATCTTAGCAGAACGCAGACCGAACAGCAGACCCACAGCTATACCGGTGAACAACGCCAAGAAAAGGACGTAAGATACTACTCCTAACATTTATCTTTCTCCACAATACTTTACTAACTATATTGAACCATTAATTTTTAGTCATTGGTCAATAGTCAATAGTCAATAGTCATTAGTCATTAGTCATTAGTCAATAGTCAATAGTCATTAGTCAGCACTCAGCACTCAGCACTCAGCACTCAGCACTCATTACTCATTACTCATTACTCAGCACTCATTACTTAATGCGGAAGATGAACTAGACTAAGAAATATATTTCCTTTTGCCTGTTGCTTGACGATGACGCAAATATCCCAAAGTCTTGCGGTCAATATTCCAGAGACTCTAACTCTGACGGTTTCTCATGAGCAATTTGTGCAGTTAGCGTTGGTTAACAGAGATTTACAATTGGAACGAACTGCGGAAGGGGAATTGATTGTCATGCCACCAACAGGGAGTGATACTGGTAAGAGAAACTTGGATATTACTGGACAACTGTGGTTGTGGAATCGTCAAGCTAAGTTAGGTATAGTATTTGACTCTTCAACTGGGTTTCATCTTCCTGACGGTAGCGATCGCTTTCCTGATGCTGCATGGATACGTCAAGATAGATGGGATGCTCTTAGTATAGAACAGCAGGAAACCTTCGCCCCGATTTGCCCTGATTTCGTGCTGGAGCTACGTTCTAAAAGTGACTCCATAGAAAAGCTACGCACCAAGATGAGGGAATACATAAATAATGGTGCGCGTTTAGGTTGGTTAATTGACTGCAAACATCAAAGAGTAGAAATTTATCGCCCAGGCCAAGCAGTTGAAACCCTCAATCATCCCGTCAGTTTATCAGGCGAAGATGTGTTACCAGGATTTGTCTTAGATTTAACCGAAGTTTGGAGATGAGTGCTGGTTAGTGCTGAGTGGTGAGTGCTGTTAGCGGAAGCGGGGCGTTTAGCCCGTGCTGAGTAATGAGTAATGAGTAATGAGTAATGAGTGAAGTTTTTCTTCCCCTGCTCCCCCTGCTCCCCCTGCTTCCCCTGCTCCCCCTGCCTCCCCAATCCCCAATCCCCAATCCCCAGTCCCCCAAAATACGGTAAAATACAGCCCACTGCGCTTTTTGGGGTTTGGGTAATGACTTCTGTAATTAATGTGAATCTACCACAGCAGTCTTATGAGATTGCGATCGCATCTGGAAGTTTAGAACTGCTTGGTCAACGGATGGCTGATTTGAAGCTGGGTAAAAAAGTATTACTGGTGTCGAATCCCACCATATTTAAGCATTATGGCGAAAAAAGTATAAATCTCTGGAAGATGCTGGCTTTCAAGTTGCTAGCTATTGTCTCCCAGCCGGAGAACGCTACAAAACTCTTAATTCTATTCAAAAACTCTACGATATTGCCCTAGAAAATCGCCTAGAACGTTCCTCCACAATGGTGGCTTTAGGGGGAGGGGTAATTGGTGACATGACTGGCTTTGCGGCGGCTAGTTGGCTACGGGGAATTAATGTTGTACAAGTGCCTACTACTCTGCTAGCAATGGTAGATTCAGCTATAGGTGGTAAAACAGGGGTAAATCATCCCCAAGGTAAAAACCTCATTGGTGCATTCCATCAACCACGTTTGGTATTAATTGACCCAGATGTGCTGAAAACCCTTCCCACAAGGGAATTTCGCGCCGGTATGGCAGAGGTAATTAAGTATGGTGTGATTTGGGATGCGGAATTATTCCAGCAAATGGAAGCTAGCAAACACCTGAATCAACTACGCTATATCAAGCCAGAATTGATTAGTTCTATCCTCACTCGTTCTTGTCAAGCTAAAGCTGATGTTGTCAGCAAAGATGAAAAGGAAGGGGGACTGCGGGCTATTCTCAACTATGGACACACTATTGGTCATGCTGTGGAAAGCTTGACTGGTTATCGGTTAGTTAATCATGGTGAAGCTGTCGCTATTGGGATGGTAGCAGCCGGACAAATTGCTGTGAAATTGGGAATGTGGCAAAAAGAAGACACAGAACGTCAAAACGCTTTGATTCAAAAAGCAGGTTTACCTACCAAGTTACCAGAGGGTTTAGATATTGACGGTATTATTGACGCACTGCAACTAGATAAGAAAGTCAAAAATGGCAAAGTACGGTTTATTTTACCAACTCAAATTGGTGTAGTGACAATTACTGATGAAGTACCAGCAGATGTTATTAAGGAAGTTTTACAGGCAATGTAATTACAATTAAAATTAGCCATCTTCTGGTTTTTGCTATGCTCCTCCAAGCTGACAATCATCTCACCTTGCAAGAGTTCTTAAATCTGTCCCCAGGCGAGGGAGATACAACTTATGAACTCATCGATGGTCAAGCTATTCCTAAAATGTCACCAAAATTTTTTCACGCCAAGCTGACTCATGTTCTTCTCTCTTTGATAGAAGAAAGATGTGAACATAGGGGAATTGTTTGTCCAGAATGGGCTGTTCTATTAAAGAAAAAGGAAATAGATTGGATTCCAGTACCAGATATTGTCTATATTTCCTATGAACGTTTACCCACAGAATGGAATGAAGATGAAGCCTGTCCTGTACCGCCTGATTTAGTAATTGAAATTATTTCACCAGGACAAACCTTTGGGCAAATGGCAGCTAAAGCACAGGATTATTTAAATGCTCATGTGTTGCGAGTATGGATTTTAGATAGCAAAGCTAGAAGCATGACTGTGTTTTATCCCGACGCTTCACCAAAAACCTATATGGGAGATGAACTAATTACAGATTCTTTATTCCCAGGATGGGAATTTACAGCCGAACAGTTATTTCAAAAAGCGAAAATTCCATTAAATTAAGTATTTGCTGCTCATCTGGCAGTATGGGGTTTTAGATATACCCAATAAGAATTACAATTAGCCACCCTTTAGTTTCTGCTATGCTTCTCCAAGCTGATAGTCATCTCACCTTGCAAGAGTTCTTAAATCTGTCCCCAGGTGAGGGAGATACAACTTATGAACTCATCGATGGTCAAGCTATTCCTAAGATGTCACCAAAAAAGCACCACTCGAAACTCACCCGCGCCTCAATCAATTTAATCGAACAATTATGTGAGGGCAAAGGAGAGGTTTGCCCAGAGTTAGCAGTAGCATTAACCCGCAGAGGAAAAGACTGGGTGCCAGTACCAGATGTATTGTATATTTCTCATGAGCGTTTGCCATCAGATTGGGAAGAAGAGGGAGTCTGTTCTGTACCGCCTGATTTAGTAATTGAAATTATTTCACCAGGACAAACCTTTGGACAAATGGTAGCTAAGGCACAGGATTATTTAAATGCTAATGTGCTGCGAGTGTGGATTTTAGATAGGAAAGCTAGAAGCATTACTGTGTTTTATCCCGATGCTGCACCAAAAACCTATATGGGAGATGAATTAATTACAGATTCTTTATTTCCAGGATGGGAATTGACAGCCGAACAGGTCTTTCAAAAAGCGAAAATTCCATTAAAGTAAGTATTTTTTACGCATCTGGCAGTAAGACCAAAATAAAGTAAATATAAAGGATTATTAGTTTCTAACGATTCTTCCCGATGCGGCAAAATCCATAGTGGATATATCAGTAAGTAGATGCACCTTAATAAAAGCAAGCCCCTCAGTCTGTGGCTGAGGGCTTTTTATTATCGCCACAGAGATGGTAGCCAACTGGGAGCTAACCACAAGGCATAACCAATAAATCCAAATAAAATAGTAATTAAAGTCGTGATGCCGTAACTTACGCAAATCAACAAGCCATCAGATTCAATGGTGGCTACTGTCAATAGTAAAATTCCCACAGTGGGAATCGGATTAGTAAACGGTACTGGTGACATGAGTAAAATTGTCAGCCAAGAGATACATAAGCCATTAATTCGCCAAGTGAGGGGATTTTCTGCAATTTTAGCCAAGCGGGGACGGGCAATTTTTTCAAAGATTTTGGTAATACGGCGGAGATTTTGTAAGATTAACTGGGCAAAAGGGCGAGGAAATTTATAACGAGCGATTCTTTTGGGTAGCCAAGGCGATCGCCTACCAAGTATCATCTGTACAGATAATAATAGACATCCCGCACCAAAAGGCCCTGTTAAACCAGGTGGCATAGGAAACAAAAACGGTAAGACTAACAAAGCAATAACTAAGCTAAAACCCCGTTCGGAAGTTTCCGCTAAAATCTCACCGAGACTTAAATGATGTTCGGCTAACTTTTGCAGCAGTAGCTTAATCTCTTGAGAAAATCTCAAGTCCATCTGGCGTGAATTGATGTGAGTGGCCACAGTACCCGATTTCAGTTAACTACAAGAGAATTGAGTTTAAATACAAATAAATCTGTTTTGATTCCAGAGAAGATAGTCAATAGTCACTACTCATTACTCATTACTCATTACTCATTCCATTCCCTAAACCGACGGGACAAAGACAGCTACGGCTTGGGGAATAACTTGGAATTTAGCGGGGGTGTATGTGGTGATTTCGCCATCGGTGTTAATTGGCCGGGGTCTACGTGTATAAATTTCCATCTCTTGTCCATGTAAAGCACGGACATTTTGCCGATGAATATGTCTCCCGTTACGGATAGCTGGTAGTAATGGAATTATTTGCCACCAATGTTTAATTTCTAAACTGTAGAGGTCTAGTCTTTGGTCATCGATTTTGGCATCATGAACTATAGCCATACCACCACCATAGTAGCGACCATTACCAACAGCAATTTGTACTGTTTTTACCGGATATCGTTGGTTTTGGATACGAATTTCGGCACTAAAAGGTCGAGATTCCCAAATTACTTGTAGTGCTGTCGCCGCATAAGCTAGAATTCCCCAGCGTCGTTTAAATTCTTTCGTCAGTTTTTGGGTAATTTTGACACTCATCCCTAAACTAGCAACATTAAAAAAGTGTTTACCATTGACACACCCTAAATCAATACGCCGCAATTCCCCAGTAACTATTGTTTTACAAGCTTCTGGTATGGAATTAGAAATCCCTAGCGTTTTTGCTAAGTCATTGGCAGTTCCTAAAGGTAATATTCCTAAAGGTAATTGCGTCTCTACTAAAGCATCTACTACTGCATTTAGTGTCCCATCACCACCACCAACTATGACTAAATCTACATGATTTTTATATTTGTGTATAATATGAGCTAAATTTTTGGGATGTTCTGTAGATTCTTCAATTAATTCCAAGCCGGATTTTTGCAAGCAATTAATTACTTCCAAGAGACGTTTTTGTCCTTTGCGGGCATGACGATTGACTAATAGCAATGCACGGGAACTCATGAGCAAGTATGAATCCTATAGCTTAATCTAGCTTAACTCGATTATCTATCAATGAGTTCATGCTTAAGTAAGGAATCAAAAATTAAGTACGCAAAAAATCTTAGTGGATAAATCTTATTATACCTTTAAATCGGAATAATAGAGTGTATTAAGTTACTATTAATACTAGATTAAATCTAAATTTAGACTATGTAATTGGCGATAATTAGTATAGAGAAAAACTATCATTTATATAATATTCACTTGACAAGTAAATATCAGTTCAGTTGGTCATTATATAATCATAGGTAAGTTAATCCAGCTAGAAAATAACTGGAGACTAAAGAAATTTTCTAGCTGAGATTAAACAAAAGTTTACAAAAAGATATTTGTTGATGCTTATATTTATTTTCCTATATCAAAATATTCAATGTTCTCAGATGGACAATCTTGAAAGAAATCTTAACGAGAGGTTGGGTATTGGAGACGGATATTGGTTTTGGTCGCATCAGCTAAATATTTTCTAATATTTGTAACATTATTGCCACTGGAGATTCTAGCTACCAAAATAGTATGCAAAAAGGGCTAGTTGCAATCAGGGTCATCTATGAATACAGTTAAGCACAACTCTCCGCGCCGTCGCCGTTCCTGGGCAGAACCATACAAAATTAAAGTAGTTGAACCATTGAAAATGACTTCCCGTGAGGAGCGTGAGCAGGCGATCGCGGAAGCAGGTTACAATACTTTCCTATTACGTTCGGAAGACGTGTATATAGATTTACTCACTGATAGCGGTACTTCTGCTATGAGTGACTATCAGTGGCGGGGATGATGATGGGGGATGAAGCCTACGCAGGGAGTAAAAACTTCTATCATCTAGAAGCCAATATCCAAAAGTATTACGGCTATCGTTATATTGTTCCCACTCATCAAGGACGCGGTGCGGAAAATATTCTGTCTCAAATTCTCATTAGACCTGGTGACTACATACCAGGCAATATGTATTTCACCACAACTAGGCTACATCAAGAGTTAGCAGGTGGCACATTTATCGATGTGATTATTGATGAAGCCCATGATGCTAAGTCACTACACCCGTTCAAGGGTAATATTGACATTCAAAAACTCACTGATTTAATTCGCCAAGTTGGTGCGGGGCGTATTCCTTACATTAGTGTGGCGGCTACTGTGAATATGGCTGGCGGACAGCCAATTTCTATGGCTAATATGCGGGAAGTGTTCCAAGTTGCTCAAAATTACGGAATTCGGATTATTTTAGATGCTACCAGAGCGGTAGAAAATGCCTATTTTATCCAGCAGCGAGAAGAGGATTATCGTGATCAAGCGATCGCTACCATTTTAAGAGAATTCTGCTCTTATACCGATGGTTGCACAATGAGTGGTAAAAAAGATGCTCTTGTCAATATTGGCGGTTGGCTAGCACTTAATGATCCCGATACCTATGAAGAAGCCCGGAATAGAGTAGTCATCTACGAGGGGCTACATACATACGGCGGTATGGCGGGAAGAGATATGGAAGCTATGGCTAGAGGGATAGAAGAATCAGTGCAAGATGATCATATCCGCGCCCGTGTCGGACAAGTAGAATATCTCGGTCAAAAGCTCATAGATTGGAATATCCCCATTGTGATGCCAATTGGTGGTCATGCCATTTATTTAGATGCCAAACGCTTTTTACCCCATGTCCCCCAAGACCAATTTCCTGCCCAAAGATTAGCAGCAGAACTATATGTAGAAGCTGGAATTCGGGCGATGGAAAGGGGTATTGTTTCCGCCGGACGGAATAAAGATACAAGCGACCATTACTATCCCGATTTAGAACTAGTGCGCCTGACAATTCCCCGCCGTGTTTACACCCAAGCCCACATGGATTTAACAGCCGAAGCCGTGGATGAAGTATATTACAATCGCGATCGCATCGGTGGAATGCGGATGGTTTACGAACCTAAATATCTTCGCTTCTTCCAAGCCCGCTTTGAACTCTTGTAAGTATTTAACAGTTAACAGTTGACTGTTGAACTGACAAGTTTCACCGAAACACTCTCAATCATTCATGAGAAACAAGATACCCGATTTTTTCCAGAAGTCGGGTATCTTAACACCGTAAATTCTTGCAATTCAGACTCAGACTGCTATATGTCATATCACCTACCCATACTGATTAATAACTAATATCAATCAGTTAATTTTTTAACATAAATATATCAAAAAATACATTGATCAAGATTATAAAGTCCTATACAAAACCCCTTGCTTTATGACTTTCAGATTGTGATGATTAAATAAATCGTTAAATTAATTAACGTTTTTATACTTAAATTAAATATCAGTCATTAGTGGGTGATTAATTATTGATATTTATTACTTGCAACTGTCGATTAACCACTGAGAATCTCTAGATTTATGAGTTAGTTATAGACTTTATACAAACACAATCTCGGTATATTGTCTTGCAAAAATGATCCCAGCAACCGTGAATCTAAGCTCTAACTGACTATATCAAAGTCCCACTATTAACGACAATCACACCTCCGGTAGATATAAGTAGAAATACTTTATTAAGGAACTTTTCAATAAATTACTAGTCTTGCAAGTGTGGCAGAAATGTTTAAGTAAAAATCCGCAATTGCCACCAGGACATTTGAATGTATATCATGGCATCTTTAACAAGAAAATCAGTATCTAGATGGATTTTTCCTCATTGCTAACTATTGCTTAACGTCTTTTATACTATTTTGTTCCTCACTATGGATGATAAACACAACAAGATTAAATTTCCTCTATGGTCTTATCTTAACCAACCATTATTTAGCCGTGATCAAAGACTAGAACTCAATCCCCGCCGTTTTGCCCATATCTGGCGCATCGGACTTTTAGAAAGGTGCTGGCACAAAGAATGTGATGCCAAAGGCCCACAACAGCATTAACTACCAAAGATTGGCTACACTAACTACATAACCTGCAAACCAAGCCTCGTTTACCGTGGCTTTTTGCGTTTTGGGAGTGTAAGGGATAGGGGTGTAGGGGTGTAAGGGTGTAGGGGTGTAGGGATGTAAGGGTGTAAGGGTATAGGGGAAGAATCACTTCATACTTACTCACCACTTACCACTCAGCACTCAGCACCGGCTAAACGCCGCGCTACCGCTAACAGCACTCACCAATGAGTATTGACTTTTGACTAATGACTAATAACTATTGACTAATGACTATTGACTATTGACTACTAACTATGTCCTTCGTACCTTTACACATACACAGCGATTACAGTCTACTAGATGGTGCAAGTCAGTTACCGGATTTGATTGATCGGGCGATCGCATTGGGGATAAATGCGATCGCTGTCACTGATCATGGTGTCATGTATGGTGCAGTGGAATTACTGAAAATCTGCCGTAGTAAAAACGTCAAGCCAATCATCGGCAATGAAATGTATATTATTAACGGTGATATTGAAAAACAAGAACGTCGCCCGAAGTATCATCAAGTTGTTCTCGCGAAAAATACTAAAGGTTACAAACATCTAGTTAAATTAACTACAATTTCTCACCTCCAAGGTGTCCAAGGTAAAGGTATATTTTCTCGCCCTTGTATCAATAAAGAATTGTTACAAAAATATCGTGAGGGCTTGATAGTTACGAGTGCTTGTTTAGGTGGCGAAATTCCTCAAGCTATCCTTAGCGGTAGACCAGATGCAGCCCGGAAAGTCGCACAATGGTATAAAGATGTTTTTGGAGATGATTTTTATTTAGAAATTCAAGACCACGGTTCACAAGAAGACCGGATTGTCAATGTAGAAGTTATTAAGATTGCTAAAGAACTCAACATTAAATTTATTGCGACTAACGACTCACATTTCATTTCTTGTTTTGACGTAGAAGCCCACGACGCTTTGCTGTGTATTCAAACAGGTAAGCTAATTGTAGAAGAAAACCGGATGCGTTATAGCGGAACAGAATATCTCAAATCAGCCGAAGAGATGCACCTGCTATTTCGAGATCACTTGCCAGAGGATATTATTGCAGAAGCGATCGCTACAACCCTAGAGGTAGCCGATAAGGTCGAGCCTTACCAGATTATGGGTGAACCTCGGATTCCTAATTATCCCATCCCGGCTGGTCATACTGCCGACACCTACGTTGAAGAAGTCGCTTGGCAAGGATTATTAGAAAAATTAAATCGCAAATCTCGCTCTGAAGTTGATCCAGTCTATCGGGAAAGATTGGAATATGAACTCAAAATGCTGCAACAAATGGGCTTTTCCACCTACTTTTTAGTAGTTTGGGACTACATCAAATTTGCTAGAGATAATAACATTCCTGTGGGGCCAGGTAGAGGTTCGGCGGCTGGTTCATTAGTCGCCTATACAATGGGAATTACTAATATTGACCCCGTACATCACGGCTTATTATTTGAACGATTCTTAAACCCAGAACGTAAATCAATGCCTGATATTGATACAGATTTCTGTATTGAACAACGAGATAAAGTCATTGATTATGTTACAGAAAAATACGGTAAAGAAAGAGTCGCCCAAATTATCACCTTTAACCGTCTGACTTCCAAAGCAGTATTAAAAGATGTCGCCAGAGTGTTAAATATTCCCTATGGCGAAGCCGACAAAATGGCGAAATTAATTCCTGTCGTGCGGGGGAAACCTACTAAACTCAAGGTGATGATTTCTGATGATACTCCCGAACCAGAGTTTAAAGCCAAATATGATAATGACCCTAATGTACGCCGTTGGCTGGATATGGCTATGCGAATTGAAGGTACTAACAAAACCTTCGGAGTTCACGCCGCCGGTGTCGTCATTTCTGCCGAACCATTAGATGAAATTGTGCCTCTACAACGCAATAATGACGGCTCAGTAATTACTCAATATTTCATGGAAGACTTGGAATCAATGGGTCTATTGAAAATGGACTTTTTGGGTCTGAAGAATTTAACCATGATTCAAAAAACCATTGATTTAATTGCGGAAAATCATGGGTTTAAAATTGACCCCTATGAAATTACTAACCAAGAACGTAAAGCACAAAAAATCTTAGCTAAAGGTGAGCATACAACCTTACCTAAAGATGTGCAGAAAACCTATGAACTTTTAGAATCAGGAGAATTAGAAGGGATATTTCAATTAGAATCTTCTGGCATGAAGCAGATAGTCAGAGATTTGAAACCCTCGAATATTGAAGATATATCTTCTATTTTGGCATTATATCGACCAGGCCCTTTAGATGCGGGATTGATTCCCAAATTTATTAACCGGAAACATGGTAGAGAAAGCATTCAATATGATAGCCAAATTTTAGAACCGATTTTAAATGAAACCTATGGCATCATGGTTTATCAAGAGCAAATCATGAAAATTGCTCAAGATATGGCTGGCTATTCCCTGGGACAAGCCGACTTGCTGCGTCGCGCTATGGGTAAAAAGAAAGTTTCCGAGATGCAAAAGCAGCAAGAAAAGTTTATCGACGGTTCAACGAAAAATGGAGTGAAAAAGCAAGTAGCGGAACAACTATTTGATGATATGTTGAAATTCGCTGAGTATTGTTTAAGTTACGACACAGAAATTTTGACAATTGAATATGGTTTTTTACCCATTGGTAAGATTGTAGAACAACAAATTGAATGTACTGTGTACACAATTGATCATAATGGTCTTGTCTACACTCAACTCATTGCACAATGGCATAATCGTGGACAACAAGAAATTTTTGAATATGGCTTAGAAGATGGTTCAACTATTCGAGCGACAAAAGACCATAAATTTATGACAACCGACGGTCAAATGTTACCAATAGATGAAATCTTTACAAGAGAACTAGATTTATTACAAATCAACATTTAGAGGTTGCCAATTCACAAAATATCTACCTCTGTAATTAGATATTAGTAAAATAAAAAGTCTTTAGTGTACCTCTACGGGGAAGCAAGCTACGCGCAGCGTCTCTTAGAGATGATTTCAGTTCTTAGATAATACCAATTACGGTACTACAAACAATAAACAATTTATAACTTTTGCTAGAGGAATAACTAGCTTTT
The DNA here is from genome assembly GCF_021596505.1 of Nostoc sp. CMAA1605. Classification (GTDB taxonomy): domain Bacteria; phylum Cyanobacteriota; class Cyanobacteriia; order Cyanobacteriales; family Nostocaceae; genus Trichormus. The sequence continues at coordinate 125,641 of NZ_PJIZ01000005.1, read as the reverse complement.
TATAGCTAGTTTTAAATTGTGCCAACAATGACTAAAGCGATGAGATAAGCAATATCGCGTCGCTGAACTCAGTTGCTTGCAGAGGTTTAGATATATCCGCAAATGAGGCTACAACCTGATTTTATAAATCTTTGTGGTGTACTCGCGGATATGTTTACTGAAGTAATCAATAAATCTCTGCCAACTTGAAGATTATCCACATTTAATCAATGGAGTGTAATGATGGTTAGTTTATTTACTAAAGCAATCAATTCCATCAAATCTATATTTCGGGACTTGGAAATTAAGCGTCTTTTTGCTGTTGTCTTAGTTGGTTTTTTAGTGTTAACAACCGGCTTAAATTCCAATATAGAATCTGGACGTAACGCTGATGCTGTTACCAGAAGAGTCGATAAAGTTGTGCATCAAGACGATGCTGATAGACCCAAAACTACAGGAGAATGGAATAGAGAAGCTCGTCAAACAGAAGATGCTCCCGTTGAAAGAGCCAAAAGAATTGCTAAAGAATCTGGCGAAGCTATAAAGCAATGGGGTTCTGTGTATCCAGATACAGCTAAAAGAAGTGCTGACGAACTCCAAGACAATAATAGATAAACCGTTCTACCTTTAACCTGCATATTAATATTGCAGGGGAGAAGGGAGTAAGGGAGAGGGTTTACAGTTTTGATCAACAGCTGAAATAATGCAACTTACTAGGTATCTCTGTGGACTGAATTTTCATTGAATACTGAGCATTCGGCTCTACTAGGGGCCAGAAAACACAGCTTGTTCAATATCTTCCCGACTTAAGGAATACTTAAAAGCACGTTGGATATCTTGACCATTTTCCCCGGCTTGGATGTATCGCACCACTATTTGCTCAATATCCAGCCACAATTCGGCCTGCCAACTTGCTTTTTGTATACGCCAGCAATGTAGTTGTGTTTCATCTTGTTGACAACCTTGTTCTTTTAACCACTGCTCAATTTGTGGCAGTGGATGACTGTATAAAGGTGTATCAGGAGGCAGTGTAGACATAAGAGTTCAAAATGTTTATTAGTGGTCAATAGTCAATAGTCAATGGTCAATAGTCAATAGTCAATAGTCAATAGTCAATAGTCAATAGTCAATAGTCAATAGTCATTACTCATTACTCATTACTCATTACTCAAACAATTTTTCCTTCTCCCCAGTCCCCAGTCCCCAATCCCCAGTCCCCACATAAGAAATTGGTGTAACAACTGGTGTGGGTGTCTGGGTTTGTAAAGCTTGATCACCACGAATTACGCCAATAGTTACTGCTAGTAGTAAACAGCCTACAAAAGTCACTGCCAAAATGAATAAGGCAAAAATTTCACCAGAGGAGAGTGGGCGATCGCTCGCATCCAAGTAAGCTGATTTTGAGTAATCGTAGCTATAAGCAGCAGGATGACGCAAATCAGGGGGTGCTTGAATCACTCCAAACCGAGAATAACCTATCTTGATGTCATAATTTAAACGCCTTTCAGGATTACTTAACGTGGCGTAGGCTTCGTTAATTTGCTGAAATTTTTGCGTAGCAACAGCAGCAGCTAGTTCTGTGGTATCGGGATGATAGCGTTTACTCAACTCCCGATAGGCACGACGAATATCAATTACCGATGCTGAAGGATGTAGTCCTAGCAATGAGTAATAATTGGGTTCACTGCTTTGCGGCATTGTCCCGTGTTGATTCACAGACGTTTGATTCACCTTGCTATCAAGTTTTTTTTAATATTGTAAACCTCTTAACCCTACTAGGTTACGATTAGTTTCATAGAATTTAGGCATCGGAAAGTATAGGGATTTAGGGGAGAGATCAAGTCAAACGCTAAGGTCAACATCCTATTACTTTTAGGGTATTTTGAATTCGGAGTGCAGCAAGGTGACTAAAGCCGCAGATGTCAGTACGAAAAAATTAATCAGCCTAGCACCGGACAACTGGGTAAGATGGGTCACTCAGATGCCTGATATTCTCGCTGGGGAAATCCTCAATTCAGAATTTCAATGGATTAGCCGAGAAAGCGATGTTTTAATCCGTGCTAATAGTCCTCAATACGGTGAATTTCTGGTTCTCAACGAACTGCAATTACGCTACAAGCAACAAATGCCACGTCGAATGCGTGCCTATGCAGGACTAGCAGAAGAAAAATATAATTTACCTATCTATCCTGTCTTAATCAATATTCTCAAAACGACTAACGAAGAAATCCCTACCAGTTTTACTTCCAATTTCGCCGGACTCAGAGTTATCCAAGATTATCGAGTGATTAACCTTTGGGAAGTGGATGTCAACATTGCTTTGCAAGAACCTCTACCCTCATTACTGCCATTTGTGCCGATTCTCAAAGGCGGCGAAGATGAATTAGTCATTCGAGAAGCATTGCAAATTCTGCGTGCAGATGAACAGTTAAACCAGTTAGAAACTGTCTTAGCTTTTTTTGCTACGTTTGTGTTAGAGAGTTCTTTAGTTCAAGAAATTATGAGGTGGGATATGACTGTGCTACGTGAATCACCTTGGTATCAAGAGATTTTGCGTGAGGGTGAAGCACGCGGTGAAGCACGCGGCGAAGCACGCGGTGAAGCACGCGGACAGGCGCGCGGTGAAAGACAAGGACTAATTTCGAGTATCGAAATTAATCTAGAGATGAAATTTGGTAATGATGGTTTGCAGTTACTGTCACAAATTAATCAAATTAGTGACACAGCACAATTGAAGGAGATTTTACGCCAGATTATTACAGCTAACTCAGTTGCAGAATTGCGTCAACTGCTTTAGTTTAATTCTATGGGTGAGAATTTATCGACAAAATTTTAACCCAATAAATCAGCGCGGGGTTTAAAGGTTTCAATTTGCCGCAATTTTTCGTAGAGTTCTCTTTCTTCCTGGCTAATGTTTTTCGGGGCAATTATTTGGATTTCCACTAATTGATCTCCTCGTTTCCCACCTTCGGTGGGATAACCTTTATTTGCCAAGCGAAATCTTTGACCAGACCTGACTCCAGGGGGAATGGTCATTTTCACAGGGCCATCTAGGGTGGGTGCTTCTACTTGTCCGCCTAAAACGGCTTCTGTGGGTGTGACTGGTACTTGGCAAGAGATATTAGCACCTTCGAGTTTAAATAATGGATGTGGTTCGACAGTTATTTTTAAATAAAGGTCGCCGCCACCAATACCTTGATCTCGCAGTCGGACACTTTGCCCTGTAACCATCCCAGGGGGCATATCGACTTCTAGCGATCGCCCATCTTCTAATCTAATCCGTTCTTTCCCACCTTGATAAGCTTTCTCTAGTGGTAGGGTTAATCTCGCTTCAATATCCCGCCGTGTGGGACGTGGTGGATTTTTGGGAACTGTATATTGAACTTTACTTTTAGGAGTGCGAAATGGATCAGTTGTAGTGCTGCTACTTGCCCCATTTCTGGTGTCTTTGCGACCACCTACACCCACAACTTGATTAATAAAATCTTCAAAATTGGCAAACTGACTCGGATCTACATTTTGATTGCCATTCCGTTCTCCTTTCTGTTCCCAAGTTTTAGGTTTTGGTGTTTGCTTACTAAAGCCCTTTTGTTTCCAGTAGCGGCTAAATTGGTCATATTGGGCGCGTTTGGCTGTATCCGAAAGGACTTCGTAAGCTTCGCCAATATCTTTAAACTTTTCTTCTGCTGCTTTATTGCCTGGATTGAGGTCTGGGTGATATTGTCTAGCTAACCGCCGATAATTCTTTTTAATTTCCTCGTTTGTAGCGTCTTTAGCTACTCCTAAAATTTCGTAATAATCTCGAAAATTCTGCAAATTTTGCATATTCATTTATTTAACTTTTAAAGTTGAGATTTTAGTAATCTTTAATTTAGTAATGGATTAATATTCATACTCAATTACTAAATACTAATTACCAATTACTAAATCCAAATTCAGGAAACAGAAGTGTAGGGGTGTAGGGGTATAGGGGTGTAAGGGTGTAAGGGTTTAGAGAGGTAGATTATATTCCCAATGACGGCAGCCCGCTCAAGTCGGGAAACCCGCCCACGCAGCTGCCTCCCCCATGCCCCATGCCCTATGCCCTATGCCGTTACACCCAATCATCGTCATCATCCCAATTATCTTGATAGCTGGGACGGGGTTGGCGGCGGGGGGGAGGATTATCGTAGGAGGAACGACGATCGCGATCGCGTCCATTATCTCTGTTGTTGTAGTCTCGATTATAAGAGTCCCGTTCTCGATAGTTGTCGCGGTAATTATCTCGGTAAAAGTCGCGATCGCGGTCTTTATCTTTATCGCCTACAAAGATATCGCGGATGGTACCAAATAAATCGTCGTCTTCGTCTTCCGCATAATATTCCCGGACTTCGCGATTTAATTCATACAAAGCATCCTGTAAATCTACGTAGGCTTGATCAATACCGCGATCGTCGTCTTCTTTGAGACTTTCTTTGAGTTCTCGGCAAATGTTATCGATGCGTTGGCGGCGATTGCGGGCAAACTGCATTCCAAATTCTAAGGCGACTTCTCTAAGTTGTCTTTCGGCTTGCAGAATTAAAGCCTCAGAACGGGTGCGTTTTTCTACTCTTTCTTTGCGTTCCCTGTCAATATCGGCGTATTTTTTCGCATCCTGAATCATGCGGTTGACTTCTGACTCACTCAAGGTAGAAGCCCCTTGAATGGTGATGCTTTGTTCTCTGCCGGTGGTTCTATCTAAGGCTGTCACCTGCAAAATTCCGTTAGCATCTATATCTAATGATACCTGAATTTGCGGTATACCCCTGGGTGCGGGTGGGATGCCATAGAGTTTGAACCTACCCAAAGATTTATTATCCGATGCCATTTCCCTCTCACCTTGGACAACGTGAATTTCCACGCTGTTTTGGTTATTTTCAGAGGTGGAGAAAATATCCGAACGGCGAACGGGGATTGTAGTATTGCGGGGGATTAATTTTTTCATCACACCGCCAATGGTTTCCAAGCCTAAAGATAAAGGCGTAACATCCAATAGCAGCACATCTTTAAATTCCCCAGCCAGGATACCTGCTTGAATGGCTGCACCCATCGCCACCACTTCATCTGGGTTGACATTTTCGCTGGGTTCAATGCCAATCATATTCCGCACCAGTTGTTTTACCATTGGCATTCGTGTAGAACCGCCGACTAGTACGACTTCTTCAATGTCATCTGGGCGCAAACCTGCATCTTTTAAAGCCCGTTTCACTGGGTTGCGGATACGTCCGAGTAAGTCATCACATAAACCTTCAAACTGGGCGCGTGTCATGCGAGTTTCTAGATGTTTCGGCCCATCTTCCGTAGCTGTGATGAAAGGTAAGTTAATTTCGGTGATACTGACAGCAGAAAGTTCGATTTTGGCCTTTTCTGCGGCTTCCATTAAACGTTGCAAAGCTTGGCGATCGCGTCTTAAGTCTACGCCTTCTGCTTCTAAAAATTGCTCTGCTAACCAATCAACTATTTTTCGATCAAAATCATTCCCACCCAGTTGGGTATCACCGCTAGTAGATTTAACCTCAAATACCCCGTCGCCTACTTCCAGAATTGATACGTCAAAAGTTCCCCCACCCAAGTCAAATACTAAGATGGTTTCCGTATCACCTCTATCTAACCCATAAGCCAAAGATGCAGCTGTCGGTTCATTGAGAATCCGCAGCACCTCCAACCCGGCAATTCTGCCTGCATCACGGGTTGCTTGGCGTTGCGAATCATTAAAATAAGCGGGAACTGTAATTACTGCCCCTGTTACTGGTGCGCCTAAATATGCACTAGCATCATCTGCCAATTTTTTCAGCACCATTGCTGAAACTTCTTCTGGGGCAAAGTCTTTACTTAAGCGGGGACAGGCAATTTTGATATTACCTACATCGTCTTTACGGATAGTGTAAGGAACACGCTTTGATTCTGGGTTCAGTTCGCCGTACTTGCGCCCAATAAAGCGTTTCACCGCAAAATAAGTGTTTTGTGGGTTGAGGACTGTTTGCCGTCTTGCCATTTGCCCAACCACCCGTTCGCCTTCTTTGCTGAAGCCTACCACGGAGGGGGTTGTTCGCATTCCTTCTGCATTGGCAATCACCACCGGCTTGCCACCCTCCATTACGGCGACTACTGAGTTGGTTGTACCCAAGTCGATGCCGACTACCTTGCCCATGCGTTACTCTTCTCCTAGTGCGTCTTATACATATATTATGATTGGGCGGGATGACCTCTTGCTTAATGCTACAAGGTAAGATTACCCCAATAGTATAATAGGGGTGATTGCAGCCAAAGTTGGAGGCGTAAAAGCTTGAGGAGTTAGTTGCAACACTAGAATAACATTCACATGATAGTCACTAGTCAACAGTCAACAGTCCAAGATATATAAACTTTATACGTGCAACTACTGCGTTGGGTTTTGCTTGATCCCTGCATCATAAATTTGAGATTAAAACTGTGAAAAACACTTGAATTTACAAGCAAGATTACATAATTACCTCCAACAGATAGCGCGAGAACGCGATCCTTATCTAGCAACTGCGGGACATTTCTTTGTTCAAGAATACATCCGCCAAGAATTTTCTTGTTGGGGAAGTGTGGAAATCCACACCTTTACTGTGAACAAGAGAGATTTTCACAATCTCATCCTCAATTTACCTGCCCAATCCACACCTAAACGTCAGGATTTACCTCCTATTTTAATTGGGGCGCACTATGATGCTGTACCAGGAACGTCAGGGGCTGATGATAATGCAACGGGTGTGGCTGTATTACTAGAATTAGCCAGAAAGTTTGCTGCCCAACCAGCTAAATATCCTTTGCGGCTGGTGGCTTTTGATATGGAAGAATATGGCTTGTTGGGTAGTGCTGACTATGCCAATCTCCTGCGACAACAACAGCAACCGCTACGTTTGATGATGTCTCTAGAAATGTTAGGGTATCGTGATTCTACCCCTGGGGGCCAAAATTATCCGCCGCCTTTAGAGAAGTTTTACCCCAATACTGGCGATTTTATTGCCCTAATCGGCAATTTGCGGACAATTCCTGATTTAATCGCTATGAGTCGCAGTATCCGCAAAGTAGGAATTTCCAGTCAGTGGCTACCAGTTCCCAAGAGAGGCTTGATAGTACCTCAAACCAGACTAAGTGATCATGCACCATTTTGGGATGCAGGTTATCCAGCAATAATGGTGACAGATACAGCCTTTTTGCGAAACCCTCATTATCATCAACCCAGCGATACAATTGCCACTTTAGATTTAGACTTTCTCGCTGGTGTGTGCGAAGGCTTGGAACTGGCTATTAGGAGGTTGTAGGGTGTGGGGGGTGTAGGGGTGTAGGGGTGTGGGGGTGTAGGGGAGACAAGAGAGACAAGGGAAAAATATTTACCCCAATGCCCAATGCCCAATGCCCCATGCCCCATGCCCCATCATGCCCATTTACAATTCAGGAGGCAAAAGGGATAGTTCGTTATTTTGGAGCGATCGCGTTAAGTATAGACTGATTAAATCATCAATATTACGTCGCATAGTCTGACAAATTGTATCAAGAGGTAAGTCATTGGCATCGTAACCAAAAGGATTTTCTATCTCTAATCCGATGGCTTCAATGCCAAATAAGGTGAAACTTACTAATGCTGTAACTGCACCTGTCCACCATCCTAAACTTTGCACCATTTGAAATGGTAGTAACAAACAATATAGTAATAATAATTGCTTTAAGTGAATGGAATACGCTAGGGGCATGGGGGTTTTTAAAATGCGTTCACAAGCACCTAAATTATCTACCAAATTATTTAATAATTGTTGAATAGCTGTTAATTGATAAGAATTGAGAGAATTATTTCTATATTGCTTTTGTAAATAATCTTCTACCCAAAAAGCTATTTCTAGAGGAGGATTATTCATGCTTTTTAGTTTGAAGTATTTAGCAGAGGACATTAATTCTTCTAACTCATTATTGACTGATTCTCCTCTAAGATGTATTTTAGTTGCCACTGCAAAAGCTACTAATAAATATAAGGCTCCAATTTTTTCTTTCTTATCTTCTGGTGCAGTCTCGCCAACGGATGCTAAAATTTGTCTTGCTATGTTACGGACATTATTAACTATAGAACCCCAACATTTTCGCCCTTCCCAAAATCTTTCATAGGCTGTATTAGTGCGAAAAACTAATAACAAACCCAAAACAATGCTAGGAATAACAGTCCCTAAAATTGGTTGTGATACAGGTAATTTTAAGTAATAAAGTAGAGAAACGAAAACTCCAAATAATCCACAGCCAATTACCCGTCTATATATTGATGCCAGGACTGAACCTTTAACTTGAACAGCCATTTGTAACCAATGTTTTTTTTCAACACTCATAGGTTATGCCTAAAAAAATATTGCAGGTAACTATAGTAATCCTATGTAATTTATCAAAAATTCGAGACTGCAAAATCTAGTTTTCTTGAGAAAATGGATTTTTCGACTCTCACAAGTGATCAAATAATTTCAGGACAATTATAGAAAAGTCAGATTTAATGACTGAGAAAATCATAACTCTTGATATAGTACAACTGGCATTGAGGAATTTACGAGTCATGATGCGTAAAGCCCCTGAATAGAATTCAGGGGCTACAGTAGGTGTTTTTCCATCAATTCACAAGATGTAGCAAGACTGAAACTAGAATCTGACTTTTCACGTTATGTGGAAAAGTTCACGCAAAACCTAACCCCCTAGCCCCCTTCCCTACTAGGGAAGGGGGAAAAGTTAAAGCCTCTCCCCGCGTCGGGGAGAGGTTTGGAGAGGGGTTTTCCAGATCCCGTGAAAAGTCAGAAACTAGAATTACCAAGCCAAAAGGTTGCTTTGAGATGCTTTTTAAATTGCAAACACTCTATATTGAAAGCTGGTATTCACCATATCAGCTGGCATTTCCTAAATCTATTAACAGCTTGGTAAGCAGGTAAATTCTTGGTGCAATGCGGTCTAAATCAATATATTCCTCTGGACTATGTGCGCCCCCACCTACAGGACCAAGTGCATCAAGTGTGGTTGTACCAACGGAGGCTGCATAGTTACCATCAGTACCGCCTCCACTACCCTCTACACCTAGCTTAAAACCTATTGTTTGATAAATAGCTTGTGCTTTTTTCACTAAAGCATCGGTTTTGGGGTTGGGTGGAAAGGGTGGACGACCTCTGTCTGAAATTACCTTGATTTCAGTGCAGGGTAGGAGTTTGTTTTTCGATAAGCGAGTAAAATCCCGTTCGAGGCGATTATATTCTTCGGCTTCGAGTACCCGCACATCAGCCTGAACTTTCGCAGAATCTGGAATTGTATTTCGGCGATCGCCTGCCTGAAAAACAGTAAAATTAACACTAGTCTGTTTGCTGGCATCACCCAATTTACTCAGTTGTAGAGTTTGGTGGGCTGCTTCTACGAGTGCATTACAGCCTTTTTCTGGTTCAGCCCCTGCATGGGCAGACTTACCTTGGACTTCAAATCCGTAGTAACCAATGCCCTTGCGCCATGAGGTAACTTTATCTTCAGGCGAACCAAATTCTAACACCAAAGCCACATCATGTTTTTTAGCAGTTTCTTTGATTAATTCCCGTGAACCAAATGATCCTTTTTCTTCATCAGGATTAATTAAAAAGGTAATCTTTTCAAAGTTCTGAAGCTGTAATTCTTGTAAAATTTTTAGTGCCTCGAACCCTAAAATAATTCCCCCTTTATCATCCATTACTCCTGGACCGTAGGCTTTGCCACCTAATATTTTGAAGGGACGTTTAGCGGCTGTTCCTTCCTCAAATACTGTGTCGGTGTGGGCAAGCAGCAGAATCTTACCTTTACCAGTTCCTTTGATGGTGGCTAAGATATTCCTTCCCTTGCTAGGAGTGGCATTAATGGTTTGAACTTCTGCACCTATAGATTTCAGATGCTCAATTACAATATCTTCAACCTTAGTTAATCCTGGTTCATAACCTGTACCAGAGTCGATGTTGACTAGGGTTTCTAGTTTACTCAAAAAATCGCTTTGTGCTTTCTTGGCTTTGTCATAAACTGCTGAATTAGGTGCTGCGACAACAACATTGAACTGTCCTAGCAGGATAACTATCGCCAACACGAAAGCAAATAAACCTACTGTTACACCAAAAATCCGTTTTTTCATGTTTATTGATGATAAAGCTGACTTTTCACGGTATCTGGAAAACCCCTCTCCAAACCTCTCCCCGACACGGGGAGAGGCTTTAACTTTTCCCCCTTCCCTAGTAGGGAAGGGGGCTAGGGGGTTAGGTTTTGCGTTAACTTTTCCACATAACGTGAAAAGTCAGGATGATAAAGGTGGCATTACAGTAGATAATCTGCAAATTCCCACCTTTTGCAATTTGGTTTTACAAAAGTTTTTGTTTGTCAGCAAAAAGCGATACCTACGGTATCGCTTTTGGTTATATTCTGCTATTAAATTTTGGTGCGATCGGTCAAAATTTCATAACCAGTTTCTGTCACTAAGACTGTATGCTCAAACTGTGCTGATAAGGAATTATCTACAGTTACAGCCGTCCATCTATCTGATAAAGTGCGTGTATGTTTAGAACCTGCGTTTAAAATGGGTTCAATGGCCAAAGTCATACCAGCACGCAGTTTCACATTCGGCATTTCTCTTGTACGGTAGTTAAATACAGACGGTTCTTCATGTAAGTTACGTCCGACACCGTGTCCGGTGAATTCTTCCACCACAGTGTAACCATGTGCTTTCACATGATCTTCAATGGCACCGGCTAAATCTAATAAGTATGCACCTGCTTTGACTTGTTCAATACCTTTATAAAGTGCTTCTTCCGCAACGCGAATTAATCTAGCAGCTTCTGGGGTGACTTCCTCCACAGCGATAGTAATGCAAGAATCACCATGAAATCCTTGATAGTAAGCACCTGTATCTACTTTTAAGACATCCCCAGCCCGAATGACTTTTTTCGGATTAGGGATACCATGCACTACTTCATGATTAATGCTGGCACAGATAGAACCTTTAAAGCCGTGATATCCCTTAAAACTAGGTGTTGCACCCATTTCACGGATACGTTTTTCTGCGTAAGCATCTAAATCGGCTGTAGTCATACCTGGCTTGACTAACTCCGAAATTTCCTTGAGGACAGTAGCAACAATTTTTGCTGATTGCCGCATAATATCAATTTCACGCGGCGATTTAATTTCAATTCCTCGGCGTTGTTTAGGTGTTACGGGTTTAGGTACTTGAGAAAGTAAATTGGTGAGGATGTTCATGGGAAACTAATGATTACTTGCGCCTTAGAGCTAATTTTGCTGTGTTTTACTAAAAGTTTAGTTGAGAAATACTATCTATTTTTAAGTTAGCTTATTTTTTGTGGCGAAATAGTCAATAGTCAATAGTCAATAGTCAATAGTCAATAGTCATTAGTCATTAGTCATTAGTCATTAGTCATTAGTCATTAGTGGTTGACACTCTTTTTCCTTGCCTACCTTGTCTACCTTGTCTCCCAATGCCCAATGCCCCATGCCCCATGCCCCATGCCCCATGCCCACTATCTGTGAGCCAAGATAGGAGGGCCAGCAGTCACTACAACCAGATTATCAGGATGTAGTAATTCACGGGCGGCTTGATTCACTTCTGTCAGGGTAACTTGTTGAATTTTTTGAGTGTAGGTGTGTAATTCTGTTTTGTCTAAACCATACACCTGATTCATCAGGATGTTACTAGTTAATTCTTCTGGATCTGCTAAAGAAACGTGATAACTACCAGTCAGACTACGTTTAGCCATTTCTAATTCTGTGGCTGTAACACCTTGTTGATGGACGTTTTGTAGTAATTTACGGGTGCTAGCGATCGCTTGATTAGCATCTTCTGGACTGGTTTGCATTTCAATCCAAAATGTGCCAAAGTCTTTTTCCGCTTGGAAGTGACTGTAAATTCCGTAGGTGAGTCCTTGGCGATCGCGGATTTCTGCACCCAGGCGACTAGATAATGTATCGCCGCCTAATATTTGATTCAATACTAAAGCACTGTAAAATCTAGGGTCTTGGCGTTTGATTCCTGTATAACCCATGTAGGTGATAGCTTGGGCTTTACCTGGAATTACTGGGTTAACTCGTACTAAATTACTGGGGTTGGATACTTGGGGATATTCGACTTTGGGGGGTGAACCACTAGCACGCCAATCACCAAACTCTTGTTGAATTAGCGATCGCACTTCTTCTGTGTCAAAATCTCCCACCAGTGCTAACACCATACTATCTGGACGATAGTATTTGTTTTGGAAAGCAATCACATCTTTTCTCTTAATACTTTGCAGACTCTCGGCTGTGGGGAACTTATGTAGAGGATGTTTTTTGGGGTAAATCGATTGCAAAAATATTTTGCGCGCCACTGCGGCTGGATCATCTAGTTCTACTTTCAAGTCTGTTAAGGCTTGCTGACGATTTAATTCCAACTCTTTCTGCGGAAATGTACTATTTTTTAGGGCATCTGCTAAGGTTTTAATTAATACTGGTAAGTCTTCCGCCAGACTATTACCCTCTATTTGTACGCCATTCCGATAAGCTTCAAAATCTAAAGTCGCGCCTCTGTCTTCCAAGGCTTTCGCTAGGGTAACAGCATTTTTGGTTTTGGTTCCACTCATCAAGCTATCTGCTACTAGTGCAGCTAATCCTACTTGTTCTCCTGGGTCAAATTCTGTACCTGCTTGGATATGACCACTTAAAGTAATGGTGGGTGTCGAGCGATCGCTTAATAATAATACCTGTAAACCATTAGCTAGGGTAAACTGCTGTGGTACTTGCAATGTCTTATTGTTAACCTGTTCATCATGTTCAATGACTGGTAAGTAGCGCAGCATCTCAGCTGGCAAAGTGGGTAAATTACCAGACAAATTTTCCTTAGTTTGTGGAGGTGGCTGTTTTGAGGCGATTTCTTTATTTTGATTGGTAATTGGTTGAAAAATTCCCACTTTCCGTGCAGATGGGCGCAGATATTTCTTTAATACAGCTTTAACATCTGCGGAGGTAACTTGATGCACAGCCGCTAAATAATGGTCTGTAAAGCGATAATCACCCGTAGTTGTCTCATCATTGCCTAACTGCATGGCTTGATCAGTAATACTACGGTTACTCAAAATAGTCGCAGATTCTAACTGTCTTTTAGCTCTAGCTAACTCGGCGGCGGTGACTCCTGTTTTAGTCAGTTTTGCGATCGCCTGGTTCACCACAGGTGTCAGCTTACTCACATCTTCATCAGGATCAGCCGTGACTAGCAACTCATACCACCCACCTTGCTGTAAACTCACCACTGCACCTGAAATATCAGTGGCTAAACCCGATTCCACCAAAGCTTGATATAGTCGGGAATTTCTACCCTCTGTCAAAATATAATCTGCCACTTCTAGAGCCGGCATATCTGGATGATTTGCAGATGGTAAGGGATACAAAGCCTGCAATAATGAAGCTGAACCCTGTTCTCGTAACAAGATTGGCGACTTAGCACCATTGACTACTGACTGTTGACCATTGACTACTGACTGTTGACCATTGACTACTGACTGTTGACCCTTGGGAATATTACCAAAGATTTCCTTGACTGTAGCTAGAGTTTTTTGAGCTTGGCAATCGCCGACAATGATTAAAACGGCATTTTCAGGATGATAAAACTGACGATAGTATTGGCGGACTTGCTCAATCTGGAATTTTTCGACATCAGCCTTAGTACCACCTACAGGTAAACCGTAACCATTGGGAAATACTGACCGTAAAATAGCACGACTGAGTCGATATTCTGGGCTATTTTCGTAACCTTGTAACTCCGAAATGACTACCCGCTTCTCGCTAGCTAAGTGTTCACTATCCATGAGAGCATTCTGCATTCTATCGGCTTCTAGAACTAGCAATGCTTTGAGCTTGTCTCGTTCGACTGTGCCGTAATATGCTGTTTGGTCATAGCTTGTAAAAGCATTCGAGTCACTACCCAAAGCACTAAACAACCAGCCAAATTGAGTCGGACGGTTGGTTGTACCTTTGAACATCATATGTTCTAGTTGATGGGCAATACCGTTGACTCCTGGTGCTTCTTGGCGTGAACCAAACTTGTACCATACTTGCACACTCACTACAGGAGCTGTATGAACTTCTTTAATGAGAACAGTTAGTCCATTTTCTAAAACAGTTCTGTGGACATTTTCCGTTAATTTTAAATCTTGGGAATTTTTGGTCACTAATGTTAATTGGTTTCTCTCACGATTTAGGGTACTTATATCTTGACTCTTAGCAGGCGCATTGCCAAGAAATAATAAGGTCATTAATGAAACAACAAACAGCAATAGATGAAAACGATATCTATAGGCAGCTGATAATATAGACATTTGCTGTGGTAGATGTATTAAATAAAATCATTCTCTATAGTTATTGCCGAGAATATTCTCATTCTCTTGAATAAATATGTTACCTTGACGATAGCAATAAATGTATATAAAAAGACAAAATAAAAACGAGAAACTAATGTTGTTTGCTTAAAAATCGGATGAACTCTAAAGGTAAGCCATCCGTATCGGCAATAAAGGCTACTTCTAAAATGCGATCGCCTATTTGCTGTTGAGTCGGTTCTAAAAGAATTTTTAAAGGTGGTAATTCTACTGATAATGCTACTCGTTTTTGTAAATTTGTCAACCACCCTGGTAAATCTTCAGTAATTTCCGTTAAATCAAACGATAGGTGATAGTAACCCACATAATGCTCATCACCAAACGCATCCGGTGCGGGTTTGGGTTGGGGTATTTGAATTAATTCAATTCTTCCGCCTAATCCTTCCATCCAGCAAGCGAGGGTGTAGCCTGTGGTGAAGCGTTCACAGACTGTAAAACCTAGAATTTCATAAAAAGCGATCGCGTGATGGATATTCGCAGTCCGAATAGAGGCGTGGTGCATTTTGGAGATTGGGGATTAGGGATTGGGGACTGGGGATTGGGAAGGGGGAATCAGATAATCAATTCGACCCCTACACCCTCACACCCTTACACCCTTATACCCATAAACTTGATGAAATCAAGTTTATTCAAACAATCTGAAATAAGGGTAGCGCACCGGCACACCCGGTTCTTTATCTAAATCGAAATTAATCACTTCCCAGCAAGGATCTTCGGCTGGATCAGGACTAAATTCTACAGGTAAGCCGTATAGCCTTGCAGATGATGCTTCTTGCTGTCCAGAACGCCAAGGTGTACTGCGTTCTAAATAGCCACTCATCAACTCCTGATAACGTCTGGCGATGATCACTCGTGTCGCTCGATAGCCTTGGGTGTATAGTTTGTCTAAGGCTTCGTGGATTTCAAACCGAATGCCATCAGGATGAGTATGCTGTCTATACCACTCATTGTTCCACCGTCGCCAATGTCGCCCAGACTGTAGATGAACTAACTCTCCAGTTTTGGGATTAGCTTCAAACGCGCCATGACGAGGGCATAAATAAGTATCAGTTAGTGTCAGTGCCGGAATAGTTTGCCGACAATGGGGACACTGTATATCAGCTCCGAATATAGGGTACTGCAAGCCTGGATTCATCATGAAGTGCGTACAAACGTATTTTCGTATTCACCAGCACCAGTGGGTTGGATTTTACACTCCGGCTCTATCACCAGGGAGAAATCATTCTCGACTGCACATCAAAAACATGAAGCGAGAACAACTTTTACGGATTGTCTTCCTCCGCGAAGAGGAATGACACTGTGATATTCTGGTTTTGCAACCAGTCTCCAAGGATGGAGCCTCTCCAGTGTTCCTGGGTACCTTATTCCTATTCTATCGTGTCTACCGTTTCTTACTGGCCTTCTCCCGATTTTTCTCAAGCCGCTTTCATTGCAGCCAACGCCGTTGTCATGGGTTCAGTCAACATAGCAGCCGGAGTCAGCATTTGGTATGGTGCAGTTGTGCGAGCAGATGTAGAACGCATTGACATTGGCGAATGCACAAATATTCAAGACGGGGCTATTTTGCATGGTGATCCTGGGTTGCCCACAATTTTAGAAGACCATGTGACAGTAGGACATCGTGCTGTTGTACATTCAGCCCATATTGAGCGCGGCTGTCTAATTGGTATCGGCGCAGTAGTTTTAGATGGAGTCAGAGTAGGAGCAGGTAGCATCATCGGTGCTGGTGCAGTAGTAACCAAGAATATACCCCCCTTATCCCTAGTTGTAGGCATTCCCGGCAAAATTCTTCGCCAAGTTACACAAGAAGAAGCCGCCAACCTCATAGAACACGCCGAACGTTACAAAAAGTTAGCTTTAGTCCACGCCGACAAGGGAACGGATTTGGGGTTTGCTTAGAAATTTGGGCATTGGGAATAGGGCATAGGGCATAGGGCATAGGGCATTAAAATCTACCTTGTCTACCTTGTCCCCCAGTCCCCAATCCCCAGTCCCCAGTCCCCAGTCCCCAGTCCCCAATCCCCAATCCCCAATCCCCAATCCCTAATGACTATCAACCAACTATTTAATGTTTCTTTACAAAACCCCCTAGCAAAATTGCCCACTTCAGCTAAAAATAAAAATGAGAGTAGTTGATAAAACTTTAATTTCTACTTTGATAGAGGGGTACTAGAAATGGATGGTATTGATTTTCGCGTAGCGATCGTTTTAGCTCCCATCGCTGTTGCTGGTGGCTGGGCTTTGTTCAACATCGGTGCTGCGGCTCTCAGACAAGTTCAAAGCTTTTTGAACAGAGAAGCCTAAACTCTAATTTAAGATTACCAAATTGATTACCGGCTGTTATTTTCACTGTAACAGTCGGTTTTGTTAATTTTGGGGACTGGGATTACTCGTTGTACTGAATACTGGATTAGCTGTACCAATTCAGTGATACAATTTAGAAAAATGCCAAAACCTTGCTTATGGTAGCCCAAATCACCACACTAGATATTTGTTGGCAACCATTGCCCGAAGATTTTAAGCTAGGGGATAAACCGGCGGAAAATACTGGTCAGCCAATCCTGGCTGGTGCTTTGTGTGAAAGCTTAGAAATTATTGGGTTCATCCAAGAGCAAATGTTAATCGCCTCGAATTTTGCGATTTGTGCCACTGTGAATGGGCAATTTATCGCTAAAGCACCAGATTGGTTATATATTCCCCGTGTAAATGAAATTGTAGGCGATCGCACCAGCTACACTCCTCACTTAGAAGGAGAAATTCCTGCCATAGTCATGGAATTTTTATCCCAGACAGAAGGGGAAGAGTATTCATCAAAGCGCACCTACCCGCCAGGGAAGTGGTTTTTCTACGAACAAATTTTACAAATCCCCATTTACATCATTTTTGACCCAGATGGTGGATTATTGGAGTTTCATCAACTAGAAAATGGACGCTATGAGTTAAAGCAACCAGATGAAAATGGTCGCCATTGGATAGCGACTATAGGATTATATTTAGGAACTTGGCGCGGGACGAAAGAGGGGAGAACTGGTTATTGGTTGCGATGGTGGGATGAATCGGGTAATTTGTTACCCTGGGCTGTAGAGATGGTGCAACAAGAACGCCAACGGGCTGAACAGGAAAAACAACGCGCTGAACAGGAACGCCAACGGGCTGAACAGGAAAAACAACGCGCTGAACAGGAACGTCAACAAAAAGAACGCCTAATAGCCTACTTACAATCTCAAGGCATTGATCCCAATAGTTTGCTCACAGATGAAACAGAAGGTTAGGCTGTTGTTAACTATGTCAAGGTAGTTTCAGCCAATACCTGATCGTGAATATAGATTCTCTACTCCAATCATTTCAACATTTTGGCGTTAACCTCGGACTTTCACGGATTAACGCACTGTTAGCAAACCTGGGAAACCCCCATCACCAAGTCAGTGTGATTCATGTGGCTGGCACAAACGGCAAAGGTTCGGTTTGTGCTTATTTGTCATCTGTTCTGACTCAAGCAGGCTATCGTACAGGACGTTACACTTCTCCTCATTTGGTGAGTTGGACAGAACGCATTTGTCTGAATGAACAGCCAATTTCTGCTGCGGAACTTTACGAATTATTAACAGAAGTAAAGAATGCTGTTAGCTCTGAGCAGTCCCCTACTCAATTTGAAATTATTACCGCCGCAGCTTGGTTGTATTTTGCTAGGCAGCAAGTTGATGTAGCTGTGGTAGAGGTAGGCTTAGGGGGACGGTTGGATGCTACTAATGTGATATCTCAGCCACTGGTGACGGTAATTACTTCCATTAGCAGGGAACATTGGCAGCAGTTAGGCCCTACTGTGGCTGATATCGCTGGAGAAAAAGCTGGGATTTTAAAGCCTGGGTGTCCGGCTGTGGTGGGAGTATTACCACCGGATGCTCAAGCAGTTGTGCGATCGCGCGCTCAAGAATTACAATGTCCCGTGATCACGCCCCAACCTGGACGAGAAATCCAATCAGGATGGGCAGAATATCAGTCTATTTTCGATGCCAATTTCATTCAATATCCTCTACCTTTACAGGGACAAATACAATTACATAATTCTGCTTTAGCTTTAGCTACTTTAGAAATTCTTCAACAGCAAGGCTGGAATATTTCTGCCACAGCAATTACTAATGGTATGGCTAAAACTAAGTGGCCAGGGCGAATGCAATGGATTAATTGGAAAAATCATCAACTCTTAATTGATGGCGCACATAATCCAGCCGCCGCTAGAGTCCTACGTGATTATGTAGATAGTCTCAACCCTCAAAATATAACTTGGGTCATGGGGATGTTATCTACTAAAGATCATGCTGATATTTTTCAAGTTTTACTAAAACCAAATGACCGATTATATTTAGTCCCAGTACCAGATAACGCTTCAGCTAATCCTACAGAATTAGCCAAGTTAGCCTGTGATATTTGTCCAGATTTGTACTCTTGTCAAACTTATGCTGATGAAATATCGGCGATAGATGCAGCATTGACTCCTGGTGATGGTTTAGTCGTTGTGTGCGGTTCTCTTTATTTAATAGGAAATTTATTCAGTAAAATTTAATTTTTGTCAAAGAAATGGAAGAACAACTTTAATAAAAATTTGTATTGATTTATGTTCATCTACTATCTTTACTGGGAAAACTAAATTTAGTTAATTCTAGTTTAGAGGCATCTTATATTCTCTATCTTCATATCTCAACCCAAAGAGAAAACCGTATTTAATAGATAATATACGGTTGTTTTTATATACATTATAATGAGTTTTTACTAATGGGAGTTTGAATTAGAAAAACTAGCATAATTATGCTGCAAAATTTTAAATTAGCTTTAATTATTGAAATTACTTAAGAGGTAAATATGCTGAAAGTTGTTGTTGGACATAGTGATGATCCTGATAGTCAAGCCGCTATTGAAGAAGTTTTAGCAAAATGCGTCCATGATTTAAGTGATTTAACAGATATTCCACCGCAGGCTGCTATGTTATTTGCAGCTATTGATTTTGATCATGCTTTAATCTTGCAAAAAATCTCCGCAGTATTTCCTGAAATAGACTTGATTGGTTGTACTACGGATGGCGAAATGTCGTCAATTTTAGGGTTTCAACAAGATTCTTTAACACTGATGCTGTTTTGTTCTGATACTGTAGAAATTCATGCGGGTTTGGGATATGGAGTGAAAGCCAATCCTTTAAATGCTGCTCAGGAAGCAGTTCAAAAAGCCAAAGAAAAATCCGATAAACCTGCTCAGTTATGTATACCGCTACCGGCTAGCTATCTAGCAGATGGTTCTACTACTAACGGGGGATTAATTTTAGAGGGTTTAAAGTCGGCTTTGGGTTCTGATATACCCATTGTAGGTGGTGCGGCTGGCGATCAATTTAGATTTCAGACTACCTATCAATTTTTTCAAACCGAAGTATTGACTGACTCCTTACCTATTCTAATTTTTGCTGGAGATATTCTATTTTCCTACGGAACTGCTTGTGGTTGGGAACCGATGGGACGCAGGAGTGTTATAACCAAATCTCAAGGAACAGTTTTGTACGAAATTGATGGAGTATCAGCATTGGAATTTTATCAGCGATATTTAGGCGATCGCACACCAACCGCAGAAAATCCCTTAGCAGTGTATGAGGGAGATAGCGATCGCTATTATATGCGCGTTCCCAATACTTTTGATCCGCAAACTGGTAGCATCAACTTCTTAGGGGATGTTCCAGAACAAGCCATTGTGCAAATGACAGATTTTAATCGGGAAGAAATTCTTTGTTCTGTGAAAAGTTCACTTCAGACTGCGCTTGCACGTTATCCTGGTACAGAACCCGATGCCATTTTACTCTTTTCCTGCTGTTGTCGTCGTTGGCTTTTAGGGACAAAAGCTAAAGAAGAATATCAAATGATCAAAAGCGAACTTGCAAAAGACATACCTATTTGTGGGTTCTACACCTATGGTGAATTTGCTCCCTTAGAATCACAGGGTTCAACTTACTATCATCAAGAAACCTTTGTCACCCTACTGCTAGGTACAAAATGAAGGTTTATGGAATCTATAGACAACGAAAGCAAAATTAAAGAACTCGAAAAAACAGTTCGGATTTTGCAAAAAAAACTACAACGTTCAGAAGCTGATCGTGAACAGCTAGAAAATGCTAGTGAAGTCAGAGAAGCAGTGCTTAAAAATGTGATTCGGGAGTTAGAAACTTCACAAATAGCTCTAGAAAGCCGCACTCAAGAACTAGAAACTACTTTAGTCAATCTCAAAACTCTACAACTGAAACTAGTAGAATCTGAAAAAATGTCAGCTCTCGGAGTTTTAGTTGCAGGTATTGCCCATGAAATTAATAATCCTGTCAGTTTTATTTATGGAAACTTGAATTATGCTAATAATTATATTCAAGATTTACTAGATTTAGTCGAACTTTATCAGCAATTCTATACTGAACCTGTAGCCATAATTAAAAACAAAATTCAAGCAATTGAATTAGAATTTATCAAAACAGATTCAGCTAAATTATTCCAATCAATGATGGTAGGTGCAGAGCGTATCTGTGAGATAGTGAAATCTCTCAGAACATTTTCCCGTCTAGATCAAGCTGATTTTAAAACTGTTGATATTCACGAAGGTATTGATAGCACTTTAGTAATTTTAAACAACCGTATTAAGCCATCACCTCATAATTTACATGGCGTTAAAGTGATCCGTCATTATGGAAAATTACCGTTAATCGAATGTTATCCTGGACAGCTTAATCAAGTATTTATGAATATTATTGCTAATGCTATTGATGCGTTAGAAGAGAAAGTAATTAAAAATATAAAAAGTGATGGGCAGTGTATACAAACTCCTCAAATTGAGGTTTTTACACAAGTCATTGATGATAATTGGGCGGAAATTATTATTGCTGATAATGGAGGAGGAATTGATGAGCAAGTGAAAGCTAAATTATTTGACCCATTCTTCACCACTAAAGATGTCGGTAAAGGTACAGGCTTAGGTTTATCAATTAGCTACAGAATTATTATTGAATTACATGGGGGTAAATTGGAATGTTGCTCTACACCAGGAATAGGGGCAAAATTTATCATTCAAATTCCTATTCGACAATCTAGACAATAAGGTAAAAGGCAAACTGTAAAAGGTAAAAGGTGAAGTTTACTTTATTTACATAGCAGTTATATCTGATTTGTGAGAACTTGCAGTGTCTAGATACCAGACTTCTCGAAGAAGTCCAGTATCTTGGTTTTCACGGTTTTATACCAATTCTCCAAAATTAAGCAACAGATGCAAAGCTTGAAACACAATACAGTTCAGTTAAGAAAACAGTTTGTAGTGTACCCCTCCGGGGAAGCAAGCTACGCGCAGCGTCTCGTAGAGAGGACTTTAGTCCTTAGATGAGGACTGAAGTCCTTACTACGAACTTTTTCTTACTTCACAAACACCAAATGTTAGGTTTAATTGAAGTGTATTGGCTTGAAACCGACTTTCTTAATTGCGTCAGCGTAGCGGGGCGTTAGTCCATTGCGAATTGCGAATTGCGAATTGCGAATTGGTATTACTGCTACCGATTATCCCATTCCTTAGCTGCATCTGCAACTGCTTGATCTACATTTTTTTCTCCTAACATTGCTGCTTGTAGGTTTTCATAAATTGCCTTTTGCAGCTTTTTAATATCTTTTAATGGAGGAGTTAAAACTTCTGCTTGTTGTAGTTGTTGCGCGCTGACAACTCTAGCTTTTTCGACTGTAGAAGCATTAGCAGGAACATCTTTAAAGTAACTATCAGCTAAAGCTTGAGTTGTGGATGGAAGAACATTTGCGGCTTTGGCAAAGGCTAGCTGATTCTCATTATTGGTGACAAATAAAGCAAATTTTACCGCCGCATCAGGTTGTTTTGTTTCACGGGGAATGACGATATTCATCACTGCTACATTTTTCTTACCTGTATCACCGGTCAATTGGGGTGCGATCGCAGAAGCTTGAGCAATTTTTGGCGCATTGGTAGCGATATTTTGGAGAGACTCCGGCCCCGAAGCTAAGAATGCTGTTTCACCAGATTGGTATAAATCAATCGCGTGGCGATGTCCTTGAGTTAGTGCTTCTTTCGGTAATAACCCTTTTCTATACAGGTCTACCCAATACTGAAACGCTGCTTTACCTTGAGGCGTATTAAAAGCGGCTTTACCTTCTGCATCCACTAAAGTCACTCCCATCTGCACCAATGATTGCAGCACCTCTGCGGAATCCTGGGGAACAAAAGTCGCAAAAAAGGCGTATTTACCTGTTTTGTCTTTAATTTGTTGTGCTTGTTGTGCTAGTTGTGCGTAAGTGTTGGGAGGTTGATTAATACCTGCCTGCTTTAAGAGATCAGTGTTATAAATAGTCAGCTTTGTGGTGAGATACCAAGGAAGACCGAAGCTTTTGCCGTTGAGTGTACCAGCTTTCCAAATATTCGGTAGATAGGCGGAACGGTCTGCTGTTGGAACTTTTGTGTCTAAATCTAACCAAGCATTTCGACCCGCTAATTGAGAGGCAAAATCTGGATTGAGGTTAACAACATCAGGTGGCGTTTTTGCGGAGACAGCTGTTAAAATTTTGTTCTCCATCGCTGTCCAAGGCACATCAACCCAGTTTACCTTTATACCAGGATTTTGTGACTCAAAGTTGGCAATTAAGCTTTGGAAGTAGTCTGTAAATTTCGGTTGGAGTTGCATTGTCCAAAACTCAATCTTGGCTGTTCCAGAAGCAGCTGGTTGATTATTGGTATTAACTTTGCCATCGCTGCAACTGACAATCCAACTAGTCAGTAAACCTAACATGATGAAAGCGACTAGCTTTGGGAATTTTCGTAATTGCATCATTTTACCAGTATTTTCACGCTTGATGAAGTTAAAAAGCTTATGCAGAATTGTCGAGATTATAGGCTAAAAAGATTAGGTGTCAAAAGTCCAAATTCAACAGTCAATAGCCTAATTTACTAGTGACTAATGACTGATGACGAAATGACTACTTAAGTAACATTTAAATTTTTAATTTTGCAGTTTGGCGGGCATTACTGTGGTAAAAAGTTTCAGTAGTCTGTTTGGCAAATCTCATAGAGGGGTAGGTGTGGAAATCGCACCAGAACGAGTCAATGTAGTGCAACTACGCAAGCAGCGTCAAGGCTTGAAACTCGAATCTTTAACATCAGTACCAGTTCCAGAAGGGATTGTCACTGATGGTCAAATTACTGATCCCCCAGCTATGGCGCAACTTATTCAGCAAGCTTTAGCTGAAAGTAAAATCAAGACTTCTCGTGTATCCACCGGCGTACCAGGACGAGATTCGGTTGTACGGATTATTCCTGTACCGGCAGAGTTAGACGATAAAGAACTCCGAGATATGGTGTTAAACCATGAAGCAGCCTTGTATTTACCCTATCCTCGTGAGGAAGCTGATGTAGATTATCAAAAACTTGGGTACTTTGTAGATGAAGATGGCATCGAAAAAGTACAAGTGCTGCTAGTTGCTACCCGCAAGGAGGTGACAGATACATATATTAGTACCTTTGAGCAAGCAGGATTGCAAATTAATGTTTTAGAGATTAACAGTTTTGCACTCATTCGGACAATCCGCGATCGCCATTTACGAGAACTCAGCCCCCAAGAAGCAGCTGTCTTAGTTGATATCGAATTTGACAGCACGGAAATAGCCATTATCGTCAACGGTATCCCCCAATTTTCTCGGACTGTACCCATAGGTACCTACCAAATGCAAATGGCTTTAGCTAGAGCCATGAGTCTACCAACATCACGGGATATGGAACTTTTGTATGAAATGGCGATTCCTGTCACACCCGTAGATGCTGATAAAACCGGAGTTACAGAAACTAATCCGGGAATGGCTGGCGTATTGCGAATCTTAGGAGAACTTACAGATGAGCTACGCCGTTCCATAGATTTCTACCTCAATCAAAGTGAAAACATAGAGGTAGCACAAATCTTCTTAGCAGGGCCTGGGGGCGGACTCCAACACATAGATGAATTCTTTACCCAAAGACTCAGCATACCTACTACCCAAGTAGATCCAATTGGCTCTTTGTCCTTACAAGTCGATGAACAAAAATATCCTGCTCAACAGCGTTCGGGTTTAGGAATTGTCCTGGGTTTAGGAATGCGGGAGGTGTAATTGAATGTACAGTTTAGATATTAACTTTCTCAAAGACCGACCAGCCTACCAACCCAAAGCTGATAAAAGTCCGGGAGTAAAATTACCATCAGGGAATCTCACCCCGGTATATCTAGGGGTAACGGTGGGCGTAGGTTTACCAGTATTGGTGGGAATTGGGTTATGGCTCGTGCAAGGTAAAACCAGTGAAATAGAGCAGTCAATTGCTCAACTGGAAGAACAAAGCAAAAAATTAGACGCAGAAATCACCAATATTAACCAAATTAAAACACAAGCAGCTGCCGTCAAAGCAGAAACCCAAAGCTTAGTGACAGTATTTGACCAAATTCGTCCTTGGTCAGCCATGTTAGAAGATGTGCGCGATCGCATTCCTCCAACAGTACAAATTGAAAATATCAAGCAAATTCCACCTCTAGCCCCAGTAGAAGGACAACCACCACCTAACCCCGCCGGAGGCATAGAAATTACCGGAATAGCTCGTTCTTTCGATAATGTCAACGACTTTTTATTAAGTCTGCAACAGTCGCGGTTCTTAAAATCTTCCGAAAGCAGAATTACCACCGCCACTTTAGTAGATGCACCAGTTACAGCCACCACTACTAGAAGTGGTGTAGTCATCAAACCACCCCAAGTAGTTAGATATACAATTCAATCTCGTCTTAGTGATGTTCCTGCTTCAGAATTGATTCGGGAACTAGAGCAGAAAGGCACGGTGGGACTCGTCTCCCGCATTCGTAGTATGCAAAAAACAGGAGTCATTACACGATGACGCTGAGTGAAGATTTAAATTTTGCCGAAAACGCCGCAGATTTAGAATCAGGCGCACCATCCTATCCTGTGGTTTTTGGTATTGCATTTACACCCAAAATCATCGGTATTTTAGTGGCAGTCGTAGGTTTAGCTGGAGCTATCTATATGCTGCTGAATATACTTATGCCTGCTTGGGAAGCCTATCAGCAAAAGCAAGCACAAAGCAACGACCTCCAAGGGCAAATTCAGCAAAAGCAAGCCACTGTCAAACAAATTGGCAAAATCAAAGAAGAGTTAGACCAAGCAAAAAAACAAAAGCAACAGGTTTTAGCTTTATTCTCCGACGAAAAAACCCTGGATACCCTACTATTGGATCTCAATCGTTTAGTAGAATCTGGTAGCTCTGCAAATTCCTTAAATACCGTCAAAGCCAAACTCCAAAAGTTTGTCCCAGCCACAGAAAAACCCGAAATTGTCAAGGATGGCTCATTAGGAGTTGCAGTTGACGGCAAACTCAAACGCAGTAGCGTCAACATCGAAATTATCGGCACATACGAACAAACACAATCAATCATTCGGAATATCGAACGTCTACAACCATTACTAATAGTTAAAGACTATCAATCAGCATTAGCCAATATCCAAGCTACAGATAAATTCGGTAAACCTGTGCGGAGGATAGGGCCTGCACCAATTACGACATCTTTTCAATTACAAGCATTAATGCCCCTAAGTCCAGAAGAACTTACTGCGGAGGCGGCTAAAGCTGCACCTAAGAAGTAATTCCAGGGGAAAAACCTTAACGACTAACAACTAATGACTTTATTAGGTGAGGAATGAACTGTGAAACAGTTTCACGGTAATAATTTTATTTTGGGTGCTGCTACTTTATTATTTCTGGCGGCACAACCAGTATCAGCACAGATTACACAAGTTAATGAAGTCAAATTAGCTCCCGTTAATGGCGGAGTAAGCGTGACTTTAAAAACCTCTGCTGGCTCTCGTCCCCAAGTTTTTACGACGAAAAGAGGTAATACCTTAGTTTCCGATATCATCAACACCCAGTTGCGTTTAAAGCAGGGCAATAATTTTCGCCAAGAAAAACCAGCTCCTGGAATTGCCTCTGTTGAAGTTGTCCAACTTGATGCTAATAGTATTCGGGTAATAGTCACTGGTGATAATGATGCACCTAGTGGTCAACCTGTAGTCAGAAAATCTGACAGTATTACCCTCAGCTACAGCCCATCAACTGGGACTACAGCATCAGTGCCAATTACCCCAACACCACCAGCATCTACACCAACCCCTGGAGCTACGGCGGCTCAACCAGGCGCAGTCCCCAATGTGCTTGTCCCTAACCCGGAAATCACTATTGACGGTAGACCGGCACAACCAGCAGGTGTGGGTCAACCTGTTAGCCAAGCACCACCATTATTACCCAGAGCCGTTCCCCCGCCAGTGGGAGACATTGCTGTTGCCGTTACAGATGCTTCTCCTAGCACTATAGATTTAGGCACACAGGAACGAGTGCCGCGTTTAGTGTTGCGGGATGCGCCAGTGCGTGAAGTTTTATCATTGCTGGCGCGCGCGGCTAATCTCAACTTGGCTTATATCGGTGGTGAAGGTAGTAAAGATGGGCAAGCAATTCAGCAAACCATCTCTCTAGACATAGAAAATGAACCTGTGCAGGATGTATTTAACTACGTCTTGCGCCTGAGTGGTTTAGAAGCTAACCGCAGCAACAGGACAATTTTTGTAGGGCCAAAACTGCCTAACTCCACACGCGACGTAGTTATGCGGAGCTTGCGACTTAATCAAGTCAGTGTGGGAGTGGCTTTAAATTTTCTGGTCGGCTTAGGTGCAGAAACAGCTGTGAGCCGGGAACGTCAAGTTACTAATGTTAGTGCCGTACCTGTAGGAACTGGCGTTGCACCCGTAACCCAAACCCAGACTACTACAGAAACTAGAGTAGAAACTCAACGAATTAACTATACAGATTCGACTCCACTACTGCGGGGTTTACAGGCTTTAGGGGATGAGCGTACCAATGCTTTGACATTAATTGGCCCTCCGAAGTTAGTTGAGATGGCGATGACTCAATTAACTCAACTTGATATTCGCCGTCGTCAGGCGGTCGTTAATGTCAAAATTATCGATGTTAACCTCACAGGCAACCAAGACTACAGCGCGAGTTTTTCCTTTGGTATTGGGAATAACTACTTCTCTGTGGATGGTGGGGCAGCCACCTTTAACTTTGGCGGCTCTCGGCCGGCTACTGGTACAGAAGTTGCCAATAGTGTTACTAGTACACCAACAACCAGTAACCCTCTCAGTAGTGCCAATATTTTCTTAGATCCTAACAATCCCAATACAGGAACACCAAGTGCAGGTGTCAGCAGTAATCCTACACAACCAGGACTAAGTAGCTACACAGAAGGCACAGCCGGTACAGTGACTGCTGTACCAGTAGAATTTGATCCTGTAACTGGTGAACCAACTAGATATGCTAGCCAGATTACTGGTGCTACTCCTAGTACCTATACCTATAGCTTACCCACCATATACCAGTTTCCCAAACGTCTTCTTGCTAGTTTGCAGGCTCAAGTGACAAATGGTAATGCCAAGATTTTGACTGATCCGACTTTAATTGTGCAGGAAGGTCAAACTGCTAATGTCAAACTCACTCAAGAAGTGGTAGGAAACATTAAGAGTGAAACAACTCGCGGTGATGGAACTTCCACCCAAACAGTAACAGCCGAAAAAACTGATGTAGGTTTAACTCTAGCTGTCAAACTTGATAGGATTGATGATAATGGTTTTCTGTCCTTATCAGTTGCTCCAGTTGTCAAAGCACCCCAATCTTCAGCTGTACTCAATGTTTCTGGTAATAGCCAAACAATTTTCTTGGTATCGGAACGTTCTTTGAATTCTGGTTTGATTCGCCTGCGAGATGGTCAAACACTAATTTTGTCAGGTATTATTCAAGACCAAGACCGGACAAGTGTGTCTAAAATCCCTATCTTGGGGGACATTCCTCTGATTGGTTCACTCTTTAGAAGTACAAACAGAACCAATGAACGTCGAGAAGTGATTGTACTTCTCACACCGCAAATTATGGATGATTCGGAAAACTCAGCTTACGGCTATAACTACACACCCAGTCCACAGGTGCGCCAAGTTCTGGAACGTCGGGGTTTAGGTACACCCAAGCGATAATTGAGAAATTGGTTTTCAACTTTAAATGGAATAAATTTAGATAAGCCACAAGCTGTCCAGCTTTGTGGTGTCTTTTTTTGCTCAGGATATTTAGTTGGGTAGAGTGCGTCAGTATAAATAATTTCTGACTATAGTTAGCTTCTCTTGAACTGACGCACCCTACACCCTGAGTCAATTTGAGTGAAAGTCTCAATGGCTGTCGTTCACCAAACCAACTATTGCAAAATATGGCAAACTCTTGGTATCAGCCAATATCCTGGGGAGAAATCAACTATGGTGGCGATAACACACCCAGCAGAAACTAGAAGTTTACTTCACAACATCAGCTGGCAAACTTTTAAAACTATGCTTCTGGAGATGGGTACAGAGCGCAGTTCCCGACTGGCTTACGACAATGGAATATTAGAAATTATGTCTCCACTGATGCCACACGAAAACTCAAACCGTTTAATAGAAGGTTTTGTGTTTGCGCTCTGTGAAGAATTTGGTTTAGAAATTAAACGTTCTGGTTCTTTGACTTTAACGCGGGATGATTTAGAACGGGGAGCAGAGCCAGATAGTAGCTACTATATCCAAAATGAAGCTTTAGTGAGAAATAAAGAAAATATTGACCTAGCCACTGACCCACCGCCTGATTTGGTGCTAGAGGTGGAATATTCTCGCTCTGCAATAGACAAATTGAAGCTGTATGCAGCGATGGGAGTTCCTGAGTTTTGGCGTTATAACGGCACTACATTAAGAATTTATCAACTTACAGACGGACAATATTCAGAAGTGCCAATGAGTATGACTTTTGCACCTGTCCCAGTGAGGGAGATTCCCCAATTTATTTCAGCAGCTAAACAAAATGGGGAAGTTTCTACTACTCGTGCTTTTCGTGCTTGGGTTAAGGAGAAACTTGCATCCCAGTCTTAGTTGGCAGGGTGTTGCATTGCCAATTCTGGGCTTCTCATCTTTAGATACCTAAAGAAAGTTAAGATTCTATTAGGTGATAATAAAAGTTTTTTAAATTTTGTTACGCCGATCGCAGAGAACACACCAAGCAATAATTGCTTTACATTTTGAATTTTTAATTTTGCATTTTGAATTGTTATGTACGATGTCCTCGATTCCCAATCTGTTTTAGAAGTGTTGCGGCCAGTACAAGACCCTGAACTACGTAAGAGTCTTGTAGAACTCAACATGATTCGCAACGTCAAAATTGAAGGTGGTAAAGTCAGCTTTACTTTGGTTTTAACAACTCCCGCTTGTCCCTTAAGGGAATTTATCGTGGAAGACTGTGAAAAAGCTGTGAAAAAGCTACCTGGGGTAACGGATGTCAGTGTCGAGGTCACAGCAGAAACACCACAACAAAAAAGCTTACCTGACCGCAATGGTGTTCCAGGGGTGAAAAATATTATTGCTGTTTCTAGTGGTAAGGGTGGTGTCGGTAAAAGCACGGTGGCGGTGAATGTCGCTGTCGCATTAGCTCAAACAGGGGCGAAAGTCGGCTTATTAGACGCGGATATATACGGGCCAAATGATCCCACCATGTTAGGACTAGCGGACGCTCAAATTGTGGTGCGTTCTACAGACAAAGGTGAAGTTTTAGAACCAGCATTTAATCATGGTGTCAAATTAGTTTCAATGGGTTTTCTCATTGACCGAGATCAGCCAGTCATTTGGCGTGGGCCTATGCTCAATGGTGTGATTCGCCAGTTTCTCTATCAAGTGGAATGGGGACAACTAGACTATTTAATTGTGGATATGCCACCAGGAACTGGTGATGCTCAGTTAACCCTAACTCAGTCTGTACCGATGTCTGGGGCTGTGATTGTCACAACACCACAAACTGTAGCACTGTTAGATTCTCGTAAAGGTTTGCGGATGTTCCAGCAAATGAACGTGCCGGTATTGGGAATGATAGAAAACATGAGCTATTTCATTCCTCCCGATATGCCAGATAAACAATACGATATATTCGGTTCTGGTGGTGGTTCTAAAACCGCAGCCGAATTAGGAGTTCCCTTATTAGGCTGTGTTCCCCTAGAGATTTCCACTAGAATTGGTGGTGATAATGGCGTACCGATAGTTGTCGCTGATCCAGATTCAGCCTCAGCCAAAGCTTTAAAAGCGATCGCCTTAAATATCGCCGGTAAAGTTTCTGTCGCTGCTCTCACATAGTAAATCTTAATTTTTGTCTAATTCCTGAGTGAAAGCTTGGGAATTCAGAGTTATTAATAATCATGGGGCATAGGGTATGGGGCATGGGGCATAGGTCATAGGGCATGGGGCATAGGGCATGGGGCATAGGTAATTAAGTATTAGGATAAAATTTGTCTACCTTGTCTTTCTCGTCCCCAATCCCCAATCCCCAGTCCCCAGCGAAGCACTGAGCTTGTCGAAGTGTCCCCAGTCCCCAATCCCCAATCCCCAATCCCTAATCAACAATCAAAATGTTATTGAAACGTTCGCTTCCTAAAATTCGTTGGCAGTATTGGGTTAAACCTTGGCAGCAGATAGATTGGCTCTTATTTATTCTGCCTGTGGGAGTCAGCTTCTTTGGCGGACTCATGATTCTTAGCACTGAACTGAAGCAACCTGTAACAGATTGGTGGTGGCATTGGTTAGTTGCTGGTATAGGTACTTTAATTGCGTTATTTATTTGTCGCTTTCGTTACGAGAATTTACTGCAATGGCATTGGGTAACATACGCAATTACTAACTTCAGTCTAATTGCGGTGATGATTGCTGGGACTAGTGCTAAAGGCGCACAGCGATGGATTAATATTGCGGGTTTTAACGTCCAACCCTCAGAATTCGCCAAAGTGGGAGTAATCATCACGTTAGCGGCTCTATTACACAAAAATACGGCAGCTACTCTACCTAATTTTTGCCGAGCTTTAGCTTTTACAGCCCTACCTTGGTTATTGGTATTTGTGCAACCTGATTTGGCAACATCTCTAGTGTTTGGATCAATAGTATTAGGAATGTTGTATTGGGCAAATGCTAATCCAGGTTGGTTAATTTTGTTAGTATCTCCCGTGATTGCAGCCATTTTATTTGGTACATCTTGGCCGTTATCAGAACCATTAGTAGTTTTTCATGAAATCGCACTAGGGCCTTTAGGCATTCTTTGGTCGATAGCTATGGGCATTTTGGCTTGGTTCACTCTGCCTTGGCGACGGTTTGGTATGGCTGGAATTGGTGCTGGAGCTATTAATATGATAGGTGGTGAACTAGGAATTTTCGCCTGGAATCATATTTTGAGGGATTATCAAAAAGCCCGACTGACAACCTTTCTACGTCCTGATCAGGATATATTAGGAGCTGGTTATCACCAACATCAATCACGCATTGCTATCGGTGCAGGTGAAATGTGGGGTTGGGGTTTGTTTAAAGGGCCGATGACACAACTGAATTTCGTTCCTGAACAACATACAGACTTTATATTTTCGGCTGTAGGGGAAGAATTTGGTTTCGTTGGATGTTTAGTTGTTTTATTTATTTTCTGTTTGATCTGCTGGCGGTTGCTACACGTTGCTCAAACAGCCAAAGATAATTTTGGTTCGTTATTGGCGATCGGTGTTTTGTCGATGATTGTGTTTCAATTGATTGTTAATGTTGGTATGACTGTAGGTTTAGCACCTGTAGCGGGGATACCGTTACCTTGGATGAGTTACGGACGATCGGCAATGTTGACGAATTTCATGGCACTAGGAATAGTAGAATCGGTAGCCAATTTTCGCCAACGGCAGAAGTATTATTGATTTTGGAGTAATGAGTGCTGAGTAATGAGTGCTGAGTGCTGAGTAATGAGTGCTGAGTGCGGCTTCAGTCAATAGTTACTATTGGGAAAAGTGAAACTATGAACTATGGACTATAGACCAATCAAAGATATTAAGCTATTAGAAGGAATAACTAAGGAAAGAAGTCATGATTCTACCTGGAGCAACTGTTCGTGTTAAGAATCCCGCAGATACTTACTATCGCTATGAAGGACTAGTACAACGCGTCAGTGATGGCAAAGTAGCTGTGTTGTTTGAAGGCGGAAACTGGGATAAAATCATTACCTTTCGCCTATCGGAACTAGAACCTGTAGAAATCGCTACTGGCAAGAAAAAAGGAAAATAAGTCTTAGTCATTAGTCCATAGTCAATAGTCATTAGTAAAAGAATAGTGACTATTGACTTATCACTCATCACCGGCTAAACGCCGCGCTACCGCTAACAGCACTCAGCACTCTCATGCGTCTTCCTCTACCACAGTTTAATACGAGCGATCGCCACCCTAACCACATTGCGGAGGTGATCGAAACTACCTCTACTGAATTTTTGGCACAGTGTCTAGAACCGGAAGATTTAAGCTTTCCATCTATGCCGCCTTTTGGTAGTTGGGTGCTAGCTGTAGATGAGGAATCGGGTAATCAAGTTTTTGCAGTAGTATATTATGCTACTACAATGCCCGTTGATTCTGTACACCGAGCCGTGGCTTTGGGGTTATCATTGCAAGAATTACGCGAGGAACAGCCGCAAATTTTTGCCATGCTCAAAACTGAATTTCGGGCGGCGATCGTCGGTTTTGCCCCACCATTAACAATTACAGGTGCTAACCAAAGAGTTTATCAATATTTACCACCACGTCCCCCCCAAATTCATCAAGCTGTTTATCGGTGTGAACCAGATTTAATAGTTAAATTTACCGAAGAGTTAGATTTTTTGCGGACACTGCTAGCCATTAACGGCGCGCCGGTAGAAGCGTTAACTGCGGCGGCGATTCGGGAAGTTTACCAATTACGCAAAGCTGACAGGGAATGGCTGATTAAGGCTGGACGCACTCTTAGTGTCCTCCTCAAAGACGACTACGATCGCCTACGATTTATTTTGAGCCAGATTCACCCATAAATAGTTAATTCCCAGATAATTGTTAATTTTTAAGAGTGGCTTTCCAGATACTTAGGTGTAAGTTAGAAACACCAGAGGGTGTTCTAAATTGTGAATTCTCCCGAAGGCGATAGACGATTGCAGAAAATTATTAAAAGGAATCATAGAATCATAGCTTCACCATCGCTCCTGCAACTCCTAACCTATGGAACGAATATTACAAGTTCTTGCACTAGAACCAACTACCCAAGTTCTGGGACAAGAACCAATTGTTCCCTTTGCTATTTTGCTGGTAGTTATTTTAGTTGTACCTATTTTATTTGAACGGCTGAAATTACCTGGATTAGTTGGCTTGGTTTTATCTGGATTAGTGCTTGGCCCATCAGGCTGGGATCTATTTCAGAACAAATCAAGCATCATCAACTTGCTAGCAGACATTGGTCTAGTTTATTTAATGTTTGTCGCAGGTTTGGAGGTGGAAATCGCGCAGTGGCGACGACAAAAACAACGTGCTTTAGGTTTTGCCTGCTTGAGTTTTGGTATATCGTTTTTACTAGGAATTTTAGTTGGCAGAATTTTTCATCTCAATTTGCAGCATTCTATATTATTAGGCTCATTATTTGCTTCCCATACTCTTTTAGCTTATCCTTTGCTGAGTCGTTTGGGAGTAGTTAGTAATGAAGCTGTCACAACTACAATTGCAGCTACGGCTTTTACTGATATAGGCGCGCTGATAGTCTTGGTGGGATGCGTGGCGATATCTCAGATCAAGATTTTTAGCTTAACTACACTACTTGCCTTACTGGGGGAATTAATTATTTACTCTGTTGTGATTGTGGTGGGTTTAGACTGGCTAGGCAAAGAATTTTTTCGCCGCTCAGGAGATGATGAAGGGAATAAGTTTTTATTTGTAGTGCTGACTCTATTTTTAGCTGTGATGGGAGCGCAACTAATTGGAGTAGAAAAGATTTTTGGTGCGTTTCTAGCAGGTTTAGCCGTCAATGATGTCGTCGGCGAAGGGCCAGTTAAAGAAAAAATAGTATTTATTGGTAGTGTTTTATTTATCCCCATTTTCTTTGTGAACTTGGGTTTATTGATTGATTTACCAACTTTATTCAACAATCTTTTAATTTTTAGGTTAACTTCTTTAATTTTGATCAGTTTGATTGCCAGTAAATTTATTGCTGCTTGGTTAGCAAAATTCATTTATCGCTATAGCTGGCAAGAAATGCTGACAATGTGGTCACTCTCAATACCGCAAGTCGGTACAACTTTAGCCGCAACTTTTGTAGGCTATCGAGCCGGACTATTATCACCGGAGTTATTGAGTAGCTTTATCATTTTGATGTTAGTTACATCAATTTTGGGGCCATTGATTACTAGCCGCACAGCTGTCACCTTAACTCCGCAAGCAATCACAACTACAGCCACCACCGATTTACCACAGCAACAGTCAGAAGCACCGCGCACACAGACTTTTACGATAGTTGTACCAATTTATAATCCCCACACTCAGCAGCATTTAGTGGAAATGGCGGCTTTATTAGCACGTCAGACAAAGGGTAAGATTATTCCACTAGCGATCGCACCGGCTGCATCTCAGATGGATGCACCACAGTTAGAATTATCGGTACAGAGAAGTGAGCGTTTGTTAACCAAGGCTATTTATCACAGTCAAGCCTTTGGGATAGAAGCAGAGCCATTATTGAGAATAGATGATGCTTTTGCGTCAGGAATTAGCCGAGCCGCCCGTGAGCAAAAAGCTGATTTAATTGTCATGGGTTGGGGTAAACGCACTGGCTTAAGAGCGCGACTATTCGGCAATGTCATTGATGGTGTATTATGGGCAGCTCATTGTCCGGTAGCAGTTACACGCCTAGTAGATTCGCCCCAAAAAATTCAACGGATTTTAGTCCCTTTAGAAAATCTCATCACCCCATCACTACAGCCAGTGCAATTTGCCCAGATGCTAGCAGAAGCGAATCAAGCCCAGGTAACGGTTTTAAATGTATGCGATCGCCGCACCAGTTCTAGTAAAATCGCCGCTAGGCGATCGCACCTTTCCCAGTTGGTAGGGAAATTATCTACAGCCAATCCACCAGAAATTCAAATTCTTGCCCATGAGAATACAGCCCAAGCAATTTTGCAAGCAACAAGATTATATGACTTGGTAGTTTTACCCTTTATTCGTAATCACACTAATCCTGGCGGATTAGCCATTAGCGATTTGACAACTCAACTAGCCAGACAAATCACTTGTTCCATCATTGTGTTTGGAGAACCTCAAAACACTCCGCCAAATATCACTACACAAATATCTAGTTCACAGTACCCATCTCTAGAGGATGCTGGCTGGAAAAAGGGCGTTGGGAGTCGGGAATAGGGGTTGGGGATTGGGGATTGGGCATTGGGCATTGGGCATTGGGCATTGGGCATTGGGCATTGGAGATTGGATTAAAATCTACCTCATCTACCTCGTTAACCTTGTCTACTTCTCCCCGTTCCCTAATGACTAATGACTAATGACTATTAACTAATAACCAAAAAATATGGGATGCAAATAAAGCATCCCCCATCTGTCGCAATATTTATTGATGATACTTAACCGAATCTACCACTGACGTAATCTCTAGTGTCTTCTTGCTTGGGATTGTTGAAAATGACTTCTGTGGCATCATATTCTACTAAGTAGCCGATACGACCTCCGGTTTCTGTGGAACGGACGTTGAAAAAGGCTGTCATGTCGGAGACTCGTGCAGCTTGCTGCATATTGTGAGTCACAATCACAATAGTATATTGCTCTTTCAATTCATGAATCAGTTCTTCTACCCGCAGGGTAGAGATGGGGTCTAACGCTGAACAAGGTTCATCCATCAGGATGATTTCGGGTTGCACTGCTACCGCTCGTGCAATACATAATCTTTGCTGTTGTCCACCAGATAAAGATGAGCCACTTTGTCTGAGTTTATCTTTGACTTCATCCCATAAGGCGGCTTGGCGTAAGCTTCTTTCTACCAACTCATCCATATTACCTTTGTAGCCGTTGATTTTAGCTCCAAAAGCAATGTTGTCATAAATTGATTTGGGGAATGGGTTTGGTCTTTGAAACACCATCCCAATGCGACGACGTACTTCTACGGGGTCGATATCGGGTGCGTATAAGTTTTTGTCATAATAGAAAATCTTCCCTTCTGCGCGGAATGATTCAATTAGGTCATTGAGACGGTTATAGCATCGCAGTAAGGTACTTTTACCGCAACCAGAAGGGCCAATGAAAGCTGTAACTTTATTTTTGGGAATGTCTAACCAAATATTCTGTAAAGCCAGAAATTTACCATAGTAGACATTCAAGTTCTCCGTTTTTAAAACGGTCTCTGTACTATTCACTGTGCTAATGTTAGTAGCCATATATTGTTTTGGTGTGCGTTAAAAAGAAAGCAAAGCAATCTTGCCAAAGCTAGAAAAAATTTGTCTCTAAGCTTTCTGGCGGGTTGCCCAACGAGCGATGATACTAGTGACTAACACCATCAAGACCAAAATCAAAGAAGCAGCCCAAGCTAAGGCTTGCCAGTTCTTATAGGGAGAAATAGCGAAGTTAAACACCAAAACAGCCAGGGATGCTGTCGGTTTAAATAAGCTATCTGGCCAAAATGATGAAAATAAGGCGGTAAACAATAAAGGTGCAGTTTCTCCGGCTGCACGGGCGATCGCTAATGTAGTTCCTGTAACAATGGCTGGTAAGGCCGCAGGTAAGACAACTTGTATGACAGTCTGAAAATTAGTAGCCCCTAAACCTACTGAAGCTTGGCGTAAATCTTGCGATACTAGCTGCAAGGCTTCATCGGTGGTTCTCACAATAATGGGTAGCATCAATATTGAGAGTGCAAACCCCCCACCCAGTGCTGAATATGAGCCGAGATTGAATTTTACTAAGGTTAAAACCACAACCCCATAAGCAAATACCCCCGCAATAATGGAAGGAACTCCGCTTAATACGTTGGTAGCAAAACGTATCCATCTAGCCAGTTTACCAGAACTAAATTCTGTTAAATAGATGGCAGCAATTACACCTACAGGAATACTAATTGATGCACCGATACCTACCATTAATAGCGTTCCCAAAATAGCGTTACCAAAACCACCTTGTCCCCTTAAAGGGGCTGGCGGTAGTTCTGTAAAGATACGGAAATTGAGGCTGCTAAAACCTTGAATTAAGACATAGGACAGTACCGCAAATAAAGGCAATAGTGCCAATAACCCACAAGCAAATGCTACTCCCGTCATCGCGGTGTTAAACATGGTGCGGGGAGATGTGGTAACGCGAGTTAAAGCCCTTTCAGGAAAATGAGCAGTCATAAATATTCATCCACAACAAAGCTATATGCGTTTGACTCGCAGCACGACAAATTCAGCTAAAATATTGACCACAAGGGTCAAAACAAATAACACTAAAGCTGCATACATCAAAGCCGCAACTTGTAAACCATTGGCTTCGGCAAATTGGTTAGCTAGTAGGGATGAAATGGTATTGGCTGGTGCTAACAATGAGATGTTGACATTGTTAGAATTACCAATCAACATAGTCACAGCCATTGTTTCTCCCATTGCTCGACCAAGTGCCAACATCACAGCACTGACAATACCAGAGAATGCTGAGGGAATGAGAACTTGAAGAATTGTTTCCCACCGTGTCGCGCCTAGTCCTAAAGAGGCTTGTCTTAAACTGGGCGGTACGGAAATGAGTGCATCACGAGAAATAGCTGTGATGATCGGTAAGGTCATGATGGCGAGAATCACGCCCGCAGGTAACATTCCTGGCCCAGTAGGGGGGGTGCTGAAAATGGGCAACCAGCCAAAACTGCCATTTAGCCATTTCCCCAAGTTAGTTAAAATTGGTACTAGTACAAAAATTCCCCAGACACCGTACACTACACTGGGAATAGCTGCTAGTAATTCTACCAGAAACACTAAGACGGTGCGTACTTTACCTGGCAGAAAGTCTTCACTTAATAGTACAGCCGTACCTACACCGATAGGTACGGCTAATAGTAACCCAATAAAAGCACTGACGAGGGTTCCATAGATTTGAGGTAGCACCCCGTAGGTTTCATTGACAGGGTTCCAGGTGCTTTGGGCAAGGAAGCCAAGACCAAACTTTTGGATGGCTGGCCAAGCATCAACCATGACCTGGAGGGTAATCCATAATAGAGTACCTGCGATCGCGATCGCAAAAATTCGAGTCAGCCAAATAAAACCTCGGTCTAATGATCGCTCTACATCGGAGCGATTTTTAATAGCTGCCGGCAGATTCTGAGAATTTGTAGCCATGACGACTGACTGTAAAAATTAAATCAGAGATAAATGTGAGAAGCAACCAGATTACTAAGTGATTGTCGCTGCCGTGTTCAAAACCATAAGAACCCAGAATGATTAAGTTTTTATGCGTTCATCAACCCACAACGCGACACATGAAATGAGATTAACTAGTACAACACGGCATCAATCCATTCATGCACAATCAACTCTGTTACCTGTTCGTAATAGTTCCAGACAAATCACTATTTGCTAGCACTTGTACTGCTACCAACAGCAATTTTATAATCTGGGCTGATTTGGTCAGCAGCAGTAGCAACTTTTTGAACGACGTTTTGAGGTAAAGGCACATATCCTAATTCAGCAGCTACTTTTTGTCCTTCAGTTAAGCCATACTCAATCATGGCTTCGATGGCTTTAGCCTTAGCTGCGTCAGGATATTTCTTGTAAACCATAATCCATGAATATGTGACTACAGGATAAGAGTCAGCACCTTCAGGATCAGTAATAAAAGCTCTTAAGTTTTCTGGTAGAGTTACAGACTCTAAGGTTTTAGCGGCTGAATCTTCAGTCGGAACTACGAATTTTCCACCTTTGTTTTCTAAAGCAGCAAACTTTAAGTTATTTTGTTTAGCGTAGCCGTATTCAACATAACCAATCGAACCTTGTGTTTGCTGAATTTGTGCGGTTACACCTTCATTACCTTTAGCACCCACCCCAGTAGGCCAATTAACGGTTTTACCATCGCCTACTTTGCTTTTCCAGTCTGGACTAATAGCACTGAGGTGTTTGGTAAATACACCTGTAGTACCGCTACCATCAGAGCGATAAATTACTGTAATCGGTTGGTCAGGTAACTTGGCTTCTGGGTTGGCAGCTGCTATTTTGGGGTCGTTCCATTTTTTAATGTTACCCAGTAGGATGTCAACATAAACAGCCCGTGGTAATTTGAGTTCGCCAACATCAGGCAAGTTGTAAGCTAAAACAATACTACCTGCTGTCATGGGTAGTAGTATTACACCTTTATCTGCTGGCACTTTTTGGATTTCTTCATCCTTCATTGCCACGTCGCTGGCTCCAAAGTCTACAGTCCCTTTGGTAAATTGCTCGACACCAGCACCGCTACCTACTGACTGGTAGTTGATTTGCAAATTAGGATACTTTTTGTTTACGTCTGTGAACCAACTTTGATATAAAGGTGCAGGAAAAGATGCACCTGCTCCTGTCAAAGAGACATTACCACCTAAATCTAATTTTGCAGGATTAGAAGCTGTAGCATCCTTAGTGGTACCAGAGGAAGCATCATTAGTAGTATTACCATTGTCTGCTGCTTGCTGTCCACCACAAGCAGCTAAACCTGCTGCTAGTGCTAATACGGAGATTAAGACCGGAACACGGTTAATTTTTTTTGTCTGTAGACGTGAAAGCATAGATTGTCAATTGTGAGTGAATTTCCACATAGGCGTTTCTAAACTACCTCCTATGAGTGGTATTTAAAGTTAAGGAAAGGTTAACAAAAAAGAAAGAATATATTTTTTTTAGATTAGGATACTGACTTATTTAGGAAACTAACTAGATAAATTTTATACCCATTAATCATTATTTGTTGTTCACCGAACATTTCACAATCTATAATGTGTATTCACAAAAATCTATTAATTTCTATTCAGAAGCCTTAGTCAATGAAGAAGTTATCACCAGAAAAACCACTCTTGACCACTAGATTTATTTTTACATGAAGCAAAAATAAATCTGTATTTATACTGAAAAATTTTTCATTTTCACTTACAAAATAATTGTAATGCCAAGAGAAGTTAGAAAGCTTAGGTAAGACCTCGTAATTATGGCACGAAATCTAGTTTATAAAACTCTTGGAGATGTGAGCGATCGCCTAGTTAGCACGCATAAACACCAACAATACTGTCAATTATTTTACCACAATATCTAAGGCAATCCCATAAGGCAACAATTAAATCAAAATGCAAAAAAATGAACTGTTACCACAAACTAGAAATGCAAATCTCCACTACTTGAGGGTATCAGCAAGAGTCCCAGTTACATAGATTAATGCCTATACTGGTTGCTGTTAGTTTTCCTTTGGCCTCATAATCAATGTTTGCCGCTTCCAATCAATTGCTCTGGTCTATGATTGGCTTACTCTTGACAATAGGTGGTACTTTTCTCGAAGCCCACAGTATCAGCTTACCCTGGAGTTGGAGTCAACATGGAATTAAAACTGTTTCTTTAGGTGTCTCTTATCAAATTGGTGCGGTGCTATTAATAGGCTGCCTGGGAGGACAAAATGCTGGCGCGCTGTCACAAATTGCTTATTTAGTAATGGGGTTAGCTCTACACCCTGTATTTGTTGATGGCGGCGGTGTTGGCTACGTTAGATTATCTCAATTTGGCTACTTATTAGGATTTATTCCTGGTGCATGGATTTGTGGCTTTGTGGCTTTTCAAACCAGGCCGAAGTTAGAAACGCTAACATTTAGCTGTATTTGCGGCTTGTTAACAATCCATCTGTGTGGAATTATTTATTTAATTGTTAGTCATGCTTTTCAAGGGCAAGGTTTGGATAATCCTCTATTAACACAAACTATTCTCAATTATTCTTGGTTTGCTATACCTAGTCAGCTAGCTATAGTTTGTGCAGTCACCGTAGTAGCATATGTGTTGCGACACTTAATGTTTTATTAGTTGTAGGGTTAGAAGCTAGTATTTTTTAGTACCTGCGCTCCAATTCTTAGTCCTGATCCTCTACCCCCTAGTTTCATGCGTTTCAAAAATCCTCTTTTTCTAAGTCTTGCTTTTGTCATCGTCATTTTAGACCAATTAACAAAATACTGGGTGGTAGAAGTAGTTGCGTCTTGGCCGTTGGAAACTGTCACTAATCCGAAAACCGGCTTGACCTACGATAGACACACCCTACCACTCTTACAAGGTATCTTTCATTTGACCTACGCAGAAAATCCTGGTGCAGCCTTTAGCATACTAAGCGGACAAATAGATTTATTACGCTGGCTATCCTTAGTAGTCAGTTTAGTGTTAATAGCATGGGC
This sequence comes from Nostoc sp. CMAA1605, assembly GCF_021596505.1. Lineage (GTDB taxonomy): Bacteria > Cyanobacteriota > Cyanobacteriia > Cyanobacteriales > Nostocaceae > Trichormus. The sequence goes on along the minus strand of NZ_PJIZ01000005.1, from coordinate 83,864 downwards.
TTTGTTTGGGCCAGTTTTAAATCGTTGGGAGCAGATAGGATATGGCTTTATCTTAGGTGGTGCCATAGGTAATGGTATTGATCGATTTGCTTTAGGCTATGTAGTTGATTTTTTTGATTTTCGACTGATTAATTTTGCTATATTTAACGTGGCAGATTCATTTATTAGTATAGGTATTGTTTGTTTATTAATTGCTTCCCTGCAAAAAACACCTAGTTCCAATCGCAGAGTGCATTAACAGAGTTGTCAATTCATGAAAAAAAAGGAACAAGCTGGAAAAACTTGTTCCTTAAAAAGTCTTAATTTCAGATACTTGGTTGTTTCAGGAAGAGAGAGGTGAGAAATCACCTTCTCTACAGAAAATTGATTCCTTAACAGAGTCGCAGCACTTTTACTTTCCAGTAGCAGGAGTTGAAGGTAAATCAGAGCCGGGAAGTTGGTTTGGAGATGCACTTTCCGGTGCGGGAGTGGTGCTTCCAGGAGTAGTAGATTCTGGTGCTGTGATATTTCCTGGTGCGGGAGTGGTGCTTTCAGGAGTGGTAGATTCTGGTGCTGTGATATTTCCTGGTGCGGGAGTGGTGCTTTCAGGAGTAGTAGATTCTGGTGTTGTGATATTTCCTGGTGCGGGAGTGGTGCTTTCAGGAGTAGTAGATTCTGGTGCTGTGGTATTTCCTGGTGCGGGAGTGGTGCTTTCAGGAGTAGTAGATTCTGGTGCTGTTGTGCTTCCAGGAGTAGTAGATTCTGGTGCTGTGGTATTTCCTGGTGCGGGAGTGGTGCTTTCGCTGGGTTGGGTTTCTACTTCAGTGCTACCAGGCGCGCTGGGTGCGGTAGGTGTAGTAGACTGATTACCTGCACAACGAGAGTTGAGTGGAAAACGTTCACACAGAATTTTAAATCCTTCTGGGGACAATTTGATTTCCGTTGGTGAACTTGTAGATGAGCTACTAGATTGAGCAATAGGGGATTTACTAGATTGAGCCAAAGCCATGTTAGCTGTGATTGCCAAAGTCAGGGCTGTACCAATCAGGGTCAGAGATTTTCCCATAATTCTGAACTTAACCTTAACGGAAACGGAACACTCGCACCATTAAAACAGACAATAGATTTTTTGAAAATATTCCTAAATGGGGATGTTTGCTTTTGTTGTAATGTTATGTGGATGTGCAGGGTAATAGAACTTCAAAGATTAGTTTGTGGTTCAAAGTTGTAATAAATACTAAAAAGGGTAAGTAATATATGATGCGATTGGATAACTAAAAATCAGGTTAAATAACCATTTTGCCGGATAATTCAAGATTTTAATTGGTATTAATGAGTAACGAAATAATCAAGTAAATTTACTTGAGATACAATCTCTTGATGTAAGATTGAATCGGCAATAATTCCGTATAGCCAATTAATGTTTTGGCTTATGAGTAAAATGGTGTAAGACCAATCAGAGAAACTGCCATTAACCCGATTCTTCACTCTTCACTGTGATGTAAGTAGCCGATGAACTCTCCCCAACCTCCCCAAAAGCCACAAACGTTACTTGGTCAACTGACTCAAGCAGTACATACGATTCAAGCTAGGGTTGACTTTTCTAAATTGGCACTCAAGCCTAATGCCAAGGTACCAGAACTCTGGGTGCAGGATGCCGGAGCAGATAAGGCAGAGATATATCCATTGTTGGGCGATCGCTATCTTCTAGGGCGCAGTTCCAAATCCTGTGATATAGTCATCCGCAACCCCGTTGTCAGCCAAATTCATCTGTCCTTATCGCGGGATTCTTCACACCGTAAACCCGTGTTTGTGATTAAGGATGAAAACTCGACGAATGGCATTTATCGCGGTAAGCGACGCGTTAATAATTTAGAACTACGTCATGGCGATATTCTCACCCTCGGCCCGCCAGAATTAGCGGCCTCAGTGCGTTTACAATATGTCGATCCGCCACCGTGGTACGTCAAAGCCGCAACTTGGACTGGTTATGGTGTAGCTGGTGTGAGTGCCTTGCTAGGGTTGGTAATTGGGGTGGAATCTTTAAAATTTCGCGTCCGTCCTCTACCCACAGCGACCCGTGCGCCTGTGGTAGTATACGCCCGTGATGGTAGTACCCCTTTACGTGAACCCAGGACAGTGGCTCACGTAGATATGAAGCGGTTAGAAGATTTTGGGCCTTATTTGCCGTCGGCGGTGATTGCTTCGGAAGATAGCCGCTATTATTGGCACATCGGGGTTGACCCCTTGGGTGTTTTACGGGCTGTGTTGATTAATACCCGGAGTGGAGATGTCCAGCAGGGAGCTAGTACCATCACCCAGCAGGTGTCTAGAAGTTTATTTCGGGAATATGTGGGCGCGCAAGACTCCATTGGGCGCAAAGTCAGAGAAGCCATTGTTTCTTTGAAATTAGAAGCCTTTTACAGCAAAGATGAAATTTTGCTGACTTATTTAAATCGGGTATTTTTAGGGGCGGATACCTCTGGATTTGAAGATGCTGCTAAATATTACTTTGATAAATCAGCCAAGGATTTAAATCTAGCAGAAGCCGCGACTTTAGTGGGTATTTTACCAGCTCCCAATGCGTTTAACTTTTGTGGAGATGGGCCAAGGAAACTGGATGCAGCCGACTATCGCAACCGTGTAATTAAACGGATGCTAGAAATGGGCAAAATTAGCCAAGAAGAGGCTAACCGCGCCAGAAGATCCACAGTACAAGTCAGTCCCAAAGTTTGTGAGCAGCAAGCTAAGACCATTGCACCTTATTTTTATGATTATGTATTTGTGGAATTAGAAAACATTCTGGGTGAAGGTGCAGCCAGGGAAGGAAATTACATCATTGAAACTCAGCTAGATCCGAGAATTCAAGCTCAAGCAGAAGCATCTCTGCAAAATTCTGTCAGAACAGCAGGTTCAACCTTTCGCTTTTCTCAAGGGGGAATGGTCACTTTAGATACTAGAACTGGTGGTATTTTGGCTATGGTGGGAGGCACAGACTACCGCCAAAGTCAGTTTAATCGGGCTGTACAAGCGAAACGTCAACCAGGTTCTACATTTAAAATTTTTGCCTATACCCAAGCCCTCGTCCAAGGTATACCAGCATCTAGGACATATTCCTGTTCTCCTTTAACTTGGCAAGGCTTTACTTATCGGCCTTGTCGTTCAGGAGCAGATATAAGTTTAGATATTGCTACTGGCTTGGCACTTTCAGAAAACCCTATTGCTTTGCGAGTGGGTAGGGAAGTGGGTTTAGATAAAGTGGTGTCAATGGCACAGCGTTTAGGGGTAAAGTCATCTCTTGACCCGGTACCGGGTTTGATATTGGGTCAAAGTGTAGTCAATGTTTTAGAAATGACTGGCGCATTTGGTGCCATTGGCAATCAGGGCGTATGGAATCCTCCCCATGCTATTAGTAGGATTTTAGACAGCAGTGATTGCCGCGATCGCAATGATTTTAAAACCTGTCGTGTCATTTACTCCTTCGACCAAGACCGAGAAGCCAACAAAAGAGTTTTACCCACTGCTGTCGCTGACGAGATGACTAATTTAATGCAAGGGGTAGTAACAAGAGGGACTGGACGTAGCGCAGCCCTTGGACTTGGGGAAGCTGGTAAGACTGGTACAACCGATAAAAACGTTGACTTATGGTTTATTGGTTTTATCCCCAGCCGCCGACTAGTTACAGGCGTGTGGTTAGGTAACGACAACAATTCACCCACTAACGGCAGTAGCGCACAAGCTGCTCAGTTATGGGGCAATTATATGCGGAGAATTACAAGGTAAATTGACAATGGGGCATGGGGAATTGGGCATGGGGCATTGGGCATTGGGCATTAAAAATATAGTTTCCCTTATCTACCTTGTCTCCCGATTCCCGATTCCCGATTCCCCATTACCCAATCATTGATACCCCTGCCAAGGAGTAACTTCTAATTGACCACTAGGTTTAAAGATGACTTGAAAGTGTGCTAAAGCTTGTTTATTATCAGGGGCGGTGGAATTAGAGCCGTAGACAGCTTGCATAATTTGGGGTAAAGGTGTTTCCCGAAAATAGTCAAAAGCTACTTGGTTTAGAGGTTCATAATCAGCAATTACGCCGTCTTTACTAATAGCAACACGATACTTCAAATCTTTGTTGAAGGTGGGAGTACCACTCCATTTTTGCCGGACTGTATCGTAAAGTGTTTTATTTAAAGTTTTGATTGTGTTGGAGTCAGTGATTTTTGCCCCTATGACTTCTGGTGTTCTGGCATATCCCCGCCAAGGACTAACCTCTAATATGCCTTTGCTGGTAAAAACAACCTTAAATTGGGCAATGGGTTCATTAGGAATGGGAGGACGTTTCGCCAGACTATAAATGAGGTTGGGTAAGGGAGTTAATTCTATACCTTGGTTGGCTTCTTTGTTGACGGCTTTGTAACCGACGATGGAACCATCCGCCGCGACTCCCACACGATAAACTAAATCCTGTTTAACTTCTGTGCGACTTTTCCAAGAGGGTTCGATTTGATTCCAAACTTGACGATTTAAAGCTTTGAGTTGGGAGGGATCTGTAATTTCATTAACGTTACTCAAAAGTGCTTCTAAATCTTTGATAGCAGGTGGAGTCGTGGCTGCTGTGGGTGCGGGTGTAGAAGTTGCAGCGACAGTTGTGGCTGCTGTGGGTGCGGGCGTTGCAGCGACAGTTGCGGCTGCTGTGGGTGTGGACTCAGCAATAGGTGTGGTTGTAGTGGTAGTGCTGGGAGTCTGAGTAGGAGTATTAGTTGAGGTATTAGAACTTTGTTCCTGTGGTTTAGTTTCTGGTGGACGAACTTCTGGGGCAGGAATTAAACTGAAGGCGATCGCTGCCACTGCTAAACTAGAAACACCAATAGTTGCGGGTACGGCTTGTTTGATAATGGCTTGACTCGCACCACCGTAACGTCTGGTGACTGGTTGCAGTTCTAAAGATAACTCCGGTAAAGTTTGGGTGTCTGCAAAAAATTGATCTACAGCTTCCACCAAATCAAACAACTGCACCGTATTTAAATCAATTTGAATGGGTTGTTGATGACGATTCGCACCAGAATTAAATTCATCTGGCGCGTTTTCAGCATGAACTATCAACCTGTGGCGGTTAGCGTCAATTTTCTGTAATTCCACCAATTCGGAATCTTGGTTATGTGCTTGGGGATTGGGTACATTACTTAAAAATTCTTGAGCATAGCCGCTTACAGCCCTCACCAAGCTTTCAAAAAATTCTCTCCCTCCTACAAGGGGTTGATTGTGATTGGAGATATAGCATTCTGCATTGACTAATATTGACAGTTCTGGACGCAATTCTTGGAACTGCGCGCCGCGTGTAGCATCACTTAATCCCTCTAGAAGCAATGTACAATTAGGTAAACTGTACTTACGTTGAATATTCATTCCACTTCACCGTCAAAAAGACTAATCCAGAAACGCTGCATTCCAGCCGTACCAGTACAAAATAGCAATTGTCCTAGTAGATTTATCGCTAAGTCGTTCAATTTTTCATCGGAATTTACAGCCAACGCACCAAAACGACGAGCATTCATTCTGCTTTTGAAGTGCGCTCTAAATCTTTCCAAATAATTAGATAGGCGCAAATTCTGTTCTAGGGGGATTTGTTTGTCGTTCATCTGCTGACAAATCATCAGCATTTGCCGAATGACAACTGTTAACCGTCGAGCGATGTAACAGGCAATCACTACTAAAGCTTTTGCTTCCATAATGCTTAAAGGGCGGCGGATATGCGCTCTTCTGATGGGGTTAGAACTCCGCATCCGCCACAAATTTACCCTATCTTTGACAATGCCCTTCAAATCCAACTCTTCAGCAAAAGTCAGTATAGCTTCAGAACCACCTAATTCTAAAGCTTCTATCGCCAATAAGATGAGATCAATTTGCAACCTAGTTCTAGCGGGACATCCCTGTCCGGCGATCGCTGGATCTGGTAAAGTGTCCAAAATCATCGGCAATGATGGGGGGGTTGGACTATTGAACGGCGTTAAGCTTGCTGAGACATTCATTCTATAAAATACCTTATGCGGTTCTAATAGACTAGATAAAACTAGTAAAACTAATTTAAGATCAACAGCTAATAATCAAGATTAAACTTGTAGCCATAACAAGTCTAATGGATATATACATTACTTAGTGCTTCTACTCCTGGAGTGACTTTACGTAAATTTAAGTTTTTAAAGCATAATTTTACTCTTTTGTCCTGTGAGTATTAATCTATCTTCAGCTTGGTGTAGATTCGCGATATCGTCAATGGATAACAGCACGGATACTATCATCCCAAGCGTATGACATTATAGTGTACGATTTTTCAGGTAACTGGGGGGAAGAGGCAGGGGGGCAGGGAGCAGGGGGAGCAAAGAAGATTCTACCCCAATCCCCAGTCCCTAATCCCCAGTCCCCAGTCCCAATCCCCAATCCCCAATCCCCAATCCCCAACAACTATGGATCTAAAATCTCTCATTCGCGACATTCCAGATTTTCCTAAGCCCGGCATTATGTTTCGGGATATCACTACTTTACTGCGCGATCGCGAAGGATTGCGCTATACTATTGACTTTTTGACAGAAAAATGCAATGAGTCTGGTTTTGAGGTTGATTATGTTGCGGGTATGGAGTCACGGGGGTTCATTTTTGGTACGCCATTGGCTTATAGATTAGGTGCTGGTTTTATCCCTGTCCGCAAAAAAGGCAAGTTGCCAGCAGCAGTCCATTCAGTGGAATATCAACTAGAGTACGGTACTGACTGTTTAGAAGTGCATCAAGATGCTTTACACCCAGGTAGCAGAGTCCTGATTGTAGATGATTTGATTGCCACTGGAGGAACAGCTAGTGCCACGGCTCAGTTAGTCCAGCAAATAGGCTGTGAATTAGTGGGATTTGGGTTTATTATCGAGCTACGAGATTTACAAGGACGCAAAAATTTACCAGATGTGCCAATCATTTCTTTAGTTGAATATTAGTCATTAGTCGGTAGGGGCGGGTTCTGTGAGAGACTCACGTTAAAACAGATATTTTGGTTAAACCCGCCCGTACATTAGTCCACAGTGTTCTGTTTAACTTATGAACCAAAACTAACTTAGTAGATACTTCTCATGTTGATTGAGGGGAAATTGTTAATTTGAAATTCGGAGCAAGGTAACGTGACTTCTACACGCATTTCTGGTGATACGTTTTGGAACTGGTTGATCAGATTTATTACCAGCGAAACCTTTATTTATGTAGTGAAACGGATATTGCAGTCGCTGTTAACTATTTTGTTAGCGTCGGCGTTGACGTTTTTCATTATGAATTGTCTCCAGGGAATTATGTAGACACGCTGCGGTCAAATCCAAAAATTTCCCCAGAAAGAGTAGCAGAATTAATCAAGCAATTTGGTTTAGATAAGCCTGGACAGAACAATATAGGCTATGGCTGTGGCGCATTATCACTAAGGGTGACTTTGGTACAAGCTTTGTATACCAGCGTTCAGTTGCATCGCTGTTGTGGGAGAGAGTACCAGCTACTTTACTTTTAGCGATCGCTTCTTTAATTTTCACATGGGCGATCGCTATTCCTCTAGGGATTGTGGCTGCTGTCAAACAAAATAAAGCCGCAGACCGGATTTTGCAGGTGATTAGCTACACCGGTCAAGGATTTCCCAGTTTCATTACCGTGCTGTGTCTTTTAATCTTCGCCCAATACACAACACCGTTATTTCCAGTCGGTGGAATGACGAGCATTAACCATACAGATTTATCTTGGTTCGGTAAAATCTTAGATGTAGGCTGGCACATGATTTTACCTACCATAGCCTTGAGTATCACCAGCTTTGCCGGCTTACAACGCATCATGCGCGGTGAATTACTAGACGTACTCCGACAAGACTACATCCAAACAGCACGCGCCAAAGGACTTCCAGAAAATCGCGTGATTTATGTTCACGCATTGCGTAACGCCATTAACCCGTTGATTACTTTGTTAGGTTTTGAGTTAGCTGGTTTATTAGGTGGCGCATTTATCGCGGAACAGTTCTTTAACTGGCCAGGTTTAGGTAGATTAACCTTGCAAGCCGTAATTGCCAAAGACCAATATTTAGTCATGGCGAGTCTAGTCATGAGTGCTGTATTGCTCAATATCGGCAACCTAATGGCAGACTTATTACTCAAAGTAGCAGATCCTCGCATTCGTCTAGATTCATAGTTCTTAGTCATTAGTCACTAGTATTTCTCACCCTGCTACCTTGTCCCCAATCCCCAATCCCCAATCCCCAATCCCCAATCTCCAATCCCCAATCTCCAATCCCCAATCCCCAATCCCCAATCCCCAATCCCCAATCCCCAATCCCCAGTCCCAATCCCCAATCCCCAATCCCCATGCTCTCCGAAGCCTACTATATACTGCGCTCTAAAGCTGATGGACGCTACCTCACGGCTCGTCCTAGTGAAGAAACATCAGGTTATTTATTACTCTTTCGGGAAAATTTTGATGCTTTAAGTTATCTCAACACTCACGCACCAGAAGTTGCAAACCGCTTTGCTGTCGAGTCGCTTCCAGGTACACAGTTGAGTAGTTTGCTCAAACGTTGGGGTTTTATAGGTGTGGGAATTGTCACTGACCCATTGTTGCCGAAAGTAGATTTTTTAAAGCACAGCTAAAATATAGAATTCAAACTACTGGACTGTCTAGACTAAAATAGTGCATTAGATGTTGGATAAAATTAAGAGAAATCAATGCTTTATACCTTTTTCTAATGCAACATTTAAGGCTGGTCACGCCACTACTCTAACCGCCAAATCTTGATAGTCTTGTCATCACTCCCACTGACCAAAGTCTGACCATCGGGGCTGATAGCTAGGGAACTAACCCATTCAGAATGACCAGTGAGGGTAGTTTTAAATTCTCCTGTGGCTAAGTTCCATATTTTGATAGTCCTACCATCAGCCACAACCAAAGTCTGAGCATCTGGGCTGATGACTATAGAATTAGACTCATCATTAGTAGATTTGGTCAGGGTAGATTTCAATTTTCCTGTGTCTAAGTTCCTAATTTGGATAGTGTTGCTAATACTCACAGGGATTAAAGTCTGACCATCGGGGATGATGGCTAGCGACTTAACCGAGTAAGGACCACTCAGGGTAGATTTCAATCGTCCTGTGGCTAAGTTCCAAATTTTGATAGTGGGTTCAATAATGCTCCCATTGATACCCCCACTGACCAAAGTCTGACCATCGGGGCTGATGGCTAGGGAAAGAACTGAGTTAGAATTATCAGTCAGGGTAGTTTTCAATTTTCCTGTGGCTAAGTTCCAAATTTTGATAGTCTTGTCACCACTCCCACTGACCAAAGTTTGACCATCGGGGCTGATGGCTATGGAATGAACACCGAGAGAATGACCAGTCAGAGTAGATTTCAATTCTCCTGTGGCTAAGTTCCAAATTTTGATAGTCTTGTCACCACTCCCACTGACCAAAGTCTGACCATCGGGGCTAATGGCTAGGGAACTAACACCGAGAGAATGACCAGTCAGGGTAGATTTCAATTCTCCTGTGGCTAAGTTCCAAATTTTGATAGTCTTGTCCCAACTCCCACTGACCAAAGTCTGACCATCAGGGCTAATGGCTAGGGAACTAACACCGTCAGAATGACCAGTCAGGGTAGTTTTCAGTAATAATTGAGTACGCAGAAAGGTTATTATAAACAACTGACTAAATTGATTAAATGGATATAGGTGATAAAACAAATTTCCACGCCATTCAGTTCCGATTAATAAAATGAATCCACCTACAATTATGATGGTTTTCAGATTACGCTTAGGAATGAATTTAAGTTTATTTATGAATAAACCTAAAAACTTGAATAGAAATAGTTGAGGTTTGACATGAGGAGGATTATTTGCTGGTGGTGCTGGCTGACCTGGATGAACTACTGTAGATGGGATAGCAGGTGGTTGCGTTGGTGTGACTATCGGTTGTAGATTTTGCTTTGGCGGTGCGGATGGCGTAACTTTTGGTGGGACAACTGTTGATGCTGGCGTGATTATCGGTTGCACATTTTGCTTTGGTGATGCGGGTGGCGGAGGTGCTTGTAAAGCTTGTAAAACTTCCTCGGCTGACTGATAACGATTTTGATATTCTAATTCTAATAATTTGTCTAAAATATTTCCTAACTCTAAACTCACAGATTGTTGTAAATGGTTACGCCATTCTTTTACCCAACTGTAACCTTGTCTATTCCACAAATGCCCAGGATAAACCCTAGTCATTAAATGAAAACAACTTGCACCCAAACTAAATAAATCACTAGCAGGATAAACTTCTCTATCTTCCATTTGTTCCAGAGACGCATAACCAAAAGTACCGATTTTTGTCCCTGGTCGCATTGTTCCCTGCACTTCCTTTGATGCACCAAAATCAATCAAGAATAACTTGCCATCACTCCGGCGACGCATGATATTCTCTGGTTTAATATCTCGGTGAATAATTTTTTGAGTATGAATTACTTTGAGAACTGGTAATAAATCCTGTAATAGTGCGCGGATTTTTTTCTCGTCGAAGATTCCTTGGTTTGCTAATTCTTCTAATAAATTCTCCCCGTCGATAAATTCCTGAATCAAATATAGACAATCATCTTCATCAAAATAAGCCTGTAGTTGTGGAATTTGGGGATGTTTAAGGTCTTTTAGTTGTATAGCTTCTTGTGCAAATAATTCTTTGGCTTTTTTTAAAGCGTAGGTATTTTGAGTTTGCGGCGCAAATTGTTTAATAACGCACTTTTCATTTAATTTATCAATATCTTCGGCTAAATACGTTTTCCCAAAACCTCCACCACCCAATGATTTCACAGGACGATAGCGGTTTCTGAGAATCACCAAAGGAACACCACAGTTAGGACAAAATTTTGTGGTGTCTGTGACAGGTGGATTATGACAGTCAGGGTTTAGACAACATATCTGAAACATGGGTGTATTTTGGTAGATACGTTGAGAGTTTTAGTATATAGTGTCACTTTTACTCCCATGATACCCGCCGTGAAGTTTAATTCCCAGATATTTGAGGACTAAAGTCCTCTCTACGAGACGCTGCGCGAACACTACGAACACATTAAAAAAGTAAGCTAGGTTTTCCCAGCTTACTTTTTTAGTCTCCAGTTCCTAGTTTTTAAACTACGACTTTCTCCAAAATCAATTTAGAACGCTTCACCTGTTCAGGAATCGCTACGGGGTAATCTCCAGTAAAGCAAGCAGAACAAAAATTATTGGTGTCTTCCCCTGTAGCTTCTAACATTCCTGACCAACTCAGGTAAGCGAGGCTATCTACTTCTAACTGTTGCGCGATTTCTTCTACAGATTTGGTAGCTGCAATCAATTGATCCTGGGTATCGGTGTCAATACCGTAGAAGCAAGGATGAGTGACTGGAGGGGAGGAGATCCGCATATGTACTTCTGCTGCACCGGCTTCGCGCAAGGCTTTGACTAGTTTGCGGCTGGTTGTACCCCGCACAATGGAGTCATCCACAATAATTACTCTTTTACCTGCCAATACATCTTTAAGCGGGTTGAGCTTCATTTTGATTCCCGATTCCCGCATGGTTTGGGTAGGCTGAATAAATGTGCGTCCGACATAACGGTTTTTGATCAATCCTTCACCGTAGGCGACACCAGAGGCTTGGGAAAAGCCAATGGCTGCTGGAATCCCAGAATCGGGAACTCCAAATACAATATCTGCGTCCACATAGGATTCTTTTGCCAATTGTCGTCCTAAACGCATCCGATAGCTATACAAGCTTTCATTGTGCATTTGGCTATCGGGACGGGCAAAGTAAATCATTTCAAAAATACATAGTTTGGGTTGGGGTTTTTGACTCCAGTGGTAGGAAGCTAAACCTTCGTCGGTAATCCAAACTACTTCTCCTGGTTCGACATCCCGCAGATATTCTGCACCGATAATATCTAAACCGCAGGTTTCAGAAGACAAAACATAACGGACTGGATTTTCTGGTAAAGTCCCGATAACTAAAGGACGAATGCCATTAGGGTCACGCACACCCATCACACCCACGGGTGTACCTACGACTAAACTAAACGCACCGTGACAACGATGAAACGCCTGAATCGCTCCTTCTAACCAGTCTGCACCTGCATTAACTGCTTCTGCGATCGCAAAGGCAATCATCTCTGAATCAGTGGTTGTCACTAAGTTAAAATTGCTCTTGACTAACTCTTCCCGCAACTGTACAGTATTGACTAAATTACCGTTATGTGCTAAAGCTAGTGAACCTAAGCGGGTTTCCACTACAGCAGGTTGAGCGTTGACTTTGCGACTAGAGCCGGTGGTGGAATAGCGAGTGTGACCAACCCCAATACCGCCAGGTAATTCTTCTAAAATCGACTCATTAAAGACTTGAGACACCAAACCCATATCTTTGTGCAGGTGTACGGTTGTCCCATCAAAGGTGGCAATGCCAGCTGATTCTTGACCCCGATGTTGTAGGGCATACAATCCAAAATAAGTTAGTTTGGCAACATTTTCTCCTGGTGCGTAGATGCCGAAAACTCCGCAAGCTTCTTCAGGCTTGTCAGGACGATTTCCCAGATCATTAATTGAGTCGTCGGTATGCTGGGCGTATTCATCCAAAGTGACGGAATCGATGGGAATCATGCTAGCTTTGCTCCTGGTTGGGGTGTCAAGTCACTGGGATTATTTCTTATGAACTGGATAGCGATGCTACTCTTAATAAATCTTTAACCATCCATTAAAACACTACCTTAAATGTGTCCAAAGATGCTATTGATTTGATGAAATTGGGCATTGGGCATTGGGCATTGGGCATTGGGAATTGGGCATGGCAATAGGTCAAAGATCATTTTTACCTTTTGCCTTTTGCCTTTTACCTTTTGCCTTACTTATTCTCTGACGTAAACTAAACGTCTAGCGATCGCATTTTGATAAAGATCATTCATCTCTTCGATACTAACTTGAATTAAGGTTTGGTTATCAGTGGTTAAAACACTTAAACCTGTATCGGCATTACCGACTGTACCGAGTTTTTGCCATGCCTGAGTCAGATTTGTCTGTAGATATGATTCCCAATTTTCTTGTTGTGCTGGCGACACGGACACAATAATTCTTGCCCCACCTTCACCAAAAAGTAATTCATCGAGACGTTGTGACTGACTAGCTTCTAAATCAATTTGCGCGCCTAATTTACCACCAAGACAGCATTCTGCTAAAGCGATAACCAAACCACCCTCAGCACAATCATGGGCTGAATTTATCCAACCTGTACGGATACCTTCACGACAGGTGGCTTGCACACGGCGTTCTAAGTCAAAATCTACCTTAGCTGGTCTACCTGCAACGGTGTTGTGAATTGCGGCTAAATATTCCGACGCGCCTAAATTATGGGGAGATGAACCAAGGAGATAAATTACATCACCTGGATTTTGCCAACCTTGACCACAAATCTTAGTTAAATCAGGAATCAGTCCCACCATCCCCACAACCGGAGTCGGGTAAATGGGTTGGGGATTACCTTGAGAATCAAGGGTTTCATTGTACAGAGAAACATTCCCACCAGTCACCGGGGTAGATAATTCTCGACAACCTTCCGCCAAACCCCGACAAGCTTCAGCTAATTGCCAATAACCAATCGGTTTTTCGGGACTGCCAAAATTGAGGTTATCCGTCACCGCCAAAGGTTCTGCACCCACACAGCTAAGATTCCGCGCCGCTTCTGCGACTACTGCCTTAGCTCCCTCATAGGGGTCAAGGTAAACATAACGGGGATTACAATCTACCGTAGCAGCAACACCGCTTGGGGCATTAATACTTCCCCCCTGCTCCCCTGCTACCCTGCTCCCCTGCTTCCGTTCCAAAGGTCGTAAACGTACTACTGCCGCATCTGCACCACCAGGGAAAATAACGGTATTATTCTGGACTTGATGGTCATATTGACGATACACCCAATTTTTAGAGGCGATGGTAGGTGTATCTAGCAAAGTCAACAAAATATCACGCCAAGTTTTGAGATTACCTTGAATTTCTATGCCCGCAGTTGTGCAAGCTGGTAAACTATCAACTGACCATTCCCAAGCTTTTTGGGCGTATTCTGGGGCTTCTGCTAATAACTCACGCTCATACAGTGGGGTATTTTCTGCCAAAGCATCAGCCGGAATTTCGGCGGCGACTCCACCCTGAAAGAGAATCCTAACAAGAGGTTCGGCAATTACTGTACCTGCAACAACCGCCTGTAGTCCCCAACGATGGAAAATATCAATTAATTCTTGCTCTCGTCCTTTATGCGCGACAAACAGCATCCGTTCTTGGGACTCAGAAAGTAAATATTCATAGGGAACCATCCCTAATTCCCGCACCGGAATCTTATCTAAATCTAATTCAATCCCGACACCACCTTTGGCTGCCATCTCGGAAGTAGAACAGGTAATACCCGCAGCACCCATATCTTGAGCCGCCACTACTGCACCTGTTTTAAATGCTTCCAGACAAGCTTCTATGAGTGACTTTTCTAAAAAGGGGTCGCCTACTTGCACCGCCGGACGGTCATCAATTGATTCATCACTTAATTCTGCACTAGCAAAACTAGCTCCTCCCATACCATCGCGTCCGGTGGTCGAACCGACGTATAACACAGGATTTCCCAGACCAGATGCTCCAGATTTGACGATTTCCGGCGTTTCCATCAAGCCTAGAGCCATGACGTTCACTAAAGGATTACCAGAGTAAGCAGGGTCAAAGTAAACTTCGCCGCCAACAGTGGGAACACCAACACAGTTACCATAGTGGGAAATACCAGCAACTACGCCAGAGAATAGCCTTTGAGTTCTGGGGTCATCTAGAGAACCGAAACGCAGGGAGTTTAACAAAGCAATGGGACGCGCACCCATTGTAAAAATATCTCTGAGAATCCCACCAACTCCAGTAGCAGCACCTTGAAATGGTTCAACTGCTGAGGGGTGGTTATGAGACTCAATTTTAAAAGCTAGTTGCAGTCCCTCACCCAAATCTACAACCCCAGCATTTTCCCCAGGCCCAACCAAGATGCGGGGGCCAGTGGTGGGAAACTGTTTGAGTAAAGGACGGGAATTTTTATAGCAACAATGCTCAGACCACATTACCCCAAACATTCCCAATTCGGCTTTGTTGGGATGACGACCTAAGCGGCGGACAATTTCTGTATATTCTTCTGGTTTAATACCTTCAGCAGCGATTTCTTGGGGAGAGAAGGGAGCAGGAGATGTGGCAGTCATGGAAATAATGCACCAAGGAGTACAGAGCATTATTGTATCGACTTACCTGTGCTGTATGTGCAGTTCTGGGAGGGTAAATAGTGATTTTTGTTGGGTAGTCTGATTTGGCTACCAAGTATTAGCTATGGAAAATAGCTTTTTGATGAATATGATAGCCCCTTCTATGAAGAAGTGACTGATTCAATTAATGTTGACAAATCAGTTATTTACATCAATACCTTTGCTAAAATAAGAGCCTAAAAAAATTTTGGCAAAGACTGGCAAAATTACCCATACATCAACCTTCAGCTTACAAAGTAGCTTGGACTCTCAGAACCCTTATGCTCTGGAAAATACGCTGAAAAACACCTTGCGGGAAACCTGAAAGGTATTTTTAGAACTGATTATTTTTGCCTAGCTTCAGAGAAATAAGAGTTTGGATATCAGATCACCCTCGTAAATTGGCGAAGGTACTATTACATACTTGATCAAAATTGTACATAAATAAAGTATCAACACTTAAAAACTTAGCGTAGTGCTGGATATCTATTTCTAAAAGTCGTATTGCTCTTTCTAACTCAGGATGAATATAGTTACTTTTTTGCAATTCTTGTCTAAATTTATTTGCGATTTTTGTTAATTGATAAGCTTCATTAGTTCTTAAATATGTAAGTTGATCTCGTATATTTGAACTAAGACTGTTATCTTTACTAGCCACATCAAGAACATTTTCTAGTCTTTGAATCACCCATTTTCTTGCATGATATGTATTCATAATTTCTTCCCTTAAATAACCCCATCATAGTAGCTATTTTTTAAATATTTATTAACTCTAAGAATTTTTTCAGTAATTAAGTAGTCATAAATCAAACTATGTTAAGTAATGTAAAATTATGGAAATTGAGTTCGTAGCAAGCGGCTTTAGCCATTTTTTTAGTACCAACATCCTTACTATAAACATTTCGTTATTTATGCCATTTTACTTGCTGTATTCACTTTTACTCTGTACTTTTTCTAATTACCATAAAAATAGCTGCTTCTCTGAAAGAAGCAGCTATTTTTTAAACTTATGTGACTATAGAATATTAGTAATCGAAGTCACCGCCGCCAGCACCAGCAGCCGCAGGCGCGCCATCTTTAGGTTCTGGTTTGTCAACAACGATGCACTCGGTTGTTAGCACCATACCAGCGATAGACGCAGCGTTTTGCAGGGCAGAACGGGTTACTTTCGCTGGGTCAACGATACCAGCTGCGAGCATATCTACGAATTCGTTGGTAGCAGCGTTGAAACCAACGTTGAATTCTTTCTCTTTGACGCGTTCAGCAATTACAGCACCGTTTTGACCTGCGTTTTCAGCAATTCTCTTCAGAGGTGCGGGTAATGCACGAGCAACAATCAAAGCACCAGTTAATTCTTCTTCTTTGAGGTTGCTGTTAGCCCAAGCTTCGAGTTCGGGGGTGAGGTGAGCGAGGGTTGTACCACCACCAGGAACGATACCTTCTTCAACAGCCGCTTTAGTAGCGTTGATAGCATCTTCTAGGCGGAGTTTCTTGTCTTTCATTTCGGTTTCGGTAGCTGCGCCAACTTTCACTACAGCTACACCACCAGACAATTTAGCCAAACGCTCTTGAAGTTTTTCTTTGTCGTAGGAAGATTCGGTTTCTTCCATTTGACGGCGAATTTGTTCTACACGCGCTTTAACTGCAACGTCATTACCTTCAGCAACAATTGTGGTGCTGTCTTTGGTAATGGTGATGCGGCGGGCTTTACCTAAGCTATCCAGCTTGGTGTTGTCGAGCTTCAGACCAGCATCTTCGGTGATGAGTTGACCGCCGGTGAGGATAGCGATATCTTCCAGCATAGCTTTGCGGCGATCGCCAAATCCAGGAGCTTTAACAGCAGCAACGTTGAGTACACCGCGTAAACGGTTAACGACTAAGGTTGCTAAAGCTTCTTTTTCAATATCTTCAGCGATAATCACCAAAGGACGACCAGCGCGAGCTACTTGCTCAAGAACAGGTACTAAATCTTGTACCAGCGCAATTTTCTTATCTGTTAACAACAGGTAAGGCTCATCGAAAATTGCTTCCATCCGTTCTGGGTCGGTGGCGAAGTAGGGGGAGATATAGCCTTTGTCGAAGCGCATACCTTCGGTAACTTCCAATTCGGTAGTTACAGACTTACCTTCTTCTAAGGAGATAACGCCTTCTTTACCTACTTTGTCCATTGCTTCCGCAATCATCTGACCGACTTCATCGTCGTTACCAGCAGAGATTGCGCCTACTTGAGCGATCGCCTTAGAATCTTCTACAGGACGAGCGTGTTCTTTAATTTTTTCAACCAAGAAGTTGGTTGCTTTATCAATACCGCGCTTTAAGAGAATAGCGTTTGCGCCTGCGGCTACGTTCCGCAAACCTTCTTTGACAATGGCGTGAGCCAAAACGGTAGCTGTGGTTGTACCGTCGCCTGCTGCATCGTTGGTTTTAGAAGCAGCTTGACGAATCAAAGATACGCCAGTGTTTTCAATATGATCTTCTAATTCGATTTCTTTAGCGATGGTTACGCCGTCGTTAACGATTTGGGGCGCACCAAATTTCTTTTCTAATACTACGTTGCGACCTTTGGGGCCAAGGGTAACAGCTACAGCCTCAGCTAGAATGTCGATACCACGCTCTAGGGCGCGACGAGCGTTTTCGTTGTAAATAATGCGCTTTGCCATAGGTGTCTTAATCTCAGGTAGTGTGAGTCAATTTGGTTTGGAAAATTAATTTGGGCATGGGGCATTGGGCATTGGGCATTGGGTATGGTTTATGCTTATGCTTTGTGTGCCGTAACCCGCACCACTCATTTAGCCAACGACTGCTAGAATGTCTTTTTCAGAGAGCAGTACGTATTCTTCTGTGCCGAGCTTGATATCTGTGCCAGCGTACTTGGAGTACAGCACTTTATCGCCAACTTTAACTTCCAATTCTTGACGGCTACCGTCGTCATTACGTCTGCCAGGGCCAAGGGCGACTACTTCACCTACTTGGGGCTTTTCTTTCGCGGTGTCGGGCAAGTAAAGACCACCGGCGGTCTTTTCTTCAGATGCGCTTACTTTCACGAAAACGCGATCGCCTAAAGGTTTAACTGTAGATACGCTTAGAGATACAGCTGCCATAATTTTAATTTCTCCAGAGTTAGCACTCTCAACTCCTGAGTGCTAATTTATCGGAGAATTACCTCCAATGGCAATGATTCAGTGGGTACGGGTTTCCGAACTATGGTTGGGGATTGGGCGGCATTGGGGACTGGGGACTGGGGACTGGGGATTGGGGACTGGGGACTGGGCATGGGGCATTGGGAGAAGGAGACAAGGTAGGAGAGGAAAAACTAATGACTAATGACTATTGACTAATAACTAAATAACTAATTTTTATACCCCTTTAGTTAGTTGCGTAAGTATAAATTCTTAATTATTAGTATTTTTCTGGTTCTTTTCCATAAGTTACGAATATTTTTATATGGTCAACTTTATTTGCAAAGTGGGGAAATTAGTATAGAACAGTAATCAGAGAGCCGCTCAATGAGTAACAATACAGTGATCTGGTGCAACAAAATACGAGTTTATTACTTGCGAGTTTGTTGTTCTAGATAGATAATAGTTGTCTACCCGGATAGTGTCTGGTTTCGCCAAGCAAACCCGGAGGTTATTGAGCGGATCGTCCGAGAACACTTGATAGGCATAATGGTGGTGAAAGAATATGCGTTTTTAACCCATCCTTTGCCAACAACTCCCTTACTTGCTCGTAAACATCTTAAGATTAAGGCTGAACATCGGCAGGGTATTGTAGAGTAGTCAGCCTATGAAAGTGCAGGTGGTTTGACAGCTAGGGTCATCATAGGCCAACACTTACTGAGTGAACTACTGTGAACTAGAAAGATTATTATTTAATCAGTGTTTTTTCACCCACCACTTTCAAAGGGATATATAATAGCGCATTATAATTACTACTGCTCTACGTATCCTTACTAGAATATTGCCAATGAGCTAACAGTCTTACAGAAAGTGGAAACTACTTGTGAGACTTCAAGTCAAGCAAGGGTAAGTTAAGTGGGAAAAATGACAACATCTCAACAATCCACCATATAAGGATAACTATATCAAGACCTTGATGGATCGAAGCGCGACAAGTGCCACTGCTATGAAAGAGCCCAGCATGAAAGATCACAAACGACTTCTACTGATTGATGATGACCCTAACCTCATCTTGCTGGTGAAGGACTATCTGGAATTCCGAGGATATGAAGTCATCACCGCAGAAAACGGACGGGAAGCTTTAGAGATTCTCGAACATGAGGTTCCCGACATGATTATCTGTGACGTGATGATGCCGGAAATGGACGGATACACATTTGTAGAACAAGTCCGGCAAAATGAACGCACAAGTTGGATTCCTGTCCTTTTCCTGTCAGCCAAAGGACAAAGTGCAGACCGAGTTAAAGGTCTCAATAAAGGTGCTGATGTCTATATGGTCAAACCTTTTGAGCCAGAAGAACTAGTAGCACAGGTAGAATCTTCCCTGAAGCAAACTATCCGTTGGAAAGACCACCAAACCAAAGGAGGCGAAAATGGTTCTCGCATCCAAGTTCCGTTTGATGTGCAATTGACTCCGACTGAACTGAAAG
Source organism: Nostoc sp. CMAA1605 (assembly GCF_021596505.1). Lineage (GTDB taxonomy): Bacteria > Cyanobacteriota > Cyanobacteriia > Cyanobacteriales > Nostocaceae > Trichormus. The sequence continues at coordinate 63,966 of NZ_PJIZ01000005.1, read as the reverse complement.
TAGTACAGTTTGTGGCTAGGGGTTTAGCTAACCGCGAAATCGCTGAAGAATTAAACGTTAGTCAGCGCACGGTTGAAAGCCATGTTTCCAATATGTTGGGTAAAACCAATCTCCACAACCGTACTGAGTTGGCGCGGTGGGCGATTGAAAATCAAATGGCCTAACTAGCTATCAGCGTTCAGCCGTCAGCTTTACAATAATTAACTGACTGCTGACAGCTGATAGCTTAATTATTGCGAAAAGGAATAAGGGTGTAGGGGTGTGACGGAACTTTCTGGAATTTCCTAAAAACAAGAAATTTTACTCTTCATTTCATGGGTAATACCAACTCTCCAAAATTAAGCAACAGATGCAAAGCTTAAAACCAAGACGTATCTGACTTTCTTAATTGCGTAAAGTCTAAGGCATAGCTGCCCTTAGAGCGTAGCGGGACGTACCCCTTTGCTACGCAACGTTACCGCGAACGGGGAAGCAAGCTACGCGCAGCGTCTCGTAGAGAAGTCCATTGCGAATTGCGAATTGCGAATTGCGAATTGCGAATTGCGAATTGGTATAATCGCTAAGGTGTTATCTGTTGGACGCTTTTCAGGAAACCAACAGTTTACAACAATTCCTCATTTGCTTTTTCTGTGTTGTAACGGGGATTTAGAAAGAGCCACAACACTGGAGGCTCGATGAAAACTGAGGACTTAAACCCCCACATTTTGTTAAAATGATAGAGACACACTTCAGTTCAGGAAGTATTGCTAGGCAAGGTTTTAGGGTAAAAATTTAGATGTACCTTTAACTCAATTCCTTACTGGACACTTGATAATGATTATTCTGCTGATGGGTGTTTCTGGGTCTGGGAAGACCACTATAGGGCAAATGCTAGCAGCATCCTTAAGCTGGGAGTTTATTGACGCAGATGATTTCCACTCGCCAGCAAACGTTGAGAAAATGCGCCGTGGTATTCCTTTGAGTGATGTGGATAGGATACCCTGGTTACAAGATTTACAAACGGCAATTAAGCAATGGTTGCAAGAAAATAGAAACGTTGTGCTGGCGTGTTCTGCACTCAAAGCAAGTTATCGTCAATTTTTAGTCATAGATAAGGACGATGCTCCGCCCACCGTAGGCGATCGCGTCAAACTAGTTTACCTCAAAGGGTCTTACAATGTGATTCAGCAACGACTGCAAGCCCGTCAAAATCACTATATGAACCCCACACTCTTGACGAGTCAATTTACGACTCTAGAAGAACCTATAGACGCTGTATGTATAGATGTTACAGCCCAGCCTCAAGTCATAGTTAAAGATATTAGAACAGCTTTGCAAATTTAATTTAAGTAGAACGACTGGGAAAAACTAAACTGAGTGAAGAATAATACAATATCAAAGAACCCTCTTCCCTTCTGTCTCGTCTTCAAGATCAATCTTCACTTCGTCCTAGCTTAACTGCGATCGCAGTAGGAGAAAACTTATGTTTCTCAGATTAGCGCAACAACATCAAGAATTCATTCACGACTTGGTAATTAACTTACAAGCCCTGGCGATCGCGCTGGAGAATAAAGGGTACACTACATCTTTCTATACTTGTGGCGACCAAATGAGAAGTGCTTCCTTCATGGTGAGTTTAGAAGAAAAACACTTAATTCGGTTTTTAGTCTCTGACTATGGGATCACTTGGATGGAAATGTGGGATGACCGCGAGTTAATGAAATGTGAGGGTGCAGAAGCCATCACCCAATTAGACGAGTTAGCTAATTTAGTGAAGTATCCTAACGGCAAAATTCCTAAATTACATTTATTCAGTAAAGTTTGATGGGTGTTAGATGTGCTAACACCCATCAAACTTTACATTTATTTAAATTACATCATCTTAATTTATTTAAATTATGTATGACAATATTTGTAAATTTATTGCTGAAAATTTCAAAGACGACTTAGCCACCTGGTTACTAGGTTCACCGATTAAACTCACAGAGTTAAGTCCTACGGAACTATCCAACGAACCTATCCGCGCTGATTCGTTAATCTTATTACAGTCGGATAACCTAGTTCTACATACTGAATTTCAAACCGATGCAGACGAAGATATGCCCTTTCGGATGTTAGATTATCGCATCAGGGTGTATCGTCGTTTTCCTGAAAAACAAATGCGTCAAGTAGTTATCTACTTGCGAAAAACCGCTTCTCCATTGGTCAATAAAAACGACTTTCGGTTAGAAAAAACTTACCATGAGTTTGAGGTCATACGCCTATGGGAAGAACCAACAGAAAGGTTTATGACTGTTCCTGGCTTATTACCCTTCGCTGCCTTAAGTCAGACTAAAGATCCTACAATGGTATTAAATGAAGTAGCAAAGGCGGTGGAAGCAATTACAGATCAACAGCTACAAAGAAACATAGCAGCAGCCAGCGCAATTCTAGCAGGTATCGTCTTACAAAAAGATGTAATTAGTAGAATTTTCAGGAGTGAGATTATGCGCGAATCAGTCATTTATCAGGAAATTCTCCAAGAAGGTCGAGCAGAAGGTCGAGTTGAAGCAACACGAAAGTTAGCTTTAAATTTACTGCAAATAGGTATGGATTTAGAGCAAATTGCTCAAGTAACTGAATTATCTCTTGAACAAGTTCAGACTTTACAAAAACAGATGCAAAACTCTTAAAATCTCAAAAAAAACCCGCAAACGCGGGTTTTTTTCGTCTCATTGATAGTGATATTAAAACTCAGCGTTTTGTGGTGTACGGGGGAAAGGAATCACATCACGAATATTACCCATACCTGTGATGAACTGCACCAGTCTTTCAAAACCCAAACCAAACCCAGCATGAGGAACTGTACCGTAACGACGTAAATCGAGATACCACCATAAATCTTCAGGTTTCATTCCTTGGGCTAACACACGACGTTCTAAGACATCTAAACGTTCTTCCCGTTGTGAACCGCCGATGATTTCCCCAATTTTCGGTGCAAGGATATCCATTGCACGGACGGTTTTTTCGTCATCATTCAAGCGCATATAGAAGGCTTTAATTTGTGCGGGATAATCTGTGACGATGACTGGTTTTTTGAAAAGTTGTTCTGCTAAATAACGCTCATGTTCTGATTGCAAATCTAAGCCCCAACTTACAGGATAATCAAATTTCACATCAGCTTTTTCTAATAGTTTGATAGCATCTGTGTAAGTCAAACGCTCAAATTGATTGTTAATGATATTTTCGGCTGTAGCTAAGACTGTATTATCGATGCGTTGGTTGAAAAATTCCATGTCTTCTGGACATTTTGCTAACACATAATTAAAAATGTGTTTGAGAAACGCCTCAGCTAAATCCATATCACCTTCTAGGTCACAAAACGCCATTTCTGGTTCAACCATCCAGAATTCTGCGAGGTGACGGGAGGTGTTGGAATTTTCTGCACGGAAGGTAGGGCCGAAGGTGTAGACGTTGCTAAAAGCCATCGCCATGACTTCGGCTTCTAGTTGTCCACTGACGGTTAAGTAGGTGGGTTTAGCAAAGAAATCTTGACTGTAATCGATGGCTTGATTTTCTGTGCGGGGTACATTCTTTAAATCTAAACTGGTGACACTGAATAGTTCCCCTGCACCTTCGCAGTCACTAGCGGTGATAATGGGGGTGTGTACCCACAAAAAGCCTCTTTCTTGGAAGAATTGGTGAATGGCTGTGGAACAAGCGTTTCTGACGCGGAAAACTGCACCAAAAGAGTTGGTACGCGATCGCAAATGTCCAATGGTGCGTAAAAATTCAAAAGAGTGGCGTTTCTTTTGCAATGGATAAGTTTCGGGATCAGCATCACCGTAGACTTTCACCGCATCGGCTGTTAACTCAATGCGCTGTCCCTTCCCTTGGGAAGCCACCAGCACGCCTTTAACTTCCACTGACGCGCCTGTGTTGATTTGTTTTAAGATGGCTTCGTAGTCTGGTAAATCCTGATTGATGACGACTTGCAAATTACCTAGTGATGAGCCGTCATTAACTTCAATAAACGCAAATCCCTTGAGTTCACGCTTCGTTCTCACCCAGCCTTGAACCACTAGAGACTCATCAGGTTGACCACTCCGCAATATTTCTGCAATCCGTTGACTTACCATATTCTGTTATCGATAGGGTTTGAATATAAGGCGTACTATTTAAAGAATGCTAACAGCTAATTCTATTCAAAATCCAATATTGAGGCTACGCAACCAAGGACTTTAATATCCAGCCTATAATAACGCCTATACCGCCAAAGCGAACAGCTTGCCAGAAAGGTTTTTTCAGGCTACGCCAAGAAAATAACTGGCTTTCTAAGTTCAGTTCTAGCAATTCTAGTTGCTGTTTAATTTGCCGTAACTCTGCTTTGATTTCTGGTGTCTGATGCTGATTGTGCTGCAATTCTTGGCGACGTTGTTGCCATTGTGCCTTTTCGGTGCGATCGCGCTGCACTTGATCATACCGTTGTTTAAACGCCGATAGCGATCGCTCTAATTCTGCTAGTTCTTGTTCCACATCAAATTCTTGATTTTCCCCTGACTGCTGGGATGATTTTTTTGGCGGCTTCATTTACAGGTAGTACAGTAATAAGTAAATGTAACTGTTGCCAATGGTTATTTATGTCTCAACCTAGCCAGGTTTCACAAACCAATCAACTCAATGAATTTAGCGACTTAGAACTAGCCCAAGCCCTGATGGAAAGGCTGAGTATTTCACCTAACGATTGGCATCGCCTCAAGTCTAACCGCAATTCCCGCGCTAGTGAACAAATCGCAGCCGCTATGATATTTCTGCTCAAAAACCAACCCCAAGAAGCTCTTGCTAGACTAGAACAAGCTGTTGGTTGGTTAAATCGTTCTATTTCCGCCCTCCCTGTCCAACGCATGGAAATAAGGGAATGGGGACTGGGGACTAGGGACTGGGAAAGAATTTCCTCATACCCAGTACCCGATCCCCAATCCCCAATCCCCAATTTACCGCCTCAAAGACAGACGGGGGCGGTTTTCCATTTGCTTACACAGTCTTAGTTCTGTTCCTTTGCGATTCCACTCTACTTGATCAAAAATTTGGTGTAGCAGACACATACCTCTGCCACTTTCTGATTCATCAGGTGGTAAATAATCGGTTGGGTCTTCATTTTCACTAGTTGTAGGACTAAAGCCAGAACCCTGGTCTGATATCACCCACCAATATTGATTGTCTATTAGGGAAAAGCGGACTACAACTTTTTTACTCGGATCAAGATTATTACCATGTTTAGCTGCATTAACTAGGGCTTCTTGGAGTCCTAGCCGCAGTTCTGCTTGTAATTTGGCTGGAATTTCCGCCAAAAGTAAGTCTAAAATAGGACAGAGATAAAGCGTTGAGGCGAAACTAAGTGTGCCCCAATAACGTCCGACTGGACGAAGGGAAATGGTAATCACGAGAGAAACCCCATAGCTTTCATTTAGCTAGACATCAGTTAGTTTTGACGGACAGCCTGATATTATTTGAGGTAGTCATACTGCCTGCAAACTTACGTCTTGATTAATAGATATTGAAAATGCTGGGGAGCATTGACTCTGTTGATTTTGTGTGATTGTTGATACATAAAACGACTTGAATTCATTCATGCTAGTACATTTAGCAAGTTGAGAAATCATAGGAATTACAGAGTTAATAAAGTTCTCTTGAAGTCGTCGATTTGTAATTTCAACAATCTTTTTATTAGTGAATAGAGCCTATGCAACTTTAGTTGTATGAGCAAAATTATTGATGTTTTGATGTTAATCCGATTTTAGCATTTTTACTATGCAATAGACTACAAATTTGCAATTTGAGTTTTTTGTAAAGGACTAAGTATCCTTGCCAAAATGTGATAACACAAGAAAGACGGCGGCTTCAACATGAGATGTTTGGGGGAAAAAATCGGCGGGTTGGATGCGTTCAATAGTGTACAAGTCATGTTCACAAAGTAATTTCAAATCACGAGCTAGGGTAGCTACTTTGCAGCTGACGTAAACGATGCGCTCTGGTTTCGACAATAATAAAGATTCGATGACAGCGCGATCGCATCCCTTACGTGGCGGGTCTAGTATGACTACACTCGGTATTATTCCCATGTTTGGCAGTAATTTCTCAGCCGCACCCACTTTAAATGTTACGTTATGTATACTGTTGCGCTCGGCATTAGCGATCGCTTGTTGAACTGATTGAGCTTGTAATTCTATTCCTATAGCTTGCCGTACCTGCTTTGCTAGGGGTAAAGTTAGCGTACCAATGCCGCAATAAGCATCAACTAAGACTTCATCACCCTGCAATTGTAGTTGTGACTGAATAACATTTAAGAGAGCTTCAGCAGTTTCCGTAGAAACTTGGAAAAATGTATCGGGGCGGACTTGAAATTCTAATCCCGCAAATGTTTCTCGCAGATAAGGTACCCCTGCAATGCAGCGAGTTTCTGCACCGAAAATAGCATTGGTGCGCTGGGGGTTGTAATTTAATGACACTCCCACTAGTTGGGGATATCGCTTGAGCCAAATCTCGGCTTGCTTAGTAATTCTTGGTAAATCTTGATCTTTGACCACCAAAGTTAATAACACTTCACCCGTCCGCCTGCCAATGCGGAGACTCAAATGGCGAATTTGTCCTTGATGGCGGTTTTCATCATAAATTGTCCAGCCTTGCTGTTGAATATCTTGCTTAACTTCCGCTAATAATGGATTTAAGCGTGAATCCTGGACTGGACATTGATTTAAATTCACTAATTGATGGCTACCCTTTTGGTAATAACCAGCTTGTACTTGACCCGTAGTAGAAATATCTAATGGATATGTGGATTTGTTGCGATAATCCAAAGGTGAGTGTGCTACGAGGACGGGATCTACTGATGGTGCGGTAAAACCACCGATACGTTGTAAAGCTTGGATAACCTGATCCCGTTTGGCAATGAGTTGATAGTCATAATCAATATGTTGCCACTGACAACCGCCACACTTATCAGCCACAATGCAGCTAGGGCGAATGCGGTATGGGGAAGGTTGTAATAATTCTTTAAGTTTGCCGTGAGCGTATTTAGGTTTGACATTTACCAAGCGTACCAGAGCGCGATCGCCTGGTACAGTATCCGGCACAAACACCACCCGTTCTTGAAAACGCCCCACACCGTCACCTGTATCGCTCAAATCTGCGATCGTCAGTTCTATTAATTCACCCTGCTGCCAAATAGAATTAGTCATTAGTCATTAGTCAATAGTCAACAGTCAACAGTTATTCTTTCCCCGTTCCCCTGCCCCCTGCCCCTGCCCTAATTCTTCCCCTCTTCACTTCTGTACCTCCAACTCGTTAAACTAGCAAATAATACTTCGCGTGATTTAAATAATCATGACTGTAATTAGCCAAGTTATTCTCAAAGCCGACGACGAACTGCGTTATCCCAGCAGTGGCGAACTCAAGAGCATTAAAGAGTTCTTGCAAACTGGTGAACAAAGAACACGCATTGCTGCTACCTTAGCGGAAAACGAAAAAAAGATAGTCCAGGAAGCCACCAAAAAACTGTGGCAGAAGCGTCCTGATTTTATCGCACCTGGCGGTAATGCTTACGGTGATAAACAGCGCGCTTTGTGCATCCGTGACTATGGCTGGTACTTACGCCTGATTACCTATGGTGTACTTGCTGGCGATAAAGAACCAATTGAAAGCATTGGTTTAATCGGAGTGCGGGAAATGTATAACTCCTTGGGTGTTCCTGTTCCTGGAATGGTAGAAGCTATCAATTGCCTAAAAACAGCATCTTTAGACTTATTAAGTGCAGAAGATGCCGCAGCTACAGCCCCTTACTTTGATTACATCATTCAAGCGATGTCTTAGTAATTAAGTTTAAGCTGGTTCTACAACTGTGCTTCTAATCTACTAGATTGAGTGTGAAGTCTTAACCTCATACATCGATAAAATCTCCAATTTGATCATACCTCCCCACATTTGGTTGTGGCTGTGGCCAGTTCTGTGTCAAGTTACCAACCAGAGGTGGGGAAATTTTATTTAGTCAATGGTCAATAGTCATTAGTCATTAGTCAATAGTCATTAGTCAATAGTCAATAGTCATTAGTCATTAGTCATTAGTCATTAGTCAGCACTGGCTAAACGCCGCGCTACCGCTAACAGCACTCAGCACTCAGCACTCATTAGTCATTACTCATTACTCAGCACTCAGCACTCATTACTTCTACCCTATCCCCAATCCCCAATCCCCAGTCCCCATACAAACAAAAAGCCGACAACCTTGTTCACAAGACTGTCGGCAATTAGTGTGTTCCCTATTAATGACTCGGCTAGAGTTCAGTAATGAGGTAATCATCTCAATTTGTTCACGGATATCCAAGGATCTTAATCATAAATCTATGTGATTGTTATCACTTAAATTTTGAAGGAAGACTGCATATCTAGGTAAATTATGTCACCAGTACGAAAGTAAAACTACTTATGATAGCAAAATCACGTAAAAAGATTGCAAGATTTAGCTTTTTTTTAATCATGATTATCGAGTCGAAAACAATAAGTTCTGCTGTACTACGTTCTGTGTCTGAGCGATATTAGGAAAGAATAGGAAGGTTAATTTTCTCTGGGTATATTTTTTGTTATTGAAGTTGAGTTTCCTTCTATCTGCAATCTGTTATGTTGATACTGCACCGTCATGGTAAAGAATTTTTATATCTCTGGGCTGATTGATCAATCCGTCTGTGTTAACAACAACAAAATTTTATATTTCTTTATATTTACAGCAATTTTCCGGTTGATAAGAAGTTTAATCAGTTTTTCTAGGGTGGCTTTTGTCGGTTTTATTTGGGTTTGTGGATGATTAATTAACTATGATACTCTGTTTTAAATCAAGCGATTGCTTTCTTGAAATTGCCTAGAGTTAACCAATAAAAAAGCCAGTAATATAAGTTTACTGGCTTAATTACATAAATACAGTGGGATTACCACTTATATCTAATCCAGTCGTAAATACTTAAGTATTCTGTGCCTGGGTAATTCCACGAGTAGTCATATTTCATACCCTGAGTAGCTAGTTTTTGAAACTCTTCAGGGGTCTTATACCACAAGTCAATTGCCCGATTCATTGCTGATTCTAAAGCATTATTATCGGTTTGATAAAAGACATAACCATTACGTTTTTCTGCTGGTAAATCTGGGTCGTAATCACGGTCAAATACTGTGTTCACCAATCCACCAACGCCCCGCACGATAGGAACAGTCCCATACTTTAACCCAATCATCTGGGTTAAACCACAGGGTTCATAATTGCTGGGAACAACAATCATGTCCGCTCCAGCATAGATGAGGTGAGATAATTCTTCATTAAAGCCCAGTTCTAAATGAACATCTGGGTTACTATTCAAAAATGCTTTTTCATGACGAAAATGGTCGTTAATTCCAGGTTCCGTGGCTGAACCTAGTAAGACAAATTGTGCTTCTTTATTCAGGGAATGATAAATGGCGTGGTGGACAAGATGCACACCTTTTTGATGATCTAATCGACCGATATAAGCAATGATGGGTTTATCGGAGGCGCGGAGCATTAATCGCTCACGCAAAGCTTTTTTGTTATATATTTTTTGTTCAAAATCGTCGGCAGTGTAGTTATACGGTATGTAACGGTCAATTTCTGGATTCCAAAAATCGTAATCAATACCGTTGAGTACCCCTTTAAATTTATCTCGCTGCAAATGCAACGTATGGCCTAAACCACAGCCGACTTCTGTATGTTGAGCTTCTAGGGCATGGTGGGGTGAAACTGTTGTGACTGCATTGGAGTAAACAATCCCTCCTTTCATGTAGTTCAACGCAAAGGGGTTGAAGTTGTCACGCAGCTTATCGTATTGGAAGTAATAGGACTCTCGATTTAAACCTGTAGCCCAAAGAGTTTTTGCGCCACCAATTCCTTGATGTTTAAAGTTGTGGATGGTGTAACAAACCCGTTGATTTGCCATGCCATGATATTTGTAAATCTCATACAGCATGACGGGAACTAAGCCTGTTTGCCAATCATGACAGTGGATGATGTCAGGACGCTTATTGCTCTGATGGAGGAATTCTAAAGCCGCTTTGCTAAAGAAGGCAAAGCGCATATCATCATCGTCACAACCGTAGTAGCAACCACGATTAAAGAAATTATCTTCTGAGTGGGGTTCAATGAAGAAACACACTCGCCCATGTACCCAACCACAGTATACGGTGCAGTGAATTGCGCCACCAAACCAAGGCACGGACAAATTTAAGTAAGCCTCATGTAGTCCCCAAATATGGTCGTAACGCATACAATCATACTTGGGTAAAATTAGTTCGACGCAATTGCCCCGAATGTCTAATTCTCGACTCAAACCGTAAACGACATCCCCTAAACCTCCTGCCTTAATTACAGGAGCGCATTCCGAGGCAATCTGTACTATGTACATTCCTAGTCCTCGCTTTACAAAAGTTTATCTTTACTATACATCCCAGTATATGAAAGATTTACTCATTGACAACCGAGTGTTTGAGTGATAAGCGCACATAGATTACCTGAAACCTAGATTTATTCGCTAAAAGTTCAAGATTTCTTGACTTGATTCAACACCCCACTCATCACTCAGCACTCATCACTCATCACTCAGCACTCATCACTCAGCACTCATCACTCATCACTCATCACTCACTACTCAGCACTCAGCACTCCCCACTCATCACTCACAAATTCTCTTTCGCTCCTAGCATTTGTAGAAGTTTTTTCGGGATTATCTAAATCACCAACTAGACGGCGAATGGGATGAGGCCAAACTTTTACTAGGGTGGGAGTGGCAGATACTTGATCAATTTCTGCTTGTTCTGGATTCGTTAAAACATCAATGACTTTCATGGTGTAGGGGTATCCTAGCGATCGCTCTAATTGTTCATGTAGATTCTTCAGGATACGTTCTGTATTGGCACTATGTCCGGCGACAAATAAACGCAGCACATAGGGCTTAATTTGAGTCTTTTGTATTGGTCTAGCTGGAGGGTAATATCTTGGTGCTGGTTCAGAAAGGTCTAAATTGACGACTAGATCATGTTCTTCCCAGAGTTGAGGAAATGCGGATTGATAGGTGGATAGTACCATGCGATCGCACAATCCATCCTGCCACGGCGCAGGTTGCCATACCAAGTCATGAGTCTCAAAAATTGCATTTAATATAGCTTGATGCTTAATCACCAATGGATAAGCTTCCGCGAATGTCTTGACTTGCTGGGTTTGCGGATCTAACCAGTGGTCAATAGTAGCTGTATAACAAGGAACCAGAAAATGAGGCGGTTCTGGTAAATCAAGAATTTCTTGCAAAGCAGTACATAGATGCGAATGCCATCGACCTTGCTTATCAGGGTCAATACAGTAAATTAAATCTCCTCCTGGTGTGAATAGGGCAATTCCCTTGAATAACTGAGGTTGAAATAGCTTATCTGTAGTCAAGTTAATTTCTTTAGGGGACTGGGGACTGGGGACTGGGGCATGGGTTATGGGGCATGGGGCATGGGGTAAAATCTTTTCTACACCCTTACACCCTTACACCCCTATACCCTTACACCCCTACCTTAAACTCTTCCTCGGAGGAACTGAGCCATTTCATTAGGCGTTGGAGACATTTCTAAGGCTGTTTCTTCAGTGATGCGACCTTCTTGATAAAGGTTGAGCAACGACTGGTTCATAGTAATCATACCGTCAAAACCAGCTTGCTTCATCAATTCGGTAATTTCATCATACTTACCATCTTTGATCCATTCTTTGATTGCCTCTGTATTAATCAGGATATCGTGGAAAGCTGCCCGCTTGCCGTCAGTTGTCCGGCACAAGCCTTGAGCAATGACTGCCACTAAAGATTCTGCCAGTGCTACCCGCATCGCATCTTGTTCTTCACCTGAATAGAGGTTCAAAATCCGTTCAATGGTTTTTACCGCACTGTTGGTGTGCAGAGTTCCCATGACTAAGTGACCAGTTTGAGCCGCTTTTAAAGCTGTGTTAACGGTTTCTTTGTCCCGCATTTCACCCACCAGAATCAAATCTGGGTCTTCCCGCAAAGCTGCCTTTAAGGCATTATCGAATTTTCGGGTGTGCATCCCTACTTCCCGTTGCTTTACTAAAGATTTACGGCTTTGATGGACAAATTCCACAGGGTCTTCAATGGTGATGATGTGTTTAGCCATTTCTCGGTTGATGTAGTCAATCATGGCTGCCATTGTTGTGGATTTACCAGAACCCGTGGGGCCCGTGACTAGAATTAAGCCTTTGTGATAATGACAAATATCACGGAAGACAGGCGGTAATCTTAATTGATCAATAGACAGAATTTTTAAAGGAATCAACCGCAGTACCATTGCATAGCCTTTGAGCGAGTCAAAGACGTTAATCCGAACACGGGCAAATTCGTACTGAGTCGCACCATCAAATTCTAAATGTTCTTGGAATCTTTGAATTTCTGCCTCATTCATTACCTCTCGCAACCAACTCATGAAGATGGCTTTATCCGTTTCTGGGTAGTCTGTAGGGGTAATCTCTCCTCGGCTACGAAAGCGGGGTACTTCACCTACTCCTAAGTGAATATCTGAATAACCTTTATCAAAGGCTTCCTTGATAATCTCACCTAAAGTTAGCCCTGTACTGGCAGGACTGGCAGCAGGCATTGGTGGTGGCATTCCTGGACGGTGCGCCGCCGCAGGAGGAGCTGGAACTGGGGGAGGTGGTGCGGCTTGTCCGCCACTTCTATTGACTGAAGACATATCCAATGTTTGGGTATATTGGCGTTGCGTCATCACATTTGGGGGTGGTGGCGGTGGCGGTGGTGCTGGCGGCACATTTTTCACAGTCACAGAGTTTGGATTGGAGGAATTGGCTGGTTCTGTCATATATCTTTAGAATTTCGCAGTCAAACAGGGAATGAGTAGAAATCTTGGCTCAACGGCTGGGGAATTTAGAAAATAGGGAACTTCAGGCTTCTGACTAATGTGAGAGGGTTCCGTAACACTCTGTTACATTGCTTTTGTTGGCTTTGTATAGTTTATGACGCTAAAATAAAAACAAAAAAAATAACTATACATAAACTGGTTTAGCTTAAGAGTTTCAGAAAAAACCTCAGTAAATATATTGTTAATAAATAGTGTTTGATAATGCAGGAAAATACGTTACTGAGGCAGCAATATTTTAAATGAGAAATTAAATGAGAGAAGTGTGGCTGTGTTCACTACAAGTGACTAGCAGTTAACAGTGAAATCATCCGTAGATAATTTGTTGAGTCCGTTGAGACAATTATGAGAAAAATCGCCATTTTTTATAAGAAGTGTTAAGCATAATGCTGCTCACAAGCCTGAAATAAACTTTTTGGTCAAATGATTTTTAGCTGGTATGCCTGAAGATAGATATTAAAAGTGGGATTTATGGTGAAATGTGAACTTAACTTTACATTCATAGTTACAAAAAATTAATTGTAAAGTTTAATAAATAAACCCTCATTTTTGCGGATGAGTTTTATATACTGAAACTTCATTGAATCATTCAGTTGCTTGCTCAAGCGAGATATTACTGAAATTAAATTTTGCTGTGTACTTAGGAGGAAAAGTCATGGTTTTGGCTCAGAGTTCTAATCTCGGAAAGACCTACTCCTTGTTAATGATTAAAAGTTTTTTGATATGGACTTTTACATTGGCAGTATGCTTGTTGGTTGTCGGGTTTCCTTTGGTTGTATTAATGGCTACGGTCGGATGTTTGTTGTCGATTGTTCTGCAATCTGTAATGCCTGTTAGCGCAGTATTACTTGTTGCAGGTGGTTTGATTATGTTTAATGTGATGTCCGTTTTAATTGGTGCAGGTGTGCTGACCATGAAAGGTGTACATCCAACAGAAGTTCAATGGTTGAGCTGGTTACACGGCGGAGAAGCAGAGCAACTGCAAACAACTGTATATGCCTCTTGCCCACTAACTTGCGACCTCAAAATGTAGTTAGTTATCCCAAAAAATTCGACAAAAAGCATCTGCCCGGTTAAGCCGGGTTTTTTCGTGTTTGGGGGAATTAGGGAATAGGGGTGTAGGGGTAACAGAGGAAGAAAAACAATAACTAATGACTAATGACTATTGACTAATGACTATTGACTAATGACTATTGACTAATGACTATTGACTAATGACTATTGACTAATGACTATTGACTAATGACTAATCAAAAACGTGTTTGCATTATCTTGGGAACTCGTCCAGAGGCGATTAAGTTAGCTCCGGTAATTCAGTTGTTTCAGGACGCACCGGACTTTGATTTGCAGGTGATTTTAACTGGACAACATCGAGAGATGGTTGAGCAGGTGATGCAGCTGTTCAATTTGAAGGCAAATTATGATTTGGAGATTATGCAGCCGCAGCAATCTTTGAGTGATATTACTTGCCGGAGTTTACGAGGTTTAGAACAGTTATTTTTAGAAAATAAGCCGGATTTTGTGATTGTTCAAGGTGACACGACTACGGCTTTTGCCGCGACTTTGGCGGCATTTTATCAAAAAATTCCTGTTGGTCATGTGGAGGCTGGTTTAAGAACTGATAATATCTATAATCCTTATCCAGAGGAAGCTAACCGCCGATTAATTTCTCAACTGACGCAGTTACATTTTGCCCCTACAGCGTTGGCTGTGGAAAATTTGGCACGTTCTGGGGTGTTGGGGGAAATTCATTTGACGGGAAACACAGTGATTGATGCACTGTTAAATGTGGCTGCAACTCAACCTGCTTGCAATATTCCTGGTTTGGATTGGAATTCTTACCGGACTTTGCTGGCGACTGTGCATCGTCGGGAAAATTGGGGAGAACCTCTGCAAGCGATCGCCCAAGGTTTTTTACAAATCTTAAATAATTTCCCTGATACGGCTTTACTGTTACCCTTACATCGCAATCCCACGGTACGAGAACCATTGCAAGCATTATTAGGCGATCATCCGCGTGTATTTCTAACTGAACCACTAGATTATGCCGAACTAGTGGGAGCAATTGGGCGATCGCATTTTCTGTTGACTGATTCCGGTGGTTTACAAGAAGAAGCACCCAGCTTGGGAAAACCAGTGTTAGTCCTCAGAGAAACCACAGAAAGACCGGAAGCGGTGGCTGCGGGTACAGCAAAACTAGTAGGTACTGCTAGCGACAGTATTGCGGCGGCGGCGGGTGAATTACTCAGTAATTCCACAGCATACGAAACAATGGCTAACGCGATTAATCCCTTCGGAGATGGTCACGCAGCCGAGTATATTTTGCAGATTGTCAGAAAATACTTTGGGATTGGGGATTAGGGATTGGGGATTGGGGAAGAATCTTCCTTGTCTCCCTTCCCTTGTTTCCCTTGTCCCCTCTCCACTCCCTATCCTCGCAGTAGCGCACTGCGAGTTTCTGGGCCGACTACGCCATCAACGCGCAAGTCGTTATTTGCTTGGAATTCTCTGACTTTTCTTGCTGTCACAGGGCCGTAATAACCTGTGGGTTCAATGCCTAACGCTTTTTGTACTTCTGAGACAGCCTCGCCTTTAGAACCAAGAGTGAGGGTGACAGGGCCGCCAGTTCCTGGATTTGGTTTGTCTGGCATATTGCCTGTAGACGCTGTGCTAAATAAAGCAGTGCGAGTTTCTGGGCCGACTACGCCATCAACGCGCAAGTCGTTATTGCCTTGAAATTCTCGGACTCGTCGCGCTGTTACAGGCCCATAATAGCCAGTGGGATTAATTCCTAAAACTTTCTGTACTTCTGCGACAGCTGCCCCTCTAGAACCAAGGCTAAGTGTAACGCGTCCACCTACACCTGCATTGTTATTGGGTTTGTTGGGACGGGTGGCAGACATATCACCCACCCACTTTGCAGATACATATTTATTAGCAGATAAACGCACGAAACCGTTAACTGTTTGAGTGCTGGTGATGTTTGTCCCGTTTGGTAAACAGTCTACGACTTTAGCGTCCATTTCTGGCTGTATACGTACATTCAGACAACTGCCATTAGTTCTGACATAGGCAGCTACAGCAGATTGGGTTTGGGTAATAGCAGCAAAAAATACCATACAGCCAGCTAAAGATAGCCAAGCTGAAGATTTGAGTAATTTTTGCCAATTCCAATTGAATTGGGGAAATTCGTAGTCGATATATTCAGCCTGACCGTTTGCCTCTTCGTTGGCAATAACCATAGAGGAATAAGCAATATATTCCATTGGTAAACACCTTATATTTTGGTAACGACTAAAAACTTACAGACAATATTTTTGTTTGTGTAATTTTGACTACTTTATATCATAAAGCGTTTTGCTGTTGCCAAGGTTAAATACGCGGAAAATGTATAAAAATTGTTGCAAAAAGAACTGACGCGATCGCACCAGTTCTTTTTCATCATGTCTATGCTATTGTGGATTTAAGGAGACTAGACAAGCAAATATTTAGAGATTAGTGGCTCTGATACAAAAGTCATAAAACCTTAATTTTTGCTCTCACCAAAAGCTGAGTTTTTCACTTATTGAAACTATGAAAAGTATCAGTACGAACTTGGTTGCCATGACGTAATATTTGCACTTTATCAGCACTGACTAAGTAAGAATAACTGCCATTATTAGCTTGATATTTGTTGTGACCAACACTCCAAGCGGGAATTTTGATTGGTTGATGAGGATCTTCTTTTAATTGACCAATGTAGAAAAACTGACCGTTTTCTTGGCAAACTGTGACGAATGTATTTTTGGTTTCACCTTGAACAACTGAGACACCATTGCAGCCTGTATTGTGAATAGGTGCCAAAGTGATGGGAATTGGTATGGTTTGGGATGGTGAAACTGTTTGTGTTACTGAAGGTTTGACAATTGGTTGGGGTTTATGAATTTGATAGCCACCAGCCGCAGTAGAAGATATGTGATATGGGGGAGTATGGCTAGCAATGGATGAGGCCAATAAACGCTGAGGATCAGAAGCAACTTTACCATTGGGGTAAATTTCAAAATGTAAATGAGAACCGGTGCTATTACCAGTAGATCCCATTTGTGCAATGATTTGACCTTGTTGGACTTGTTGACCTTTGCTCACTAGTAAACGGCTGTTATGACCATAAACTGTGACACTCCCATTGGGGTGTTTGATTTCTATGGCATTTCCTAATCCCCATTCATCCCAGCCTGCTTTCATGACTATTCCATCCGCCGCCGCCATAATTGGTGTGCCAATTGGCCCAGCAATATCGATTCCTTCGTGTTTATACTTGCGGAAGCCTTGAGAAATATATCCAGTAGTAGGCCAGATAAATTGGTTATTAAAAGAGGGTGTTTGTGGAATTGCGACTTGAGTAAAGGCAGTAGTATTGCTGATGACTACCGCAGTTAATGAAATTAATCCTGTCAAGCCATAAGTACACCCACGGAGAATAGTATTTTTTCTCACAAGTTATAACCCTTGCAAATATCGCTTAGATAGTCTGTATATATTCGTTTGTTCAAGATAGCACTGGAAATATCAGGATAAAATCCGTAAAATTTATTACTTTTATATATGCCGCACATTACATAGACGCAGATGTTGTAGAGAAAGTGTCAGGCGGCGATAATTTGTGCAAAGATAGCGAAAAATTTTGATGGGATCAGGCAGTTCTAAATCATTCTTAAGAAACAAGAACCCTGACTTTTAGAAAAAGTCGGGGTTCTGGAGGCTCAATGCTTTAAAAAACAGTAGTGGCGTGGCAAGGCTAAAGTAGTGCAAAAATATAGTTCTTATGGTGTAGGCATCTTGCCTGCACTGGACGGGCTAGAAGCCCATCCCACAAGATAATTTTAATGCAATATCTAAGGCTTGCCACGCCAGTAGGTTACGTTATCGCTAACTCAGCCTCAATTTATTGAATGATTGCTAATTCTGGTTGTGGTGTTTCTTCTGGTTCTGGTAAGCCGTACATGGAACGATAGAGTCTGTCATATTCTTTAGCGGATTTGTACCAACTGAAGTCTTGACTCATACCGCGTTTTTGTAGTTCTTGCCATTGGGGTTTGTAGCGGAAGCCTTCCCAGGCGCGAATCATACAGGTGAATAAGTCTAGGGGTTCGTAACGGTCGAAGCAATAGCCTGTACCTGCTTCGTTCATGGGGTCGTGGTGGGATACAGTGTCTACTAGTCCACCGGTGCGGCGGACGATGGGGACGCTACCGTAACGTAACGCCATCATTTGACTAATACCGCAGGGTTCAAAGCGGCTAGGCATTAAGAAGGCATCTGTACCAGCGTAAATGCGGCGGGATAGGGGGTCATTATACAGCAAGTATGTGGCCATGCGTCCAGAGTAGCGGGAGGCTAATTGCCACATTTGGGTTTCGTAGTAGCGATCGCCTGTCCCTAGCAAGACGAACTGAGCATCAGTATACGCCATGAAGCGGTCTAACATTTGGATGACTAAATCCAAACCTTTTTGTTCGACTAACCGCGTCACCATACCTATTAAAAAGGCGTTTTTATTAACTTCTAAACCAACTTCTTCTTGTAGGGAAATTTTATTGGCTTTACGTTGATCTAAGGTTTCTGTTGTGAAGGTTTGAGCGATATATTTATCGGTGGCTGGGTCGTATACTTCTGTATCGATGCCGTTAACAATCCCAGATAACTTACCACTAATAAAAGATAGTAAACCTTCTATTGTTTCACCGTAAGCTGGAGTCTTAATTTGTTCGGCGTAGGTGGGAGAAACTGTATTGACTCTATCGGCAAATTGGACTGCGGCTGCCATTGTATTATGTCCTTGCATATACCAAGGACACCAGGTAATTTTCTCTAAATACCAACGCCAAGGCCCTTGATACGCCAAGTTGTGAATTGTAAAGACTGTGGTGATGTCTGGAGACTGGTGCATCCACACAGGAATCATCCCTGTGTGCCAATCATGACAGTGAATAATGTCTGGTTTCCAGTGATTCCAGCAAAATTCGGCTGCACCATTGGCGAAAAATGTGAAACGCCAGTCTTCATCATCACCACCATAAATGCGACGGGGATTAAAGGCAGGATGTCCAAATAAGTACAAGGGAACATCAGTACCAGGCAGAATTGTTTCGTAAACTGCAAAATCTTGGAACATGGCGTATCCCCACCAAACAGGTTCTTGGGGAATCTCCATTTTATCGGCGAGAAAGCCATAATAGGGCAGGAAAATTCTGACATCATGCCCCATTTTTCTCAAGATTTTTGGTAATGCCCCGACAACATCACCCATACCACCAACTTTGGCAATGGGTGCTGCTTCTGCTGCTACAAATAGAATCCGCATGGTAATTTTTATGTCCCCGGCTCTTGAGTTTTTCTGTGAAGTAATTACAAGAATTACTCATATCTAAACACATCTCGGAGCATCATCGTCTAAGAACCACGTTGAATCTCTGCAAAGATAGCATCAAGAATTTCTTGCGCGCCTTGTTCCCGTAGTCGGTTGGCTAATTCTATCCCCAGATTTTCAGCGTCACTCGTTGCACCAGATACGGTGTCTTTGACTAGGTTTTGTCCGTCGATGCTGGCAACTACGCCTGTGAGTATTAAATTATCCTCATCTATTTCTGTATTTACACCAATGGGTACTTGACAGCCACCTTCTAAACTGCGGAGAAATGAGCGTTCTGCTAAACAACGATCGCGGGTTTCAGGGTGTTCAATTACCTTCAGTAGTGAGATTAATTCCGTATCATCACCACGACATTCGATGCCTAATGCACCTTGACCGACGGCGTGTAATGATACTTCTTTGGGGAGAATTTGGTGGACGCGATCGCCCATACCTAAGCGTTGCAATCCAGCAGCCGCTAAAATTAAAGCATCGTACTCACCTGCATCGAGTTTAGCGAGGCGGGTATTTAAGTTTCCGCGCACATCTTTAAATGTCAGGTGAGGGAACTTATTACGTAACTGTGCCAAGCGTCGCAAAGACGATGTACCCACTACCGCACCGGCGGGGAGAGTATCAATTTGCTTATCTTTAAATTTTTCATGCACTACTAACGCATCTGCGGGGTTTTCCCGTTCTGTGATAGCGGCTAGTGCTAAACCTGCGGGAAGGTTGGTAGGTAAGTCTTTGAGGGAATGCACGGCAAAATCAATCTCTTGATTGATCATTCCCAATTCTAATTCCTTGGTGAATAGTCCTTTGTCGCCTATTTTGGCTAATGCTACATCCAGGATGTTGTCGCCTTGGGTAGACATGGTATGGACTTCAAAGGTAATATCTGGATAATTTTCTTGCAGTTGGTCTCTTACCCAGTAAGTCTGAACCAGGGCTAGTTGACTTTTACGTGAACCAATCCGAATTGTGCGTTGGGCTGTCGAAATAACTGAAGTCATAAAACAATATGTCAAACCAGGCGATATTTTCACTTCTCATCTAGACTACCGCAGTGGGTGACTTACCGGATGGCGATCGCCTGATTTTAGTTAAGTTTATTTTGGTTTTTGTTTACAGTTTGTAACACTAGGGGAGCAGGTGGGAGGTAGGGCGATCGCATGAGAGCAGAACAAAGCTTTAATCCTAACCCAGTTGTGGAAAATTTACGCAAGTTAAAAGCTGAAAAAATGTCAAGCCTTGAATGTCAGTTCCAATAAACTGCTGATGAACTTAGGCGGATAATAAGCTTTTAGATAGTCAGCACATCATAAATTATGATGCGCGTCCCTGCGATCGCCAAGACTAAAAAACCGGGTTTCTGAATGAAAGATTCAGGTTTCTAAGCTGAGGTATTTGCAAGAAACCCGGTTTTTAACCCGTCGCTCGCTAAACCTCGTTCTGTACGAATTATGCCTACTTGATTCATACTCAAAAGATATCTCTTTATTTAAATTTTAGGCGATTAGCTACGCTGGGCGGTTACGCCATCGCATCCTAACCAATATTTACAGTTTGGTAGGGTGCGTCAGTATGAATAATTTCTGGGTATAGTTAGGTTCTCTCACACTGACGCACCCTACATTTTCTGCCAAAAAATTCGAGTCGCCTCATGGCGACAAACAAGAATAAAAGAACAAGTGCAAAGTATAAAAGGACTAAAGTGTAAAGGGCTACTGGAGAATCCTCCCAACACCGCAGACAACACGAAAACCAATATTGTCGTCGATGAAGTCGCGCACCGCCCCATGGTTGAGGTCACGGGACGCAGAACGGCAGCTAATAGGATTGTCGTTCCAGGAACCGCCCCGCAGTAAGGCTCTTCCTTGCTTTTGATAAAGATGATTATGATCAGGAAACCAAGGACTGCCATCTATTGGCGCACCTTGATAGTTTTCGTGCCAATCATCAAGACACCATTCCCATATATTTCCGTGCATATCGTATAAACCAAAAGGGTTTGCAGGAAATTTTCCTACATCGTTTGTTTGTTGGTAAAAATTGTTGTAATTTGCTAACTTCTTCGTAATCATGTCACCAAAGTAATATGGAGTAGTCGTCCCCGCGCGACAAGCATATTCCCATTCTGCTTCACTCGGTAAACGATAGGTTCTCCCAGTTTTTTGCGATAGTCTCGCGCAAAATTCTACCGCCTCATACCAAGAAACCTTTTCCACAGGACGGTTAGCACCTTTAAAACGAGATGGGTTGGGATTTAAATCAATATTCACCTTACCAAAAGCAGCAACAGCTTGCCATTGTGCTTGAGTCACAGGAAATTTGCCCATAAAAAAGGGTTTGACAGTGACGTTATGCTGTGGACTTTCAAAATCATATCTTCCTGGTTCATTTTCTGGTGAACCCATGAGAAATTGACCACTAGGAATCGCCACCATATCCAAAGCCACTCCATTACCCAAATTTTCTCTAAAATACTCAGCACGTCGCTGACTCCGGTTGATTTCATGTTTCTTCCCTAAACCTAAAAACCCTGAATTTGTAACTGTAATGGTAGCGGTTTCAAATTCAAAGGGTTGAGTCTTAATAATGGGGTTAGATTTAGCGTTAGATGCTTCCTGTTGTTGACGTAATCTTTCCGCTTCCTTCTGCGGTTGCTGAGATTTTGACTGTAGTGGCGCAAATACTCTTGCTTCTATCGCTGCAATATCTTCACTCCGTAATCCCAAATGTTGCTGATAGTCTTGTAATTCCTTGTGTGTTCGCTGACTAAAAGGATATTCTTGCTTGACTACATCAATTAACGCCTGTTCATACTCTTGTAACTTCCGTTCATATTCCCGATAGGGTTGCAAAGCTTGTGTTTGAATTTCTCTCGCTTCCTCCTCAGTTAACCCCAACTCAACGCGCCTTGATTCTAATATTCTCAAAGCAATGACAGAAAAATTACCTTCACCCTGCTGGGCGCGACTGATGACTTCTTGCAGATATAATTCTTTGTTAACCTCAGATAAAACTGTTGGTGGTAATGGTGCTGTGACTGAGATTAAAGCTTGTAATGCTTCTGTGGCGTTAAGATAGCGCATACTGAAGTGATGACGCACCATTTTAGTTAACACTTCAGCCAAATGATTACTCACCTGTACCTTATTTTGCCAGATAATTTCACCTGTTTGGGGGTCTTCTGGCAATTCTGCGGGTAAAACACCAGTTAAAGCTTGAATAGCCATTACTCCTAACGCATAAATATCGCTACCAAAACAAGGTTTACCGCGATACTGTTCATAGGACATATAACCAGGTGTGCCAATCACTACGCTAGAATTTACTTCACCTTGGCTATTAATCATTAATGTGCCTAATTCTTTGACTGCGCCGAAGTCAATTAAGATAATCTTGACATCTTGGCGACGCATCAAGTTTTGGGGTTTGATGTCACGGTGAATAACTCCCTGTTGATGGACAAAGGAGAGGATTTCTAACGCATCTTGTAAAAGTTTAGTCACATAACTTTCACTCAGCCGCTTACCAGGGAAGATTTCTCGACTCAAATCTTGTCCTTCGATAAACTCTTGTACTATATATAGATTGTCGTCTTGGTTAAAGTGCGCGAGTAGCTGGGGAATGTAGGGATGTTTTCCCAGCCTTTCGAGGATAGCGGCTTCTTTCTCAAAAAATTCGATGACACGGTTTTGGGTTTGGTTAGGACGTAGTTGTTTTACAACACACAAAGGTTTACTAGGTTGGAAATTATCCCTAGCCAGATATGTGACGGCAAAACCACCGCCACCTAGTAACTTGATGATTTCGTAGCGTCCCGCCAGCGTGTTCAAGATGAGTATAAACCCTGGTATGTTTCATCATTTTTAGTCTAATTGTTAAGCGTTGAATCTGGCAAGATTGGGGATTGGGGACTGGTGACTGGGGACTGGGGACACTTCGACAAGCTCAGTGCATCGCTGGGGACTGGGTATGATTTATTTTCTCCCTTGTCTTCCTTGTCTCCCCTACACCCCCACACCCTTACACCCCTACACCCCTTCTTCTAGAAATACGCGAAGATTTGGCAAAAATGATACTGTAAAAGAAAATGGTTTAGCGATCGCATTTAACCTTTGGCAATTTTATGAATCGTTCCGCTTGCCTGATTTTTAATCCCGTGGCTGGACAAGGTAATCCAGATTTGGATTTGGCTCAAATTCGGTCAATTTTAGAACCAGAACTCAATTTAGATGTGCAATTTACTAGTGCAGAAACTGGTGCTGATGAACTAGCAACAGCAGCAGTTCAACGGGGTGTCGATTTAATTATCGCCTCTGGTGGTGACGGAACTTTATCGGCGGCGGCTGTGGCTGTGGCTCGGACTAATATTCCCTTTGGGATTATCTCACGAGGGACAGCTAACGCTTTTGCAGCTGCTTTAAGAGTTCCTGATACTATTGACGCAGCTTGTCGGACGATTTTACAGGGAATCACCCGTGATGTAGATATAGCTTATTGCAATGATCTGCCAATGATTCTATTAGCGGGAATTGGGTTTGAGGCGGAAACTGTAGAACTAGCCGACAGGGAAGCCAAAAAACGCTTTGGGATTATGGCGTATGTCTTGGCGGGAATTCAGCAGTTAAGAGAGTTAGAAAGTTTTGATGTGGAGATTGAAACACCAGACAAAATCATCAAAACTCAAGCGGCGGCGGTAACTGTAGCCAATGCTGCACCGCCAACTTCAGTTTTAGCCCAAGGCCCGGCGGGAATTGTCTATGATGATGGATTATTAGATTTAACGATTGTAGCTCCTAGTAGTAAAGCCGGAGCGATCGCTGCTACCTATCATCTATTTCAAACCGCTTCTTCAGGAAACGCCGCCGAACGCGATGATATCGGTTATTTACGTGCGAAACAGTTCAAAATCACCACAAATCCCCCGCAAAAAGTAGCAATCGACGGTGAAGTAGTGGGAACAACACCAATTGAGATTAATTGTGTCCCCGCAGCGTTAAAAGTATTTGTTCCCTCAGTTCCAGAATTAGAACCGATGGAGAAATTGGAAGGATTACCGAATTTACAGATTGAGTTGAAAGAGTCAGGGAGTGATGAGTGATGAGTGCTGAGTGCTGAGTGCTGAGTGCTGAGTAGTGAGTAGAAACTCAATTTTTAGTTTTGGAAGTTCGTGATTGAGGGTAAAAACGTGAAAATTATCATTATGAACATCAATATCTGAGTCCTGAACTAAAATATTCTCATTTAGAAGTAAAAGGTTTTCGTTTGGAACAAGAACTTTCTCGTTTGCAACAGGAATTTTCTTGTTTGAAACTGTAACATTTTCACAGGAAACGATAATATTCTCATCTCAAACTCAAACTTTCATCCTGAGAGTATATGTAGTATATGTAGGGTGTGTTAGGCGTAAGCCATAACGCACCTAACACCGAGGACTTGGGTACGCTACGCTGTCGCTAACTCACTACTCACCACTCACTCCCCACTCAGCACTCACTACTCAGCACTCACAAAGGAGTAAATGATCGTGAAACTGGTTCATGATCCTGCAATAGCCAAGAAAATCCGTAAAATGCAGCAACGGGTACGTTGGCAAGATGCGTTAATTTTAGAACGAAACATCGACCAAACGCGCTTAGTTCTAGAAGACGGACAAGCAGACTCAAAAGAATTCTCTTTTTTAGTTGTGGGTGATAGTGGTTCGGGAAAACATAAGGGACATAACCCCCAGCGACAAGTTGCAGAGTTGATGTCACCCCACTATCAAGACTGTCGCTTTTTACTACATACAGGTGATGTGGTTTATTTGGTGGGTTCGAGTGAATATTATCAGCAAAATTTTATTCAACCTTATCGGGAATTACTTGTGGGAGGAGAACATCCCAAACAGATTGCTTACGATCGCATGGTGTTTAAGTTACCAGTTCTGCCCGTCCCCGGCAATCATGATTACTATGAATTACCGTTAGTTTTAAGTTTACTGTCTCTCACTACTTTACCGATTCGCTATATATTGCGATCGCAGTTAGATATTGATGTCGGTTTACATGGTTCTGGGGTTGGCGATGCTTATGCTAAGGCGTTTATTGATTATCTCCACAGGTTGAAGTTACCAG
Source organism: Nostoc sp. CMAA1605 (assembly GCF_021596505.1). GTDB lineage: Bacteria > Cyanobacteriota > Cyanobacteriia > Cyanobacteriales > Nostocaceae > Trichormus. Next base: position 38,520 of record NZ_PJIZ01000005.1, on the reverse strand, counting down.
GAGAATTACCCCGCCATTTAGATCAACACTACACCGCTACCACCGATACAGGAAGAACTCTTGTCTATAAACCAGGAGATTTCACCCGCATACCCAATCGTTATTACACCTTTCGCTATGGTGGGATTGATTTTTTCGCCCTTGATTCTAATACATTCAATGCACCCCAGCCTTTACCGAAAACCCAAAAAGGCGATCGCGATCGGCAAATTTTAGCCAGTCGTCAGCAAGACTTAGAACGGGAGAAAATGCAAATTATTGAATCTTCTGCTAAGTTAAATCCTGAAAATCCCAACGAAGCTGAACAATTAGACGATTTTCACCACAATTTATCTCAAATTGAAGAAATTATTGTAGATATCAGCAAACAATTAACCACAGATCAACCGCCAGAAATCGACACCGCACAACTAGACTGGCTAAAGCAGAGATTAATTGCATCTTGGCACAATCCCGAAGTGCGGGGAAGAGTCATCTATTTTCATCATCCGCCATATGTAACAGAGGCGACGAAATGGGAACAGGCGCAAACCCTGGCTATTCGCAGCCATTTGCGGGAAGTTTTTCAGGCTGTAGCCGCAGCGATCGGTACAATCAACCAAGGACGACCTTTGGTAGACTTAGTTTTAAACGGCCATGCTCATTGCTTAGAATATCTGCAAACCCTAGACACAGGACACGCTGACAGTAATATTAATTGGTTAGTTTGTGGTGGTAGTGGCTATAGTTTACGTCGCCAACGGACAGAAGGCGCAGACTTAACAGAAACTTGGGGAAATACAGAAAGATTAATTGCGCGATCGCATTTTTTCCTCGGACGTAATGGACAAGGTTTTGAAAAACGCCGTCCTTATTCCTGTGTGCGAATTGATGTTACAGGTGAAGACAAACCCCAATTTAAAATTCGTCCCCTAGTCGCCGAATGGTATCAGCGTCAGTGGCATAATTATGAGTTACCAACCATCATGATTTGAGAGACAACTTATCATAATTACTAATTCGTAATTCGTAATTCGTAATTAAAATTTCAGTGGGAAACGCAACACCAATAATCATTAACATCAACGAGATTTCTGTTGGGTTGCGCTACTCTTAACCCAACCTACTTCTATCATGCTTTATTATCTCTTACCCAAGTACGAAAAGATTTAATCAAGGCAATTTCTCCCATGTTTTTGCTTTGCTGAAGAAATCTACTTAAAACACTCACAGATATTATGGGGAAAGCAAGGCTAAATTCATTTTCAATATATTTTCCTTCCCACAAGCGATAAAATTTTAAATCTTCTCCGTCATATCTCCATAGTTCCGTTACACCTAAAGCAGAGTAAATATTCAATTTATTGACTGAACTGCTAGTAATATCAATTTCAATAGCTAAATCAGGCGGTGGATCTATTTCTAAATCTAAACTTTCTTTACCTCGAATAGCTAATTCATTTTGAATATAGTAACAAGCATCTGTTTCTACACCTTTTTTCTGTAATTTACTTTTTAAAGTTGTAGAACCAGCACTTCTAATTTCTATGTCTAACTCTTCAGCGAGAACAATAATCAAGTTACTAAAATTACTTTTAGGATTTTCATGCTCAAAAAGCGGGGTCATAATTTCTAAAGTCCCACAATCATAAGCAAACCTAGAACCTCTGTTTTCACCTGTATCTCTCAGCAAGGCTTCAAAGGTTTCCCAGCTAACGTTATGCAATACGGTTCTTTGTTCGGCTGGTGTTGACTGTATAAGCATATAACAACACTGATGCTATCAAAATGTATGGATAAGTTGCGAAAGTTTCACCCATATCTCTAATATAATATTCGCTTTGCATTCCCCATTTTTCATTATTAACTCGTTTACGGGAATGCGATCTGGCGTGTCAAGCTGAAAGTAGTGCAGAAATAAACCTTAAGTTTTCCACAACTTACTCCAACTACCAGTAGACAGATTTGTAATACGCGTGTAACATAGAGTTAGGTCGTAACTACAAATACTACAAAAAACCAATGAACCGCAAATTCTTCTCAAATATTAATAGTGCAGTACGTCCCTACTCCGCACGGGGTTCAGGTAGAGGAATTGTGCTGTTCATCTTTAAGAAAACACATCAATTGTTTAGTGGTTTATCCTGTAAAGAATACACCTTTTGGGCAATTCCTGCGGCAAGCATTGTAAACGCAATTATGAGCGATCGCAATCAAATTATCTACAGTGGGGGTGCAAATGTTGTATAGCACCAATATCAGGCAGAAAGTACCAACTACCTAACCCCCGCTTTATTTCACCAGAGGCGGGGGTTATTTTTTTAGGAGTGAATTACATGGAAGCTCGACCACCTTTTCAGCAGCCACACATACTACAAAATTCTGTCGTAGTGTTCTCTAAGAACTACTTACCAATAGCACGCGTCAACATCAAGCGCGCCATTGTGCTGTTAGTTACAGGCCAAGCAGAATCTTTGAGTTTTGGTACTACAAAACAGTGGGAAGTTCGTTCACCCAGTTTCGTACTACAAGTACCAGAACACATCCGCTTGACTGTGAGCAATCCCGAACGACATTGGAAAGTACCGCCTGTAAACCGTCGTGAGGTGTTGAGACGAGACAACCACACCTGTCAATACTGTGGTAGCACCAAGCGTCTAACACTCGACCATGTAATCCCCCGTTCCAAAGGTGGACAGCATACTTGGGACAACGTTGTTACAGCTTGTGAAAAGTGTAACTCAACCAAAAGCGATCGCTTACCCCATGAAGCGGGAATGGTACTGAAAAACAAGCCCAAAGCCCCAATTCATCCAACTGTGGCATTTGCAGAACAGTTTTGGAATACTCAACGCTTGAGTGAAGGTTAGTGGTGAGTGCTGAGTGCTGAGTAGGGAGTAATGAGTAATGAGTAGGGAGTAATGAGTAATGAGTGGTAAAGGGTTGATTCTAATGGGTAATTCATAGGACACCCTTACACCCTCACACCCTCACACCCCTACACCCCTATTAAAGAAACTTAGCCATTCTCTCGACGGCGGTTTCTAATAATGCGGGTTCATGAACTAGAGCAAAACGGACGTATCCTTCACCGGATTTGCCGAAACCAGCACCAGGGGAAGCAGCTACACCTGTTTGCTGCACTAACCTGGTGCAGAATTCTACAGAATTTTGACTCCAAGGTGATGGTAATTGCGCCCAAATGTACATCGTGGCTTTGGGTGTGGGAACATACCAGCCGATGCGGTGTAAAGCATTGATGAAAGCATCACGACGTTGACGAAATCTATCGACAGCAACTTTGACTCCAGCTTGGGGGCCGGAAAGAGCTGCGATCGCGCCATTTAAAATTCCGCGATACTGATTAAAATCGACTGCGGCTTTAATTTGTCGTAAAGCTTGAATTAATTGGGCATTACCGATGGCATAACCAATACGGAAGCCACCCATATGATAAGACTTAGAAAGGGTGAAAAACTCTATGGAAACGCTTCTATCGGGGTCAGCTTGTAAAATCGAAGGTACAAGGGATTTCTCGGAGTTCTCATGCCCCTCAAATACTAAATCAACGTAAGGGAAATCGTGAACTAAGGCGATATTGTGTTGCTGACAAAAGGCGACGGCTTCTTGAAAGAAAGATAAAGGTGCGATCGCGGCTGTGGGATTATGAGGATAACTCAATACCATCATGCGTGATTGCGCTACAACATGAGCAGGAATGTCACTCAGCACAGGCAAAAAACTATTTTCTGCTGTTAATGGCATAGGATAAATTTGCCCACTAGCTAAGTAAACTCCGCCAGCGTGGGAAGGGTAGCCAGGATCTAAAAGTAAAGCAAAATCTCCTGGGTTGAGTAAAGCTAAAGGTAAATGAGCAGTACCCTCTTGAGAACCAATTAGAGGTAACACCTCAGTTTCTGGATCAACTTCAACTCCAAACTTTCGTGCATACCACCTAGCCGCCGCTTCTCGAAATTCCCTCGTACCGTTAAACAGTAGATAACCGTGGGTACTAGGATCATAAAGTGACTGAGCGATCGCTGCAATCACATGAGGTTCGGCGGGTAAATCAGAAGAACCTAGCGATAAATCAATTAAATCTTTCCCTGCGGCTATAGCCAAAGACTTAGCCTTGTCCATATCAGCAAACACATTAGATTGCAGGGGTTGTATCCGTTGGGCAAATTGCATAGTTTATAAGTTACTAGTCAATAGTCGATAGTCAATAGATTTTAGATTTTAAATTAGTGATTTGAGGACAAACCAATCCCAAATCTAAAATGCGGTGGGTCAATGGTCTTCACTATGGACTATAGACTATAGACTATGGACTAATTATTATTTAAATACGTATCGAGAAGATGGAGGAGTTTATCTTTACTGATTACTCCTTCTGTAGACGCTAGGAGTTGTCCTCCTTGAAGTAGTCTCAGAGCTGGTACACCTTCTACTTGATACTCTTTCACCGTGATCGGGTTAGGATCAACTTCTAGTTTGACGACCTTGAGGCGATCGCCATAATCTGTAGCAGCTACATTAATCACCGGCGACATCAATTTACAAGGCCCACACCAAGAAGCCCAAAAGTAAACTAATACAGGCTGCTCGGCTTGCAACACTTCAGTTTCAAACTCAGCATCGGTGATGGTGATTACACCCTTACTCATTGCAGTCTCCATTAGTTAGCATCGATCAAAATTGGCACACAAAATACTGTATCCCAAAGTCGTCAACAGTCCATAGTCTCTATTGCATAGATATTTTCTCATGTTAACGATTGGGAATGGGGAATGGGGTATTGGGCATAGGAGAAAACAGCCGATGACTAAGGAACAAAAACAAAATCCCACTACCAGGAGGTGTGGGATTATTGATACTGAGTATTTCGCAATGATTACATCTGATCCAATTGGCGGCGTAGGGCTTCCAACTCACTGTCAACCACGTTGTTAGATTGAGGGGTAGATTGAGCAGGAGGGGGGGATTGTTGCTGTTCTTGTTGGGGGGGTAGTTGGGGTTGGTTGGGCGGGGTTGCAGGTGCTAATGAGGCTTTGAGAGCAGCTAATTCATCATCAACGTCACTACCCGCTTCTAACTGAGCAAATTGGGTTTCTAAGTCTGCTCCTGCTAGTTCGGCGGCTGATTGGGCGCGCGCTTCTTGCATGAGGACTTTTTCTTCCATACGCTCAAAGGCTGCCATTGCACTGCTAGTATTCATACCCCGCACCATGCCTTGGAGTTGTTCCTGGGCTTTGGCGGTGGTGATCCGAGCCTTGAGCATTTCTTTCTTGGTTTTGGCTTCCGAGATTTTGCTCTCTAACTGGATTAAGTTGCGTTTGAGGGTTTCGATTTGGGTGTTTTGTTGATCTAGGCTAGTTTTGAGGGCATTACCAGTCTCGGTATAGGTTTTTTTCCGTTCTAGGGCTTGTCTAGCTAGGTTTTCATCCCCTTTCTGCACTGCCAGTTGGGCGTTGCGTTGCCATTTATTAATTTCGTTTTGAGCGTCATTATATTGTTTCTCTGTGCGTTTTTGGGCAGCGATCGCCTGAGCTACCCCTTGACGCAACTGTACTAAGTCTTCCTGCATCTCTAGAATGGCTTGTTCCAGCATTTTTTCTGGATCTTCAGCCTTATTCACTAAATCATTGAGGTTAGCACTAACAACTCGCTTAATCCGATCAAATAGTCCCATAACTTTGTTTTCCCTTGTAAAGTTTACGCGCTAGCTTGGGTGGTTCGCTTTTTTACTACTTAATAACTTCCATTTTTAATGTAATCTTTCCGGTCTGGGTTAGTACATCCCGAAACTCATCTAACTACTAAAATATCCCCTGAACTAAAAGATTACCTAATTGTTCAATTGATGATGAACCGTTAAAGATTAAATTTTTCCACTTTGATACAGTAGAAGACCATTATATTCTTTCTCCCCTGCCCCCTGCCCCCTGCCCCCTTGCCTCATCCCCTGCCCCCTGCTCTAACTTGGGGGTAAATGCTGTTTTGGTGTTTGTTCCGTATTCTCTAAGAGATTTGCTTTCATAGCTGCTAGTTCCTGTTCTACGTCTTGAGCAGCTTCTAAAGCTGTAAATTGTTTTTCTAAGTTATCATTACCCAACTGCGCGATCGCTTCTGATTGCGCTTCCAGTTGCCATACTTTTTCTTCCATCCGATCAAACGCACTTTTGCTGCTGGTGGCTGATGCTTCACTGAGCATATCCTGAAGTTTAGAGGAAGCTTGAGCTGCACGAGCGCGAGCAATGTACATATCTTTTTTGGTTTTGGCTTCCGCTATTTTTAACTCTAAGGTTCGCATATCCTGTTTGAGTCTAGCTACTACTTGATTTTGCTGTTGTATTTGGTTATTTAAGGCGGTAGCTGTTTCTAGATAGGCGTGGCGTTTGGTGAGGGCTTCTCTGGCTAGCGGTTCATTACCTTGATTGAGGGCTAGTTGGGCGCGACGATACCATTCTTCTGCTGTAGATTGAGCCGATGCGGCTTGGCGTTCCGTGCGTTTTTGAGTGGCGATCGCTTGGGCGACGCCCTGTCGTAACAAAACTAAATTTTCCTGCATTTCCATGACAGTTTTCTCCAGCACTTTTTCTGGATCTTCTGCACTGTCTAAGAAACTGTTGAGGTTAGCGTTGATGACACGCACGATCCGCTTGATCAATTCCATGTGGCTCTCCGTTGCAGAGCATGATATTAATGCAAAATCCCCTTGGGTAATACCAATTCACTAAAATTATGAAACATATCCAAATCCAGAAACCCTTGCAAAATATGGATTTCCTAATTTTTAATTTTGTAGCTTGCTTTCCGTAGGGTATTTTGAATTTTGAATTTTGAATTGGTAAGCTTCCCCAATCCTATCCTAAATTAATTTCTACCATTCATGGTTGTTGCACCCTAGCTTTCACTCCTTTAGCTTGTAACTGTTTGATTCTTTGTTGGGCTTCTTCTTTGCTAGTGAGCGCGCCCAGATAAATTAATTTTTGATTGCTTGATAAATAAGCATCAGAAACTACTTGTCTGGCTGCTGCTAAGGTACTAGCATCTTGATTTTCAGCCACTATATAGTAACGTCCATCTGCTGCGGGTTTGATTTCTGCGTTTGTCTGGGTGGGTGTAGTAGTGGTTGATGGCGAAGGTTGTAGGGTGGGTGATAGATCCGCAGGCGGTAAAGGCTGTACTTGGCTAAGAGGGTTAGTAGCAGGGGGAAGCAAGGGCGTAGAAACTACTAAGGGATTAGATGGTGCTAAGGGTGTGGGGACAATTTTTGGTTGTAAGCCAACTATGTCATTGGGATCTTTGACTTCTGGAAATTCCTTGGCGGCTAAGTTGGGATATTTGGGTATAGGCGTAAGTTCTGGTTGGGGTTGGGACTGATTGCTGACAGTCTCGGAATTAGTGTTATTGGCAGGTGGATTATTGTTAAGTAACTTGCTCAAATTGAATTGGGGTAGGCTTTTGGGATTAAACACCACATAGCCCAAGGTCAAGCTTGCTAATAACAACAGTAGTATCGAACCTATACCCAAGGGTGATAAAAGGCTATCACCAGAATTAGTGGGTTGATTATCTGCTGATTGTTCGTCTGTTAAACTACGCAACAGAGCTTCACTCGATTCTAAATAGTCATCTGGTTGGCTAGGAGCATCATTAGCTAAAAGTTTGTCCTGGGGGGTTGTCTGGGTAGTCGCCGGTACTAGGCTGCTAGCAGCTTGGGGTGGAGGTAGAGGAATTTGGTTGTGAGACTCGGAGTTGATAGCAACTGCATGATGTTCCGGTGTTTCTTTGATGATCGGTGGGGTGGCTGGTGGTGCTTTTGGGGTTTCTGGAACAGGGATAGTAGCGAGATAGTTGCTAATCTCTAAGGTTGGAAATGGAGTATCGGCTATGGGGCTAGGATGGGTAGTCACTTCTGGGGAAGGACTGCTGACATAGCTATGCGCTGAAGGCTTGCTGGTGGCTCGTATTCCCATGCGTGAGCGTCGGTAACGAGCTAATTCTTGGTCTAACTGTACTTCTAAACTTCCTAATGCTGCTGCTAATGCTGGGTTTAAACCAGATATTTTAGGCGATCGCGTACCGGAATCCATCAGGGGATTTTGACTCATGGCCTCGTACCTCCAACTGGGGCTGCTGGATTAACTGTAGATAATTTTGTGCTAATCGTAACGAAAATTGTTGATTAGTATAGATCCCAGAACTAATCTTGATTTTTGCTACTCTTAGGCGAAATGTCACTTAAACCAATTAATGATATTTTAGGTGTTTTAGAACAGCAAGCTAAATGGCAAGCCGACCCATTGACCTTGATACTCCAATCCTGGGCAGAAGTTGTGGGATCTGTAGCTGCTCACCATTCTCGCCCCATATCCACGCAGCGTGATGTGTTGCGTGTCGCTACCTCTAGCGCAGCCTGGGCGCAGAATTTGACATTTAGCCGTCAGACACTACTGCTCAAGTTAAATAGCAAGTTGTCTATGTCTTTGGTAGATATCCGCTTTTCTACGGCTGGTTGGCACAAGGCTCCAGATTTATCACCGCCACCAACTAGCTTTTCTCCGCAGGATCATCCCAGTTATTTAGGAGATAGCCATCACCCTCAGAGGGTGACTCAGGCTAATCAACAGAATGTCAATCAGGTATTTGAGTCTTGGGCGAAAGTCACACAGACGCGATCGCAAGGTTTACCCCTCTGCCCTCAATGTCAATGTCCCACACCATCTGGAGAACTCCTGCGCTGGGGTGTATGTGCTTTATGTAGTGTCAAACAATCACTCAGATGATCAAGTACATCCCGCTACGCTAACTTGGTTGGGGTCAATCTAAAATCTAAAATCCAAAATCCAAAATTGGTTGATTTCTCTATCTGAAAGTAGAATACCATCTACTCTTTTGATGGTAGATTTTGTGTCGCCAGTTTGAATATCGACTACATTACATCCAGCCAACTCCAAAAACCTGGATTTAATCTTTGCTGTCAATCATATTTGATTCTTGTATGCAAATTTACTTGCCAATATCATAAAAATGACACAATAATAGTCTATAAAGTCACAGTTTACAAATTAATTGAAAATTTTCCCTACATTAAAAACTTGACTTTTACCCTTGATCCCCAATGGGTTATAGGCAATAATTTCTATGTGATCACTACAACAAACATTTAAAAATATAACAAGAATCTAAAAATAATCTAAAGCATATTTAGCCATTAAAAGGCTATAACCTAGATATAATCACGGGTTATGGGATCACTACGTATTTATATCTAGAAGGAAAATATAAAGACAGAAATTTGCCCTAATCGGCATCAAAGATGAACCCAAATGAAACCCATTAATTGTTTGACATCTGCCTGTCGCTATTGTCGCCACTACAAACCAGAAGGTCGTCGTGGTGGAAATTGCCAACAATTGGGCGTACCTGTCCAAGCTAGTTGGAAGGCTTGTTCTTTAGCACTACCACCTTTCGCGCCTTCTTGGGAAACGTTGGAAGATGCTTGGAGCTTGCCTGATGCTACACCAGTTTTAAATAAATCTGATTGTCAAATATCTGCTTTAGAAGATTCTGCTTTTGTTTCAGCTCAGGAAAACACTGCCTCCACTTCTGAACAAACAAAAGTTGAGACAGTATTCATCTAATCATCCACCATATTACCTAACTTAATGTCCATTCTGCATCAAATTAACATCCGATTTTAAAATTTCTTGTGCTGTAAGTTCATAGTTTTTAGCGATCGCATCTCTAGGCAGGGTGCGATTTTTTAGTTTGATTGGTGAACAGAAAACAGGGAACAGTGAGGTCTTGGGGTCTTTTCTTAAGCTGACAGTTAACAGTCAACCATCCACTGTTAACCATCAAGAACCCTAATTTAAATCACCGCCAAGCACCTTAAGGCAGCCAAGGGAAATTACGGAAATTAGGTGGACGTTTTTCCAAGAAAGCCTGCTTACCTTCCGAGCCTTCTTCCGTCATGTAATATAACAAAGTGGCATTACCGGCCAGTTCTTGTAAACCCGCCTGTCCGTCACAATCGGCGTTAAAAGCAGCTTTTAAACAACGAATCGCAATCGGACTTTTCTCCAAAATTTCTTGCGCCCATTTAATTCCCTCTGTTTCCAGTTCATTGACAGGCACAACACAATTTACTAAACCCATCTCTAAAGCCTGTTGAGCATCATATTGACGACAGAGAAACCAAATTTCTCGCGCTTTTTTTTGTCCGACTATGCGCGCCAGATAACTAGCACCAAAACCACCATCAAAACTGCCGACTTTAGGGCCTGTCTGCCCGAAAATCGCATTATCCGCCGCAATAGTCAGGTCACAAATTAGATGAAGAACGTGTCCACCGCCAATGGCATAGCCAGCGACAAGGGCAATGACAACTTTAGGCATCGAACGAATCAGGCGTTGCAAATCCAACACATTCAAGCGAGGCACACCGTCATCATCAACGTAACCTGCTTGACCTCTGACACTCTGGTCGCCACCTGCACAGAAAGCGTATTTACCATCAGTATGAGGCCCTGCACCCATAAAAAGAACTACACCAATACTAGTATCTTCACGAGCATCACAAAAAGCATCATAAAGTTCAAAGACAGTCTTAGGTCGAAAAGCATTACGTTTATGGGGACGGTTGATGGTGATTTTAGCGATACCGTCGGTTTTGTGATACAGGATATCTTCGTAGGTTTTGACAGATTGCCAGTTGATTTGCATGGGAATGAAGTTCGCTCTAGTGCTTGAGAATTTTACCAATTTGAAGTGGCTCACTGTTAACCGTGATGAGATTCTTCTCACAAAAGCTGTATTACTCATTCCTCATTCTTGATAGGATTTGAATTGTATTCATCCCAATTGCAAATCCTATTCTTTTTCATTGCTCAATTTTCTATGACCTTGGCACTAGGCATGATTGAAGTTTACGGCGTTCCCACAGCACTAGAAGTGGGTGATGCTATGTGTAAAGCTGCCCGTGTCACTTTAGTAGGATACGAAAATACTGATTTAGGACGCATTACAGTCCTGATTCGCGGAGAACTAGGGGAAGTTAACGTTGCTGTGAAAGCTGGATTAGATGCCATCAAACGAGTTAATGGTGGTGAATGGCTAGCTGATCATATTATTCCTCGCCCTCATGAAAACTTAGAATATGTCTTACCCATTCATCAAAGTGCTAGTGTAGAGAGTTTCAGTGCAGATATTCGCTTTCCCCCACCTTTATAAAAATTTGCCTGTTACTGAATCAGAATATGAAATATTGAAAACCCATATTGGTTGTAAAGATAAAAAATCACCATTCTCGACTTTGCCCAAGAGATGGAAGATACAAGGATGCAAAGGACTACCTGTTAGAAATTACAGGAGGCGAAGTCTTGTATAGACATCGCCTATACAATTCCAGGCAGCGAGAACATTAGGAGAAAAACTTGTAAAATAACCTCAGTCGATTCAACCAATTGTGCCATTCATTAATTAGCGTTGAGCGGTTAAATGAAAAAATTTGAGCGTCTCTATCTGGCAAGGCCACAACAATTAAAGCATGATTGATTTTGGATTTGAAGATATGGCTATAATGCCGATTGACTGAACCTGTATAAGCTGCTAATTGTAACGGCTTGTCATAGAGCCGATGGATACTAGGTTTTGCTTCTTCGGCCGTTGTCCATTCTATAGTATGCGGAACACCTTGGTAACGTGCTACTAAATCAACTTTTCCTGCATAACGTTCAACATAGTTAGGTGCGTCTTGTTCAACGAGTTGAACATCACTAATCTTGTTCAGTACAAGCTGAACACTATCCCAGTAAGGTTGAACAAAACTCTTGTCAGCTTTAACTAAATAGCCTTGCAGATATTTTTTAATCAACTGATGCAAAGCATTTCCTCGACGGCGACTATTTGCAGCAATTCGATTTGCTTCTATGTCACCGACTTTATTACGCCAATGAGAGAGTGCTTTGAGAGATTCTGGAGACTGTGTAGCTTTTAGAACTGTGGTGACGGCAGGAAGCATAATACCGTTATCACCTTGGTAGTAGCATTTTCCGTGGATGTAAGTAGATTTCATAACTTGTGAGTTGTAAATTATTACATCAACTTTTGCGCTAGTCTAGTACACAACAAATACTCATTCTGTGAGTCTTTGCAAATAAATTGAGTACACAGATGTGTATTGCCATTAATAATGTGCTACTGAATATGGATCAACAAAGGTTTAATACAGTATTTAAAAATTTGACTCCAAGGCGTAAAGAGGTTTTGCTAAAGCTTTTAGCTAGTGAGACAGATGAAGCAATTGCCACATCTCTGCACATAGCACCAGCAACTGTAAGAAAGCATCGTGAAGAAATTTGTAAAACATTTGGTTTAACCAATGAATTTCCAGATCAACGCCGCTCTAAGTTTAAAGAATTGATTACTTTATTTGCAAAATATAAGCCTGAATTGTTAAATCAAGAAAATTCCCAAACTATACATAATGAGAATAAAATTCAAGATAGGAATTTACTTCATAATTATTATTTTTTGGGTCGTGATAAAGATATCGTCCGCATCAACGAATTTGTTAATAAAGGTGCAAAGGTTATTCTTATTCAAGCAGAGGGTGGTGTAGGTAAAACTACCTTAGCTAGAAAATGGTTTGAGATTCAAGGTTTAGACTATTTAGAACTACGAATAGGAACAACATCCGAAAATCTCAACTCAGTAGAAGATGGTATAAGGTTTAAACTAAGAGATTACTTTAAGATAAATCCAGAGCCAAATTTCCTAATGATGTTAGAACAACTTAAAAAAGAGCTTCAAACTCAAAGAGTTGGAATTTTAATTGATAACTTAGAATCATGTTTGATAAATGGGGAATTTGTAGAACAACAGGAAGACAACTATATTGAACTCTTAAAAACCCTTTTCGATAGCAGTGTCAAATCAATTACACTGATCACAACTCGCGAGTTAATATATGATTCTAGATTTAAACCAGAAGATATAAAAACTTATCATTTAGAAGGGCTGAAGGTAGAAACATGGAGAGAGTATTTTGAATATTTAAATATTGATATAGAAATTGAGACTATTAGTCAGATAAACCAAGCTTATGGGGGTAATGCTGAAGCCATGTCTCTTATATGTGCTGATATTCAAAATGAAGAATTTAAAATTGTTTCGAGAGAACAATGGCATAAATATAAGAATGATTTATTAGCGAATCCAAAGTTAGAAAATCTTGTTAAACGTCAGTTTGATAAGCTTAAAAGAGATAATCCCCAAGCCTATAAACTTTTATGCCGATTAGGTTGTTATCGTTACCAATATATTTCTGCAATAAATGAGGAAGAAATTTTTCATTTGCTTTGGGATGAAAAAAATGACCGCAATAAACGTCGATTTATTAGGGCTTTACGAGATAGAGCGTTACTGAAGTTTAGCCAAGAAGGGTACTATCTATATGAAGCTATCCGCCAAGAAGCAATAGAAAGACTTAAATTAACAGATGATTGGAAGAAATCTCACACTGAAGCTGGGATATTTTTTTCTAGCTTAATAACTAATCAATCCCAATTACTGATTCCAAAAATTATTGTTACAGAAAATGTGAATAATAGTCAAGAACAAATGTATTTAAATATAGAAAATGCAGATAAAATAGTAAAACAGGGACTTAATGCACAGGAAACACTTATTTTAGAAGTTATTTATCATGCTATTGAATTTTATGGTGTAGATTCTTTTGAAGAATTAAGACAAGAACCAAATTTATCAGATAATCCTTTTTTTCAAGCAATTAAAAACATGGTTTTTGAATATATCGATTGTTACACAATATTAGGTGTTGTGCTTTATAAATTTTCTTTAAGCACACATATATTGGCAATAATAAATGAAAAAGAAGGAAATTACATAGAAAGTAGTAATGAATTTGAGTATAGTCAGAGAAGCTATGAAACAAGTCAATATTTCTTTGAAACAGCTTTACTAATTGCCACTAGGATTAAAGAAGATAAGCTAATGATTAATGTACTTTACTCTCTAGGTGGGTGTCACTATTTTAGAGGCATAAGCTTACATCAACTGGGAATATTTCTTCATCAAATCAAAAAAAATAAAGAAAGTAAAGTAGCACTTGAGACAAGCGAATTTAACCTGGAAAAATCCCTAAAGATATTTACTCAAATATTATGTAAGCAACAAATCCAGAAAGTGCAGCAGGCTATTGATAGCTTGAGTAAAACTAAGCAAACTATTGAGAATTTGGGAATAAGCCAATAATCTTCTAAGATGCTAACTAACCAACTGCAAAATCAGTAAACTGACGCATATAAGGTGAGTGGAATCCCAATACAATATCCTGCTTCGGCACACCCATTTCTACTAAATCAGCAGCGATATCATCTTCTGTACCATTCCACTGAAGCCAAATCTTTTCATTTTTAATATCTAAATGGATTACAGGCCCATAAACACGCTTTCCTTGATCCCAACCAACATAGATTAACTGATAATGGTCGTGTACAGTATCAAAGATAGTTTGCATTTCTAACTCATCTTTATGATGAGGTGATGTTCGACGTTGGGCATATTCTGACAAAACACGCTGAACATATTCTCGATACTTTTCTAGCTTTGCCACTTAACAATCTCCTCTTTAATTGGGTCGAAGATGAGTAGATTGATTCGACTGCGTTGAAAGACTCGATGAGCTACGCTCACAAGGAACAATAAAAATCAATCTTCCCATCCCCAATGCCCAATGCCCATTTTTAAGGCAGGCCTAATTATTATGATTGTAAAAGGTGGGTGCGGGGATTGTAGCTTGCTTCCCGAAGGGTACCCGCTCATCCCCAAAGATGGTGGAGATTTAACCGATAACCCTCTATTCAGCGTCCCCGAAGGGCAAGTGACGAATAAGGATGACCCACCAGGAAAAAGGATAAGAGATTCTCGCCCCTTATCCTGAAGCTATTCAACTATTTTTACAACTCGCCTTGAGCTAACATCTGGATGATGCGAGGTGTACCAGGGTCAAATCCTGCTAAATCCCAAGACAGGGAATCTTTAGGATCTACTAAGGTAATTTGGTAAGGTGTCAAGGTGACATACACTGCCTTAACATCAGGATTTACTTTTTTACGGTACTCTGCCAAAGCTTGAGAGGGATGTTTATAACCCGCCCAGCTTTCGGAGTCAGTCCAGAAGCAGACGACATCAGCTTTGAACTTATTTTTAATCATCCAGTCATAAGCCACAGAAGCATCTGTGCCGCCGAAGTTTTGGTTGCTGGCTTTCTGCACCGCAGAACGAAAACTATCTTTAGCTGTAATGTTTAATTCCCGAAATTCCGTAGCAAAGCCACGAATCATGTAGTTTTTCTCTGCTTTGGCTGTCACTAATGCCATTGTGGTGGCAATTTCACAGCAGCTAAGTCCCATATCTGCAACCAAACTACCCATAGAACCGGAAACGTCTACGGCGTGCATGAAAGCTTTACCTGTGGGTTCTACCACATCAAAGGACAACTCAACAGCTTTTTCTAAGATGTCTACGATGCGGGGAACTGGACTCCAAGTTTTCTTACTGCGTCCTAGCCTTCCCCCAGACTCGTAAGTTTTGAGTGCTTTCAAAACATCGATGGGATGAATACGACCTTTACGCAGATGTTCTTTGTTGTTGAGAACAGCTTCTATCCGCGACAAGTTGGCAGTTTCATCAGCCCGTAATACACCTAGTTCAGTTAATGAACCCAAGTTACGCAACATTGCACCAATAGGCATTTCCTGAAATAGTAATTGCCAAGCTTGTTTATCCATGTTGCCCACAGGTGCAGCCATTTCGTGGGTTAAGCGTCCTTGCAAAATGGCTTGGTGGGTTTCGCTGGGGTTGCGTTTTAACCATTCATACCACCAAATCTGCGCTAACGCTTGTGAGGGTATTTCGCTGGGTAATTCTGCCCAACCTTTCACTACCCACTCATAGAGTTGACGGTGATTTTCGGTAGGTGGTTTGACGTGAAACAACCGTAAAGCATCACGGTTAGTAAAGCCTTGACGTTGTTGATATTTCAAAAGTTGGTAAGCCAAACCTTTGACATCTTCACGAGATAACCAGGTTTTACCAGCTTCCCGCACTATCTTACCGAAACCCCGCAGAGATTTGGTGTAGTTCAACCATTCATAGAAATGGCTACCTGTGCGGACAACTTGAGGAAAGATTTCACCAAAAGCCTGTTTTGCTTCTGGGGTTTCACCCATTGACAACAACACCAAAGCCAAGATAGGTGCGCTGTTATTGATGGCGCGTCCATCACTAGCGTACAAAATTTCCTCGGCGACACGGCTGGGATTTTCTGCAACAGCTTGTTTTACAACCGCCACAAAGTCTTCTGTGAGTTCTTGTTTACCTGCATAGTAAGTGCTTTGGGCTGTACCAACTAAAAGACAACGGCGCAGCATCTGCCAAATACCAGCATTGAACATCCAACCACCGGAACGGCCTTTGATCATTTCTCCTTCTCTTCCGGGGATGGGTTGAGTTTGTGGTGTGGTTGTCTTGTTTTTGGTAAAAAAATTGTAATTCATCGCTGCATCTCCCAGCCCTTGCGGGCAAAAATCAAAGGTGGCAGGGCAGGATTTGAACCTGCGACATCCCGCGTGGAAGGCGATAACCCTCATTCTTCGGCCTTTGCAGGCGAGGGGTGAATAAGGATGTTTAGGCACTCTACCGACTGAGTTACCTGCCACATAAAAATTCAAAATTCAAAATTCAAAATTCAAAATTAAAGAATTGATTACTCATTACTCATTACTCATTACTCATTACTCATTACTCAGCACTCAACACTAAATCTTGGTAGCGGGGCAGGAGTCGAACCTGCAAGACTGTTAGTCACAAGATCCCGATAACCCTCGAATCTTCAGCCTTTGCAGACAAGTTATGATCAAGGTTTTTTGTCTAGCGCGTCTACCAATTCCGCCACCCGCTACATGAAAATTCAAACTTTAAAATAGTTGTTTGTCTGGTGGGATAGGATTTGAACCTACAACTCATGAATTAACGATAACCTTTGATTCGTCGGCCTTTTCAGGCAAATTGCTGAACTAAGGATGCTCATTGCTCTACCAAATTGAGCTACCCACCAGATACAAATTTTTGATTAATTTTAGATTGATGTAGTGGAGCAGGATTTACACCTGCATTTCCAGGAGTTTAATCAAGGGATGGGAAATTAAGTTGTTAGTTAGTTGTTGTGATAACCCTCGATAAGTCGGCCTTTTCAGGCAATATGGGCGTTCTGCTATTTGAACTATCCACTACACAAATTGATTGAAAGTCTTGCTTAACTCCTTTGGGAACGTCAGCTTGTAGTATTAATGTAGTATATGTATTTTGTAGTGTCAAGAGTCAATATAAATTTTTTGCTGATGGCTTTTGTAATTTAGTAGTGAGGTTTTAGACCTCAAGGCAAGGACTAAAGTCCTTACTACGAACTTATTCAGCAAGTAAAGTTGCTTTTTCAGAACAATAGCAACTTGTAAAAAGTTTTTTCCTGGTTTTTGCCGTATTTATAAGGGTTTCGCGGTTTGGCAAATTTAAATTAATGATATTTTTGCCTGATTTTTCCTAACTTTGCCAAACTATACAATTATGTGTCTCGATTTTTGCCAATATAATATATTATTTCCCAAAAAATTCGCTTGGCAAAAATCGGCATGAGTGAAAAAACCATAGAAGGTAGCGGGAAAGGCTTTCTCGTTCTCCTTTTGCCAATATCGTTTGTGATTATTGTCCTGGTTACTACCTGGAAATTTTTGCTGGCTTTTCTGGTTTTGCTGATTGGGTTAAATGTTTGGCAACAATACCAATGGCAACAGTGGTGTCAGCGAGTTAACCCGATTTTTAGTCAGTTAGTTAGAGAAAATCAAGGCAAAATTACACCGGTAGACTTGGCAATTCGGGGAAACTTTCCCGGTACACAAGCAAAACGCTATCTAGATAGTAAAGCTTCTGAATTCGGCGCAAGCATACTACCAACTGGAGAAAGTGGTGAAGTTTATTACTTCATCACAGGTAGTATTTTAGGTAATATTCTTGACAGTAGTGAGCCTGTTAAGCAACTAACTACACCAACTGTCACTAAAGAGGCGCGATCGCTCTTAGCACCGCCACCACCAGAACCAGTTGCAGCAGAACCAGAAGCAGAGCCAGAACCAGAAACAGAAGCTGAATTACCGCCACCAGTAGCTACTGAAGAAGCGAAACAAAATCTAGCAAAACAGCTATTATTTGGCTCTTTAATTCAGTCAGAACTGGCTAAACGGCTCAATGTTTATTCCAGCACTGTTTATAAACGTCGTAATGATCCTGACTTTCCTGAATGGACTCGCAGCCGTGATCCTGATGGAATTGCTTGGACTTTTTCAGAAAAAACTAAGGAGTTCTTTCCACTAGAGGAGAATTAGGGAGTGCTGAGTGCTGAGTGCTGGGTGCTGAGTGCTGAGTGCTGAGTGCTGAGTGCTGAGTGCTGAGTGCGGAATGTTAACTGTTGACTGTTGACTGTTGACTGTTGACTATTGACTCCGAAAGTCTAAACCTACTGCTTCCGAGATGGAATTGAGTCCATGTTGTTCTAATTTGGTTAGCAAACCTTCTAAAATGCGGCGTACCATCATTGGGCCTTCGTAAATCCAGCCTGTATACACTTGAATGAGGCTTGCACCCGCAGTGATTTTTGCCCAAGCATCGTCAGGGGAGAATATACCACCTACCCCGATAATTGGAATCTGCCCTTGGGTTTGCTGCCAAATAAACCTGATGACTTCTGTGGAGCGATCGCGTAATGGCGCGCCACTAATCCCTCCGGCTTCTTGCTCAGGTGATTTGCCCGTTATGTCAATCACCTGAGTTTTTAGTCTCTCACGACTAATAGTCGTATTAGTGGCAATCATCCCTGCTAATTGGTAGGTTTTCGCCAAAGTAATAATGTCGGCGATCGCTTCCCACTCTAAATCAGGTGCTATCTTGACAAATATTGGTTTATGTGTACTGTTGTCTTCTTGTAGTACATCCAAGATCGAACTGAGCATAGAGGCATCTTGGAGCGATCGCAACCCTGGAGTGTTGGGTGAAGAAACATTAACTACAAAATAATCTCCCAAATCTTTGAGTAAGCGAAAACTATTTAAATAGTCATCGGCGGCTGACTCTAGAGGTGTCACCTTTGATTTACCCAAATTAATGCCTATGGGTATGGATGGAGTAAATTCTTGTTGGTCTTGAGTTAGTCGTGCTGCCATTGCTGCTGCACCACTATTATTAAACCCCATACGATTGAGAACGGCTTGATCAGGAAGCAAGCGAAATAAACGAGGACGAGGATTTCCTGGTTGTGCTACAAATGTCACAGTTCCCAGTTCAGCAAAACCGAAACCCAGACTTGACAAAATACCCGACGTTACAGCATCTTTATCAAAACCAGCAGCCAAGCCTACGGGGTTAGGAAAATGTAAACCAAATAGATTCTGTTCCAGGCGGTGATTTTGTAAACATAAAGATTTCGCTAGCAAGCTGTGCATCCAACTATTTTCAGGCTGATGAGATAGCCAACGGAGGATGCTGATTGCTTGGTGATGTGACCACTCTGGGTCTGCTTTTAGTAGGTTGAATAAAACCGGACGAACAGCGATTTGATAGATATCCATTTCAATAGTCATTAGTCATTAGTCATTAGTCATTAGTCAATTTTTCTACCTTGTCTATCTTTTTCCCAATCTCCAGTACCCAGTCCCCAATCCCCAGTCCCCAGTCCCCATTCCCCAGTCCCCAGTCCCCATTCCCCAATCCCCAATTTTCATCCTGAATTTCTCGGTAAACAATCGTAACAATATTAGTCAGGGCTATTTTATGGGCATCTTATATATTACAAGTTATGTTGACTAAGAATCAGATGGGGCTGCCACAACCACCGATAGCTGCCGAACAACAAATTGTTGCCTTGGGACGTGTCTTGCAAAGTCTGAGGGAAGAAGATGATGTCGAGGTTCTGATTAAAATTACTACTTCTTATATTCAAAAACAGTTTAATTACAATTTAGTTTGGATTGCTACTTACGATCGCCTCAAGCACTCTTTATCAGGTCAAGGCGGTATCACTCCTAGCGGGGATGATAATTTTTTACGCAAACGCTTGATCATCCGTCCTGGTGACTTGTTAGAGCAAGTGGTGATTCAACAGCGTCCTTTGGGTGTACCGGATATTCGTACTGAAACTAGACTGAGTGAGTGGCAAGAATTCGGTACAAGACACAATGTCCGAGGGACAATCATTTTTCCCATCCGCTACAAGGAAACTTGTTTGGGGTTGCTGTTAATAGCTGCCGAACGCTGGGGTTATTTAATTCCAGAAGAGGCGAAAACCAGTGTGATGATTGTTTTGGGGGAATTAGGTTCTATTCTGCATCAAAATGAAATTCGGTTACAGCAAAAGCAAACTAAACGTCCTGATCAGCCTTTATTAGAATTACTCGACAATTTACATAACCTCAATAACTTAGAAGAAAGACTCAAAGCCGCAGTAGAAGCAACTCATGAATTCGTGTCGCCAAGTCGCACCAACATTTATTGGTTTGATCGGCCGGGACGCTATTTTTGGTGTCGCATTAGTAATCAGTTTGTGAAAATGAGTCGGGAGGCGCAGCAGCAACAGCAGGCTGTGGGGATGACTGTACAAGAATTGAGTGATTTTTACTATGCTTTATCAACCAATCAAATTGTCTGGATTGGTGATGCACGCAGTTCTCTCAGTAGCCATTTTACAGCCAAATTGTTGCAACGCTGGCGGGTGCGATCGCTGTTAGCAGCTCCCATTATGTGGCAAAAAGACCTCTTGGGTTTTTTGGCTGTAGAAGATGTTCAACCCCGGATGTGGTCAGAAGCAGACAAAAATTTTGTACAAGGTGCGGCGGGTTTCATTTCTTTGGTCACTCCAACGGAAAAAATGGAAACTACCATTGAAAAAATTCAAGAAGATTCGCACCTGACAAGTCAAGTAGCTCAAGCTATCTATACTCACCAAGACCTCAAAGAAACTTTAAGAATTTGTGCGGCTAAAGTTTTATCTCGGCTGAATGCCACCCGTTTTTTAGTTTTACAATATGACGCTGATCGCAATAACTATCAGGTAATTTATCAAACCCAACCTCACAATCGCCGTCCTTTAACCTTCGCTTTTAGTTTATTAACCGAAACCGATAGACAAATGCTCAAGTCGGCGCAAACTACTGTAGAAGTGGAGAATTTAGACGAAGATTTACGCTTTTTTAATTGGCGACCACCGTTAATTGACAACGGTGTGCGATCGCTCTTAGTTTGTAACTGTACTCAAGGTCATCGACCAGAAGCCATTCTCCTGATTACCCACACTCAACATCGTACCTGGAGTAACGCCGAAAAAGAATTATTGTGGATTGTCAGTCAGCAAATTGGTGTAGTTTTACGTCAGTGGCGACTACTTACCAGTAATGAACAACAACAAAAGATTTTGCAGAGTATTCAACAATCACTCTGTATTTTAGAAGAAGCCCATAGCGACAATGCTGAGACTGAAGAAAATTATCTAGAAATTACCGCACTCAAGCAAATTGCGGCGATTCTTGGTTGTCCTTTATCCTTAATGTTGACTTGGTCTGAGGAACAAGAAACAGCAGAGATTATCCCTGGAGTTTTTGCTGATAGTCACTTTAGTATTCGTGCAGATGCCCAAGTATTTGTGCAGTATGAAGCGTTAATTCAGTGGGCATTGTCTAAAGATGGTTATTTAAACTTAAAAGTCGAAGATTTACCACCGGAAACCAAAAAATGGTTAAATTGTCCGGCTACGAGTAAAATCTTAATCATCGCTTTACGGACTGCGGCTCATCATCAACCTACATCCGTAATTGTTCTAGCAGACCATACAGAACGCTACTGGCCACAACAAACCCTCAACGCCATAGAAACGCTGATTGAGCAATTGGCTTGGTTGCGTCGTCAACAGCAAATTAGCACTATTCAGGCAGCGAAAATGGAAGAATTACGACAACTCAATTGGTATAAGCATCGGCGGTTAGAAGAAGTTCACAGAACTACAGCGCAACTACTTGGTCAAATTCATGATGTGGGGATTCCCAATAATGAATTGACACAGACACGCTACAAATTATTGCTACGACAGTTAGATCACGCCAACACAGCAATTACCAGCTTGTTGAAGCAAGAACAGTGGCAATTGTCTATGGGTGGGGAGACTATGCCCATTGCCAGTTTATTAAAGCGATCGCTCGAACGCATAGAAAATTTACTCCAAAGCCAAAAGATGTGGATTGGGGTTCATGGTTTGGGAGCAAATAATTCTGACTCAGAATCTAATCAGAGTTCTGCCTTAGTGAAGAATACAGTCACTGCCAACCATTCTGCCCCAATGGTGATTACTGGCGATTTGATGAAATTTGAATTAATCCTCCATGAAGTCTTACTTGCTGCTTGTCAGCGTTCCCCACACGGCAGCAGAATTGATATTTGGTGTCGTCGTCTAGATGAGCAATTTGTTGAGGTATCGATTACAGACAACGGCGTAATTGCACCAGAATTGTTGACTGAACTAGAACAGAAAACTCGTAAAGATTTGCTCACTTGCAGTTATCTAGACCAACTCCCAGGTTTACATTTACTCATCTGTCAACAGCTAATGCAGCAACTCAAAGGAGAATTAAACCTCTATCAGTTACCTGATCATCGTGTAGTGAGTCGCTTACTCTTACCTTTAGCGAATAAGTAGCAGGGGACAGCAGGGAAATCTATTGATGTAATCGCCTAAAACTCTGGAATGGCTTCCTGTAATACATTCCGGTCGGAATGACACATTTTGCTGACATAAGTCTTGTTTTAGTTACAAGTCCCTTGGAAGTACCTTAACGATTTGTGGGAATACTAAATTTTATGTAGACGCGTTCTGCAAGGCTTTGTCATGAAAAGCTAGAACTAACTTGCACCATAAGGTTGTACATATGGCTAATGAGACTACAAAACTGTTGATTCCTGGATATCAAATCATTTCACAAATATATGCAGGCTCAAGAACCAGAGTATATCGAGCCATCCGCCAACAATCGCAAAAATCGGTAGTCATTAAACTACTGACTTCAGAATATCCCAATTTTCACGAATTACTGCAATTTCGCAATCAATACACTATCAGTAAAAATCTGCATATTCCAGGAATCATCCAACCCTTAGCCCTAGAAACCTATGGACATGGCTACATTTTAGTCATGCCCGATACAGGTGCCATTGCCCTCCGCGAATATATCAAATACCATCGATTATCCCTAGTAGAATTTCTGAGGCTCGCCATTCAACTCAGCCAGATTCTACACAACTTACATCACAATCGTGTCATTCATAAAGACATCAAACCCGCCAATATTCTCATCCATCCCCATAGCCAACAAATAGAACTCATTGACTTTAGTATCGCCTCCTTACTACCCAAAGAAACCCTAGAAATCAAAAGTCCCAATGTCTTAGAAGGTACACTCGCCTATATTTCTCCCGAACAAACCGGAAGAATGAATCGTGGCATTGACTATCGCAGTGACTTTTATTCTTTGGGTGTGACATTTTATGAATTACTCACGGGGAATTTGCCATTTATTTGTGATGACCCAATGGAGTTATTACATTGTCACATCGCCAAGCCAGTTCATGAAATTCACAATGCAGCAATTCCCCAGGTAATTTCAGATATAGTCATGAAATTAATGGCGAAAAATGCCGAAGATCGATATCAAAGTGCTTTAGGACTAAAATTTGACTTAGAAATTTGTCTGGCACAATTACAACGAACAGGCGAAATCACTGACTTTGAAATTGGTAAGCGGGATATTTGCGATCGCTTTTTAATTCCCGAAAAACTCTATGGTAGAGAAACGGAAGTTAAAACATTACTACAAGCATTTGAGCGAGTCGCCAATGGTAGCACCGAAATGATGTTAGTGGCGGGGTTTTCGGGAATTGGGAAAACCGCCGTCGTCAATGAAGTCCATAAACCCATTACTCGCCAACAGGGATATTTTATCAAAGGCAAGTTTGACCAATTCAATCGCAATTTACCCCTATTAGCCTTTGTTCAAGCATTGCGCGATTTAATTGGGCAGTTACTCTCCGAATCCGATAGTCAACTACAACAATGGCGCAGTGATATTTTAGCGGCGGTAGGAGACAATGGGCAAGTTTTGATTGAAGTCATGCCAGAACTGGAAAGGTTGATTGGTCAACAACCGCCTGCGCCAGAACTTTCTGGAACTGCGGCCCAAAATCGCTTTAATTTACTGTTCCAGAAATTTATTGCGGTGTTTACCACAAAAGATCATCCGTTAGTGATGTTTTTGGATGATTTACAATGGGCAGATTCTGCTTCTTTGCAGTTGATGAAATTGTTGATGGCGGACAAGAATTATCTGCTGTTATTGGGAGCTTATCGTGATAATGAGGTTTACCCTACACATCCTTTGATGTTGACAGTTGATAAACTCCAGCGAACCGGAAAAATTGTCAGTACAATTACCCTCGCACCTTTAACTTTAAATGATGCCAATCAGTTGGTAGCTGATACCTTACATTGTGTCATTGAGCGATCGCTGCCTTTGACAGAATTAATTTTTCGCAAGACCAGAGGAAATCCCTTTTTTATCACTCAATTTCTCAAAGCATTACACGAAGATGGGCAAATTACATTTAATCGTGAGTGTGGTTATTGGGAATGTGATATTGCCCAAATTCACGCCCTATCTCTCACCGATGATGTGGTGGAATTTATGGCACAGCAGTTGCAGAAGTTACCGCCAGAAACGCAAAATATTCTCAAACTAGCTGCTTGTATTGGTAATCAATTTGATTTATCGACTTTAGCTATTGTTTCTGAACAGTTGCAAGCGGATGCTGCTGTAGCTTTATGGAAGTCTTTACAAGAAGGATTAATTTTACCCCAAAGTGAAGTTTATAAATTTTATTTGAGTGATGAACAAGTCAATATCAATAATCACAAAGGTGAGAATTTAACTTATAGATTTTTACATGACCGTGTGCAACAAGCTGCTTACTCCTTGATTCCTCATGCCCAAAAACAAGCCACACATTTGAAAATTGGCGAATTACTGCTGCACAATACAATAGAGCAAGATTTAGACAACCGCATCTTTGATATTGTCAATCAGTTAAATATAGGTCTTGAGTTAATCGATGACTTATCTTCCAGAGAAAAATTAGCTCAATTAAACTTAAAGGCGGGAAATAAGGCTAAAGTGGCGACAGCTTATAGCGCGGCTGTCAGTTATTTAAATACTGGGTTAATGCTATTAACTGCTGATAGTTGGCAGAGTCAATATACATTAACATTGAGATTATATGAATCTTTGGCTGAGTCAGAATATCTAAACACTAATTTTGAAAACTGTAAATACCTCATTGAAAAAACTCTAGAATCAGCACAGCATTCATTAGATAAAATCAAGGTTTATGAAATTCAAATTCAATCATATACAGCCCAAAACCAACTGTTAGAAGCTATCAATACAGGTAGAGAAGCCCTGAATTTATTGGGCGTAGATTTTCCCGAATCATGTGATTTTGAAACAATGATTGCCCAACATCAACAACTCAAAATGATGTTAGGCGATCGCCCAATTCCCAGTCTGGTGAATCTACCAATTTTAGTAGATTCTCATCAAGCCGCCGCTATGCGAATTCTGGTTGGTTTATTTGCATCTGTATATTTAGCCAAACCGGAATTGTTACCCTTAAAGATTTTTACAATGGTGAAAATCTGTATTCAATTTGGTAACTCTCCCCAAGCGGCAATTGCTTATAGTTTTTATGGACTATTTCTGTGTGCGACTGGTGAAATTGAACGCGGCTATCAATTTGGAGAATTAGCCACTATTGTTTTAGAGCGATTGCAAGCTAAAGAATTAACTAGTAAAGTTAATCTGACTTTTGCTTTATTTATTAAACATTGGCGAGATTCTATCCGTTCTACATTACCTGTATTTTTAGCTGGGTTAACTAGTGGGTTGGAACATGGCGATTTAGAGTATGTGGGATATTGTGCTAATTGTTATTGCCAATTTTTATTTTGGACAGGAGAAAATTTAGAAACGGCGGAAGCTGAAGCCAATAAATACTGCCACCTCATTGAAAATATCAAGCAGGAAGCTTCTTTAATTTGGGCAAATACATGGCGACAAACAGTAATTAACCTGCGTGGTAATGCTGAAAATCCCATGATGCTGATTGGTTCTAGCTTTAATGAAACTGTGGATTTGCCTGCTTTAATTGCTAGCCGTAATGTCAATGGCATTTGCTATGTCTATTTAGCCAAACTACTACTATCTTACTTATTCGGTGATGCTCAAACTGGCAAAGATTATGCTGATAAATTTGAGGAATATGAACAGGGTGCGGCTGGTTTACTAATTGTGCCTTTGAAGAATTTTTATCAATCCTTGAGTCTTTTGTCATTGTATAAGAGTGTAGATACAGTGACAGCAAATGCTTATTTGGAAAAGGTAAAAAGCAATCAAAAGTCTATGAAGACATGGGCAGATTATGCCCCCATGAATTACCTGCACAAATTTCAATTGGTGGAAGCTGAAATTTATCGGGTATTAGGAAAAAAATATGAAGCGGGTGATTTTTACGATCGCGCGATCGCCCAAGCTGAAGGTAAAAACTATCTCCAAGAAGCGGCTCTGGCTAATGAACTGGCTGCTAAATTTTACCTAGATTCAGGTAAAGACAGAATCGCCGCCGTTTATATGCAGGAAGCTTACTATGGCTATGCTCATTGGGGTGCAGCCGCCAAAACCAAAGAGTTAGAAAGCCTTTATCCTCACTTACTGCGCCCCATTTTCCAGCAGTCTGGATCAACTTTCAACCCCTTAGAAACCCTAGCGGCTATTACTAATGCTAACCTGTCAATTCATTCTTCTTCCACCGCTACACCTTCCTCTAGTACCCGTATCAATACAGTTTTAGATTTGTCGGGGATTCTCAAAGCTTCTCAAAGTCTATCCAGCACCATAGAGTTAAATGAATTACTACATCAACTAACCCAGATTATTCTGCAAAATTCCGGTGCTGATCGCTGTGCTTTAATCCTACCTAATAGTGATGGGAATTGGTTACTACGGGCTATTGCCACACCTGAAAACACCGAGTTGTACAACGAACCCCTGGAAAACAATCCTAAGTTACCAATTAAGCTGATCCAGTACGTCAAAAACACTAAGGAAGTGGTAGTGGTTGATAATCTCAAAACGGATTTACCCGTGATTGGGACATATTTAACTCAGCGTCAACCCAAAAGTGTACTGTGCTTACCAATTCTCAATCAGGGCAATTTAATTGGGATTTTGTATTTGAAAAATCAGTCTACTAGTGGGGTGTTTACTAGCGATCGCGTCCTCATTCTCAATTTTCTTTGTACTCAAGCCGCCATTTCCCTAGAAAATGCCCGTCTTTATCAACAATCTCAAAGCTATGCCCAACAATTAGAAACATCTTTTCAAACATTACAAACCGCGCAAAAAAAATTACTTCAAGAAGAAAAAATCTTACAAAGACAAGCTTTAGCACTGCTTCAGCTTTCTCAAAGTCCAGCAATTAATCAAGGAAATTTAAGTGCAGCATTTGTAGAACTGACGCAGGTGACAGCCAACACCTTACAAACAGAAAGAGTTAGTGTTTGGCTATTTAATGAACACCAAACCAAAATCCGATGTATGGATTTATTTCAACGTTCTGCTCAAGAACATTCACAAGGATTAGAACTCCTAGTGGCTGATTATCCCACCTATTTTTTAGCTGTGAAGTCACAACCAATTATTGCGGCGGATGATGCGATGAATGATCCCCGTACCTGTCAATTTAGCAAAGGTTATCTAGATATCTTAAACATTTCATCAATGCTAGATTCTAGTTTCCAAATTAATGGAGATATGGGAGGAGTGATCTGTTGTGAACACGTTGGACAAAAACGGACTTGGACTCCATCGGAACAAAATTTCATCCGTTCCGTAGCCAATTTAATTGCCTTAGCTATAGAGTCTCATCAACGACAAGATAAAGCGAAGAAACTTAATCAAGCACTTTTAGATTTAAAACAATCGCAACTGCAAATAGTCCAAAGTGAAAAAATGGCATCTTTGGGTAATTTAGTTGCAGGTGTAGCTCATGAAGTCAATAACCCCATTGGTTTCCTCAATGGTAGTATTAGCAATGCCCGTGACTATGTAAAAGACATACTAGGACATTTAGGACTTTATCAAAAACATTATCCCCAACCAACATCAGAGATTCAAGAAAATGCTGAAGATATCGATTTAGAATTTGTGATGGCAGATTTACCTAAATTGCTTGGTGCGATGACGGGGGCGACTGAGCGCATTAAATCGATTAGTAACAGCTTACGCACCTTCTCCCGTGCTGATACTGATCACAAAGTCATGGCTAACATTCATGAAGGGATTGATAGTACACTGCTGATTTTAAAATACCGCCTCAAAGCTGACGAACATCGTCCAGCTATTCTCATTGAGCAAGAATATGGTGATTTACCCCTAATTGAATGTTTTCCTGGGCAATTAAACCAAGTATTTATGAATATCTTGGCTAATGCCATTGATATGTTTGATGATGTGGCACAAAAGTACACATTTGAGGAACTGGAAAATCAACCCCACAAAATTATCATTCGTACCAGAGTAATTGGCAATCAAGTTGATATTCATATCCAAGATAATGGTGAAGGTATGAGTGCAGATGTGAAAGATCGCATCTTTGACCATCTATTTACTACTAAAGGTGTAGGTAAAGGTACGGGCTTAGGACTGGCGATCGCGCGTCAAATTGTGGAAGAAAAACACGGTGGAAAAATCAAGGTTAATTCCGTTTTAGGAGAGGGAACAGAATTTATCATTTCCCTACCAAATGATGGCAAAATCGCACATATTGGCAGCAGTTAATTAATAGCATAGTATTTTTTTATACGTAAAAATCCGAATGAGGATACTCCAGACCTAATTCGTGGGAATACTAGATTCTACAATTGCTGTGTATGGCTTCATCGATGTCAATAGACAAACACTAATTCCCACCAGAGGTTTGTATAAATGGCTGCTGAGACTCAAAGACTTTTGATTCCTGGATATCAAATCATTTCACAAATTTACGCAGGCTCAAAAACCATAGTATATCGGGCCATCCGCCAACAAGACCAACAACCAGTCATCATTAAACTGCTTACCTCCAAATACCCAAATTTCCAAGAATTACTGCAATTTCGCAATCAATACACTATCAGTAAAAATCTGCATATTCCTGGAATCATCCAACCCTTAGCCCTAGAAACCTACGGACATGGCTACATTTTAGTCATGCCCGATACAGGTGCCATTGCCCTCCGCGAATATATCAAATACCACCGATTATCTCTAGTAGAATTTCTGAGGCTCGCCATTCAACTCAGCCAGATTCTACACAACTTACATCACAATCGTGTCATTCATAAAGACATCAAACCCGCCAATATTCTCATCCATCCCCATAGCCAACAAATAGAACTCATTGACTTTAGTATCGCCTCCTTACTACCCAAAGAAACCCTAGAAATCAAAAGTCCCAATGTCTTAGAAGGTACACTCGCCTATATTTCTCCCGAACAAACCGGAAGAATGAATCGTGGCATTGATTATCGCAGTGACTTTTATTCTTTGGGTGTGACATTTTATGAATTACTCACGGGGAATTTGCCATTTATTTGTGATGACCCAATGGAGTTATTACATTGTCACATCGCCAAGCCAGTTCATGAAATTCACAATGCAGCAATTCCCCAGGTAATTTCAGATATAGTCATGAAATTAATGGCGAAAAATGCCGAAGATCGATACCAAAGTGCTTTAGGATTAAAATTTGATTTAGAAATTTGTCTGGCACAAATTCAAGCGACAGACAAAGTTGAATATTTTGAAATTGCTCAACGGGATCGTGGCGATCGCTTTTTAATTCCTGAAAAACTCTATGGTAGAGAAACGGAAGTTAAAACATTACTACAAGCATTTGAGCGAGTCGCCAATGGTAGCACCGAAATGATGTTAGTGGCGGGGTTTTCGGGAATTGGGAAAACCGCCGTCGTCAATGAAGTTCATAAACCCATTACTCGCCAACAGGGATATTTTATCAAAGGCAAGTTCGACCAATTCAATCGCAATCTTCCCTTATCTGCATTCCTCCAAGCCTTTCGCGACTTAATAGAACAACTGCTGGCGGAATCTGATACCCAGCTGCAAACCTGGAAAAATCAAATACTCCTAGCCTTGGGCGACAATGCTCAAGTAATGATCGCAGTTATTCCTGAACTAGAACGCATCATTGGCGTGCAACCACCTACTACACAACTTTTAGGTACTGCTGCTCAAAATCGATTTAACTTATTGTTCCAGAAATTCATTCAAGTTTTCGCGACATCAGAGCATCCGTTGGTAATATTTATCGATGATTTGCAATGGGCTGATTTAGCTTCATTGAATTTGATCAAGTTGCTGATGGGAGAATCATTGACCAACTATTTATTGTTAATTGGTGCTTACCGAGATCATGAAGTCTTGGCTGCACATCCTTTGCTGTTAACTTTGGAGGACATCAGGCAAACAGGAGCAATAGTGCAGACGATGACAGTGCAGCCTCTCAGCCAAAAGAGTGTCAATCATCTTGTGGCTGATGCCCTCCATTGTACAGCCGATATCGCGCAACCTTTAACAGAATTGGTGTATCAAAAGACCCAAGGGAATCCGTTTTTCACCACACAATTTCTCAAGGTGTTACATCAAGATGGCTTAATTATCTTTAACCCCCTACTGAGACATTGGGAATGTGATATTGTTCAAGTGCGCCAAGCAGCATTAACAGATAGTGTCGTAGAGTTTATGGCGCAGCAGTTGCAAAAGTTACCCCAGCAAACACAACAGATGTTGAAATTGGGGGCTTGTATTGGCAACCAGTTTGATTTGCAAACATTAGCCATAGTCGCTGAAAATTCAGCAACCGCAACTGCAAAACACCTATGGCCAGCACTCCAAGAAAGGTTAATTCTGCCTACCAGTGAAACCTACAAGTTTTTCCCCACTGAGGAAATTAATCAACCCGAAGTGAAGGGAGCGATCGCTGTACAATACAGATTCCTCCATGACCGCATTCAGCAAGCAGCTTACTCTTTAATTGCTGAAGATGAACAACAAGCTACCCACCTGCACATAGGTCAACTTTTATTATCCAATACCTCAGCTAGTAGACGGGAAGAACGACTTTTTGAAATTGTCAATCATCTGAATATGGGTTCCTCCCTGATGACTACGCCACAGGAGAAAACACAGCTAGCACAGTTGAACCTGACAGCAGGACGAAAATCTAAGACAGCCACAGCTTACGCTTCAGCCGTTGACTATTTCACCACAGGTATCCAACTTCTACCTCCAGATACTTGGGAGAGTAATTACGACCTTACCTTAGCATTTTATACAGAGGCAACAGATGCGGCTTATCTAAATACCGATTTTGCCCAGATGGAACAATTAGGTAGTCTGGTATTGCAAAACGCCCGCAACCTCCTAGATACCATCCCAGTAGAGCAAACCCGATTGATGGGAATTAAAGCTCAAGGTAAACTCCTTGAGGCCATAGAACTGGGATTGCAGGCTTTAAATTCATTGGGAGTGAAATTTCCCAGCCAACCAACGCAGATGGATGTGAAGCAAGCCTTTGCTACCACACAGCAACTTTGGCAGGTTCCCTTGCATTTGTTAGATTTACCTCCCATGACGCTACCTCATCGGATAGCAGCTATGCAAATCTTGAGTTGGCTAGTGTCTTGCGCCTATTGGAGCAATCACCATTTAATGGCTCTCCTGATTTTTAAGCAAGTAGAATTATCTATTCTAGATGGCAATTCTCCCACTTCAATTTATGGTTATGTTGATTATGGTTTAATTCTGTGCGGCGTACTTGGGGACATCCCTTCCGGTTACGATTTTGGTCAACTAGGATGGAAATTACTAGAAAAATTGCAAGCCCACACTTGTAAAAGTCGGGCGTTGTATGTCATTCACACCTATATTCACCATTGGAAAGCCCCATTACAGGACTCTATTCCTTATTTACAAGAAGCTTACCAAATTGGACTCGAAACAGGAGATATTGAATCAGCAGCCTTAAATGCAGCCGCTTGCTGTTATTACGCTTATCATGCTGGACAAGAGTTAACTAGTCTCGCGGCTCAAACTGATGCTTATCGTCAGAGTATCTCTCAACTCAAACAAACAACTTCCCTATATTATTTAGCAATTTATCAGCAAGTTATCTACAACTTACTGGGACAGACGGAAGTTCCCCAGCAATTGACAGGAAAAATTTTCGCCTCAGCTGAATTACTACCTGTACTGCAAGCTAATAACCATCACACAGCTTTATTTTATTGGCACATAAATCAAGTATTTTTGCATTATCTTTTTGGCGAACATCAGCCAGCAGCCCAGATATCGATGATTACAGAACAATATCTAGAAGGTGGAATTGGCTGCTTTATGGTAGTCTTATACTCCTTCTACGATGCCCTAGTACAGCTGGCACTGTATGAAAATGCCACAAAAGTACAACAACAGGAAATTCTGGAGCGAGTTAAGCAGCATCAGACAAAATTAGAAACATGGGCAACTCATGCACCGTTTAATCATTTACATCGTTGCCAATTAGTGGCGGCTGAACAATATCGCATACTGCATCAACCATTGGATGCGATGGAGGCTTATGACTTAGCAATCGCCAATGCCAAAGATCATCATTATTTTCCAGATACAGCTTTAGCTTACGAACTCGCTGCCAAATTTTATTTAGATCGGGGGAAAGAAAAAGTAGCCGCAGGTTATATGCAGGAGGCTTATTACTTTTATGGTCGCTGGGGAGCAAAGGCGAAAACCAAGGAACTAGAACATCGCTATCCTGATTTGCTATACCCTATTTTACAGCAGACAACACCCACTCTTAATTCCTTAGAAACCCTAGTCTCAATTAGTGGTGTTAATGTCACATTTCACAACGCCACCAAAACTTCATCCCATCCCAGTATTAATACATTTCTGGACTTAACCTCTATTCTCAAAGCTAGCCAAAGTCTTTCCAGCACAATTCAACTAGATGAGTTGCTACATCAACTGACTCAGATTATTTTGCAACACTCTGGGGGCGATCGCTGTGTTTTAATTCTGCCGAATATTCATGGTGAATGGCAGGTTCAAGCTATTGCCACACTTGAAGGTACAGAACTGTGTTCTCAACCTTTAGAGGGTAATGCTAATTTACCCATGAAGTTGATAAATTATGTTAAAAATACACAAAAAGTTGTAGTTATTGACGAACTCATAACCGATTTACCTGTAATTGACGATTATTTAAATGAGCGGCAACCAAAAAGTTTACTGTGCTTACCAATTGTCAGCCAGGGAAATTTGATAGGAATTTTGTATTTAAAAAACCGTGCTGTTAGCGGTGTGTTTAGTCGCGATCGCATTATGATCCTCAATTTCCTTTGTACCCAAGCAGCCATTTCTTTAGAAAATGCCCAACTTCATACCCAAGAACAGGAAAAATCTCAGAAACTAGAAAGAGCCTTACGAGAACTCAAACAAACCCAAATCCAGATGATTCAAAGTGAGAAGATGGCTTCTTTGGGTAATTTAGTTGCAGGTGTGGCGCATGAAGTCAATAACCCCATCGGCTTTCTCAATGGTAGTATCAGCAATGCCAAAGAATACGTCCAGGATTTAATCGGACATATACAACTTTATCAACAGAATTATCCCGAACCCACTACATCGATTGTCAAAAACTCCCAAAACATCGATTTGGAATTTGTGAAAGAAGATTTACCTCAGTTACTCAATGCGATGAGAGGCGCAACTGAACGCATTAAATCGATTAGTAAAAGTTTGCGTACGTTCTCCCGTGCTGACACTGACTACAAAATCAGAGCGAATATTCACGAAGGAATTGATAGTACGCTGCTAATTTTAAAATACCGCCTCAAAGCTGACCAACATCGCCCGGAAATCGTCATTGAGCAAGAATACGGTGATCTGCCACTAATTGAATGTTTTCCTGGGCAATTAAACCAAGTATTTATGAATATCTTGGCGAATGCTATTGATGTCTTTGACGAAGCTGCTCAAACCTCTAAATTTGCTGAATTGCAAAATCGACCCCAGAAAATTACAATTCGTACACAAGCCGCTACCGACAAAATTTATATTCATATTCAAGACAATGGTAAAGGCATGAGTGCAGACGTAAAAAACCGCATTTTTGACCATTTATTTACTACCAAGGCTGTAGGTAAAGGTACGGGTTTAGGCTTGGCGATCGCGCGTCAAATTGTGGAAGAAAAACACGGCGGGAAAATCGAGGTTAATTCCGTTTTAGGAGAAGGAACAGAGTTTATTATTGCCCTACCAATTACAGGCTAATTTTTGGAGTGCGGAATGAGTGCTGAGTAATGAGTAATGAGTAATGAGTAATGAGTAATGAGTAATGAGTAATGAGTAATGAGTAATGAGTAATGAGTAATGAGTAATGAGTAATGAGTAATGAGTAATGAGTAATGAGTAATGAGTAATGAGTAATGAGTAATGAGTAATGAGTAATGAGTGCTGAGTGCTGAGTAATGAGTAATGAGTAATGAGTGCTGAGTGCTGAGTAATGAGTAATGAGTGCTGACTAATGACTAATGACTAATGACTAATGACTATTGACTATTGACTAAAAAATCTTTCCATCAAACACTCAGCAATTCTTTGTGCTGCACCAGGCTTACCCATTCTTTGCCTACCATTCTCTGCAATTAGGTGTAACCTGTCAGGATGAGTGAACAGCGATCGCACTTGCATAGCTACTTCTGCTGGTTCTGAGACTAAAATCAAAGATAAGCCTAATAATCGGCTTTGGGCTTCTGCAAAACCGGGGTTATATTGTGGCCCCTCTCCCGGAATGGCGATCGCTGGTTTCCCTAAACCTATAAACTGTTCTGTAGCTGTCCCGGCCATGGCGATCGCTACGTCTCCCCAATGCAAACATTCATTGTATGCTTGTTGTGTCAACAGGAAATAGACGTTTCTTTGCTGAAAGATGAGAGCTTGATTGTCTGGTAAAGGTAGGGGGAATTCTGTCGAGGCTTGCCAACCATGAGATTTTAAGGATTTGGCGAAGGCTTGTATATCTAAATTAGGTGCGATCGCTCCTAAAAATACCACTTTACCGGAATTGGGGACAAATGAATTTTCCTCGCGAAAACTCGCCATCAATGCAGACACCCCACCATCATGATTTCCCAATTTTTATACGCTTCCGGCGGGCGCGAACCAGGAAGCAAAGTAATCATCAGTGGTCTAGTTAATTCTTGTTGTTGACTATCAATACTATAAAGTTGTTGGGTATTAAATCTTGGTTCTAGTCCATCCATCATGGGATTGCCAAAATTCAAGGCGGGAATCGGCCACTGATTTAAAATTTTGGCTGTCAACCCATCTCTGGGAAACACGGCTTTACAACGCCGGCGACTCATTAACCACCTTTCCCAAGGATGGTAAATCGAACCAGAAAAGTTTTCCCAACGGGCGGCTTTAGATGTCCTGGGGAGAATTCCTACTTCATCCCGCACATAATATTCTGATTTGGCTGTCCCCACAAAAGCATATTTAGCACCACTGATATAAGCAAACAATAGCGGGACAATATCCCCTACCGCCAAGACAGCGTTTTGGTTGTTTAATTTTTTTTGCGATCGCACCCAACGCCGCACTGCTTGAATTTGACTCCAAGTTAATTGTAATAACCCACCGCGCACATCTCGCGCCAGTTGTCGCCCATCCATATAGACAAACCCACCAGAAGGCATCGTGCGGACTGTACCAATTAGGGGAATATTTAACTTTTGATAGGCGTGTCCTTCTCCCACCAAAGGCAATGCAAAGATATCCGGTGGGTAGGGTTGTTGCAATAATGCCTGCAAAATCCGGGCAGCAATTACATCTTCCCCATGACCATTACTTAATACTAATAGCTGCAATCGAGAATCGGCACTTGATGAATTAGAGGCAAAAGATAAGCGGTATAAATCATTCATAACCAGGGATTGGGCATTGGGAATAAGGCATGGGGCATTGGGTAAAATCTTGTTTGCTTCCCCTACACCCTTACACTTATACCCCCATACCCCTAATTTAAGAAACAAAATCACAAAATTAATGGTCTATTTCAGTAATTCGTAATTTTTAATTCTCAATACCGACACTGCGGAATTCATAAAATCGTGTAAAGCATTACACAGGCATGGATAAGCTTTTTTCCCATGCCCAATTCCCTATGCCCTATTTCCCATATTATTATGCGTGTTCCTTCTACTACCATTTTGACTTTAGCTACTTTAGCGGCTGGTAATGTTACGCAATCAGCTATGGCTGCACCTGCTACCGCTTCTACTCAGGCTGCACCAGACCAAAATCTAGTAGTTCCCGTAGTGGAAGAAAAATCAACTCCTCTCAAGAATGTGGCTGCACCAGAAGCAGAGATTACTCCCCAATTTTCTCAATCTTCAAAGCCTGTTGTTCTCCCGTCTACACCTGCTGTAGTCACACCAGCACCACCCAAACCCCCCACGACTGAAAGCGGTTTAGTCGTCACAGCTACCGATGTGCAGATAGTAGGTGCAACTCCCGAATTACAACAAGTGATTCGCCAAGTGATTAAAACTCAGGCGGGGGGAGAAACCAGCCGAAATCAGTTGCAAAGTGATATCGCCGCCATTTTGCAGACTGGTTTATTTGTCAGTGCGGAGGTTAATACCAGCGTTAACCAATCGGGGTTAAATGTAGTGTATCAGGTGCAACCCGTGGTCGTGCGATCGCTGCAACTCTCAGGTGCTAAAGCCCTGACTTACCAAGTCGCCCTCACACCTTTTCAATCTCAGGTTGGTAAACCCATCAGTCCCGCACAACTAAAAACCGGAGTCGAACAAATCAATAAATGGTACACCGACAATGGTTATAACTTAGGGCGAGTGTTATCTATAAAACCCAATCCCCAAGGTATTCTCACGGTCAATGTGGCGGAAGGTTTAGTTAGCGATATCAAGTTCCGGTTTGTGAATGATGATGGTAAAACCGTTGATGCGAAAGGGAATCCCGTTTCAGGACGTACCAAACCAGATTTCTTAAAACAACAACTGCAACTCAAAGCAGGTCAGGTCTTCCGAGAAAATATTGTCCGTCAAGATGTGCAGAACTTGTATCGTACTGGCTTATTTCAAAGTATCAATGTGGCCTTTGAAGGTGATGCTAGTAATTTAGATGTGATTTATGAACTCAAGGAAAATGGAGCGCGAGCGATTAATTTAGGTGGTAGTTACAATGCTGATACAGGATTAATCGGGACTGTGAACTATCAAGACCAAAATATTGGCGGCAGAAATGACATCTTAAATGTGAATGTTGGTGTTGGTAGCCGTGATTTGCAATTTGATACTAAATTTATTAGTCCCTATCGGGTGACAAATCCCGACCGCTTAGGCTACACCGTCAAAATCTTCCGCAATCGTCAACTTTCTGAAACCTTCGATGATCAGATTACCTTAGCCAACGGTGATAAAGTCCGAGAAGGTAAGATTGGGGCAAGTATTAGCTTGCAACGACCTATTGATAATTGGGATACCTCATTAGGTTTTAATTATACTCGTACCAGCATCCGCGATCGCCAAGGCAATATTACCGCCACTGATATTCAAGGTAATCCTCTATCGGCTAGTGGTAACGGTGTTGATGACCTAGCTACTGTATCTTTTACCGCCACCAAAGACCAACGCGATAACCTAATTAATCCCACCCAAGGTTCTGTTCTCAGACTCAGTACAGAACAATCTGTACCCATCGGTGAAGCTAACATTTCCATGAATCGTCTCACCGCTAACTACAGTCAATATTTGCCAGTCAACTTATTTAACAGCCAAAAACCCCAAGTATTTGCCGTCAATGTGCAAGCTGGGACAGTTTTGGGTAATTACCCCCCTACGATACCTTTAATTTAGGTGGTTCTAATTCTGTACGCGGTTACGATGTTGGCGATGTTGGTAATGGTCGCAGTTATGTACTAGCCTCCGCCGAATATCGTTTTCCCATCGCCCCAATATTTGGGGGTGTAGTCTTTGCTGACTTCGCCTCAGATTTAGGTTCTGGCGATACCGTTGTCGGAGATCCCGCAGGCGCAAGGAATAAACCCGGTACTGGTTTTGGTTATGGTGCAGGAGTCAGGGTAGACTCTCCATTAGGTCTAATTCGTGCTGACTACGGTATTAATGACCAAGGTGAAAGCAGAGTACATTTAGGCATAGGTCAACGC